>NZ_JAUFPN010000125.1 GCF_030409335.1 Paeniroseomonas aquatica
GCCCCGGGCGGCGCTCACCTCCGCCCCGGCGATTCCCTGGACCGGTCCGGGCGACCCCGCCCCGGGCCAGCGCGGCAGCGGCGCCGCCGCCGCGCCCGAGCCCGCCCCGCCGCCCGCCATGCCGGACTTCGCCCCGGCCGCGCCGCCGCCCGACCTGCTGGGTCCGCCGCCCGCACCCCGACCTTAGCCTCGCCCCCCGCGGCCTGCTCCGCTATACCGGCGCACCGGGCAGGCTTCTGGCCCGGGGCAACCCGATCGGACCAAGTCGATGACCGAGGAATTCCACCGCATCCGCCGCCTGCCGCCCTATGTCTTCGCGGAAGTGAACGCCGCCAAGGCCAAGGCACGCGCAGCCGCGGAGGACATCGTGGACCTCGGCATGGGCAACCCCGACAGCCCGACGCCGCCGCATATCGTCGCCAAGCTGATCGAGGCGGTGCAGGACCCGCGCACCCATCGCTATTCCATGTCGAAGGGCATCCCCGGCCTGCGCCGCGCCCTGGCCGGCTACTACGACCGGCGCTTCGGGGTGAAGCTGAACCCGGAGACCGAGGTCGTGGCGACGCTGGGTTCCAAGGAGGGCCTGGCCAACCTGGCCACCGCCATCAGCAGCCCGGGCGATACCATCCTGGTGCCCAACCCGAGCTACCCCATCCACCAATTCGGCTTCATCATCGCCGGCGCCTCGGTCCGCAGCCTGCCCTGCACCCCGGACGACGAGATGCTCGCCGCCATCGACCGCGCCGTGCGGCATTCGGTGCCCAAGCCCACCGCGGTCATCGTCAACTTCCCCTCGAACCCGACGGCGCATATCGCCAGTATCGAGTTCTACCGCGACCTGGTCGCGCTCTGCCGCCGGCACGAGCTGTTCATCCTGAGCGACCTCGCCTATGCCGAGCTGTACTTCGGCACCACGCCGCCGCCCTCGGTGCTGGAGGTGCCCGGCGCGAAGGACGTGACGGTCGAGTTCACCTCGCTGTCCAAGACCTACAACATGCCGGGCTGGCGCATGGGCTTCGCCGCGGGCAACGAGCGGCTGATCGGCGCCCTGACCCGGGTGAAGTCCTACCTCGACTACGGCGCCTTCGCCCCGATCCAGATCGCCGCCGCCGCGGCGCTGAACGGCCCCCAGGACACCGTCGCCGAGATGCGGACCCTCTACCGCGAACGCCGCGACCTGCTGGTGAAGGGCCTCCATGCCGCCGGCTGGGAGGCGCCCTCGCCAGAAGGCTCGATGTTCCTCTGGGCGCCGATCCCGGAGAAATTCCGCCACCTCGGCAGCGTCGAGTTCAGCAAGCTGCTGCTGGCCCGGGCGAAGGTCGCGGTCGCCCCCGGCCTCGGCTTCGGCGAGCATGGCGACGGCCATGTCCGGATCGCCCTGGTCGAGAACAACCAGCGCATCCGCCAGGCGCTGCGCGGCATCCGCAGCTTCCTCCAGGGCGACAATGCCGGTCCCGCGCTGCAGGGCAGCGACGCCCCGGTCGAGGTCGAGAAGGAGCTGAGCGGCGCATGAGCAAGCCCCTCTCCATCGCGGTCGCCGGCCTGGGCACGGTCGGCGTCGGCCTCCTCAAGCTGCTGGCGGCCAATGCCGATATCGTCGCCGCCCGCGCCGGCCGGCCGATCGTCGTGGGCGCCGTCTCCGCCCGCGACCGCGGGCGGGACCGCGGCGTGCCGCTCGAGGCGGTCCGCTGGTACGACGACCCGGTCGCCCTGGCGACCGACCCCGGCACCGAAGTGGTGGTGGAGCTCATCGGCGGCAGCGACGGCCCGGCCCGCGCCCTGGTGGAAGCGGCGATTGCCGCCGGCAAGCCGGTGGTCACCGCCAACAAGGCGCTGCTGGCGGTCCACGGCGCCGCCATCGCCGAACAGGCCGAGACCCGTGGCCTGCCGCTGGCCTTCGAGGCCGCGGTCGCCGGCGGCATCCCCGCCATCAAGGCGCTGCGCGAGGGCCTGGCCGCCAACAACATCCTCCGCGTCGCCGGCATCCTCAACGGCACCTGCAACTACATCCTGACGGTGATGCGCGAGCAGAAGCGCGAATTCGCCGAGGTGCTGGCCGAGGCCCAGGCGCTCGGCTATGCCGAGGCCGACCCGAGCTTCGACATCGACGGCGTCGATGCCGCGCACAAGCTCGCCATCCTGGCCGCGCTCGCCTTCGGCCGGCCGGTCGATTTCGGCGCCGTGCATGTCGAGGGCATCCGCGAGGTCACCGCGCTCGACATCGCGCTGGCCGGCGAGCTGGGCTACCGGATCAAGCTGCTCGGCATCGCCAGCCGGACCGCGGCGGGCATCTCGGCCCGGGTCCATCCCTGCATGGTGCCGGCCGCCGCCCCCATCGCCCGGGTGGACGGCGTCTTCAACGCGGTCGTGGCGGAGGGCGATTTCGTCGGCCGGGTCATGCTGGAGGGCCGCGGGGCCGGGGCCGGGCCGACCGCCAGCGCCGTGGCCGCCGACCTGATCGACATCGCGCGCGACCGCCATACCCCGGTCTGGGGCGCCGCCGGCGGTGCGCTCGGCACCGCGCCCTCGGTGCCGATGGACCGCCATGTCGGCCCGTATTACCTGCGGCTGATGGTGCTCGACCGTCCCGGCGTCATCGCCGACGTCACCGGCATCCTGCGCGACCAGTCGATCAGCCTCGAATCCATGCTGCAGCGCGGCCGGGCGCCCGGCGAGGCGGTGCCGGTGGTGCTGACCACGCATGATTGCGAGGAAGCCGCCATGCGTGCCGCCCTTGTGCGTATCGGCGCGTTGGGCGCGGTGCTGGAAAAGCCGGCGCTCATCCGCATCGAGACCTTGTAACCCACGTCGCAGCTCCAGGGAGCAGATCATGCCAGAGACCGAAACCCAATACGGCAAGGTCGTCGACCGCAACCTGGCGCTGGAGCTGGTGCGGGTGACGGAAGCCGCCGCCATCGCCGCCTCCCGCTGGATCGGCCGCGGCGACAAGAACGCCGCCGACGGCGCCGCCGTCGATGCCATGCGGAAGGCCTTCGACACCGTCGCCATCACCGGCACCGTCGTGATCGGCGAGGGCGAGATGGACGAGGCGCCGATGCTCTACATCGGCGAGAAGATCGGCCTCGGCGGCCCACTGGTCGATATCGCCGTGGATCCCCTCGAGGGCACCTCGGTCACCGCCAAGGGCGGCCCGAACGCCATCGCCACCCTGGCGCTGGCCGAGCACGGCGGCTTCCTGCACGCGCCCGACATCTACATGGACAAGATCGCCATCGGCCCCGGCCTGCCCGAGGGCGTGGTCAGCCTCGATGCCCCGGTCGAGACCAACCTGCGCGAGCTGGCGCGGGCGAAGAAATGCGAGATCAACGACCTGATGATCTGCATCCTCGACCGTGACCGGCACAAGGCGATCATCAAGGCCTGCCGCGCCGCCGGCGCCCGCATCATGCTGATCGGCGACGGCGACGTGGCCGGCGTCATCGCGGTCAGCGAGCCCGAGACCGGCGTCGACATGTACCTCGGCTCCGGCGGCGCGCCCGAGGGCGTGCTGGCCGCAGCCGCGCTGCGCTGCATTGGCGGCCAGCTGCAGGGCCGGCTGCTGTTCGAGAACGACGAGCAGGTCACCCGCGCCCGCGACATGGGCGTGACCGACCCGAACCGCATCTACACCACCGCAGACATGGCGCAGGGCGACGTGATGTTCGCCGCCACGGGCGTGACCGGCGGTCCGATGCTGCGCGGCATCCGCCGCACCGCGACCGGCGCCATCACCCATTCCATCGTCATGCGCAGCAAGTCCGGCACGGTGCGCTACGTCGAGGGGCACCACAATTTTGCGCGGAAGCCCGCCTCCTTCGTTGGCTGAGGCGCTGCCGGAAGCCGTCCTCGGCGTCGGCCGGAGCCTGACCGGCCGGCGCTGGATCTGGCGCGAGAGCGAGGCCCGGCTGGGCCTCGCCATCGCCCAGCGGGCCGAGCTGCCCGAGCTGGTCGGGCGCCTGCTCGCGGCCCGCGGCATCGGGCTGGAGGCGGTGGCCGACTTCCTCGACCCGACGCTGCGCGCCCTGCTGCCCGACCCCTCCCTGCTGGTCGACATGGATGTCGCCGCCGACCGCCTGGCGCGGGCGGTGCGGGAGCAGGAGACCATCGCGGTCTTCGGCGACTACGACGTCGACGGCGCCTGCTCCGGGGCGCTGATGGTGCGGGCGCTGCGGCGGCTGGGCTGCACCGTAACCCATTACGTCCCGGACCGGCTCAAGGAGGGCTACGGCCCAAACCCGGCCGCCATCCGCGCTCTCTGCGCGCGCGGCGCCACGCTGATCGTCTGCGTCGACTGCGGCATCGCGGCGCATGAGGCGCTGGCCGCCGCCGTCGGGCAGGCGGATGTGGTGGTGCTGGATCACCACAAGGCCGAGGGCCCGGTGCCGCGGGTCGCCGCGGCGGTGAACCCCAACCGGCTGGACTGCACCTCCGGCCTTAGGCACCTCTGCGCCGCCGCGGTCGCCTTCCTGGCGGTGGTGGCGCTGCACCGCACGCTGCGCCGCGCCGGCCATTTCGCCGGCAAGGCGGAACCGTCGCCGCTCGACCTGCTGGACCTGGTGGCGCTGGCGACCGTCTGCGACGTCATGCCGCTCACCGGGGTCAACCGGGCCCTGGTGACCCAGGGGCTGAAGGTGATGGCCCGGCGTGGTCATGCCGGCGTCGCCGCCCTGCTCGACGTCGGGCTGGTGCGGGACCAGCCGACCGCGCATTCCCTCGGCTTCGTCCTCGGCCCGCGCATCAATGCCTCCGGCCGGATCGACGAGGCCGACCTCGGCCTCCGGCTGCTGCTCTGCGACGACCCGGTCGAGGCCCGCGCCATGGCCGAGCGGCTCGACCAAGTGAACCGGCGCCGCCAGGACGTGGAGGCGGAGGTCCTCGGCGCCGCCTTCGCCACGGCCGAGGCCCAGGTGGCGGCCGGCCAGCCGGTGCTGCTGGTGGTCGGGGAGGGCTGGCATCCCGGCGTGGTCGGCATCGTCGCCGGTCGGCTCAAGGAGCGCTTCAACCGGCCGGCCTGCGTCGCCGGCCTCGCCGCCGGGCTGGCCAAGGGCTCCGGCCGATCGGTGCCCGGCGTCGACCTGGGGGCCGCCATCATTGCCGCCCGTCAGGCGGGGATGCTGCAGACCGGCGGCGGCCATGCCATGGCCGCCGGCTTCAGCTTCCTGGCCGCGAGGCAGGAGGAACTGCATGGCTTCCTCAACGAACGCCTGGCCGATGCCAATGGCCTACCCGGCGCCGCCGATTTGGTGGTGGAGGGGACCATGGCGGTCCCGGCCGCGACATCGGCCCTGGCGGAGCAGGTCGGGCGGCTGGCGCCCTTCGGTGCCGGCAACGAGGAGCCGGTCTTCGTCCTGCCGCGCGCCCGGGTGGTCCGGGCCGACCGGATCGGCAAGGAGGGCAACACCATCCGCGCCTTCGTTGAAGGCGAGGCCGGCGGCAGGCTCAAGGCCATCTGCTTCCGCGCCAAGGAAGGCCCCCTGGCCGAGGCGTTGCTGGCCCGCAACGCCGCCCCGCTGCACCTCTGCGGCCAGTTGCGGGCGGAACGCTGGAACGACCAGGTGAGCGCCTGCCTGCACGTGGTGGATGCTGCCCCGGCCTGATTCCCGCCGCCGGCGAAAAGATGGGCGGCGCGGCCGGCTCTTTCGCCCTCGCCGCGCGTTGTCGCCACGCAGCCGAAGGATGGATGATGCGCCGGATCTTGAAGCTTTCCCTGCTGACCCTCGCCCTGCTGGCCGGGCCGATGGCGATGTCCCCGACCGGCAAGGCCGCTGCGGCCGGGGTCGCCACCGGCGGCACCACCGTCACCGGGACCGCCGGCCGCCTGCTGGTGCCGGTGCAGTATCGCCGGCCCTATGCGGCACCGCCACGTCCGCAGTACCGCCGCCGCTATGCCCCGCCGCCGCGAGCCTACGGCCGGCGCTACGTGGCGCCCCGCCCGCGCTACTACGCCCCGCCGCCGCGCCGCTACTACCGGCGCTGAGCCTGCGCCGCCCGGTTCAGGGTAGCCGGGCGGAGGCCCAGGCATCGGCGATGCGGCTCAGCCGGTCGGGCACGACCGGGGTCGGCGTACCGCTACTCCCGCTGCTGCCGCCCGGCACGTCGCCCCAGCGCCGGACCGGGCCGCTGTCGAGGTGGATGAAGCTCTTCGCCGCATAGACGCCGACTCCGCCGCGCCGCAGGCCCAGCGCCGCCTCGCCGAAGCTGGCCAGCTGCGCGGCGCTGACGCAGACATCGAGGGCGCCGGCGCGCAGATGCTGGCTGTTGCCCGCGCCGCAGACCGCCGCGTTGGTCTCCGGCGTGCGGAAGCCGGAGACGACCAGGAATTCCCCCCGTGCGCGGGCGCGCTGCCCGGTTTCCCACAGGATGTCGAGGACGCTGGGGTCGAAGCCCTGCACCGTGCCGGTGCGACTGTCCGCCAGCACCGCCGAGATCTCCGCCAGGGCTCCCGGATCGACCGAAAGGCCGTTGTGATAGATGCCGGTGAAGCGCGCCCCGGTTGCCGCATGCCGCAGCACCAGGCGGCGCGGGGCAGGGGGCGCGGGCCGGCTCGCGCTGGCGAGGCCGGGCCGAGCAAGGATCAGCGGCGCGGCGGCGCCCAGGAGGAGGTTGCGTCGGTGCATGACCCTGGCCTAGCGGCCCGGGCGGCTTCGCGGAACCCTTGCTCGCGCGATCGCGTCCCGGCTGGCGCAACCGCGATCAGGCGGCGGCCGAATCTACGCCGTGGGGGGGGAGCTGTGCCCTTACTAAAATCCCTTTGGTTGAAATGCCATGGCCTGCATGGCGTGGTAAATTACCCTGCCGCGGGTGGCTAGACGAGGCCACCCGGCCGGTGTAGTCACCGCCCGGCGCTGTCCGAGTGCTTAGCCTGGTAGTCCGGTCGCACCGGGCCGGCGGGCGATCCACCAGCCAGCGCCCTGCCTTGGTCCCCATCGTCTAGAGGCCTAGGACACCAGCCTTTCACGTTGGTAACACGGGTTCGAATCCCGTTGGGGACGCCATCAGGCGTTTATCGAGTAAAATCAAGCGCTTAGGGCCATAGGCCGGCAAGGATTTGCAGCAGGGTCTTGTAGCCGCCTGGGGCAGGAACATTGGCGCCGCTCAGGCAAGGTGGCTCGTCCTCCTCCGCATTACCCGGACGGCCTGACAGCGGCGATGCCGGGCACGGGCGCGATCCGAATCCAGGGTACGCCTCAACGCACACCATCCGGTAACGGAAAGAGTTGAAGTCATAGTCGGTCCGCATCTTGGCGGGAACAGCCAGTCCCAGCTCCATGGGTGGCTCGACCTTTATCTGCCGCGACATCCGGATCGAATGGCCTGCCAGGCGACCACGCCTACAGCATGGTCCTCGACGACCATCCGGTAAGCAGCTGCTCTATGGCACGCCGCGGGCGGTCACATCGCCGGTCCAGGTTTGGGTCGTGAAGCTGCTGCCTGGGCACCGGCGGCAAGGGTGCGGCAACTCGATACCACATCGCCTTTCTTTGCCGCTGCCGACGAGGTCTCGGCGTTCCATGTCCCTCTCCATACCACAGGACATCGAATGACCGGCCACGATGATATGCCACGCCACGATGATCCGACCGAGTTGGAGCCGAGGCCAAGGGTGCCAGCACCGAGTGGCCCGCGATCGACCGTTGCTCAGCTCCGGCAGGACATTGTCAGTGGCGCCACGGGCGACAAGGTGGCGGTACTGGACCCCTCGATGGCGTCGCTCGGCACTGATGACGAAGCTGCAGGCGAACCGCCGTCACCAGAGATGATCGCCGCTGTCCGCAAGGCTGAGCGTGAGGGGCCTGTTTCTCCCCTCGTTCCCACCAGCACCCTCGACGCGTCTCGTCCGTACCGGCTCTACGGCGCCATCGGCTTAGCAATCATTCTGGCCGCCGTCGCACTCTGGGGTTCGTTTGCCTGAAGGCCGGCAGGGCGCGCCCCTCCACGCGTCAGCCTAAACTACCAAGCCCGGCCCGGTAGGAGCAGCTCGATCCTCATTTATTTTGATATCGGAGCGGCGAGACCTCGCAGACTAAATCTGCCAGCGGAGCAACCAATCGGCCTTGGACGCCAAGCCGCCGCGCTCCGCCTCCTCGCCAACCAACGCAAACTCGATCTTCCGGGTCTGCGCCAGGAGGCAAATCCGGATGAACCAGGCAAAGAGGCGGTCGGCATCGGCTTCAGTGGCGGCCTGGTGAATGTCTGTGCAGAACGCATAGAAACCATGTTCCGGTTCGGCCCAGTCACGCTGTGCCGTCCATCGGTCCGCGCCGTGGTCGGGGAAGCCACCTTGGCGGCGCGAAAAATGCTGGCCACTCACAATCAAACCCTAGTTTTAACCTAGGGTCACGTTCGACCGTATACCGGACTTATTGCATTGTAATCACTCATCTATTGCGCGCCCGTTGGCGACGCTGCGGATTGCGCCGCCCCGGGCCACCCCGCGTCACTGCCGCGACAGGCTGCGCCGCTCCGCCTCGATCCGGCGCCGGTCCTCGTCGAGCTGCCGCTGCTGCGCATCCAGCCGCCGGTCCGCTTCGTCGAGCATGCGCATGCGATCCCGCGGATCCGAGCGGTCGTCATAGACCGGCCGCCGCTCGTCGCCCCGGCGCTGGGCGCCGCCACGCTGATCCTGCTGCTGGCTCTGCCCTCCCTGGAAACCCTGCAGGATGCGGCCGATGGTGTCCTGCATGTCCTGCGCCGAAGCAGGGGCTGCCGCGGTGCCGAGCACGGCGCATAGGGTCATGACGAGAATGGGCTTCATGCGGAGATCCTTGCCTATCGGGAGACAGCGCACGGCCGGGCCCTGAGGTTCAGTATCGCACCGACGATTCAGGGCGGAGTGTCGCTCCGCGTCGATCCGCGCCGCCCGACCGGGGGCTGCTCGCGGCATCCTGCCGAACTCCCGGCACCGGACCGAGCCCGAGATCACCCTCTCGGATTACTGACAAAAAAACATGTCGAAATGGCTTGCGTGGTCCCGAGCCAGGGGGCATCTATCGACAAGAAAGAATGTCGATAGAGGCTTTCGTGAACATCATTGAGCTGGCGGAGGTGGTGGGGGAGACACCCCGGCAGATCCGCTACCTGATCGCCGAGGGCTTCATCCCCAATCCGGACGGCAGCCGTGCCAGGCCGGAGTACCGGGAGAGCCATGTCGAGGCGATTCGCCGCTACCAGCGGTTGCGGCAGGACTACAAGCCGGCGCAGATCCGGATCCTGCTCGAGGCCGAGGCCCAGGCGCGGGATGCCGAGCGGATCCCGCTGGCGCCCGGCGTCACGCTGGTGATCACCCCGGCGCTGCTCGCCGCCGATACCCACCCCCGCGCCATCGGCGACCGCGCCGAGGCCGCGCTCCGCGCCTTCCTCCAGCATCCCACCAAGGAACCCCCCGATGCCGGCTAGCGCCACCCCCATCCAAGACCCGCTGGGCCGCTTCCGCCACCTCGCCGTGCTGGCCGGCACCCAGCGGCCCATCCCCCTGGCCGCCACCCGCTTCGCCGTCCGCTTCCTCGGCAACCTGGCGCTGGTGACGGCGGAGCGGTGCTTCCGCAACGACGAGGACCACTCCATCGAGGCCACCATGACCTTCCCGGTGCCGGTCCAGGCGGCGCTGGTCGGCATGTCGGCGCGGATCGGCGAGCGGCGGGTCGTCGCCGCCACCCAGCGCAGGTCGGCGGCCCGCGCGACCTACGAGGCGGCGATCGATGACGGCCGCACCGCGGTGCTGCATGAGGAGGTGCTGCGCGGGGTGCACATGATCAGCGTCGGCCACGTCCCGCCGGGCCAGGAGGTCGCCGTCCTGGGCACCTGGGCCATTCCGCTGGCCGCGGCCGGCGGCGGCGCCCGGCTGGTCATCCCGACCACAGTCGGCGATGTCTATGGCCGCAGCCCGCTGCCGGACAGCGACGACCTGATGCATGCGCCCATCCTGCTGGAGGCGGATCTCGAGGTGCGCTGCGACAGCGGCCTCGCCTCCCTTGAGGGCGGCCGACTGGTGGAGGGCAGGGCCCGCGTCACCCTCAATGCCCCCATCGCCATCCGGGTGACGGGCGCGGCCCCGCGCCTGCTGCATGGCCTGGCGGCCGACGGGCGCGCCGTGACCCTGGCGATCGAGCCGGCGCCGGCGGGCGAAGCCGTGCTCGACGCCCTCCTGCTGCTGGACAACTCCGGCTCGATGGACGAGGCCGCGGCCGGCGGCCATGGGAGCCGGGCCCGCATGCCCTCCAAGCACGCGGTGGCCCTGCATGGCCTGGCGGACATCGCTGCCGGCCTGCGCCCCGCCGACCGGCTGGATGTCTGGGAGTTCAACAGCCGGCCGCGGCATCTGGGCCTCGGGGTCGGCGCCGCCGCCGTGGGCGCGCTGGTCGCGCGGCTGCGGCCGCCCACCGGCGGGACCGAGACGGGAGAGGCGATCGAGGCCGCGCTCGCCGGGCAGGGGGCAGCGGATGTGTTGCTGGTGACCGACGGCCAAAGCCACGCCCTCGACGTGCATGGCCTGGCCCGGCGCGGCGCCCGCTTCACCGTGGTGCTGGTCGGCGAGGACAGCCTCGAGGCGAATGTCGGGCACCTGGCGGCGCTGACCGGCGGGGAGATCTTCGTCTCCTCCGGCCTCGACCTCGCCGAGGTGCTGCAGCGGGCCATCGCCTCCCTGCGCGGCGCCCGGCTGCACCAGCCGGGGATCGCCGCCGGCCAGGCGCCTGAGAGCGCCGCAGCCCTGACGGGCGGCATGCGGGCCACCGCCCGCTGGGAGCCTGCGGCTACGCCGGCCGCTCCCGCCGAGACCGGGGCCGAGGCGGGGGAGGGGCGGGCGATCGCCGCCTATGCCGCCTGGCTGGCGCTGCCGCGCCTGGGGGCGGCGGAGGCCGTGGCCCTGGCGGAGGCCGAGGGGGTGGTCTGCCACCTGACCTCGATGGTCCTGGTGGATGCGGCGGGCGAGGCGCAGCAGGGCATCCCGGCACAGCGCAAGGTGCCACTCATGTCCCTGGGACCCCTGGCCGGCCCGGACCCGCTCATGCCGATGGACGCCGCCTGCTATGCGGGTCCGGTGGTGGCCGCCATGCCGGCCTCCGCCCGTGCCGCGGCCGGGATGGCTCTGCCGCCCGACGCCACCGCCTCGCCCGCGCCCCGCTCCGGCCGGCCGCCGCGCATGGTCCAGTCCGGCAGTGCCGAGGCGGGCCGGCGGGATCCGGGCTTCCCGCCACCGCCGCGCGGTGCCGGGGCATTCGGGCGCCTGTCCAGCCGCGCCCGGTCCGGGGCCAGCCGGGGGGTGCCGATTACGGCGACCGCAGCCGCACCGGGAAACCTGCGGGGCAGCCTCGACCAGGTGGACTGGACCGGCAACATGGAGGCGCTGCGGCAAGGCCGGTTGCAGGGCAACGTGCCGCCCGAGGTCCTGGTGCAGCTGGAAGCGGCGGCCGGGCTCGCCGAGGTCAAGGCCCTGGCCGCCCTGCTGGGGGTGACGGCCGAGGCGGTGGCGGTATCCTTGCTGGCGCGGGCCGAGGGGATGTCCAGCCGTGGCGCGGCGCGCTTCGCCCGCACCGTCTTCGGCGCCGCCGACAAGGACCTGGTCGAGGCGGCGGCACGCGCCGTCGGCCTTTGACGGCGGCACCGCTTGGCACGGCGCCCTGACCGGCCGCATCATGCGGGAGCGACACCGGTCCGGGAAACACCATGCGCTCCATCGACCTGCTGCTCGGGCGCCGCCGCCTGCTCGCCACGGCCGCCCTTGCGCCGGCAGGGGCAGCCGCCCAGGACGGTGGGGCCTGGCCGAACCGGCCGGTCCGCGCCGTCGTGCCCTATCCGCCCGGCGGGCCGAACGACATCATCGCCCGCCTCTACGCCCAGGCGCTGGGACCTATCCTGGGGCAGACCGTCTTGGTCGAGAACCGGGCCGGCGGCTCGGGCGTCAGCGGCACCGATTTCGTGGTGAAGTCCCCGGCCGACGGCTATGTCTTCGGCATCATCGACGGCGGCTCGCTCACCATCCTGCCGCATACCCAGCCGAGGATGCCCTATCGCGTGCCGGAGGAGGTGACGCCGCTATCGGTCGTCACCCGCGTGCCGGAAGCGCTGGTCGCGCATCCCGGCCTCGGCGTGACGACCATGCCGGCGCTGCTGGACCTGGCACGGCGCCAGCCGGGGAGGCTCAACATCGGCACGGCCGGCGCCGCCGGCATCAGCCACCTGACGGCCTTGCTGTTCCGGGCGCAGACCGGGGCGGCGGTGGAGGTCGTGCCCTATCGCGGCGCCGCGCCGGCGGTGACCGACCTGATCGCCGGGCAGATCCAGCTGCTCTTCGCCGATCTGCCGCCGCTGCTGCCGCATATCCGCGCCGGCGCGATGACGCCCCTCGCGCTGGCGGCGCGCCAGCGCAGCCCGGCGCTGCCGGAGGTGCCCACCACCGGCGAGGTCGGCTTCCCGAAGCTCCTGGCGGAGAACTGGTACTGCGCCGTGGCGCCGCGCGGGCTGCCGCCGCCCATCGCCGCCCGGCTCTCGGCCGCGCTGAAGGACGCGAGCGAGGCGCCCGGGGTGCGGAGGGAGCTGGCCAGCCAGGGCGCGGAAGCGGCCTGGACCTCGCCCGAGGCGATGCTCGCCCTGATGCGCGAGGATTCGGAGAATTGGCGCCAGATCGTCCTGGCCTCCGGCGTGCGGTCCGAGTAGCGGCGGCGACGGCGGCGGCGACCCATCAGGCCCGCTAGACCATCCCCGTGGCCGCCCCGGCCGCGAAGCCGCGCAGCCGCGTGGCGATGACCCCGCCCACCGCATCCAGGGCCAGGCGCCGGGGGAAGCTGGTGCGCCAGGCGATCCGCACGGTCCGCCCCGCATTGGTGGCCAGCGGCCGCAGCACGATGCCCGCGTCCTGCGCCGCGCCGGCGGCCAGGGCGGGCAGCAGCGTCGTGCCGTAGCCGGCGGCCACCATGTTGAGCAGGGTCGAGAGGCTGGCGGCCCGCAGCGTATGGCCCAGCGCCCCGCTGCGCCCGCAGGCCTCGAGCGCCTGGTCGCGCAGGCAGTGCCCGTCCGCCAGCACCAGGATATCCGGCGCCAGCTCGGCCTCGGCCACCACCGCCTGCCCGGCCAGCGGATGGTCGGGCGGCAGCGCCGCCAGGAAGGGCTCGGCGAAGAGCGGCTGGCTCGCCAGGTCCGGCCCGTCGACCTCGGAGGCCAGCAGGGCCGCATCCAGCTCATGCGCCCGCAGCCGCTTGAGCAGCACGGTCGTCTGGTCCTCCCAGGGTTCCAGCTCCAGCGCCGGGAGGGCATCGCGCAGCGGGCCGAAGACCAGCGGCAGCAGATAGGGCGCCAGCGTCGGGATGATGCCGAGCCGGAAGCGCCCCGCCATGGGGTCGTGCAGGCCGCGGGCCACGGCGAGGATCGCATCCGCCTCGGCCACCGCGGTGCGGACATGGCCGATCAGTGCTTCGCAGGCGGCGGTCGGCACCACCTTCTTGCTGCCGCGCTCGAACAGGGCGACGCCGAGCAGCTCCTCCAGCTTGCGCAGCTGGACCGAGAGCGTCGGCTGGCTGATGCCGCAGGCCTCGGCGGCGCGGCCGACATGCTCATGCTCGGCGACCGCCAGCAGGTATCTGAGGTCGCGCAGGTTCATCGGGTCAGTGTCACTGCCATGATAGACGGAGCCTATCAAAAAGGTTGGAAGCCTTTGCTTCCTTTTACCGTGGGGATGCCGGTAGCGTCGTGCCACGCCAGGCAACGAAGGAGGCACGGCGGACCGGAGAACGCCTGCAGACGGTGACGCGCCCCGCCGGGATTGGCCGGGGCGACGGGCCAGCATCGGGCGCCACCCGGTATTCCTGTCTCGCGCCGGGCACGGAGCGAAGCAGCGGCGAGGCAACCGCGGCCGGGGCTCGGTCCGCGGGGAAAGCAATCAGCACCGGAGGACATCATGGACGGCAACAGCAGCACCAGCAGCGGCCAGTGCCCCGTCATGCACGGCGGGGCACGGCACACGAGCTTCGGCGGCCGGTCGAACCGCGACTGGTGGCCGAATGCGTTGAACCTCAAGATTCTTCATCAGAACCCGCCCGAGATCAATCCACTGGGCAAGGGCTACAGCTACCCGGAGGCGTTCAAGAAACTCGACCTGAACGCCCTGCGCCAGGACCTCTTCGCACTGATGAAGACATCGCAGGACTGGTGGCCGGCGGACTACGGCCACTACGGGCCGCTCTTCATCCGCATGGCCTGGCACAGCGCCGGCACCTATCGCACCGGCGACGGCCGCGGCGGCGCCGGCGCCGGCACGCTGCGCTTCGCGCCGCTGAACAGCTGGCCGGACAACGGCAACCTCGACAAGGCGGTGCGGCTGCTCTGGCCGGTGAAGAAGAAGTACGGCAGCAGCATCTCCTGGGGCGACCTCATCATCTTCGCGGGCAATTGCGCGATCGAGTCCATGGGCCTCAAGCCATTCGGCTTCGGCGGCGGCCGCGTCGACCACTGGGAGCCGGGCGAGGACATCTTCTGGGGCGAGGAGGACACCTGGCTGGGCGACAAGCGCTACACCGGGGAACGCGACCTGGCCAAGCCGCTGGCCGCGGTCCAGATGGGGCTGATCTACGTGAACCCGGAGGGGCCGAACGGCAAGCCGGACCCGCTCGCCTCCGCCCGCGATATCCGCGAGACCTTCGCCCGCATGGCGATGAACGACGAGGAGACCGTGGCCCTCATCGCCGGCGGCCACACCTTCGGCAAATGCCACGGCGCCGGCGAGGTCAGCCATGTCGGCCGTGAGCCCGAGGGCGCCGAGATCGAGGAGATGGGCCTCGGCTGGAAGAACAGCTTCGGCCAGGGCCACAGCCTGCACGCCATCACCAGCGGCCTGGAGGGGGCCTGGAAGCCGACCCCGACCCAATGGGACAACGGCTACTTCGACACCATGTTCCGCTACGAATGGGAGCTGACCAAGAGCCCGGCCGGCGCCTGGCAGTGGACGCCGACCGACCCGGCGGCGAAGGACACCGTGCCGGACGCGCACGACCCCGCCGTGCGGCATGCGCCGATGATGCTGACGACGGACCTGGCGCTGCGGATGGATCCCATCTACGCGCCGATCTCGAAGCGCTTCCACGAGAATCCCGACCAGTTCGCGGATGCCTTCGCCCGGGCCTGGTTCAAGCTGACCCATCGCGACATGGGGCCGAAGCTGCGCTACCTCGGACCGGAAGTGCCGGCCGAGGAGCTGATCTGGCAGGACCCGGTCCCGCCGGTGACCCATCCGCTGGTCGATGCCGCCGACATCGCGGCGCTCAAGGCCAAGATCCTCGCCGCCGGACTCACCACCGCGCAGCTGGTCTCGACCGCCTGGGCCTCGGCCTCGACCTTCCGCGGCTCCGACAAGCGCGGCGGGGCCAACGGGGCGCGCATCCGCCTGGCGCCGCAGCGGGACTGGGAAGTGAACGAGCCGGCCAGGCTGGCGGCGGTGCTGGCGAAGCTCGAGGGCATCCAGCGCGAGTTCAACGGCTCGGCCGCCGGCGGCAAGCGGGTCTCGCTCGCCGACCTGATCGTGCTCGGCGGCTGCGCCGCCGTCGAGCAGGCGGCGCAGCAGGCCGGGCAGGCGGTGGAGGTGCCCTTCGCGCCCGGGCGCACCGATGCCTCGGCGGAGCAGACCGATGCGGAGTCCTTCGAGGTGCTCGAGCCGGTCGCCGACGGGTTCCGCAATTACCTCAAGGCGCACTACAGCAGCCCGCCCGAGGAACTGCTGCTCGACCGGGCGCAGCAGCTGAAGCTGACGGCCCCGGAGATGACGGTGCTGCTGGGCGGCCTGCGGGTCCTCGGCGCCAACCACGGCCAGGTCGTGGAAGGCGTCCTCACCAGGCGGCCGGGGCAGCTGACGAACGACTTCTTCGTCAACCTGCTCGACATGGGAACGAGCTGGACCAAGGCGCCGGAGACCGAGGGCATCTACGAGGGCCGCGACCGCACGACCGGCGCGCCGCGGTGGACGGCAACCCGCGTCGATCTGGTCTTCGGCGCCAATACCCAGCTGCGCGCCGTCTCCGAGGTCTATGGCAGCGACGATGCGCAGGGGAAGTTCGTGCGTGATTTCGTCGCGGCCTGGACCCGGGTGATGAACCTCGATCGCTTCGACCTCGCCTGAGGTCGATCGGTCCGCTGGCCGGGCGCAGCCAGGGTCCTGGCTGCGCCCGGCTTGCCGGATGCCCGCCGGCATCCCGCGCTTGGCGAGGGGGTGGTCGCCGCACCTGAACGGGCGGTTGCATGGCAGCACGGATCGCCACGCGGAGGCCCATGGCTTGGATTTCCGCCTTGCCACGCCACCTGTTTGCCCGGATCAGTGGTACCTTGCCGCAACTCAAGGATTTGCCCGTTGAAGCTGTCGCGCCTGTCGAGCCTGGGCCAGCCCGTTTCCCACGCCGTCGCTGGCCGTCACCTGCATGGCATCGACCGCCGCGCCGCAGCCCATGGTGCCATCGGCCGGGGCCTCGAGGCGGTACCGCCCGCATCACCCTCGATCGACCTGCGGGTCGCCTCCTACAATGTCCACAAATGCGTTGGCACCGACGGGAAGTTCGACCCCTGCCGCGTCGCCTCCGTCATCGCGGAGCTGGATGCCGACGTCGTTGCCCTGCAGGAGGCGGACCGCCGCTTCGGCCGCCGCACCGGGCTGCTGGATGTCCGCACCCTCGAGCAGCGTGCCGGGCTGGTACCGGTCCCGGTCTCGCAGATCCCCGATGGGCTCGGCTGGCATGGCAATGCCCTGTTGGTCCGCCCCGGCACGATCTGCCGCTTCCGGCGCCTCGCCCTGCCGGGTGCGGAACCGCGCGGGGCCGTCATCGCCGAGTTGGTCCTGCCCGGGTCGGGCGCGCCGCTGCAGGTCATCGCCGCCCATTTCGGCCTGCTCCGCCGCTGCCGCACCCGCCAGGTCGAGGCGGTGCTGGCGGCCCTGGCGGCGGGCTCCGACCTGCCGACGCTGATGATGGGCGACCTGAACGAGTGGCGGGGCGACGCCCGCCGTTCCGGCCTGCGCGCCTTCGAGCCCCTGTTCGGCCCGGTGGGCCAGACGCCGGCGAGCTTTCCCTCGCGGCGGCCCCTGCTCTCGCTCGACCGCATCCTGGGCTGCCCGCGGGCGCGCGTCCTCACCATCGAGGCGCATCACAGCCCGCTGGCCCGGGTCGCCTCGGATCACCTGCCGCTCAAGGCGAGGATCAGGCTCGCCATGCCGGGGCTGGAGGCGGCCGCTCCGATGCAGGCCAAGGCGGCCTGAGCGGGCGGCGACACGGCCAAACCCGGACGCGTCCCGACCGTTGAGGCTGCAGCAAGGATCAGGCGGCGTGCGGGAGGGGACATGGGCCATGGCCAGTCGCTGTCGCCGGTGATGCCGGAGACCGTCGTTGCCCCGGGCGAAGCCTCGGCCGCGCCCCAGGGCGCATGGCCGCCGTCGGATGCCACCGCCCTTGACGCGACGGTGGCGCAGGCGCTGGCCGGGATCGGCGCCGCCGAGGCCGCGGCGGCCCTGGTCGTCTCGGGACGCGAGGCCTTCGCCCTGCGGGTCGCCTCCGCCCGCGCCGCCGGCCGCAGCCTCGACCTCCAGTACTATGCCTGGCACGGCGACCTGACCGGCCGGCTGCTGGCGCAGGAGGCGCTGCTGGCGGCCGACCGCGGGGTGCGGGTGCGCATGCTGCTCGACGACGTCTTCGCGCTCGGGCACGAGCGTGTCCTGGCGGCCCTCGACGGCCATCCCGGCATCGAGGTGCGGCTCTTCAACGGCACCCGCTGGCCCGCCTTCGGCCGGTTCGGCTTCGCCCTCGAGGTCTTGCTCGGCGGCTGGCACCTCAACCGGAGGATGCACAACAAGGCCTGGATTGCCGATGGCTGCCTGGCGATCGCCGGCGGCCGCAACATCGGCGATGCCTATTTCGACGCCGCCGAGGAATTCAACTTCCGCGACCTCGACCTCGTCATGGCCGGCACCCCGGCGCGCGAGGCGGCCGCGGTCTTCGAAACCTATTGGCGCAGCCCCCTGGCCCGGGGCGCCGGGGAGGTCAGCGCCGCCCGGGATGCGAAAGGGGGGCTGCCGGCGCTGCGCCGCCGCTTCGCGGCCACCGCGGCCTCGCCGGCCGCCCGCGCCTTCCATCCGCTGCTGCCCAGCACGGCGACGCTGTCGGAGCACCTGGCCCGCAACCTCGCCGCGATGGCGGCCGGGGCCATCAGGGTGGTCGCCGATTCCCCGCGGAAGGCGCGCCGCGGGCTGCGGGCCCGCCGCCTGGCCCGGGCGGCCGGCGGCCTGGGTCCCGAGGTCGCCGAGGCCCTGCGCCAGGCGCAGTCCGAGGCGCTGCTGATCTCCCCGTACTTCGTCCCCGGCGAGGCCGGCCTCGCCCTGCTGGAGAGCCTGGCCCGGCGCGGCGTCCGGATTTCCGTCGTCACCAACTCCCTGGCGGCGACCGATGTCGTCGCGGTCCACGGCGGCTACGCGCGCTACCGCCGCCGGCTGCTGCAGGCCGGCATCGCGCTGTTCGAGCTGAAGCCGAGCGGCGACGAAACCTCCAGCCTCTTCGGCTCCCGCGGGGCCAGCCTGCATACCAAGGCCTTCGTCGTCGACGGCCGGCTGGTCTGCGTCGGCTCCTTCAACCTCGATCCGCGGTCCACGGTGCTCAACACCGAAATGGGCGTCTTCGCCGAGCACACCAGCCTGGCGCTCGGGCTGCAGGCCGAGCATGACCGCCTGGCGCTGCCATCCCGGAGCTGGCGGCCGCGCCTGGCCGAAGGCCGCCTCGTCTGGAGCGACCGGGACGCGCAGGGGCAGCATCGCATCGAGACCGGGGAGCCGCATGCCTCGCTGCGACGGCGGATCCTGGCCGGTCTGGTCCGGCTGCTGCCGATCGAGGCGCAACTCTGACCACGGCGGCCGGCCAGGCGCATGCCGCATCGGTGCCAGGACGCGACACGGGCACCGGGCCCCTTCGCGCCGGCTTCGCGTTCAAGGCCAGCCTGCGATGGCCCGGCCTGTCCAAAAACCGGCGCTTCCGGGCGTAAAAGCGACTGAGCGGAGGACGAGCTCCGGAGTGGGTCCCCCGGGGCATGCCCTGATGTCTTGTGACCGGACCCGCCGTAACGGATGCGTTGGATGAGGCTGCGGAGCTTGCGTTTCGGTTGTACACGCCCCGGGCCGCCGCGCCGTTGACGCGATCAGCCGGTCGGGCGTGCCGCAGCCCGGCACTGCGTCTCGCCGTCGACAAAGATGAGGCATCCGGTCACGACTTCTCGAATTTTGCGACAAAACTCGCAAATGAGTGATTTTGCACCTGTAGGTTCAACCTGTAGACGATCTGCAGGTTCACTGGTGAACCAAAGAAATCGTCCGGAGCCCCCGATGTCTGCCCTGCGCCATATCCTGATCGTCGAAGACGATGCCGCCCTCCGGGCCACCATGGCCGAGCAGATCCTCTCCGGGGGCGAGTTCAGCGCCGACGAAGCCGAGAGCGCGGCCGCGGCCGAGCTGCTGCTGGCCAATGCCAGCGCCCGCTACGACGCGATCCTGCTCGACGTCGGCCTGCCCGACAGCGACGGCCGCGACTTCTGCGCCAAGCTGCGCCGCGACGGCCGCCGTATGCCGGTGATCATGGTGACGGGCGCGGATGCGGAGAAGGACGTGGTCCGGGGCCTCGACGCCGGCGCCAACGACTACCTCGCCAAGCCCTTCCGCCTCCCCGAGCTGCTCGCCCGGGTCCGGGCCCAGCTGCGGGTGTTCGACAACTCAGAGGACGCGGTCTTCCTGATGGGCCCCTACGTCTTCCGCCCCAGCGTCCGCCTGCTGCAGGAGCCCGCCCGCAACCGCAAGATCCGGCTCACCGACAAGGAATGCGCGATCCTGAAGTTCCTCTACCGCGCCGGCGGCAAGCGCGTGGCGCGCCAGGTGCTGCTCAACGAGGTCTGGGGCTACAGCAGCGCGGTCTCGACCCACACCCTCGAGACCCACGTCTACCGCCTGCGGCAGAAGATCGAGGCCGATCCGGCCCAGCCCCGTCTGCTGCTGACCGAGAACGGCGGCTACAGGCTCGACGCCACCATCGCCGGAGCCGGTCGCAGCTGAGCCAGCCGCTGGCGGTCGATCGTCTCGCTGAGCCCGACCACGGTGCTGGCCAGGACCGTAGGATCGAAGGGCTTGGCGAAGCGCTTCTCCCAGGGAGCTAAGACGTGGCCGACGAACTTCTCGGGACTGCCGGTCGCATAGACGACCTGCAGGTCCGGGAGGCGCCGCCGCGCCTTGCTCGCCAGGACCAGGCCATCGTCACCGGGACCGAGGTCGAGGTCTGTCACCAGGATGTCCACGTGCTGCAGCGGGTCCACCAGGATCCGCATCGCTTCGTCGGCGCTGCACGCCTCCAGGACTTCAAGACCAGTCTCGTGGAGAAAATCGGCCAGCGTCAGCCGGACAACGGTATCATCCTCGACCAGCAGCACAGCCATCGCTGCAACTCCCCACATAAAAGCTCAGCAAGCTCTGGGTAAGATACTGCGCCCGATTTGCTGATCTGTGAGGGGTCTGGTGGTGGCCCCACGGCGATTTTACCCGCATAAGTTGTGCTCTCCTCGAAAGCACGCGCAGAGGCGCCGCGTTGCCCGCCGAACGCCGGTTCATTAACTGGCAACTATAGCGGGCCGGCTGAAGCACTTGCAGCGCGGCGCTGAGAAACGACCTCAGGTGCGGTCGGCGATGGCGTCCGCCGATCCTGCCGCCGTCGCCCACGGCCGCGTGACGCCGGGGCCTTGGCCGGGCTGCTATCATCGGTCGCAGCGCCGGCGCCGGACGCGCCCGGGCCGGTCCAGGAGGTTCCATGGCTGCGTCGATTCTCGTCCTCTACGGCTCCTACCGCGCGGACCGCGCCGGCATCCGGCTGGCCCGCTACCTCGTCGCCGCCTTCGCCGCGCGCGGAGCCCAGGCCGAGCTGATCGATGCCCAGGCCATCGGCCTGCCCATGCTGGACCGCATGTACAAGGAATATCCCGCCGGCACGGCGCCCGAGCCTCTCGAGACGCTGGCAGGGAAGATCCGGCGTGCCGATGCCTTCGTCTTCGTCACCGGCGAGTACAACTGGGGGGTCCAGCCGGGCCTCAAGAACCTGACCGACCACTTCCTCGAGGAATGGTTCTGGCGCCCGGCGGCCATCGCCAGCTACTCGGCCGGACGGCTGGCCGGGGCCCGGGCCAATTTCGTCTGGCACGGCATCCTTTCCGAGATGGGCATGGTCGTCATCTCGAGCACCCTGATGGTCGGGCCGATCACCAAGGCCCTCGACGAGGGCGGGGCGCCGGTGGGGGAGGGGGGCGAGGCGCTGGCCCGCGCCTTCCCGCGCTTCGCCGAGGATCTCGACTGGTGGACGGAGGCCGGCCGCCGGCAGCGCGAGCAGAGGCCGCCGCCCTACTGATCGGTGCCGGTCGCGGGCTTGGTCACGCTGGCGCTTTAGACAGCCTCTGCCGGCCTGGGCTACACCTTCCCCGGATGCTCCGGATTGCGGGGCCGGGGGCGGAGAAGATCCATGGACATGGTCGTGCGGACGGATGCCGAAGCCGTGGGGCTGTCGTCGCAGCGCCTCGGCCGGATCGACGGCTGGATGGACCGGCTGGTGGAGGAGGGCAAGCTCGCCGGCCTCAGCGTGACCGTCGCCCGCCGTGGCGGCGTGGCCTACCGCCGCTCTGCCGGGCTGGCCGACCAGGCGCGCGGCACCGCGATGGCCGAGGACACCATCGTCCGCATCTATTCGATGACCAAGCCGCTCACCAGCCTGGCCATCCTGATGCTGTACGAAGAGGGCCGCTTCCAGCTCGACGACCCGATCACCCGCTTCCTGCCCTGCTTCCGTGACCAGCGCGTCATGGCCGGCGGCGCCCGCGGCCGGGTGGAGACGGTGCCGGCGGTCCGCGACATCAGCTTCCGCGACCTGCTGACCCATACCTCCGGCCTGACCTACGGCTTCATGGAATCCACCCTGGTGGATGCGCTCTACCGGTCCGAGGGCGTCGACTTCCAGACCTCCGACGCGACCCTGGGCGAGGTGGTGGAACGTGCCGCGCGGCTGCCGCTGCTGGCCCAGCCCGGCACCGCCTGGAACTACAGCATCGCCACCGACGTGCTCGGGCACCTCGTTGCCGTCATCTCCGGCCGCCCATTCGAGGACTTCCTGCAGGAGCGGGTGCTCCGGCCGCTCGGCATGGCCGACACCGGCTTCCAGGTGCCGCCGGAGAAGCTGCCCCGCTTCGCCGCCAACTACGCCCGCGGCCCGGATGGCCGGCCGGCGCTGATCGACGATCCCGCGACCAGCCGCTTCATCCAGCCCGGCCGGATCTGCTCGGGCGGCGGCGGCCTCTGCTCCACCGCCGGCGACTACCTCCGCTTCTGCCGCCTGATGCTGAACAAGGGCGAGCTGGACGGCACCCGCCTGCTGGGCCGCAAGACGGTGGAGTTGATGACCGCCAACCACCTCGGCGGCGACATGGCGGCGATGGGCCAGCCCCGCTTCAGCGAGTCCAGCTACGAGGGCATCGGCTTTGGCCTCGGCTTCTCCGTCATGCTGGATCCCGCCCGGGCGCAGGTGCTGGGGACGCCGGGGGAATACGCCTGGGGCGGGGCCGCCAGCACCGCCTTCTGGATCGACCCGGCGGAGGAGATGGCGGTCATCCTCCTCACCCAGCTCATGCCCTCCTCGACCTATCCGATCCGGCGGGAGCTGCGGGTGCTGACCTACCAGGCCATCATCGACTGACGCCCGGACCGGGCGCCGGCAGGCCTCAGGCTGCTGGCGGCGCCGCGGCGTAATCCGCCTCAGCGACCGCCTCCAGCCATTCGGTACCCTCGCCGCCCGGGCCGTTCTCGGACATGGCCAGATGCGCGAAGATCCGGTCCGGCGCGGCGCCATGCCAGTGCCGCACGCCCGGCGGGATCAGCACGGTGTCGCCGGGATGCAGCGCCCGCACCGGCTCGCCCTCCCGCTGCACCCGGCCGACGCCCGAGAGGCAATAGAGGGTCTGCCCGACCGGATGCCGGTGCCAGGCGGTCCGGGCACCCGGCGTGAAGGAGACCACGCTGGCCCGCAGCCGGGAGGGCAGGGTGCCGGTGACCACCTCATCCTGGTAGACGGTGCCGGTGAAGTTGGCGGCCGGGGCGGGCCTGGTGGGGCGGTCTGCGGCGCGGACGATCTGCATGGCGACTCCTCCGGGTAGCGGCGCCTCTCGCGGGCGCATCCGGCCGAGGATGCGGCGCCGCCCGCCGCCGGGTCAATCGCCGGGCCGGCACCTGCCGGACCCTGAATCCGGCCTGCCGGGACGCCGTCAGGCGGAATGAAGAGGGCTATACCACCTCCGCCTGCCAGCGTAGCCTTCCCGGACCCTGCGTGCCTGACCAGGGGCGACGCCTCCGGACCAACGGGGGTGGACCGGGGACGGGAAACAACCAATGACAGACATCCGATACCTGGCGCCGAAGACGCTCGACGAAGCGGTCGGTGCCTTTGCCGCAGCCCAGGGCGCCGCCCGCATCCTGGCCGGGGGTACCGACCTCCTCGTGCAGATGCGTGCCGGCGTGATCCGCCCCGGGCTGATCGTCGACATCAAGAAGATCTCGGAGATGACCAGCATCGAGGAGACCGCCGGCGGCGGCTTCCGGATCGGCGCCGCGGTCTCCGGCGCGGCGCTCGGCGAGCATCCGCGCTTCGGCCGGGTCTGGCCCGGCGTGCTCGAGGCGGTGAACCTCATCGGCTCCACCCAGGTCCAGGGCCGCGCCTCGCCCGGCGGCAACCTCTGCAACGGCTCCCCGGCCGGGGACAGCGTTCCCGCCATGATCGCCGCCGGCGCCGTCGTCACCGTGCAGGGCCCCGCCGGCCGGCGCGAGATGCCGGTCGAGGCGGTCCCCGCCGGCCCCGGCCGCACCAACCTCAAGCCCGGCGAGATCGTTGTCAGCTTCACCCTGCCGCCGCGCCCGGCCGGCTCCAGCGACGCCTATCTGCGCATGATCCCGCGCACCGAGATGGACATCGCGGTGGTCGGCGTCGGCGTCAGCCTGACCATGGCCGGCGGCAAGGTCACCGCCGCCCGGGTCGGCCTCGGCGCGGTGGCGCCCACCGTGCTGCTGGTCGGGGATGCCGCCCGCGCCCTGATCGGCAGCACGCTGAACGAGGCCTCCGTCGAGGCCGCCGCCGCCGCCTGCCGCGCCGCCTGCAAGCCGATCGACGACAAGCGCGGCACCATCGTCTACCGCACCAAGGTTGCCGGCGTGCTGCTGAAGCGCACTGTGGCGATCGCCGCCGACCGCGCGAAGGGGGGCTGAGCCCATGGCCAAGCAGCATATCTCGACGACCATCAACGGCGAGCCGATGGAGTTCCTCTGCGAGCCCCACCAGAGCATGCTCGACGTCCTGCGCGGCCCGCTCGGCCTGACCGGCAGCAAGGAAGGCTGCGGCTCCGGCGACTGCGGCGCCTGCAGCGTCACCCTCGACGGCCGCCTGGTCTGCGCCTGCCTGATGCTGGCGATGGAGGCCGAGGGCGCCAGCATCACCACCATCGAGGGCATGGCGACCGGCGAGGCGCTGCATCCGCTGCAGCAGAAATTCCTCGAGATGGCGGCGCTGCAGTGCGGCATCTGCACCCCCGGCGTGCTGATGGCCGCGCGGTCGCTGCTCGAGCGCAACCCCGACCCCAGCGAGACCGAGGTCCGCTTCTGGCTGGCCGGCAACCTCTGCCGCTGCACCGGCTACGACAAGATCGTCCGGGCGGTGCTCGAGACCGCCGCCGACATGCGGGAGAACGCGGCATGAACGTCATCAGCAACAAGTGGATCGGCCAGCGCACCATCCGTCCGGACGGTGCCGACAAGGTCACCGGCCGTGCCGCCTATTCCGCCGATACCACGCTGCCCGGGCTGATCTGGGGCAAGGTGCTGCGCAGCCCGCATGCCCATGCCCGGATCAAGTCGATCGACACCAGCAAGGCCGAGGCCCTGCCGGGGGTGAAGGCGGTGGTGACGGCGAAGGATCTGGTGGACTTCCCGCTCGACAAGTCGGTCATGCTGGGCATCCAGGACATGCGCTGGATGTGCCGCAACGTGATGGCGCGGGAGAAGGCGCTGTTCCACGGCCACCCCGTCGCCGCCGTCGCCGCCACCTCCGAGGAGATCGCCGCCGAGGCCTGCAGGCTCATCGTGGTGGACTACGAGGTGCTGCCGCATGTCATCGACATCGATGACGCGATGCAGCCGGGCGCGCCCATCCTGCACGACTTCATCCAGTTCGAAGGCAAGCCCTCCAACATCGCCGGCAAGCTCGAGCACAAGCTCGGCGACGTCGAGGCCGGCTTCGCCGGGGCCGATGTCATCATCGAGCGCAGCTTCAGCACCGAGCCGGTCCACCAAGGCTACATCGAGCCGCATGCCTGCTTGGTCAGCGTCTCCGGCGACGGCAAGGCGGTGATCTTCAGCTCCTCCCAGGGGCAGTTCATGGTCCGCGCCATGACCTCGCTGCTGACCGGCATCCCGCAGAGCGACATCCGCGCCATCCCGGCCGAGATCGGCGGCGGCTTCGGCGGCAAGACCATCATCTACCTCGAGCCGGTGGCGACCTTGCTCGCCAAGAAATCCGGCCGCCCGGTCAAGATGACCATGAGCCGCGAGGAGGTCTTCCGCGCTTCCGGCCCGACCTCGGGCTCCAAAAGTACGGTCAAGATCGGCGCCACCCGGGACGGCAAGATCGTCGCCGGCCAGGGCACCTTCTACCTCCAGGCGGGCGCCCTGCCGGGCTCGCCGATCCGCGGCGCCGCCGGCTGCGCCTTCGCCCCCTACGACATCCCGAACGTCCACTCCCTCGGCTTCGACGTCGTCTCCAACCGCTCCAAGGTCGCGGCCTATCGCGCCCCGGGCGCGCCGATCGGCGCCTATGCGGTCGAATGCGTGCTGGACGAGCTGGCCGAGGCGCTGAAGATCGACCCGCTGGAGCTGCGGCTGAAGAATGCAGCGAAGCAGGGGACCAAGGCGGCGCATGGCCCGGTCTTCCCGCGCATCGGCTTCGTCGAGACGCTCGAGGCGGCCAGGGCGCATGACCACTACAAGGCGCCGCTGGGCAAGCTGCAGGGCCGCGGCGTGGCCAGCGGCTTCTGGTTCAACGCCGGCGGCGAGAGCAGCGCCCAGGTGAACATCACCGAGGACGGCAACGTCGCGGTGACCACCGGCCATCCGGACATCGGCGGCTCGCGCGCCTCGATCGCCAACATCACCGCGGAATTGCTGGGCATCGACTACAACCGGGTCTCGGTCCAGATCGGCGACACCGCCAGCATCGGCTACAGCAACCTCACCGGCGGCAGCCGCGTGCTGTTTGCCTCCGCCATGGTGGTCACCCAGTCGACCGAGAAGGTCATCACCACCCTCCGTGAACGCGCCGCGAAGATCTGGAAGATCGACCCGGAGGCGGTCACCTGGGAGGATGGCGAGGCCCGGCCGGCCGGCGACAACGCCGGCAAATTCCCCGGCCTCAGCCTGGCCGACCTCGCCGCCCGCGCGAGCGAGACCGGCGGCCCGATCGGCGCCGGCGTCCAGCTCAATACCACCGGCGCCGAGGGCGGCTTCGCCACCCATATCTGCGACGTGGAAGTGGATGCCGAGCTCGGGATCGTCCGGGTGCTGCGCTACACCTCGTTCCAGGACGTCGGCCGTGCCATCCACCCGAGCTACGTCGAAGGCCAGATGCAGGGCGGCGCCGCCCAGGGCATCGGCTGGGCGCTGAGCGAGGAATACATCTACGACAGGAACGGCAAGGTCGATAACGCCGGCTTCCTCGACTACCGGATGCCGGTCTGCTCCGACCTGCCGATGCTCGACACGGTCATGATCGAGATCCCCAACCCGAAGCACCCGCAGGGCGTGCGCGGCGTCGGCGAGGTGCCGCTGGTGCCGCCGCTGGCCGCGGTCGCCAATGCGGTGGCGAATGCGCTCGGCAAGCGCTTCTATGCGCTGCCGATGTCGCCGCCGCGGGTGCTGGCGGGGCTCGACGGGGCCTGAGGCGAAGCCGGGGGGAGCGGTGCTCCCCCCGGGGGCCTATCCCGGCGTCCAGCGGTAGATCCGCGCCGCGCTGCCGCCCATGAGCATGGCGCGGTCGCTGTCCGACAGCAGGTCGGACCTGCGGAAGGCCTCCACGCCCTCGGCATAGCTCAGCAGCGCCACCGCCCGGGTCCAGTCGGTGCCCCAGAGGCAGCGCTCGAGGCCGAAGGCCTCGAAGATCCGGCTGAGCGGCGCCCAGATATCCGCGTAAGGGTAGGGCCGGTGCGACAGGGTGCAGGCGCCGGTGATCTTCACCGCGACGTTCGGCCGCGCCGCCAGCGCCAGCAGCTTCGGCAGCTCGGCCCAGGGCTCCGGCGGCGCCGGCGGCACAAAGGGCTGCGGCAGGCCGAGGTGGTCGACGACGATGCTGGTATCCGGGTTGCGCGCCGCTAGGCCGGCGACCTGCTCCAGCCGGCCATAGGCCAGCAGGTTCACCGGCAGCCCATGCCGCCCCGCCGCGGCCAGCACCCGGTTCAGCCCAGGGTCGGCCGGATCGGTCGGGACGTCGGCGCGCATCATCACCCGGATGGCGACGGTGCCGGGCTGCGCCTTCCAGTCGGCGATGGTCTCGGCGACGGCGGGGTCCGCCGGGTCCACCGGCTTGATCAGCGCGAAGCGGGTGGGATGCGCGGCGTGGGCCTCCACCGCGTAGCTGGCGTCGTAGCGGTACATGGAATGCACCGAGACCAGCAGCGCGCCGTCGACGCCGACCGCATCCATGGCGGCGACCATGGTATCGGCGGTGACCTCGGGCGGGCCGTTCAGGGCATCGACCCAGGGGCGGCCGGGGTGGTTGCGCTCGTAGACATGGACCTGGGCATCGATGATCGCCATTGCCGGCCTCCCTGGCTGCTGCGGGAAGGCTAGGCCGGGCCCGCCGCGCGACCAAGGGCGGCCGAAGCCAGGCTGCCCTGGCCGGCCGCCGCCGGAGGCGCTGCGGCGGGCAGTATCGTGGCGCTGTCGTGGCGGGTACCCGCGCTGCCGCTTTCTGCGTAACGTGCCGCTTCGGACCGGGCGGGGAGGCAGGCGATGGCGGCGATCAGGCGGCTGGCGGAGGAGGGACGGCTCTCGGGTGCCGTCGTGCATGGCGGGCTGGTCTATCTCGCCGGCCAGGTGGCCGATGACCCGAGTCTCGATGCCGAAGGCCAGACCGCCGACGTGCTGGCGCAGATCGACATCCTGCTGGCCGAGGCCGGCACCAGCAAGGCCGGGCTGCTGAGCATCACCGTGGTGCTGGCCGATATCCGCGATGCGGCGGCCATGAACCTCGCCTGGGACCGCTGGCTCGACCCCAGGGCGAAGCCGGCGCGGATGACCATCCAGGCGCCGCTGGTCGACCCGCGCTGGCGGGTCGAGATCACCGGCGTCGCCGCCCTGCCGGCCGCCGACGTCGCGTGACGCCCGCGGCGCGGCTGCGCCGGCGGCGCACGCCGCGCGGCTTCCTCTCGGCGCTCGGCCTGTCGCTGGTGCTGATGCTGCTGGTCGCCGGCGGCATCGCCGACCGGGGCGGTGCCTTCCCGCTGGTGGTGCTGGGCAGCTCCGCGGCGGCGATCGGCGCCCTGTACCTGCTGTTTCCGCACGGTCCGGCCTTCTCGCTCGGCACCGCCAATGGCCTGGCGATGTATGCCTGCCTCTATGTCGTGCTCGGCCGGGCCGGCTTCCCGGGCGCGGCCGGCTGGGCGCGCGGCATCGGCTTCATCCTGCCGGTCGCCAGCTTCGTCGGCGCCTGCTGGCTGCGGCGCGCCACGCTGGCCGCCTGGGCGCAGGAGGAGCAGGCGGCCGACCTCGCCCACCTGCCGCGCTTCGCCCGCTGGCTGGCGGTGATCGGGGTGGTCGGCGTGGTCTCGCTCGCCTTCCCGATCAACCGGCTGGACGAGACGGGGCAGGGGCTGGCGCTGATTGGCGCCATGGGCGTGATCGCCGTGGTCAGCGCCGTCGCGGTCGGCGACGTGGTACGGCTGCTGGTCGACATCGCGGTGATCTTCCGGGCGGTGACCCTGCGGCTGTCCCGGCTGGCGGTGCCGATCGCCGCCTATTCCAGCCTCTGGGCGCTGCTGACGGTGGTCTTCGGCTGCCTCTACCGGATCGCCGACGGGCTCTCCTCGGCGCCGCTGTTCAACAGCACCCATGGGCCGATCCACGTCGGCTTCTCGGATGCCCTGCATTTCAGCGTGGTGACGCTCTCCACCGTGGGCTACGGCGATATCCTGCCGTCGGACGACGGCATCCGGCTGCTGGCCAGCATCCAGATGCTGCTGGCGCAGCTGCTGCTGCTCTTCGGCTTCTTCGAGATCATGCGCGGCAGCCGCGCCGGGCTGCCGGACCAGCCGGGACCGGCGCCGGATGGTCACGGTTCCGCTGCCTCGCGGATTGCTTATTCCCCCATGGGTGGAATGTCCGGGCATGGTATCTCCGGGGCGGCATCGCGCCCGCTCGGTGCCGCCGCGGCGCAGCGCGGCGAGACCGGCGTGGTGCGCCGCGGCGGGGCCGGGGAATAGGCGCGGTTCCGCCGCATTCATCGGTGACGGATAGGGTGTCGCCGTGCCAAGTGGCGCGGCAGGGAAGGACAGGGATCGATGACCGACGCGGAGAGAGCCGCCTTCTGGCGCGGCAAGCGCGTGCTGGTGACCGGCGGGGCAGGGTTCCTCGGCAGCGCCCTGTGCCATGCCCTGGCCGCGCAGGGCGCGCGGGTGACCGCGCTCGACGCGATGTTCGAGGACGGCGGCGCCAATATCGCCAATCTCGAGGGCGCCTCGGTGCTGCTCGTGCGCGGCGACATCCGCGACGTGGAGCTGGCCTCGCTCTGCCAGGGCGTCGACGTGCTCTTCAACATGGCGGCCCAGACCAGCCACATGGGCGGGCAGAAGGACCCGGTGGCGGATATCGCCATCAACGCCGTCTCGCAGGTGCGGCTGATCCAGGTGATGCGCGAGGCGGCGCCGCAGGCGACGGTGGTGCATGCCTCGACCCGGCAGTTCTACGGCCGGCCGACCTACCTGCCGGTCGACGAGGTCCATCCGGTCAATCCGCCCGATGCCAACGGCGTCTCGAAATGGGCCGGCGAGCAGTACTGGCTGCTGGAGCAGCGGGTGCTCGGCCGCCCCGTCGTCTCGCTGCGGCTGACCAATTGCTATGGCCCGCGCCTGCGCATCCGCGACGCCCGGCAGACCTTCCTCGGCATCTGGATCCGCCAGTGCCTGAAGGGCGAGGGGTTCGAGGTCTGGGGCGGCGAGCAGCTGCGCGACATGACCTATGTCGACGACGTGGTGGACGCCTTCCTGCGCTCGGCCGAATACGCGCCGCGCCCGGCGGTCGCCGGACGGGTCTTCAACCTCGGCGGCTCGCCGCCGGCCAGCCTGCTGGAGCTCGCCGACCGGCTGATCTCGGCCAATGGCGGCCAGGGCCACTACGCGGTGAAGTCCTTCCCCGCCGACCGGGCGCCGATCGACATCGGCAGCTACCACGCCGACGACCGGGCCTTCCGGGCCGCCACCGGCTGGGCGCCCCGGGTCGGGCTGGACGAGGGGCTGGCCCGGTCGCTCGACTGGTACCGGACGCGGCTGGCCGATTACACCTGAGCCCGGCGATAGCCGGACGAGGACGCCGGCGGGGAGAGAATCGGCTAGTATCCTCCCCGGCCGCCTTCCGCGAAGAGTCTTGCGACACGGTCCAAGGGACACCGTCATGAACGCCACGCAGAGCATTATCGCCCAGGCCGATCCCGGGGCCGGTTACCGGGCGCAGCAGGCCGAGATCGATGCCGCGGTGGCCCGCGCGCTTAATTCGGGGTGGTACATCCTGGGCAAGGAGGGCGAGGCCTTCGAGCAGGAATTCGCCCAGTGGCTCGGCACCACCCGCGCCGTCGGCTGCGCCAACGGCACCGACGCGCTGGCGCTGATCCTGCGCGGGATGGGCATCGGCGAGGGCTGCACCGTCGCCACCGTCTCGCATACCGCGGTCGCCACCGTGGCGGCGATCGAGATGGCCGGCGCCACGCCGCTGCTGCTCGACATCGACCCCGACACCTTCACCATGGACCCGGACGAGCTGGCCGCGGTGCTCGAGGACCCGCCGCCGGGCCTGCCGCCGATCCGCGCCGCCATCGCCGTGCACATCTATGGCCAAGCCTGCGACCTCGACCCGATGCTGGCGGCCTGCCAGCGGGCCGGGGTGGCGCTGATCGAGGACTGCGCCCAGGCGCATGGCGCCATGCTCGGCGGCCGCCGGGTCGGCACCATGGGCAATGCCGCGGCCTTCTCGCTCTATCCCACCAAGAATCTCGGCGCCCTCGGCGACGGCGGCATCCTGGCGACCGACGACTTCGAGCTGGCCGACCGCATCGGCGCCATCCGCCAGTACGGCTGGCGCGAGCGCTACGTCTCCTCCCTGGTCGGGGTGAACAGCCGGCTGGACGAGATCCAGGCCGCCATCCTGCGGGTGAAGCTGCAGGTGCTGGACGCCAACAACGCCCGCCGACGGGAGATCGCCGCCGCCTACGACGCGGCGCTGGAGGGCGGCCCGCTGTCGCCGCCGGTGCGCCGGGCGGACAGCGAGCATGTCTTTCACCAGTACGTGCTCCGCACCGGCGCGCGGGCCGAGCTGATGGCGCGGCTGCGGGCCGATGGCGTCGGCACCGGCATCCACTACCCGGTGCCGGTGCACGAGCAATCCGCCTATGCCGGCCGCACCGCCCTCGGCCCGGCCGGCTGCGCCGAGACCTCGCGGGCGGCGCAGGAGGTGGTGAGCCTGCCGATGTACCCGGAGCTGACCGACGAGCAGGTCGGCCGCGTCTGCGCCGGGCTGCGCAACCTGGCGGGCTGAGGCACCCGCGAAAGCGCCCGGCGGCGGGGATTTCCCGCCGCCGGGCGCGCATACCTCGGCCACCCGCCGCGTTAGCCATGGCTGCACCGCTGAGCGAGCCGCCATGAGCCCCACCCCATGACCCCATCGATGCCCAGCCCCGGCGGCCGCCAGCGATGGCCCGACCGGCTCTGGATCGTCCGCCACGGCGAGAGCAGCGGCAACGTCGCCCGCGACCTCGCCCATGCGGCCCGGCTGCCGCGGATCGACACCCTCGGCCGCGACGTCGACGTGCCGCTCAGCCAGCGGGGCGAGACCCAGGCCTCGGCGCTCGGGCGCTGGTTCGCCGAGCAGCCGGAGCGGCCGGACGTGGTCCTGGCCTCGCCCTACCTGCGGGCGCGGCAGACCGCCGAGCTCATGCAGGCCGCCGGCGGGGTGGCGGCGGCGCCCGCCGACTTCATCCTCGACGAGCGGCTGCGGGAGAAGGAATTCGGCATCCTCGACAGGCTGACCCGCTACGGGATCGAGTCGGATCACCCCGACCAGGCCGAGATGCGGCGGATCCTCGGCAAGTTCTACCACCGGCCGCCGGGCGGCGAGAGTTGGTGCGACGTCATCCTGCGGCTGCGCGGGGCGCTCGATACCATCTCGCTGCACCATGCCGGGGCGCGGGTGCTGATCGTGGCGCACCAGGTGGTGGTGCTCTGCCTGCGCTACCTGCTGGAGCAGATGACCGAGGAACAGATCCTGGCGATCGATGCCGAGGGCGACGTCGCCAATTGCGGGGTCACCGCCTATGGCTTCGACGCGGCGGCCGGGCCGCGCGGCGGGCTGGTGCTGCAGACCTACAACTTCACCGTGCCGCTCGAGGCCGGCGGCGCCCCGGTGACGGCCGAGGCGGACGCCCCGAGGGCGGCCCGATGAGCGCCGTCGAGCCGGTCGACGCCGCGCTGCTGCGCGCCATGCCGCTGCCCGAGCACCGCGAGGGTGAGGACAAGAACCGCCGCGGCCGGGTGCTGGTGATCGGCGGCAGCACCGAGGTGCCGGGCGCGGCCTATCTCAGCGGCATGGCCGCGTTGCGGGCCGGGGCGGGCAAGCTGCAGATCGCCACCGTCCGCAGCATGGCCCCCCAGCTTGCCCTCGCCATGCCGGAGGCCCGGGTCACCGGCCTCGGGGAAACCCCCGCGGGCGGGATCGACCCGGCCGAGGCGTCCCGCCTCGCCGGCCGCATCGGCGGCGTGGATGCCGTGGTGCTGGGACCGGGCATGCTCGATGCGGCGGCGGTCGCCGCCCTGACCCGGGACCTGCTGGCCGACGCCGAGGGCAGCGCGGGCTTCGTGCTCGATGCCGAGGCGCTGGCGGGGCTGCGCGACTGCCGGCCGGCGCTGCGGCGTCACGCCGGGCGGCTGGTGCTGACGCCGCATGCCGGGGAGATGGCCGGGCTGCTCGACCTCCCGAAGGCGGCGGTCGAGGCCGATCCGCTGGGGGCGGCCCGGCAGGCCGCGGCGCTGCTCGGCGCCGTGGTGGTGATGAAGGGCGGCTGCTCCCACATCGTCTCGCCGCAGGGCCAGGCCTGGTCCTGCGACCAGGGCAACGTCGGCCTCGCCACCTCCGGCTCCGGCGATACCCTGGCCGGGATCATCGCGGCGCTGATGGCGCGCGGCGCCGCGCCGGTGGTGGCGACCCTCTGGGGCGTCTTCCTGCATGGCGAGGCCGGCAACCGCCTGGCGCAGGCCCAGGGGCCGATCGGCTTCCTCGCCCGGGAGATCCCGGCGGAGCTGCCGCGGATCATGCGCGAGGTCGCCCAGGGCGGCTGAGCCCGGGGGCGCCTCGGCCGGCCGGGCGGAAACGGCTGGCCTTCCTCTCCTTCGCAGGTGCAACATCACGGCATGCCCGACATCGCCCCCGACCCCCTCGAGGAACTCCTCGCCCGCCTCCGGGAGGCCCGCGCCGCCGCGGCGCAGGACCCCTTCGGCGACCCGGTGCTGCTCATCGCCCTCGCCATCAGCCGGCGGATGGATGACGGGGCGCTCGACCTCGCCCAGCTGGGCGACATGGTGCAGCGGCTGGCCGATGCGGCGGCGACCGACCGCGCCCGGCGCCTCGCCGCCTATGTCGGGCTGGAGCCGGCCGCGGCCGGCGGCGGCGTGCCGGACATGGCGGCGCTGGCGGCCCGGCTGGTGCGGCCGGACCCGGACGACAGCCCCGTCCCCTTCGCCCGCTACCGCGCCCTGCTGGAGACGCCGCGCTTCGCCGCGGTCTTCACCGCCCACCCGACCTTCTCCCTGCCGCCCGAGACCGGCGCGGCGCTGGCCGTGGCGGCGAGCGGGGCGGCGTTCCCGCTCGGCCTCGGCCACCGGCCCAGCGCACCCACCCTGGCCGAGGAATTCCGCCAGGCCGCGGCGGCGATCGAGCGCGGGCGGGATGCGATCGACGGGCTGACCGAGGCGCTGCTGCGCGCAGGCAAGGCCGTCTGGCCCGACCGCTGGTCCAGCCTGGTGCCGCGGCCGGTGCTGCTGGCGACCTGGGTCGGCTACGACACCGACGGCCGCACCGACATCGGCTGGTGGGACACGCTGCGGCTGCGGCTGACCATGAAGCGGCTGCAGCTCGAACGGCTGGCGGCACAGTTCGGCAGGCTCGGCGACTGCGCCGCGCCGCTGGCCGAGCGGGTGGCCGCCGCCCTCGCGGCGGTCGAGGCGCAGATCGAGGCGGTGCCGGACAAGCCGGAGCCGCTGGCGGTGCAGGCCCTGGCCACGGCCCTGATCGGCCGGCGCGACGCGGCGATGGTCGGCACCGAGCCGCTCATGGCGCTCTTCCCGGCGGCGCTGGCCGCCGCGCCGGACGACGCCGCCCGGATGGGCCTGGCCGTCGCCCGCGCCGGGCTGGCGGCGCATGGGCTGGCGCTGGCCCATACCCACATGCGGCTGAACGCGGCGCAGCTGCACAATGCGGTGCGCCAGCGCCTCGGCCTGACCATCAGCGCCGAGGACATGGCCCAGCGCCGCGGCCTGCTGGTCGAGATCAACGAGGCGCTCGGCGCGGTGGAGCCGCTGCCGGTCGACTTCGGCGCGCTGCTGGCGGAACAGGCCTCGGCCGCCCGGCTGATGCTGATCTGCGCCCAGATCGCCAAGCATGTGGATGGCTCCGCCCCGATCCGCTTCCTCATCGCCGAGACCGAGACCGGCTACACCCTGCTCGCCGCGCTGTGGCTGGCCAGGCGGCTGGGCGCCGACCGCGCCATCGAGATCTCGCCGCTGTTCGAGACGGCGGAGGCGCTCGACCGCGGCGAGCGGGTGCTGGAGGAGGCGCTGCGCAGCCCGCACTACCGCGACTACCTGCGCGCCCAGGGCCGCATCTGCCTGCAATTCGGCTATTCCGACAGCGGCCGCTACGTCGGCCAGCTCGCCGGCAGCTACCTGGCGGAGCGCCTCAAGCTGCGGCTGGTGGAGCTGCTGCGGCGGCACAAGCTGGACGGCATCGAGGTGGTGCTCTTCGACACCCATGGCGAGAGCGTCGGCCGCGGCGGCCACCCGGACAGCCTGGCGGACCGCTTCGCCTATCTCTCGCCGCCGCAGGCGCGGATGGCGCTCGACCGGGCCGGGCTGAAGCTGCGGGAGGAGACCGCCTTCCAGGGTGGCGACGGCTACCTGCTGTTCGGCACCCCGGCGCTGGCCCGGGCGACCATCGCCGGCATCGCCCGGCATGCCTTCGCGCCCGCCGGGGACGTGAACGACCCGGTCTATGCCGAGGCCGACTACGTCGCGGATTTCTTCGCCACCGTGCGGCGGGAGATGCAGGCGCTGGTCGCCGACCCCGGCTATGCCGCACTCCTCGGCGCCTTCGGGCCGGGGCTGCTCGACCGCACCGGCTCACGCCCGGCGGTGCGGCAGGCCGATGGCATGGGCGGCCCGGTGCGGATCAGCCATCCCGGCCAGCTGCGCGCCATCCCGAACAACGCCATCCTGCAGCAGCTCGGCTGGATGGCGAATTCGGTGCATGGGCTGGGCGCGGCGGCCTCGGCCAATCCGGATGCCTTCCAGGAATTACGGGCGAAGTCCCCGCGCTTCGCCCGGGCGCTGGCCATGGCGGCGCGGGCCGCCGCCTGCTCCGACCTCGGCGTGCTGCGGGCGGTGGTCGATACCCTCGACCCCGGGCCCTGGCTCGACCGCGCCGGCTTCACCCGGCGGCCAGGCCGGCGCGAGGAGTTGCTGGAAGTGGCGACGGCGGTGGAGGGCCTCGACCTCGATGCGCCGGTCCGCAAGCTGTTCCGCCGGCTGCAGGCCGACCACCTGGCGCTGCGCCACGCCTGGCCGGAGCTGCCGGTGATGCAGGACCGGCTGGTGCTGCTGCATGCGCTGCGCCTGGCGCTGATCCACCGCATCTGGCTGCTGGCGGTGGCGGTGCCGGAATTCTCGCCGCGGCACGGCGCGGCCCGGGACACGCTGGTCACCCGCATCCTGCAGCTTGACGTGGAGGCGGCACTGACCCTGCTCGAGGAGGTCTTCCCCGCGGCTCCCGGCGCCGTCGTCGGTCTCGACTTCGGCGAGCCGGCGCCGCCGCGGGAAGGGCTGAGCTATGCCGCGGAACATGCGGCGATCTTCCGGCCCATGGCGACGCTGTTCGGGCTGGTGCGGGGCTGCGGGGCGGCGATCACGCATGAGGTGGGGGCCTTCGGCTAGGCGGCGCCGGTATCGGGGCTCCTCCCTCCGCCGCGCCAACTCCGGCCGCCCTGCGGCGTTCAGCGCCGAACGCCGCCGGAGAGACCGCATGGAACCGATGAAGCCGATGGAACCCATGAAGCCCATGGAGCCGATGAAGCCGCTCGACTTCGGGCCGCCCTGGTGGCCGAAGGAGCTGGGCCAGCCGGCCAGCAGCGGCGGCCAGAACGACATCCACTACGCTTTCTTCCCCGAGGCCCGGCGCCTCGCCATCCGCCGCGGCGATACCGTGACCCTGCACGACACCGGCGACCACCGCATCGGCGGCGTCCAGGCCCAGGGCGGCAGCATGCGCTTCACCAGCCAGTCGGGCGAGGTGCGGGTGGAGGATCTGCCCCAGGTCAAGTGACGTCCGACCGGATCGGCAGCGACCGGGGGGCCTACCTCGGCCTCTTCGTGCTGCTCTTCCTGGGCTGGGGCGTCCTGAGTCCCTTCCTGCCGGCGGTGCTGGCGGTGCAAGGCGCCTCGGCCTCGCAGATCGGGCTGCTGCTCGGCCTCGGCGTCGTCGTGCGGCTGGTGGCGATGCCGGTCGCCGGCCGGCTGGCCGACCTCTGGGACCGGCCGCGGCAGGTGCTGGCGGCGTTGCTGGCCGCCGCCGGCCTGGCCGCCCTGGGCTACGGTCTGGCGCTCGGTTTCCTGCCGCTGCTGCTGGTCGGCGTCCTGCACGCCGTGGCCACCGGGCCGATGGGGCCGCTGCCGGATGCGCTGGCGGTGCGGTCGGCGGCCGCGGGCCGGCTGGACTACGGCATCGTGCGGGGCGCGGGGGCGGCGGCCTTCATCCTGGCGAATGCCCTGGCCGGCTGGCTGGCCGGCATGGCCGGATCGCCGCTGGTGCTGCTCTGGCTGAACGCCGGGCTCTGCGGCCTGGCGGCGGTGGCGGCGTTGCGGCTGCCGCCCCCGGCGCGGGCGGCGGTTCCGGCCGGTACCGCGGCGGCCGGCGGTCCCGGGACCATCCGGGCGCTCTTTGCCCTGCCGGAGTTCCGTCGCCTGCTGCTGGTCTCGGGCTTGGTGCAGGGCAGCCACGCGCTCTACCTCGGCTTCGCCACCCTGCGCTGGCAGGCCGCCGGCATCGCCCCGGGGGTGATCGGGCTGCTCTGGTCGCTCTCGGTCGCGGCGGAGGTGCTGGTCTTCTTCTGGCTCGGCCGGCCGCTGCTGGCGCGGCTCGGCCCCGGCCGGCTCTGTGCCCTGGCGGCGGCGGCGGGGCTGCTGCGCTGGGGGCTCATGGCGGTGACCGATGCGGTGCCGGTCCTGCTCCTGGCGCAGCCGCTGCACGGGCTGACCTATGCGGCGCAGCACCTGGCCGCCATGGCGGTGCTGGCCCGGGTGGCGGCGCCGGACCAGGCGGCGACGGCGCAGTCGCTGCATGCCTCGCTCGGGGCCGGGGCCTGGACGGCGGCGCTGCTGCTGGTCTCGGGCCCGCTGTACGAGGCGCTCGGCGGCAGCGCCTTCTGGGTGATGGCCGCGGCCAGCGCCCTGGCGGTCCCGCTGGCGCTCGGCCTCGGCCACGCCCCGGTGGCCCGGCTGCGGCCGGCCACCGCAGAACAATAGCCGGGGCGGGTCCATGAGCCGGTGCGAAGGGCGCCGCTCTGGGCGCTAGAACGGTTTCCGTTCGCACGGGCTCACGGAGCCCGCCCTAGCTTGTTGTCTGACGAGCAAATATCTCCGCTCTGATGAGTCCATCAGAGCGGAGCTTGCTCTACGCCTCGCCTGGGTCGCCGGCCGTCGTCTCCCAGCCGAGGCCGGCGATGGTCACGATCCGCCGGCCGGTGAGATCCGGCCGCAGGATGATGGCGCCCTGCTCCTCGATGTAGCCCAGCGCCCGCCGTGCCCGCCCGGCCGAGCGGGTGCCGTAGGCCCGGGCGATGGCGGCATCCGAGGGGCAGGGGGCCTGGGCCAGCGCCGCCTGGGCCAGCAGCAGGAAGACCCCCTGCAGGTCGTCCGGCAGTGGCGCCGCCAGGGCCAGGGCCTCCGCCCATTCCGGCTGGTCGGCGAGCTCGGCGGTCACCCCCGCCTTGCCCACCGCCAGCAGCCGCCTGAAGCCGGCGAGGTCCGGCACCCGGCTGCCGATCTGGTGGATGCGGCAGCGGACCAGGAAGTCCTGGTAGAGCGTCGCCACCGGGCGGTAGCCGCTGTCGGGGTCCTGCAGCACCTCGCGCATCACCGCCTCCAGCGCCCGGCGCTGGGCGGCGAGCTCGGCCGGGGCCGGCGGCGGCAGGGCGGCGGGCGGGGCGGGGCGGGGGGTGGCGGCCAGCTGGGCCAGGATGTCGGGCGGCGGCGGCGGCGGGGCGCGGCGGGGGCGGGGGGCCTCGGGGGCCGGCGGGTGCAGGATGACGGCGCGGGCCNCGGCTGCAGGATGACGGCGCGGGCCTCGGCCAGCGGCATGCCGGGCAGCGGCGTCAGCTTCGGGGCGGCGCCGCGCGATTCGGTCTCGACCGGGCCGATCCGCACCGCCAGCGGCCGGCGGCAGAGCGCCGGGCCGAGCGCCATGAAATGCCCCTGGCGCAGGTCGCGGAACATCTCGGCCTGCCGCCGCTCCATGCCCAGCAGGTCGGCGGCGCGGGCCATGTCGATGTCGAGGAAGGTGCGGCCCATCAGGAAGTTGGAGGCCTCGGCGGCGACGTTCTTGGCCAGCTTGGCCAGCCGCTGGGTGGCGATGATCCCGGCCAGGCCGCGCTTGCGGCCGCGGCACATCAGGTTGGTCATGGCGCCGAGGGAGAGCTTCCGGGCCTCGTCCGGCACCTCGCCGCCGACCATCGGGGCAAAGAGCTGGGCCTCGTCTACCACCACCAGCATCGGCGACCAGAACTCCCGGTCCACGTCGAAGAGCCCGCCGAGGAAGGCGGCGGCGCGGCGCATCTGGCCTTCGGTATCGAGCCCCTCGAGGTCGAGCACGACCGAGACGCGGTGCTGGCGGATGCGCTCGGCGGCCAGCTGCAGCCCGGGCTCGGAATGGGCCGCGGCGTCGATGACGAGGTGGCCGTAGCGGTCCGCCAGGGTGACGAAGTCGCCCTCCGGGTCGATGATCGCCTGCTGCACCCAGGGGGCGCTGCCCTCCAGCAGGCGGCGGAGCAGGTGCGACTTGCCCGAGCCGGAATTGCCCTGGACCAGCAGGCGGGTGGCCAGGAGCTCCTCGAGGTCCAGCAGCGCGGGGGCGCCGGCATCGTTCCGCCCGAGATCCACGCTGACCGTCATCCTGCTCCCATCCACGTCGCGGTCCCGCTCCTAGAGCAAGCCGGGCAAATCATAAACCCGGCGCGTGGACCGGCTTAAAGAGCATGTTCATTCCCCGCGGGCATCCTCTGGCCGGAGCCGGGGCGTGGAGGCAGGGTCGATGCAGCGTGAGACGAGCGCCGAGATGGCGGAGCCGTTGCGGGAGGCGTTGCGGGCCGACATGGGCGGCATGTTCGCCGAGCTCCGCGGCTTCGTCGACCGGCGGATCGCCGAGCTGAGCGCCGAGGTGCATGCGACGGTGCAGCTGGTCGACTACTCCGAGGAGAACCTGTCCGGCCAGCTGGGCCGGATCCATGAGCAGATCGCCAGCTTGGTCGCCATCCCCGCCGCCACCACCCGGAACAGCGGCCTGGAGCTGGAGGCGGTGGTCCAGGCGACCGAGCAGGCGGCCAATGTCATCATGGAAGCCGCCGAGGAGATCCAGAGCTGGCTCGAGGGCGGCAAGCACGACCCCGAGTCGCTGCGGGCCGTCTCGGCCAAGGTGAATTCCATCTTCGAGGCCTGCAGCTTCCAGGACGTGACCGGCCAGCGCATCCGCCGGGCGATCCAGCACCTGCAGCAGGTCGAGACGATGCTCGAGGGGATGGTGCCGGGCGGGATCGTGCCGACCGCCGAGAAGCTGCAGGTCAACGCCGTGCGGCATACGGTGGCGGAGCCGGCGCAGGCGGGCCCCGACCTGGCCCAGACCGAGATCGACCGGCTGCTCAACGACTTCTGAGCGCCCCGGCCGGCACGCGGCCGGCGAAACGGGAGGCAGGGTTGCGCTGGATTCACTGTGAATTTCCCCGCTTCGGCGACATATGGGCGCCAGCAACAGCATCGGCGCCGGACTGATGAATACGCCTTCCGCCTTCCTCGCCCATTGCCAGGCCAGCCTCGGCGCCCTCCGCCAGGAGGGGCGCTACCGCGAATTCGCCCGGCTGGAGAAACTGGCCGGGCGCTTCCCGATCTACCGCTGGCATGCGGCGGACGGGGTGCGGGAGGTGACCGTCTGGTCCTCCAACGACTACCTGGGCATGGGCGCGCATCCGGCGGTGCTCGCCGCGGCGACCCGGGCCATCGCCGAGCATGGCGCGGGCGCCGGCGGCACCCGCAACATCTCCGGTACCTCCCCGCTGCATGCCGCGCTGGAGGCCGAGCTGGCCGGGCTGCACGGCAAGGGCGGGGCGCTGCTCTTCGGCAGCGGCTACATCGCCAACCAGGCCGGCATCGCCGCGGTGCTCGAAGCCCTGCCGGGCTTCATCGTCTTCTCCGACGCCAAGAACCACGCCTCCATGATCGCCGGGATGCGCGGCGCCAAGGCGGCGCAGCGGGTCATCTGGGCGCACAACGACCTGGCCGACCTGGAAGCGAAGCTGGCCGCGGCGCCGCCCGAGGCGCCCAAGCTCATCGCCTTCGAGAGCGTCTATTCGATGGACGGCGACATCGCCCCGATCGGCGCCATCTGCGACCTGGCCGAGCGCTACGGCGCCATGACCTACCTCGATGAGGTGCATGCCGTCGGCCTCTACGGCGCGACCGGCGGCGGCATCTCGGAACGGGACGGCGTGGCGGACCGGGTCGACCTCATCGAGGGCACGCTGGCCAAGGGCTTCGGCGTGCTGGGCGGCTACGTCGCCGGCGACGCGACCGTGGTGGACTACATCCGCAGCGTCGCCGGGGGGCTGATCTTCACCACCGCCCTGCCGCCCGCCGTGGCCGGCGCGGCGCTCGAGAGCGTGCGGGTGCTGAAGCGGGACCCGGCGCGCCGGGCGGCGCTGGCCGAACGGGCCGCGGCGCTGAAGGCGGCGCTGGACGCCGCCGGCCTGCCGCGGATGGAGGGGCCGAGCCACATCATCCCCCTCTGGGTGGGCGAGGCCGCGCTCTGCCGCGAGGTGGCGCGCCGGCTGCTGGCCGAGCACGCGATCTACGCCACGCCGATCAACTACCCGACCGTGCCGCGCGGCACCGAGCGGCTGCGGCTCTGCGCCACACCCTTCCATACGGATGCGATGATCGCCGAGCTGGTGGTCGCGCTGCGGGCGGTGCTGCCGGCCACCATGCGGCTGGCGGCGGAATAGCCCGGCCGCCTATTCCGCCCGCAGCCCGGCCGGCAGCAAGGTGACCCGCTGGATGGCGCAGCCGTCCAGCCCCTGCATCTCCGCCGCCCGGCCATCGGCCCAGACCACCCGCAGGGCGAAGGGGCCGGCGTCGGGGAAGGGCAGCGGGGCGATGCCGCCGCTGGGCAATTCGCCGCGGCCGAGGAAGTCCGGCCCGATCAGGTCGGCTCCCCAGTCCGCGCCGGCCGGCGCGAGGTAGAGCTGCTCGACCGCCGCCCCGGAGGCATTCTCGAGCCGCGCCTCGACCGGGCTGCAGCGGGTGGCGGCGCGGTAGGTGTCGCAGCCGGCCAGCAGGCCGAGCAGCGCCCCGAGGATCGGATGCGGCCGCATCACGCCGGATCGACGGGGGAGGGCGGGGTGCCGCCGGCCTCGATCGCCTCGGCGGCGGCGAGCAGGATATCCTCCCGGTAGCGGCCGCCGACGAGCTGGACCCCGACCGGGACGGTGCCGACCAGCCCGGTGCTGACCGCCAGGCCCGGCAGGCTGAGCAGCGGCAGCCCGACCTGTGGCAGCTGCGCCGCCAGGATGTCCTGGAAGCCCTCGAAGCTCTCGACGTCCGCATGGTCGCGGAAGGGCAGCGCGCCGGAGACCGGCATCATCGCCACCGGGTAGCGTTCGAGGAAGGCGAGCCATTCCCGCAGCAGTCCGACCCGGCGCTGCAGCGCATCCTGGAAGGCATCCAGATCCGGCGCCGGGCAGAGCCGCTCCATGTAGCCATAGACCGCCAGCGCATCGGGGTCGCCTTCCCGGGCGAAGGCGGCACCGCCGCCGCGCCGGGTCTCGGCCAGCCAGAGCAGCGCCTGCAGCCGGGCGGACTCGGCCAGTGGCGGCAGCGCGGCCACCTCCTCCACCACCCAGCCGGCGGCTTCCAGCCGGGCCGCGGAGTCGCGCAGCGCGGCGGCCACCTCGGGCGCGGTGTTCATGCCCTCGGGGGCGGTGCAGAAGGCGGCGCGCCTCGGATAGGCGGGGCCTTCCAGCGGTGCTGGGGTCCACCAGGGGTCGCGGGCATCGGCGCCGCTCATCGCCGCCAGCCCCAGGCGCAGGTCGGCGATGCTGCGGGCGAGCGGGCCGGAGACGGCCATGAGCTGGGCGCCGATGAAGCGGTCCGGCCCGGTCTGGTTCCAGGCCGGCACCCGGCCGATGGTCGGGCGCAGGCCATGGATGCCGCAGGCATAGGCGGGGTAGCGGATCGAGCCGCCGATATCGGTGCCATGCGCCAGGGCGCCGATGCCGGCGGCCACCGCCGCCGCCGCGCCGCCGGAGGACCCGCCCGGGGTGATGGCGGGGTCGCGCGGGTTCAGCGTCGCGCCGTGCAGCGAATTGCGGGTGAACCAGCGCAGCGAGAAGGCCGGGGTATTGGTCCGGCCGATGATGACCGCCCCGGCCTTGCGCAGGTTGCCCACCACCGGGCTGTCCTGCCCGGCGATGGCCTTCTCCTGCAGGCGGAGCCCGTTGGTGGTGGCCCAGCCGGCCTGGTCGATGTTCACCTTGACGGTGACGGGCACGCCGCCGAGCGGGCCGGGGTCCTCGCCGCGGCCGAGGGCGGCATCGACCGCGTCGGCGGCGGCGAGCGCCTCCGCCGGGTCATGCGCGATCACCGCATTGATGCGCGGGTTGACCGCCCCGAGCCGCGCCAGCGCCGCGGCGGCGGCCTCCCGGGCGGAGATGTCGCGGCGGCGGATGCGTGCGGCGAGGTCGGTGGCCGAAAGCCGCCAGAGATCGGTCATGCGGGGGTTCCTGTCGCGGTGCAGCATCGTCCCGCGCGGGCCATCGCCGGTCAACCGGCCCCGCGCAACGGGGCCGGCGGCAGGGCTCAGGCCACCGCCGCGGCAGCGGCGGGGGCGTGGCCGGCGGCCTCGAGGCGGGCGATGACGCCATCCAGCACCGCCTGGGTCTCCGCATCCTCGAGGAAGACCAGGGCGAGGCCCCCGGTGAAGGTGCGGACGACGCGGGCCGGGACGGGACGGCCGACCTCCGCCAGGGTCAGGCTCGCCTCGTCCCCCGGCGCGGCGCCGGGCGGGACGGTCGCCAGCAGCGCGGCGCCGCCGCGCGAGATGTCCTGCAGCCGGGCCGGCAGCTCCCTGCCGCCGAGGCGCAGGGTCGCGGCGGCGTTGCCGCCGGGCAGCCTTTCGTAGTGCCGGCGGCTGTTGCCCACCTGGCGCATGGCGATGAGGAAATGGTCCACCTCCCCCTGCAGGGTCTGGGCGACCCGCGCGACATCCGCGGCCGCGGTGCGGGCCACGCCGCCGGTCGCGCCGGCCGCCTCGGCGGCGGTGGCCACCCGGGCGAGGGAGGCGGTGGCCACCTCGGTCTGGCGGGAGACCGCCTGCACCTGCCGGGCGATCTGCCGCGTGGCGGCGGCCTGCTGCTCGACCGCGGCGGTGATGGCGGCGGAGACGCCATCGACCCGGCCGATGGCGCCGCCGACCGTCCGCATTGCCGCGACCGCCTGTTCGGTCGCTGCCTGGATGGTGGCGATGTGGCGGCCGATCTCCTCGGTCGCGGCGGCGGTCTGGCCGGCCAGGGCCTTCACCTCCGAGGCGACCACGGCGAAGCCCTTGCCGGCCTCGCCCGCCCGCGCCGCCTCGATGGTGGCATTCAGGGCCAGCAGGTTGGTCTGGCCGGCGACCTCGCTGATGAGCCGCACGACGCCGCCGATCCGGGCGGTGACCTCGCTCAGGCTGGCGATGCTGCGCTCCATGCCGCCGGCCTCGGTCACCGCATCGGCCGAGGCCTTCGCGGCATGGCCGACCTGCTGGGCGACCTCGGTGACGCTCGAGGTGAGCTGCTCGGTGGCCGCGGCCACGGCGGCGAGGTTCTGCGCCGAGGCCTCGGCGCCGGCCAGGGTTTCGGCGGTGCCGTCCCGGGTCCCCTCGATGCCGCTGGCGACCTCGCCCGCCGCCTGCCGCATGGCATCCGCGGCATGGCCGAGCCGGCCCATGACGCCGGAGATCGAGGCGCCGAAGTCCTGGGTGTGCTGCACCATGGCGAGGCGGCGGCGGTCGCGGACCTGCTCCTGCCGGGCGGCTTCCGCCACCATGCGGCGCTTCTCCAGGCCCTCGGCGCGGAAGGTCTCGAGCGCCCTGGCCAGGATGCCCAGCTCGTCGCGCCGGTCCGTGCCGGGGACCGGCGTGTCGAGGTCGCCTCCGGCCAGGGTGACGGTCGCCCGGGTGGCGATGCCGAGGGGACCGACGATGCTGCGGGCGATCACCCAGGCCAGCAGGGCGACCACCAGCGCGGCGGCCAGCGCGACGGCGCTGCCCTTGAGCAGGATGGCGTGCTGCAGCGCCCGCAGGTCGTCGACGTAGATGCCGGAGCCCAGCACCCAGTCCCAGGGGGCGAAGCGCTGGACGTACGATATCTTCTCGACCGGCTGGTCGTCCCCCGGCCGCGGCCAGAGGTAGCCGACGGTGCCGGAGCCGGTGGCGCGCACCGCCGCGACGAAGCCGAGGAAGAGCCGGAAGCCGCTGGGGTCCCGCACCTCGCCCAGCGGCCTGCCCTCCAGCTCCGGGCGGAAGGGATGCATGACCATCACCGGGGCCATGTCGTTGATCCAGACGTATTCCTGGCCACGGTAGCGGATGGCGCGGATGGCCTCGATCGCGCGGCCCTGGGCCTCGGTCCGGGAAAGCCGGCCGGCGGCTTCCTCGGCCTGCTGCCCGGCGGCGATGGCGGCGGCGGCCTCGACCACATGGCGCAGGATGGCGGTGCGGTCGGCCTCCGCCTCCTGCATTCGGGCGGCGATCTCCATCCCGGCCAGGGCGACGAGGCCGAGCACGGCGACGAGCGTGGTGAGGTGGAGCCGCGCGGCGATCGGCAGGCGGTTGAGCATGTCGGCCTATCCCAGGGAAAAGACGCCCGAGGATAGCCGCCGGAATGTTCCGTATTGTTAAATTCGGGCCCCGGGGCGGCCTAGCCGTGGGCGCTCGCCAGCAGGACGACGCCGCCGCAGATCAGGCCTATCGCCGCCATCTTCTGGGCGCCGAGCTGCTCGCCGAACATGAAGTGGCCGATCAGCGCCACCGCGACGTAGCTCGCCGCGGTGCAGGGCAGCGCCACGCTCATCGGGATCTTCCGCAGCGCCACGATGTAGAGCAGCGCCGCGCCGCCATAGGCGCCGAGGCCGATGATCGTGGACGGGCGGAGCAGCTGGGCGATGAAATGGCCTTCCGCCACCGCGCCCGCCTTCAGCAGCACCTGGCCGCCGAGCGAGGTGCAGATGGCCGCGGCCAGCGCGACCCAGTAGATGGTCACTGCCGGGCATCCTCCCGCTCGCGCGCCGGGATGACCTGGCGGACGACCCCCTGGGGCTTGCCGTTGGCCGAGAGGAAGGCGCGGCCGACGTATTCCCCGAGCACGCCGAGGATGAGGAACTGCACGCCCGAGATCAGCAGCGTGGTGGTCATCGAGGAGGCCCAGCCGGAGGGTGTCCCGGTCACCATCGCCTCGACCACCACCATGACGGCGCCGATCAGCCCGAGCAGGCCCATGGCGATGCCGGCGAAGATGGCGAGGCGCAGCGGCAGGATGGAGAAGTTGGTGGCGAGGTTCATCCACAGCATGACGAGCCGTTTCATGGTGTAGTTGGACCGCCCCTCGGCCCGGGCCAGGTGCTTCACCTCGATGCTGTCGATGCGCTGGGTCACCTGCATGATCAGCCCGTCCACGTAGGGGTAGGGGCCGCGGTACTTGGCGATCTCGGCGACGACGAGGGCGGACATGCAGCGGAAGGAGCAGAGGTAGAGGCCCTTCGGCTTGTCCAGCAGCTGGTCGGCGACCGCATTGGCGAAGCGGCTGCCGAGGTTGCGCCAACCCTCGTGCTTCTTCTCCGCGTAACGTGTGTAGACCACGTCCCAGCCGCCGAGCCGGGCGTGGTCGTAGAGCTTCAGGACCTCCTCCGGCGGGTTCTGCAGGTCGTCGTCCATGGTGATGACATAGGCGCCGCGGGCGTGCCGCAGGCCGGTCATGACCGCGTTGTGCTCGCCGAAGTTGCGGGCGTGCTCGATGTAGGTGAGCGGGATGGTCGCCGTCGCGGCCAGGGCCCGGCAGACGTCGCCGGAATTGTCCGGGCTGCCGTCGTTCACCAGCACCACCTCCAGCCCGCCGGCCGGGGCCAGGGCGGTGAGCGCCTCGACCAGCTTGCCGACCGTGGCGGCGCCCCGGTAGACCGGGACGACGATCGAGAGTCCCACCGGATGCTGCGGCGGCAGCGCGGCGGCAGCCGCAGGCTCGGCGATGGAGAGCGACATGCGGCGGTCCTCGAAACCCATGGTGGTCACCCTCGGTCTTTGCTGGCGATGGCGAGGACCGAACCACCGGCCGGGAAGTGCAGCCCTGCCGCCAGCAGCCGGCGCTCCACCACGGTCACGCCGTGCAGGGTGCGGTCCAGCCAGGGCGAGAACGGGGCGACATCCGAGCCATGGCTGGGCGCGCGTGCCAAAATCTTGCGTTGCAGCACCATCAGCGGAAGCAGCAGCGCGTTCCAGTAACAAATGCGGATAGTGCCTAGACCTGCGGTTGCCAATAGCGTGCGCGCCCCGGCCGCGGTGAAGCGGCGGGCGTTCTGCACCCGGATGTCATGCGCCGAATGCAGCCAGTCGAAGGCCGGCAGGTTGAGCACCAGCAGCCCGCCCGGGGCCAGCACCCGGGTGAATTCGGCGAGGGCGGCGGCCGGATCCACCGCCGCATGCGACAGCACGTCGAGGTTGACGACGGCGCCGAAGCTGGCATCGGCGAAGGGCAGGGCGTTCACCGTGCCCGCCGCCACCGGCACCCCGGCCTTCGCGCTGGCCCGGGCCGCGGCGGTCGGGAAATACTCGAGGCCCGTCGCCGGCAGGTCGGGCAGCGCCTGCCGGACCCGGGCGAGCATGCCGCCGGTGCCGCAGCCGGCGTCGAGCAGCCCCGCGCCCTGGCCGATTCGGGCAGGGCCGGCGGCCACCAGGGCGTCGATGACATGCGCATGCAGGGCGCGGTACCACCACATCCCCGCCTCGACGGCATCCATCAGGTCGTATTCGGTGGCTTCCACGGCTGGTTTCTTGCCATGGGATGCGGGGCAGAAATAGGGCGCCGCCGCAACACATCGGGGTGCAATGCCGCGCCCGGTGCCGCATCCCGGCCGCAATCGGCTAGCAGGATCGGCCGCCGGCCCCATGACCCCTCCCGATCACATTCCGTCTGTCGTCGTTCCGCTGCCGCAGCGGCGCGCCGCCCCGCCCGCCGCCTGGCCGTTCCGGCTGCTGGCGCTGCTGCCGGTGCTCGCCTTCCTGCTGACCGTGGTGGCGCCGCCGCTGAACCACGACGTCGCCGCCGTGCTGAACTTCGCCGCGCGCTGGATCGCCGGAGAGCGGCTCTATGCCGAGCTGATCGACGTCAACCCGCCGCTGATCTTCGTCCTCAACCTCCTGCCGGCGGCGATCGGGGCCTTCACGCCGCTCGACGAGGTGCAGGGTCTGCTGGTCTGCCTGCTCGGCCTCTGCGCCCTGTCCGCCCGGCTGGCGCTGCGCTTGGCGCGGCCGGCGGCCGGGGCGCCGCTCGAGGCGGCGGCGCTGGCGGCGGTGCTGCCGCTGCTGATGCTGGCGGCCGGCTACGACTTCGGCCAGCGCGAGCACCTCATGGCGGTGGCCGCCATCCCCTACGTCCTGCTCGCGGCGCGGCGGATGGAGGGGGTGGCGACCGGCCGCGGCCTCACCCTCGGCACCGCCCTGCTGGCCGGGCTCGGCTTCGCCCTGAAGCCGCATTTCCTGGCGGTGCCGGGGCTGGTGGAGGCGCTGGTGCTGCTGCACCGCGGCTTCGGCCGCGCCGGGCTGCGGCGGACCCTGCGCGACCCGGTGCCCTGGACCATGGCCGGGGTCTGGCTGGCCTATCTCCTCAGCATTCCCGTGCTCTTCCCGGACTACCTTGGCCACGTGCTGCCGCTGGTCTGGGACTTCTACCTCGACCTCGGCGGCTTCGCCTGGTGGCAGGTGATCCTGACGGAGCGCTTGGGCACCGCGCTGATGCTGCTGCTGCCGCTGGCGGTGGTCGCCGCGCGCGGCGGCTTCGGGGCGCTGCCCCGGGTGCTGGCGGTCGCGGCCTTCGGCGCCACCGTCTCCGCGGTGGTGCAGCACAAGGGCTGGTCCTACCACGTGGTGCCGGTGCGGATGCTGGCCGGGCTGCTGGCGGTGGTGCTGGCGGCGCGCTGGCTGGAGGCGACGCTGCCCGGCAGCCGGGCGCGGCGGGTGGCGCCGGGCTTCGCCGTGGTCGCGGCCTTCGGCATCGGCCTCCATAATTTCGCCGGGGCCGAGGCGCCATGGCGCGAGATCACCTGGAGCTGGTCCCGCGCCGGCGAGGTCTCCGACCTGCTCAAGCGGGAGGCCTATGGCGAGCGGCTGCTGGTGCTCTCGCCCGATATCTTCCCGGTCTACCCGGCGCTGAATTACGCCCGGGCGCAGTCGACGCTGCGAACCATGAACCTTTGGTTATTGCAGGGGGTCTACGGCACCTGTCCGGAGAATGGCGCGCGCTACCGCGAAACCTGGGAGATGTCGCGCACCGAATTCTTCGTCTATCGGACGGTGGCCGAGGATTTCTCCCGCGCGCCACCGGCCGCCATCCTGATCGCCCGCAACCCCGGCATACCCTGGTGCGGGAAGGAGTTCGACGTGCTGGAGTATTTTTCGCGTCACCCGCTGTTTGCGGAGACGCTGCGGCGCTACCGCCCGGCGGCGGAGATCGAGGGCTACCGGTTGCTCCGCCGTGAGGACTGACCCGCCTTGCCCGGCCATCTCCCTCCCGGCCGCCCCCATCCCGGCAGCCTCGGCGTGACCGCGCCGGCCGCCGCCGCCGCCGCCGGCTACCGCGCCCTGCCGACCGGCGAGGAGGCCATGCGCGGGCTGGTCTTCGTCGGCATCGGCTACCTCGTCATCTCCGCCGCCGATGCCGCGGTGAAATGGGTGCTGCCCGAGATCGGCCCGGCCGCCGCGCTGGTCTGGCGCGGGGCGATCGGCGCCTTCCTGGTCTTCTGCTTCGCCCGCGGGCGCGGCCTGCTCCCGGTCAACCGCCGGCTGCTGGCGGTGCGCAGCCTGCTGCACTGCTGCATCTCGGTCACCTGGTACTATGCCTGGGTGGCCGGGGTCTCGCTGGCCGACAGCTACGCGGTGGCCAGCGCCTCGCCGCTGCTGATGACGCTGCTGGCCATCCCGCTGCTGGGGGAGAAGGTGGGCTGGCGGCGCTGGACCAGCACCGCGGTCGGCTTCTGCGGCGTGCTCTTCATGCTGCAGCCGGGCGGCGAGCTCTGGCGCTGGACCTCCGGCATGCTGCTGGTGGCGACCGCGGCCATGGCGCTGACCCGGATCTGGACCCGGGTGCTGACCCGCACCGACCACCCCAATACCATCGCATTCTGGCTGCTGCTGACCCATGTGCCGGTCGGGCTGCTGCTGCTGCCCTTCCCGGCGCTGTGGCCGGCCGGGGGCGGGCCGCCGCCGCTGCTGCCGAGCCTGTTCGGCATCCTGGCGCTGGTCGCCTTCGGCCTGGCCAATGGCGCGGCGCAGATGCTCTTCGCCCGGGGCTTCGCCCTGGCCCCGGTCTCGGCCATCGCCCCTTTCGAGTACACCCCGCTGCTCTGGGGCATCGGCATCGGCTATCTCATCTGGGGCGAGGTGCCGGCCTGGACCACGCTCGGCGGCGCCGCGGTGGTGGTGGCCGCCGGGCTCTACAACGTGCACCGGGAGCGGGTGCGGCGCGCCGGGGAACGCGCGGCGGGGAGGCTGAAGGGTGGCGCTCCGGCATAACGTCAGGCGCGGCGCGCTCTGCATGCTGGCGGCGCATGCGCTGTTCACCGCCATGGGCGTGCTGGTGAAGGACCTCTCGGCCACCATCCCGGTGATCGAGCTGATGGTCTTCCGCAGCGTCTTCGCCCTGCCGGTGCTGCTGGCGATCCTGTGGCGCTCGGGGCTCGGCGTCGGCACCCTGAAGACCAAGCGCATCGGCGGGCATGTGCTGCGCGCCGGCACCGGCATCGCCGCGCAATCCTGCGGCTTCTTCGCCCTCACCCTGCTGCCGCTGGCAGAGCAGACCGCGCTCGGCTTCACCCAGCCGCTGTTCGTGACCATGCTGGCGATCCCGCTGCTGGGCGAGAAGGTCGGCCTGCATCGCTGGTCGGCGGTGGTGGCCGGCTTCTGCGGCGTGCTGATCATCGCCGCCGGGCAGGGGGCGCTGGGCGGCGTCGCCGGGGCGCCGGGCCTCGGGATCGGCACCGCCGTCGCGCAGGGGCTGTTCTCGGCGCTGACCACGCTGCTGGTCCGCCAGCTCTCGGCGACCGAGAGCTCAACCACCATCACCCTCTGGCAGTCGCTGCTGATGGGCAGCTTCGCCCTGGTGCTGCTGCCCTTCGTCTGGGTGACGCCGACGCCCCTGCAGCTTGCCCTGCTGATCCTGATGGGGCTGGTCGGCGGTGCCGCGCAATGGCTGCTGACCGAGGCCTGGGCCTCCGCCCAGGTCTCCTCCCTGGCGCCCTATTCCTATTCGGCGCTGCTCTGGTCGGTGCTGTTCGGCTGGGTCGCCTTCGGCGACGTGCCGGGGGTCAGCATGCTGGCGGGGGGCGCATTGATCGTGGCGGCCGGCTTGTACATCCTGCACCGGGAGCTGGTGCGCCAACGTGACAAGCCCCGCGACAAGCCCGAGGAAAGCCAAGAATGAGCATCCCCTTCCTGAAGCAGGACCCGCTGGCGCATGGGGCGGTGGAACAGACCGCGCCCGGCGTCCGGCGGATCGTCTGCCCCAATCCCTCGGCCTTCACCTTCCGCGGGACCAATAGCTACATCGTCGGCCGCGGGACGGTGGCGGTGATCGACCCGGGGCCGGAGGATGCGGCGCATCTGGCGGCCATCCTGGCGGCGACCGAGGGCGAGACCATCACCCATGTCGTCGTCACCCATACCCACCGCGACCACTCCCCCGGCGCCCGGGCGCTGGTCGCCGCCACCGGGGCGAAGACCTACGGCTTCGGCCCGCACCTGACCCCGCCCGATGCCGGCGGCGAGGGCGGCGACCACGGCTTCCACCCGGACGTGCGGGTCGCCGACGGCGAGCGGATCGAGGGCGGGGACTGGGCGCTCGAGGCGCTGCATACCCCGGGGCATTGCGCCAACCACCTGTGCTTCGCGCTCGAAGGCCCCACGGGGAAGACCGGCGTGCTGTTCAGCGCCGACCACGTGATGAGCTGGTCGACCAGCGTGGTCTCCCCGCCGGACGGCGACATGGCGGACTACATGCGCAGCCTGGCGCGGCTGCAGGCCCGCGACGACACCATGCTGTTGCCCGGCCATGGCCCGGCGATCACCGACCCGAAGCCCTTCCTGGCGGCGCTGGCGGCGCATCGGCTCGAGCGGGAGGCGCTGGTGCTGCAGGCGCTGCGGGCGGCGGGGCGGGCGACGCCGGCCGAGCTGGTGCCGCCGGTCTATGGCGCGCTGGACCCGCGGCTGGTCGGCCCGGCCGGGCGCAGCCTGCTGAGCCACCTCATCAAGCTCGGCGCCGAGGGGCAGGCGCGGCGGGATGGCGAGGCCTGGACGACAGCGCCGGCCGGGTAAGGGCCGGCTAGCGTTCCGCGGTGCGGCTGTCCATGCCGCGGAAGCAGACCAGCGCCCGCACCTCCCGCTCCGCCGGGGAGAGCGCCAGCCAGGCCTGGAATTCGGCCAGGACCTTGGCGGTGATGGTGGCGATCTTGTGCCCGAAGGCCTCCTCGAAGGAGAAGTAGCGCAGCTCCTCCAGCTCGCCGCTGCCCTTCAGGGCGCCTTGCGCCGCCTCGCCCGGGGCGATCAGGAAGCGGGCGTTGAAGCGGCGGAAGCGGTTGGGCGGCGTCACCGCGCGGCAGAGGTACTCGACCACGCCGAGCTCCGGCAGCAGCCGGTGCCCATCCATCCGGCCGAGCACCAGCCCGGTCTCCTCGTGCAGCTCGCGCGCCGCGGCGATGCCGATGGCCCGGGCCAGCGAGGGCGCCGCCTGGCGTTCCAGGCAGGCCCGGGTGAAGTCCGGCAGCTCGCTGAGCGCCGCCGCCCGGTGGTCCGGCCGGTCGACCCGGCCGCCGGGGAAGACCAGCACGTTCGGCATGAAGCGGTGCGAGGCATGCCGCAGCCCCATCAGCACCTCGGGCCCGGCGGCTGCCTGCCGCCACAGGATCAGGCTGGCGGCGTTGCGCGGGGTGACGGAGCGGGTGGCCGCGCGCCTGGCCTCGGCGGGGCCTCCGGGGTTGTCGTCGGTCGGGTGCTCGATGGCACCGGAATGTTCAGTCAAGCGACAATCCCTGCAGTTTCAGCCAGGTCCGGAGGCCGAAGCGCTCCGGCACCGAGAGCTGGCGGGCGGCGTTCTGGCTCCAGCCGCAGCCCCCGGGCACCGGCCCGTGGATCTCGGGGTAGCGCGGCTTCGCCGGCGGGCGGGCGGCGTCGTAGGCCGGGAGGGCGGCCTCCAGGCCGCTGTCGTCGTAGGTCTCGCGATGCACCACCAGCGCCTGCGGCAGGCGGGGCGAGAGCCAATTGCGCGCCCCCTCCGGCCAGCCGAGGGTCAGGCCCGCGACGGGGAAGACGCCCCTGGGCAGGGCGCAGAGCGGGGCGATCTTCTCGACGTGGTTGCGGACATAGCTGATCGGACAGGTGCCGAGCCCGGCGTGCTCCGCCGCCATGACGGTGAAGCCCAGCGCCAGGGCGGCATCGGCCGTGGCGTTGAGGAAGGTGTCGACGTTGTCGTTGGCGTGGTCACGGCCATGAAGTGCTGCGACGCGGCGGCCGCGGCGGATGTCGCCGCAGAACAGCAGGAAGACCGGCGCCTGCTTGATCCAGTCCATGCCGCCGATCCAGTCGGCGATGCGGGCGATCTTCGCCGCATCCTGCAGGACGATGATCGCATATTGCTGCAGGTCCGACTTGCTGGGCGCCGACTGGGCGCCGGCGAGCACGGTTTGCAGCAGCGGCTCCGGCACCGGCGCCGCGGCGTAGCGGCGGGTGACGCGGCGGTCGAGCAGGGCGGCCAGCGCCGGGGCGACCTCCGGCACGGGCGCGAAGGGGAGCGGCGTATCCGGCGTGATGCCGTAGCGGCCGCGGATCAGCGCATCTGGATCGTTCTCGGACATGCCGGGAGGATGGCAGGCCCGGGCCGCGGCGCCCAGACCCTTCGGCGCCCGGATCTTCACTGCCCCGGCCCTTCGGCGGTCCAGGGGCCATGGGTGCCGGGATCGCCGCAACTGGCCGTTCAGTCCGCGGCCCGCACGACCCAGGCATCCGCGACCGTGACGCCCGTGCCCTCGGCGCCGATGATGAGCGGGTTGATCTCGGCCTCGGCGATGTCCGCCCGCGCCGCGAGGCGGGAGACGGCGACCACGGCCTGGGCCAGGGCCACCAGGTCGCCGCGCGGCAGGCCGCGCCAGCCGGCCAGCGGCTTGAGGCCCTTCACCTCGGCGATCATCGCCTCGGCCTCGGCGAGGTCGACCGGGGCGAGGCGCAGGGTCACGTCGCGATGGAGCTCGGCGGTGACGCCGCCGGTGCCGAGCAGCACCACGGGGCCGACCTCCGGATCGCGGCGGAAGCCGAGGATGGCCTCGCCCAGGCCCTTCACCATGGGCTGCACCAGAAAGCCGGTCAGGCGCGCCTCCGGCGCCATCCGGGCGACGCAGTAGTGCATGGCCGCGGCTTCCTGCTTCAGCCTCTCAGCATTGGCGATGCCGAGCTTCACGCCGCCGACCTCGGTCTTGTGCGCGAGGTCGGGGGAGAGGATCTTCAGCGCGACGGGGTAGGGGGTGACGGCGGCATCCTGCGGGCCGGCCAGCACCGCGAAGGGGCTGGCGAGGCCGAGGGCGGCAAACAGCCGGCGGGCATCGGCCTCGTCCGGCCGGGCGGGCAGGTCGTGGGCGATGGCGGGGGCGGTGCTTTCGGGGCGCGGCGCGGTCCAGTCGCACCAGGCGCGGATGCAGTCGGCGGCGCCTTCCGGGGTGCGGAAGGCGGCGATCCCCTCGGCCGCCAGCAGGGCGAGCGAGGCATCCGCCTGGGGCACTAGGAAGGCGGCGCTGGGCTTGGCGCCGCCGGCATCGCGGGCCCGCAGGATGCCGGCCACCGCATCCTGCGGCTTGAACTGGGCGGAGGAGCCGATCACCGAAAGCACCAGGTCGGTATCCTCGGCCGCCTGCAGCGCGCCGATCGCCGCCGCCACGCGATCCGGCTTTGCCCCCGCCAGGGTCAGATCCAGCAGCCGGCCGTGGTGCTGGATGCCGGCGGCATCCAGCAGGGCGGCCGCGGCCGGGTCGGGGGCGCGGGCCTCGATGCCGAGCACGCCGAGGCAATCGACCGCCATGGCGCCGCCGCCACCGGTGGTGGTGGTGACGCCGACGGCGCGATGGGCACGCGCCATGGGCTTGCGGCCGGCCAGCAGCGCCGGCAGCTCCAGCAGCCCTTCCAGGGTGGTGACGCGGGCGATGCCATGCGCCCGGAAGAAGGCCTCGGCGGCGGCATCCGAGCCGGCCAGCGCCCCGGTATGGCTGGTGGCGAGCTCCGCGCCATAGGGGCTGCGGCCGAGCTTGTAGGCGATGACCGGCTTGCCCGCGGCATGCGCCCGGCGGGCGAGGTCGGCGTAGTGCTCCGGCGCGCGGATGGCCTCGAGAAACAGCAGGATGGCATCGACGTTCGGGTCGTCCACCAGCAGCCCGGCGACCTCGCCGGCGGTCAGGTCGGCCTCGTTGCCGGTGCCGATGATATGGGAGAAGCCGATGCCGCGCGGGGCGCCGCGCGACATGATGGCGCCCATCATGGAGCCGGACTGGCTGACCAGGGCGAGGCGGCCGGCGTGGAGGGACGGGGCCTCGAGCGCCGCATTCACCGAGCAGGCGATGCGGGCGTTGAGGTTGATGAGGCCCATGGAGTTCGGGCCGAGCAGGCGGAGGTTGGCGGCCCGCGCGGTGGCCAGCAGCCGGGCCTGCAGTGCGGCGCCCTCGGGCCCGGCCTCGGCGAAGCCGTCGGCCAGGACGCAGGCGGCGGGGATGCCCTTGGCGGCGATGGCGTTCACCACGCCTTCGACATGCGGGGTGTTCAGCAGGATATAGGCGAAGTCGACCGGGCCGGGGATGTCGGTCACGGTCGGGTAGGCCCGTTCCCCCAGCACCTGCGACTCGCGCGGATGCACCGGGTAGATCTCGCCCTCGAAGCCGTGCTTGCGGAGGTAGAGCTGGGCGCGGGCGGTCAGCCGCGTCGGGTCGGCGGAGGCGCCGATGAGCGCGATGCGCCGGGGCTCGAACAGCGCGTCATGCAGGGCGTTCATCATGCGTCCCCCGGTTGGCCGGCCTGCCGCGAGGGCGGGCCGGCCGGTCGGCTTAGAGCGGATCCCAGGAGAAGATGTCGCCCGAGCGCTCCAGCGGCACGAAGAAGCTCTTCAACGCCGGCAGGGCGTGCTCGGCGAGGCTCTCGGGCGTCCAGCCCTCGGCGGCGTGGATGCCGCGGATCGGCCGGTTCTGGCTGAACAGGAACAGCTCGTTCATGCGGGGGCCGAAGATCTGGCCGTTCACCTCCTTGGCGGCGTCGGAGGCGAGGAAGACCGCGAGCGGGGCGTTCTTCTCCGGGCCCATGCGCATGATCTTCTCGACGCGCGCCTTCTGCTCCGGGGTCTCGGCCGGGATCGAGCTGGTCATGCGCGACCAGGCGAAGGGCGCGAGGCAGTTGGAGCGGACGTTGTAGCGCTTCATGTCGAGGGCGATCGACTTCGACAGCGCGGCGATGCCGAGCTTGGCCGCCGAGTAATTCGCCTGGCCGAAATTGCCGATCAGGCCGGAGGTCGAGGTGATGTGGACGTAGCTGCCGCTCTCCTGCTTGCGGAAATGCGTCGCCGCGTGGCGGGAGACGTAGAAGCTGCCGTTCAGGTGGACCCCGATGACCGCGTCCCATTCCTCCTGCGACATCCGGTGGAAGATCTGGTCGCGCAGGATGCCGGCGTTGTTCACGACGATGTCGATGCGGCCGAAGTGGTCCATCGCCGACTGCACGATCTTGCCGGCGCCGTCCCAGGAGGAGACGCTGTCGGTGTTGATCTCGGCGGCGCCGCCGCGCTGCTCGATGATCGCCTTGGTCTGCTGCGCCGGGGTGGCCGAGAGGCCCTCGCCGGTCAGCGAGGCGCCGATGTCGTTGATGATGACCTTGGCGCCGGCCTGCGCCATGTGCAGCGCGATCTCGCGGCCGATGCCGCCGCCCGAGCCGGTGACGACGGCGACCTTACCATCCAGCATGCCCATCTGATGTTTCCTCTCCAGTGGTGTTGGTCATTCCTAGACCCGCCCGGCGCAAAGGTGAAGCCGGGGCGGGCGGGGCGGTTGCCCCATGGGCGGCGCCGCTGCATACCCGGTGGCGCTGGATGGGGGATGGCGCTTGGCACTGGTCACGCTGGAAGCGGTGGGCAAGACATTCCGAGGCCGCACCGGGTCCTGGGAAGCGGTCCGCGATTTCACCCTCGACCTGGCGGAGGGGGAGTTCACCTGCCTGCTCGGCACCTCCGGTTGCGGCAAGACCACGGTGCTGAACCTGCTGGCCGGCTTCGAGGCGCCGACCACCGGCCGCATCCTGCTGGACGGCATTCCGGTGCGCGGCCCCGGCGCCGAGCGCGGCGTGGTCTTCCAGGGCCACGACAGCCTGTATGATTGGCTGAGCGCGCTCGACAACATCGGCTTCGGCCTCCGGCTGCGCGGCGTGCCGAAGCGGGAGAGGCGGGCGCGGGCCGGGCATTTCCTGGCCATGGTTGGGCTGGAGGGGCAGGGGGCCAAGCACCCGGCCGAGCTTTCCGGCGGCATGAAGCAGCGCATCCAGATCGCCCGGGCGCTGGCCGCCGACCCCCGCATCCTGCTGATGGACGAGCCCTTCGGCGCGCTGGACGCGATGACCCGCGCCACCCTGCAGGGCGAGCTCACCCGCATCTGGGCGGAGACGCGGAAGACCGTGCTCTTCATCACCCACGACATCGAGGAGGCGGTGGCGCTCTCGACCCGGGTCGCGGTGATGACGCGGGGCCCGGGCGGCACCCTGAAGGCGGTGATCCCGGTGGACCTGCCCTTCCCGCGGGACCGCACCTCGGACGGCTTCATGGCGGTGTTCCGCCAGGTGCATGCGCTCATCCACGCCGAGATCGTCGCGCCGCCGGCGCGGGCGGAGATCGACGCATGAACCGCGACGGCGCGACCACCCTCCTCGGCTACCTCGCGGGCTTCGCCCTGCTGTTCCTGGTCTGGCACCTGGCGGCGGTGCTGCTGGTGCGCTCGACGCTGTTCCCGCCGCCATGGCCGGTGCTGGAGCGCGGCTGGGTGCTGCTCGAGGACGGGCTGCTGCAAGAGAGCGTCCTCGCCAGCCTGCGCCGCATCCTGCAGGGCTTCCTGCTCGGCAGCGCCATCGGCATCCCGGCAGGCCTCGCCATCGGCAGCTTCCGCTGGGTGCGGCTGCTGCTCGAGCCCTGGACCGAGTTCTTCCGCTTCATCCCGGCGGTGGCGATGATCACCGTCTCGGTCATCTGGTTCGGCATCGGCGAGGAGAGCAAGGTCTTCCTCATCGCCTATACCACCGTCTTCGTCATCATCATCGCGACCGCCGCCGGCGTCGGCGCGGTGACGCCGGACAAGATCCGCGCGGCGCAATGCCTGGGCGCATCCCGCACGCAGGTCTTCGCGCTGGTGGCGCTGCCGGCGACGGTGCCCTTCATCCTGACCGGCATGCGGCTGGCGATGGCGAATTCCTTCGTCACCATCGTCGCGGCCGAGCTCGTCGCCAGCAACGACGGCCTGGGCAAGATGCTCTGGGATGCCCGGCTCTTCATGCAGATCGAGGACATCTTCGTCGCCCTCGTCACCCTCGGCCTGCTCGGCTTCGCCACCGACCGCGCCTTCCGCCTGCTGATCCGCGCCTTCGCCGGGCGCTACAACCCGACCATGTGAGGAGCCGCCCATGCACCGCCGCAGCCTGCTCGCCGCCCCCGCCCTGCTCGCCGCCCTCCCGGCACGCGCCCAGGCCAGCATCAGGATGACCATCGCGACCGGCGTCGACCCGTCCTTCGCGCCCTTCTACGTCGGCCGCGAGGGCGGCTTCTTCGCCCGCAACGGCCTCGACGTCACGGTGAACACCGGCCCCTCCGGCAGCGCCATGGTCGCCTTCCTGATCGGCGACCAGGTGAACGCCGCCTTCGGCGCCGAGCAGGCCGGTGTCTCCGCCCATCTCCGCGACCCCAACGTGGTGGTGGTGGCCGAGGGCACCGCCCTGCTGCGCTGGATCAGCGTCATCGGCCGCAACGTCGAGAGCATGGCGGCGCTGAAGGGCAAGAAGGTCGGCGTCGCCCGCGGCACCGGCAGCGAGACCTTCTGGCTCTCGGTCATCGCCAAGCAGGGGCTGGACCCGGCCGACTACACCATCGTGAACGTCGAGGCGCCGGAGATGGTGGCGGCGCTGGAGCGCGGCAACATCGACGCCTTCGCGGTCTGGGAGCCCTGGCCGACGCGGGCGCTGCGGGCCATCCCGGGGACGAAGATCCTGCTCAACAACGAGAACATCCAGATCGTCCGCAACTTCATCTACATGAACAAGGCCTGGGCCGAGGCGAACCGGGAGGCCACCACCCGCTTCCTCCGCGCCCTGGTGCAGGCGACCGAGTTCATCGACGGAAACAAGGTCGAGGCCTCCCAGCAGGTCGCCCGCTTCCTGCGCCAGGACCGCGGGCTGATGACGGAGCTGATGACCAAGGTGCGCTACCCGCTCGACCTCACCGCTGATTCGGTCGCCAACGTTCAGCTGGCGATCGACCAGCTCCGCGGCATGGGCCGGCTGGCCAAGGAGGTGACGCCGGCCCAGGTGATCTGGGCCGACCCGCTGCGGGCCGCGGCGCCGGACCGGGTGAGGATCTGACGCGCGCGCCTCCCCCGGCTAGTCCTTCGGCTTGCCCGCGATGATGCTGCCTGCCAGCGTCTCCGGGTTGCGCTCCCACCAGCGGCCGGCATCGACCCAGGTGATGAAGTCGAGCACGGCGCGGTTGAAGGCGTCGGGGTCCTCGAGGTTCATGGTGTGGCCGCAGCGCGGCATGACCAGCAGGGCGCTGGTGCTGATGGTGCGCTTGAGGAACAGCCCCGGCTCCAGGGTCGGGTCGTCCTCATCGCCGCAGATCACCAGGGTCGGCAGCTTCATGGCGCGGAAGCCGGCTTCCAGCTCGAACAGGCTGGGGCGCTCGCGCTGGCAGCCGCGCATGGTCAGCACCGCGCCGTCGGTGTCGTGTTCCGACAGCTGGGACATGAACTCGGCGTAGCCGCGCGGGTCCTTCTCCTCGAAGACCAGCCGGGTCGGGCCGCGGCCGTAGGTGCGCGCCATCTTCCACATGCCCTCGGCGGCGATCCGGTCGGCGGTCGCATCGACCTCGGCGCGGAACTGGGCCTGCTTGCCCGGCTGGGCGCCGTAGCCGACGCCGGCGGCGGTCAGGCTGCGGGCGAGGTGGGGGTAGCGGAGGCCGAGGTGCAGGGTGGCGAAGGCGCCCATGGAGAGCCCCACCACATGCGCCGGCGCCAGGCCGAGCTGCTGGATCACCTCGGCGATGTCGTCGGTCGCCCGGTCCTGGGAATAGGCTGAGGGCTCGTGCGGCACGGCGGAGGGCGGGTAGCCCCGGGCGTTGAAGGCGATGCAGCGGTAGCGCCGGGCGAAGAAGCGCAGCTGCGGTTCCCAGGCGCGGGCGTCGCCGGCGAATTCATGGACGAAGACCAGCGGCGTGCCGGTCCCGGCCTCCTCGTACTGCAGCGCGACGCCGTCGGCGGTGGTGATGGTCGGCATGGTCCAGGGTCCCCCTCGGGGGCGGAGCCTAGCCCCGGCACGCCGATTTGGGCGAGGGGGGGCTTCAAAGGGGACCCCATTGGTCCTATTTAGACGCGGTGAGGAAAACACCGTGCTGAGGCTCTCGAAACTGACCGATTACGCCGTGGTCGTCATGGCGCGCCTGGCGCGGGATGGCGCCCTGCCGGATGGCCAGGTGCAGACCGCGCCCGGCTTGGCCCTGGCGACCGGCATCGCCGAGCCGACCGTATCCAAGGTGCTGAAGAGCCTCGGGCAGGCCGGCCTGGTCGAAGGCCTCCGCGGCGCCCGGGGCGGCTATCGCCTGACCCGGCCGCTGGAGGATGTGCCGCTCTCCGAGGTGATCGTCGCCATCGACGGCCCCATCGCCCTGACCGCCTGCGTCGATGGCGGGCTTGGCAGTTGCGAAGCCGAGGGCATCTGTGCCGTCCGCGGCCGCTGGGACCCGGTGAACGATGCGATCCGCCGGGCGCTCTCCGGCATCACCCTCGCCGATCTCGCCGGCGTTCCCCGCCGCCGCCCCGCCACCATGCTCGCCCAACTCGTCGCCGAGTAGGAAACCCAATGCCCGCAGTTGCCGAGACACTCGACACCGTCCAGTCCGTTACCGAGGGCACCTACAAGTGGGGCTTCTCGACCGACATCGAGATGGACTTCGCCCCCAAGGGGCTCAACGAGGACATCGTCCGCTTCATCTCCGCCAAGAAGAATGAGCCGCAATGGCTGCTCGACTGGCGGTTGAAGGCCTATGCCACCTGGCTGAAGATGGACGAGCCGACCTGGCCTTCGGTGAAGTATCCGAAGATCGATTTCCAGGACGCCTACTACTATGCGGCGCCCAAGGTGAAGTCCGGCCCGAAGTCGCTCGACGAGGTCGACCCCGAGCTGCTGAAGACCTATGCCAAGCTCGGCATCCCGCTGAAGGAGCAGGCGATCCTGGCCGGGGTCGAGGGCGCCGGCGACAGCCCCTCCGAGGGCGGGCGCATGCCCATCGCGGTCGATGCGGTCTTCGACAGCGTCTCGGTCGCCACCTCCTACAAGGCGCGGCTGGCCAAGGACGGCATCATCTTCTGCGCCATCTCCGAGGCGGTGCATGAATACCCCGAGCTGGTGCGCCAGTACCTCGGCAGCGTGGTTCCGCAGGGCGACAACTACTACGCGGCGCTGAACAGCGCGGTCTTCACCGATGGCAGCTTCGTCTATATCCCGAAGGGCGTCCGCTGCCCGATGGAGCTTTCCACCTACTTCCGCATCAATGCGAAGAGCACGGGGCAGTTCGAGCGGACGCTGATCATCGCCGACGAGGGCGCGGTCGTCTCCTACCTCGAGGGCTGCACCGCGCCGATGCGCGACGAGAACCAGCTGCATGCCGCGGTGGTCGAGCTGGTGGCGATGGACGACGCGCAGATCAAGTACAGCACGGTGCAGAACTGGTACCCCGGCGATGCCGAGGGGCGCGGCGGCATCTACAACTTCGTCACCAAGCGGGCGCAGTGCCGCGGCGCGCGGTCCAAGGTGAGCTGGACCCAGGTCGAGACCGGCTCGGCCATCACCTGGAAGTACCCCTCCTGCGTGCTGCTGGGCGATGACAGCGTCGGCGAGTTCTACTCGGTGGCCATCACCAACAACCACCAGCAGGCCGATACCGGGACCAAGATGATCCATGTCGGCAAGCGCACCACCTCGACCATTGTCTCCAAGGGCATCTCGGCCGGCAAGGGCCAGAACACTTATCGTGGCCTGGTCCGCGTCGCGCCCAGCGCCTCGGGCGCGCGCAACCACACCCAGTGCGACAGCCTGCTGATCGGCGACCAGTGCGGTGCGCATACCGTGCCCTACATCGAGAACCGCAACATGACGGCCAAGGTCGAGCATGAGGCGACCACCAGTCGCATCGCCGAGGACCAGCTCTTCTACTGCCGCCAGCGCGGCCTGTCGGAGGAAGACGCGGTCGGCCTCATCGTCAACGGCTTCTGCCGCGAGGTGCTGAAGGAGCTGCCGATGGAGTTCGCCGTCGAGGCCCAGAAGCTACTGCAGATTTCGCTCGAAGGATCGGTCGGCTGATCCCCCACGGGGAACAGCGGCCAACAAGGACCATACCATGCTGAAGATCGAAGGACTGACCGCCGAGGTCGAGGGCAAGCCGATCCTCAAGGGGATCGACCTGGAAGTGCCCGATGGCGAGATCCATGCCATCATGGGCCCCAACGGCTCCGGCAAGTCCACGCTGTCCTACGTGCTCGCCGGCCGCGACGGCTACGAGGTCACCGGCGGCACCGCCCACTTCAACGGCGTCGACCTGCTGGGCCTGGAGCCGGAGGAGCGCGCCGCGATCGGCGTGTTCTTGGCCTTCCAGTATCCGGTGGAACTCCCCGGCGTCGGCAATGCCAATTTCCTCCGCACGGCGCTCAACGCCCAGCGCCGCGCCCGTGGCGAGGGCGAGCTCGACGCCATGCAGTTCCTGAAGGCGGCCCGCGCGCGGCTGAAGGAGCTGCAGATGTCGGAGGAGATGCTGAAGCGCGGCGTCAACGTCGGCTTCTCCGGCGGCGAGAAGAAGCGCAACGAGGTGCTGCAGATGGCGTTGCTGCGCCCGAAGCTCGCCATCCTCGACGAAACCGACAGCGGCCTCGACATCGATGCGCTGAAGATCGTGGCCGATGGCGTGAACGCGCTGCGGGCGCCGGAATTCTCCTCCCTCGTCATCACCCACTACCAGCGCCTGCTCGACTACATCGTGCCGGACCGGGTGCATGTGCTGATGGCCGGCCGCATCGTCAAAAGTGGCGGGCCCGAGCTGGCGAAGGAGCTGGAGGCGACCGGCTATGCCTCCGTCCAGGCGGCGGCATGAACGCCGCGGTGAACAGCGGCGCCGAGGGCTTCCTGCACCGCTTCGACGGGCTGCGGGCGCGGCTGCCCGGCACCCGCATGCCCTGGGTGCAGGCCCTGCGCGAGGACGCCGCCACGCGCTTCCGCAGCGCCGGCTTCCCGACCCGCCGGGTCGAGGCCTGGAAGTACACCGACCTCCGCCCCGTCTCCGACGCTGGCTTCGATGAGGCGCTGAGCATCCTCGGCGATTCCGCCGACCTGCCGGCGCCGCTGTGCGACCGCCGCGCCGTCTTCGTCGATGGCCGTTTCCGCGAGGATGCCTCGACCCTCGGCAGCGCCGAATTCGCCGTCGACGGCCTGGCGCAGCGGCTGCCTCAGCTCGAGGGGCGGCTCGGCAGCTTGGCGCGGCCGCAGGAGGAGCCGCTGGTCGCGCTGAACACCATGCTCTTCGAGGACGGGCTGGTGGTCACCGTCCCGGCCGGCGTCGCCGGCGGGCTGCTGGAGCTCGCCTCCTTCGCCAGCGGCAGCGAGCGCCCGGCCGCCTTCCATCCGCGCCACCTGATCCGGCTGGAGGCGGGCGCCAGCCTGACCATCGTCGAATCCGCCCGCGGCCCCGCCGAAACCCGCTACCTGCACAACCCGGTCTTCGAGATCGAGGTCGCCGAGGGCGCGACCCTGACCCATACCCGGGTGCAGCAGGAAGGCGCCAAGGCGTTCCAGCTCGGCACCATCTATGCCCGGGTCGAGGCCGGCGGCACCTACGACAATTTCACCCTCAACGCCGGCGGCCGGCTGGTGCGGAACGAGATCCACGTCACCCTCGCCGGCCCCCGCGCCACCTGCCACATGAACGGCGCGCAGCTGCTGCGCCACGGCCAGCACGCGGATACCACCACCTTCCTCGACCATGCGGCGCCGGATTGCGCCAGCCGGCAGACCTACAAGACGGTGCTCTCGGGCAAGTCGCGCGGCGTCTTCCAGGGCAAGATCCACGTCCACCAGGTTGCCCAGCGCACCGACGGCTACCAGATGAACCAGGCGCTGCTGCTCAGCCCGGACGCCGAGATCGACAGCAAGCCGCAGCTCGAGATCTATGCCGACGACGTGAAGTGCAGCCATGGCGCGACCGTCGGCGCGCTGGATGCGGAGCAGCTGTTCTACCTCCGCGCCCGCGGCATCCCGGAGGAAGCGGCGCGGTCCATGCTGGTGCAGGCCTTCCTCGCCGAGGCGATCGAGGGCGTCGCCGATGCGACCAGCCGCGCCGCGCTGGAAGCCGCCGTCAGCGGCTGGTGGGAGCCGGCGGCATGAGCTTCGACGTCGCCCGCATCCGCCAGGACTTCCCCATCCTCGGCAGCATGGTCCGCGGCAAGCCGCTGGTCTTCCTCGACAGCGGCGCCTCGGCGCAGAAGCCGCGTGCCGTGGTGCAGGCCATGGTCCGCAGCATGGAGGAGCGCTATGCCAACGTGCATCGCGGCGCCTACCAGCTCAGCGAGGCCGCGACCGCCGACTACGAGGCCGCCCGCGCCGCCGTCGCCCGCTTCCTCAACGCGGCCGATCCGCGCGAGGTGATCTTCACCGGCAACAGCACCGCCGCCATCAACCTCGTCGCCCATAGCTGGGGCCGCGGCGTGATGCGGCCGGGCCAGGCGGTGTTGATCAGCGAGCTCGAGCACCACGCCAACATCGTCCCCTGGCAGATGCTGCGGGACGACGGCCGGGGCATCGAGCTGCGGGTCTGCCGCGTCACCGACAGCGGCGAGCTCGACATGGAGGATCTCGCGGCCAAGCTGGCCGACGGCAAGGTCGGGCTGGTCTCGATCGCCCATATGTCGAACGTGCTCGGCACCGTCGTGCCGGCCGAGCGCATCGTTGCCATGGCCCATGCCGCCGGCGCCAAGGTGCTGTTCGACGGCAGCCAGGCGGTGGTGCACCGCAAGGTCGACATGCAGGCGCTCGGCGCCGACTTCTACGTCTTCACCGGCCACAAGCTCTACGGCCCGACCGGCATCGGCGTGCTCTGGGCCCGGCTGGAGCACCAGGAGCGCATGCCGCCCTTCCTTGGCGGCGGCGACATGATCGCCTCGGTCAGCTTCGAGCGCACCACCTGGGCCGAGCCGCCGGCGAAATTCGAGGCCGGCACGCCGCCGATCGTCGAGGCCGTCGGCCTGCATGCGGCGATCGACTACGTGACCGCCATCGGCATGCCGGCGGTCGAGGCGCATGAACGCACCCTGGTCGACCATGCCATGCGGCGGTTGTCCGACATCGACGGGCTGTCGCTGCTCGGCGCGGCGCAGGACCGCGGCGGCGTCTTCGCCTTCGGCCTCGACAATGCCCATGCGCACGACCTGGCGACGCTGCTCGACCGCGCCGGCATCGCGGTGCGGGCCGGTCGGCACTGCGCCGAGCCGCTGCACGCCCGCTTCGGCGTCGAGGGCGGCACCTGCCGCGCCTCCTTCGGCCTCTACACCACCGAGGCCGAGATCGACTACCTGGCGGAAGCACTGACCAAGGCGAGGGAGTTCTTCTCCTGATGTTCGATGACCTGCGCGACCTCTACCAGGAAGTCATCCTCGACCACGGCCGCAAGCCGCGGAACCTGCGGCGGCTGCAGGATGCCGACCGCAGCGCAAAGGGCGACAACCCGATGTGCGGCGACCGGATGGAGCTGTTCCTGAAGCTGGCGCCCGACGGCAGCATCGCCGATGCCGCCTTCGAGGGCCGCGGTTGCGCCATCTCCATGGCCAGCGCATCCTTGATGACCGAGACCGTCAAGGGCAAGTCGGCGGCCGAGGCGCATAAGCTCGGCGAGGGCTTCCGGGCGCTAGCGATGACCGGCACCTGCCCGGATTGCGGCGCCTCGCTCGCCGATGAGATGGAGCGGCTGCAGCCGCTCTCGGGCGTGCATGAATTCCCGAGCCGGGTGAAATGCGCGACCCTCGCCTGGCACACGCTGAATGCCGCCCTCGATGGCGGCAGCAAGGAGGCGAGCAGTGAGTGAGGATATCGCCGTGACCCATGGCGCCTGGACCCCCGAGGGCGAGACCCCGCCGCCGGCGCAGAAGGTCAGCGAGGACGCCATCATCAGCGTACTGAAGACCGTCTTCGACCCGGAAATCCCGATCGACATCTACGAGCTCGGCCTGATCTACGCCGTCGAGATCGAGGATGACGGCAAGGTCAAGGTCGAGATGACCCTGACCACGCCCTCCTGCCCCTCGGCGCAGGAGCTGCCGGCGCAGGTCGAGGAAAGCGTTCGCCTGGTACCTGGCGTGACCGACGTGACGGTCGAGGTGGTCTGGGATCCGCCCTGGGACCAGGGCCGGATGAGCGAGGACGCCAAGCTCGCCATGAACATGTATTGAGGGAGGCCGCACCATGAGCACGACAATTGACCCCCCTGGCCAGACCCCCGCCCGCACCCGCCGGGCCTTGCCGCCGCTGATGCAGCTGACCGAAGGCGCCGCCGAGCGCCTGCGTCGGCTGTACGAGGCGGGGGGCGAGGGCCGCCTGCTGCGCATCGGCGTCAAGACCAAGGGCTGTTCCGGCCTCTCCTACGACCTCACCTGGGTCGACGGGCCGCAGAAGGGCGACGAGAGCGTGACGGACAAGGGCGTGACCGTGCTGGTCGACAGCAAGGCCAGCCTGTTCCTGATCGGCACGGTGATGGACTACGAGCAGAAGGCCATGTCGGCCGGCTTCACCTTCACCAACCCGAACGAGAAGGGCCGCTGCGGCTGCGGCGAGAGCTTCCACGTCTGAGTCGCCCACATCCGGGCGGCCGGCTGCCTGGACAAGCGCCGGGCAGCGCGATTGACTGGCGCTCCGCCGGACGGAGCGCAGCGCATCATGACCCATTATTCGCCGCGGGAATTCCGCGCCCTCACCTGGCATGACGCGGTGCCGGGCTTCGCGGCCGGCACCGCCACGCCGCGCGGCTACCTCGAGGGTTGCCTCGAGACCATCGCGTCGCGCGAGCCGGTCGTTCGCGCCTGGGTGGTGCTGAACGAGGCCGGCGCGCGCGAAGCCGCCGATGCCAGCACCGCGCGCTGGCGGTCCGGCCGGCCGCTCTCGCCGATCGACGGCATGCCGGTCGGCATCAAGGACCTGCTCGAGACCCGCGACATGCCGACGCAGATGGGCTGCGCGGCCTATGAGGGCAATTTCCCCCGCCGCGACAACGCCGCCGTCTGGGCGCTGCGCGAGGCCGGGGCCGTCATCCTCGGCAAGACCGTGACGGCCGAGCTCGGCGGCAGCCATCCCGGGCCGACCACCAACCCCTTCGATCCCGCCCGCACGCCCGGCGGCTCCTCCTCCGGCTCGGCCGCAGCGGTGGGCGCGCGCATGGTGCCGGTCGCCATCGGCACCCAGGTCGGCGGCTCGATCATCCGCCCCGCCGGCTATTGCGGCAATGTCGCGCTGAAGCCGACCCAGGGCGGCATCAACCGCGGCGAGCGCCAGGCCACCAGCATGAGCACCCATGGCCCGCATGCCGGCTGCCTCGAGGACATGTGGCAGGTGGCGATCGAGATCGCCCGCCGTGCCGGCGGCGATCCCGGCCGGCTCGGCCTGTTCGGCCCGGCGACGCCGCCGCCGGCCCGCCCCCCGGCGACGCTGGCGGTGCTGGAGGCCGAGGGCTGGGCGCTGCTGGACGCGGCCAGCCGCACCGTCTTCGAGACCCTGCTCGACCGGCTGCGCGCCCAGGGCGTCACGGTGCTGCGACGCGGCGACCACCCGCTGCTGCAGGCCTTCGAGCGGTCGCTGGAAGGCGTGCAGGCGCTGACCAACGGCATCACCGCCTGGGAGAACCACTGGGCCCTGCGCAACCTCATCGCGCAGCAGCCGGAGGGCGTCAGCCAGCGCGCCCGCGGCGTCGTCGCCCTGGCCGAGGCGATGTCTCCGGAGGACTACCGGATGCTGATCCTGCAGCGCGAGGAGCTGCGCCGGCGGCACGCGGCGCTCGCCCCGCTGGCGGAGGCGCTGATCGCCCCGGCCTCGCCGGGCCCGGCGCCGCTCTGGGCCGGGGATGTCCCGGGGCAGCCGCTGGCCAAGCGGCCCACCGGCGATGCCGTCTACAACACGCCGAGCTCGGCGCTCGGCGCGCCGGTGGTGACGGTGCCGCTGGCCGCGGTGGGCGGGATGCCGCTGGGCATCCAGCTCATGGGCCAGCCACATGCGGATGCGGCGGTCACCGCCGTGGCCCGCTGGGTGCAGGCGACGGTGGCGCCGGTCGTCGGCTGACCCGGCCGGGCCTCAGATCACCGCGCTCGACCAATCCGCGGGGACGTAGCGGTAGCCGCCGCCGTCCTTGGCGAAGTAGCCATTGGCGGGGAAGGGGAAGTGGTAGCCGGTGGTGCGGATGCGGTCGGTCGAGACCATGTCCAGCACCTTGCGCCGGGTCGCCTCGGCCCTGTCGGCGTCGAAGTCGAAGACCGCGTGGTAGCCCGGCCGGGCCGCAAAGAGCTCGGGGCGGTTGGTCACGTCGGCCATGAAGACCGCCTGGGCGCCGCCGTCGGCGATCCGGTAGATGGTATGGCCGGGGGTATGGCCGAAGGCATCGATGGCGGTGATGCCCGGCACCGGCTCGGCACCCGCCTTGAGGCGGGTGATCTTGCCGGCATAAGGCGCCAGGCGGCGGGCGCTATTGGCGAAATTGCCGCGCTGGCCCTCGGGGCTGCGGCTTTCGTTGGCCGTGTCGCCGAACCAGGCGATCTCGGCCTCCGGCAGGAAGATCTCGGCATTCGGGAAGGCCGCGGCATTGTCGGCGCCGAGCAGGCCGTTCACGTGGTCGCCGTGGAAGTGGCTGAGGATGACCGCGTCGACCTTGGCCGGATCGATGCCCGCGGCCGCCATGTTGCCGATCATCTTGCCATTGGTCGCATTCGGCGGGGTGATGCCGTTGCCGCTGTCGAAGACCACCAGCTTGGTCGGGGTCTGGACGAAGGTGACGGTGAAGGGGATGCGGAAGCTGTCGGTCGGCAGGAACTGCGCCGCCAGCACCGCCTGCACGTCGGCCAGCGGGGCATTGCGGACGAAGGCCTCGATCGGCCGGGTGAAGGACCCGTCATGCACCGTGGTGACGGTGAAGCCGCCGACCTTGAAGCGGTAGAAGCCCGGCGCCTGCGGCGAAGCGGCGGCGGCGGCCGGCGCGGTCTGGGCGGCAGCGCCACGGAGCAGGGCCGGCGCGGCGAGAGCGGTGGCGAGGCTGCCCAGGGCAAGGCGGCGGCTGGCAGGGATCATTGCGGCAAGGCTCCGGTTCATCGCCCTATTGGTGGGGAGGATGCCGGCGCAATCAAGTTATTCCGGCCGCATCGTCACCGGGCGAAGGCGACCACCGCCTCGAGGTGCGGCGACCAGAGGAACTGGTCCACCGGCGTCGCCGCCACCACCCGGTAGCCGGCCGCGTGCAGGGATTTCGTATCCTTGGCCAGCGCCGCCGGATTGCAGGAGACGTAGACGATGGCCGGCACCCCGGCCCTGGCCAGCAGCCCGACCTGCTCGGCGGCGCCGGCATAGGGCGGGTCCAGCACGACGGCGGCGAAATCCTTGAGGTCCGGCCCGGCCAGCGGCTGCCGGTCGAGGTCGCGCTTCACCGCATGGACCTTCACCCCGCCCTTGCCGGCGGCGCAGGCCAGCGCCGCGACCGCATCCGGCAGGCTCTCGAAGGCAGTGACGCGCCCGCGCGCCGCCAGCGGGATGCTGAGCGTGCCGATGCCGGCATAGAGGTCGGCGATATTGCCGCGGCCGAGCAGCTTCTTCGGCAGCCCGGCCAGCATGGCGGCGATGATCGCCGCCTCGCCCGGGGCGCTGGCCTGCAGGAAGGCGCCCGGCGCCGGCACCACCTCGGTACCCGAGAGCAGATGCCGCACCGCGCCGATCTGCGCCGCGACCTCGGCCCCGGCGCCCTTGCCGGCCCAGGCGATGCGCGGGATGCCGACGCGGGTCGCCAGCGCCGCCAGGGCGCGGCGGTCCGGCATGGTCAGCGGCGCGTCGGTCCGCAGCAATATGTCCGGCCCGCTGCTGAGCATGTTGATCACCGCCGAGCCGAGCCGGCGGAGGCCCTCCAGGTGCTGCAGCGTCTCGGCCAGCGCCGGCAGCAGCGCCACCAGCGCCGGCAGCAGCACGTGGCATTCCCGCATCGGCACCAGCGCCGTGGTGCCGCGCTGGTGGAAGCCGATGTTCACCCGCCCGTCGGGGAGGCGCTCCAGGCCGAAGTCGGCGCGCTGGCGGCAGTTGCGCGGGGTTGCCACCAGCTCGGCCACCGGGGCGTCCTCGAAGCCGGCGCGGGCCAGCGCCTCGACCAGCCGGGCGCGCTTCCATTCGGCATAGGGGGCAGGGGCCCAGTGCTGCAGCACGCAGCCGCCGCAGGTGGGGAAATGCACGCAGGGCGGGGCGACGCGGTCGGGGCTCTCGGTGAGCCAGCCCTCGGCCTGGGCCACCCGGGCCTCGCCGCGCTTGCCGATGATGCGGGCGCGCACAACCTCGCCGGGCAGGGTCTGCGGCAGGAAGACCGGGCCGCCGTCGTGGCGGGCGGTGCCGTCGCCGGCCGCGCCCATCTGGTCGACGGTAAGTTCAAGCAGGTCCGACATCATGCTCCAGGGGCAAATGGGCGGAGGCGAGGCGGACCTCGGCCAGGAAGAGGCCCAGCGCCGCCACCATCGCCAGCATGGCGGCCACCAGCAGCAGCGCCAGCACCCAGGCGACCCTGAGGCCGAGGAAGACCCCGCCGAAGGCGGCGACGATCAGCCCGCAGAGCAGGATCGCCGCCGTGACCGAGGCGCCGATCGCATGGTGCAGGCAGCGCGCCCGCTGCGCGAGGCGCTTCAGCTCGCCCCGCAACGGCGGCGAGAGGCCGTTGCGGATGGCCCGTTCGCGGTCGATCAACCGGCCGAGGCGCCCGGTCAGCACGTTCAGCAGGCTGAAGATGCCGGTGAGGAGGAAGGCGGGGGCGATCGCCGCCTGGATCGCCCGCTCGATTTCCGCGACATCCTCCACCCCGAACATCGCCAGGCCGGGCAGGACGGCCGCCTAGCCCCCGAAGGCGTTCAGCCCGGTGATGGCGCGGCCGATGATGAGCGCATGGACGTCGTGCGTGCCCTCGTAGGTGTTCACCGTCTCGAGGTTCATGACGTGGCGGATCACGTGGTACTCGTCCACGATGCCGTTGCCGCCATGCATGTCGCGCGACATCCGGGCGATATCCAGCGACTTGCCGCAGTTGTTGCGCTTGACCAGGGAGATCATCTCCGGCGCCACCTTGCCTTCGTCGAACAGCCGGCCGACCCGCAGCACCGCCTGCAGCCCGAGGGTGATCTCGGTCTCCATGTCGGCCAGCTTCTTCTGGATGAGCTGGGTCTGCGCCAGCGGCCGGCCGAACATCTTGCGGTTCATGGTGTATTCGCGGGCCGCGTGGAAGCAGAACTCGGCGGCGCCGAGCGAGCCCCAGGCGATGCCGTAGCGGGCGCGGTTGAGGCAGGAGAAGGGGCCGTTCAGCGACTTCACCAGCGGCAGCCGGTTCTCCTCGGGGACGAAGACCTCGTCCATCATGATCATGCCGGTGGTCGAGGCGCGCAGGCTGAACTTGCCCTCGATCTTGGGGAAGGTCAGGCCCTTCATGCCGCGGTCGAGGATGAAGCCGCGCAGGATGCCCTCGTCGTCCTTGGCCCAGACCACGGCGACATCGGCGATCGGCGCATTGGTGATCCAGGTCTTGGAGCCGCTGACGAGGTAGCCGCCGTCGACCTTCTTGGCGCGCGTGCGCATCGAGGAGGGGTCGGAGCCGGCATCCGGCTCGGTCAGGCCGAAGCAGCCCACCCATTCGCCGGTCCGCAGCTTCGGCAGGTACTTCTCCTTCTGCGCCTCGGAGCCGAAGGCGTGGATCGGGAACATCACCAGGCTCGACTGCACCGAGAAGGCGCTGCGGTAGCCGCTGTCGACCCGCTCGACCTCGCGCGCCATCAGCCCGTAGGCGACATAGGAGACGCCGGCGCAGCCGTAGCCTTCGAGAGTGGCGCCGAGGAAGCCCATCTCGCCGAACTCGTTCATGATCTCGCGGTCGAATTTCTCGTGCCGGTTGGCCATGAGGACGCGGGGCAGCAGCTTCTCCTGGCAGAAGTCATGCGCCGCCTCGCGGATCATGCGCTCATCCTCGGTGAGCTGGTCGTCCAGCAGCAGGGCGTCTTCCCACTTGAAGGTGGCCATGCTGCGCTTCGGGGCGGGGTTCATCACGTTCATGGCTGGCTCCTCGGGGCTTCGTGGGCCCCGGCGGCGGGGCTTGCGGGCGAACAGATGGCGCGGCCAGCCGGATCCCGCAACCGCCGGAGCGGCGCGGGTCCGATATGCCGGCGAGGCGCGGAGGCCGGGAGACCTAGGCCGCTTCGGCCTCGGCCTCCGGCTCGGGGGTCGCATCCCGCCGCGGGCGGGGGATGGGGATCAGCATGAAGGCCGGCACGGCATCGCCGAAGCCCTGCACCACGGGCCCGAGGTCGTCGCGGTCGCGGTCGCGGCGGCGCGGGGCGTCGCGGTCCCAGCTGCGCTCGGGGCGCTCGGCGAAGCGGTCCGGCTGCGGCCGGTCCCAGCCGCGCTCCTCGCGCGGCTGTTCGCGCGGCGCGGCCCGGTCCTCGGCGGCACGCGGGCGTTCCTCGCGCGGGGTGACCGGCGTGCGGTCACGGTCGCGTCCGCGCGACCGCTCGGGCCGCTCGCCACGCTCGGGCCTCTCGCCGCGGGCCGGCCGGGCCGGGCGTTCCGCCACCGGCGGCCGC
>NZ_JAUFPN010000126.1:0-389 GCF_030409335.1 Paeniroseomonas aquatica
GCCCGCAGCGCCGCCAGGCCGGCGTCCGCGCCGGCCGGCCCGACCAGCAGCAGCGGCTCCTCGGCGACAGCGGCGATGAAGGCCAGCCGCTCCAGCAGCGGGACGGCCGCCGCCTCCACCGCCCGGGCCAGCAGCTGCGGCGTCGCCACGCTGGCGATGACGTTTGCGCCCGCCAGCGCCGCCGCCAGGCTGCGGGCCGCGGCCAGGCCGCCCTCGCCGGGGCGGTTCAGCACGGCGATGGCGGCGCGCGGCCAATGCCGCTCGAGGAAGGGCGCGAAGCCCCGCGCCCAGAGGTCCGGCCCGCCCCCGGCCGCGGCCCCGACCAGCAGCGTCACGCTGCCGCCCGGGGCCTCGGCCCGCGCCAGGGCCGGCGCCGCCAGCAGCGCCAG
>NZ_JAUFPN010000126.1:457-50516 GCF_030409335.1 Paeniroseomonas aquatica
CGCCGCCAGCAGCGCCAGGGCCGGCAGCACCCGCCGCGGCCAGGCGGCCGCGGCCCCGGGGGGCGGGGACAGCGGCCTAGACCCCGGCTGGCGCCCGGCCCTTGCCGCCCGCCGCGGCCGGCGCCGCCTCCGGCCCGCCCCGCCGCAGCGAATGCTGGCCGGTGTAGAGCACGATCGGCGCGGCGATGAAGACCGAGGAGGAGGCGCTCACCACGATCCCGAACAGCATCACCCAGGCGAAGCCCGAGAGCGTGTCGCCGCCGAACAGCGCCAGCGGCAGGGCCGAGAGCAGCAGGGTCATCGAGGTGCCGAGCGAGCGGTTCAGCGTCTCGTTGATCGACTGGTCGACCAGCTGGCGCAGCGGCATGGTCTTGTACTTGCGCAGGTTCTCCCGCATCCGGTCGAAGACCACCACCTTGTCGTTGGCGGAGAAGCCGATGACGGTGAGGATGGCGGCGACCGTCGTCAGGTTGAACTCCACGTTGAACAGCACCATGAATCCGACCGTCTTGGTCGTGTCCAGGATCAGGGTGATGATCGCGGCGATGGCGAACTGCCATTCGAAGCGGAACCAGATGTAGACCAGCATCGCCAGCATGCTGATCGCCAGGGCGATCATGCCGCCGAGGAAGAGCTCGTCCGAGACCCGGTTGCCCACGGCTTCCACCCGCAGGATGCGCGCGCCCGGCGCCACCTGCTCCACGCCCGCGCGCACCGCGTTGACCGCCTGCTGGGTGCCGCCCTCGTCGGCCTGGACCGGCAGCCGCACCAGCACCGTCTCGGCATCGCCGAAGGCCTGCAGCCCGACGTCGCCGAGGCCGAGGCCGGAGACCTTGCTGCGCAGCGCCGCCAGGTCGGCCGGGCCCGGGGTCCGCACCTCCATGACGATGCCGCCCTTGAAGTCGATGCCCTTCTCGAGCCCCGGATAGAAGGCGCCGATCAGGGATGCCGTGGACAGCACCGCCGAGACCAGCAGCCCGACCCGCGCGCCCTTCATGAAGGGGATGCGGGTCACGTCGGGGATGATGCGGAACAGCGGCCGCGCCATCCGGCCCCAGAAGCCGCGGCCATCCTCGATCACCGGCAGGGTCTTCGGCCGGGTCGTGCGGTACCACCAGGAGACCATCAGCCGGACCAGCGTGGTCGCGGTCCACATCTGCACGATGGTGCCGATGGCGACCGTGACCGCGAAGCCCTTCACCGGCCCGCTGCCGAAGGCATAGAGGCAGGCCATGGCGATCAGGTTGGTCAGGTTGCTGTCCATGATGGTGCCGGAGGCCTTGGTGAAGCCCGCCTCCAGCGCGCTCAGCGGTGGCCTGCCGTTCTTGTATTCCTCGCGGATGCGCTCGTTGATCAGGATGTTCGCGTCGAGCGCGGTGCCGAGCGTGAGGACGATGCCGGCGATGCCCGGCAGGGTCAGCGTCGCCTCCAGCACCGAGAGCGCCGCCAGCAGCAGGATGATGTTCACCAGAAGGGCGATATCCGCCAGCCAGCCGAACAGGCCATAGGCGAGGCCCATGTAGAGGAAGACGAAGACCGCGCCGAGCGCCAGCGCCAGGATGCCGGCGCGGATCGCATCCGCCCCCAGCTCCGGCCCGACCGTGCGTTCCTCCACCACCGTCAGCGGCGCCGGCAGCGCGCCGGCCCGCAGCAGCACGGACAGCTCGTTCGCCCCGCGGGCGTCGAAATTGCCGCTGATCTGGCCGCGGCCGCCGGTGATGGCCTCGCGGATGTTGGGCGCGGTGATCACCTTGTCGTCCAGCACGATGGCGAAGGGCCGGCCGACGTTGGCTCGCGTCACGTCGGCGAAGCGCCGGGTGCCGATGGAATCGAAGGTGAAATTCACCACCCATTCGCCGGTGCGGTTGTCCTGCCCGGCGCGGGCATCGGTCAGGTTGGCGCCATCCACCTCGACCCGGCGCCTGACCGCATAGCGCGTCTCCGGCTGGCCGGGCCGGGCCTCGCCCATCAGGAACATCACCCCGGGCGGCGGCGTCGCGGCCGCGACATTCGCCGTCTCGTCCAGCAGGTGGAAGGTCATCCGCGCGGTCTTGCCGAGCAGCTCCTTGATCCGGTTCGGGTCCTCGACCCCAGGGAGCTGCACCAGGATGCGGGCCTGGCCCTGGCGGGCGATCAGCGCCTCGGAGACGCCGGTCTCGTCGATCCGGCGGCGGACGATCTCGATCGACTGCTCGACCGCCGCGGTCGCCTTGGCCCGGAGCCCGACCTCGGTCAGCGTCGCGGTCACCACCCCATCGGGGGTCGAGGCCACCTCGATGTCGGGCGTCGTGGCGCCCATGCTGGTCGGGATCTGGTTCGCCTGCTCGCGCAGCTGCGCCATCGCCGCCGGCACCTGCGCCATGTCCCGCACCCGCAGGCTGACCCGCCGGTTGGCCGGCTCCGCCGCCAGGTTCACGTAGCCGACATTGGCCTGGCGCAGCCGGGTCCGGCTGGCGTCGGCCAGGCTCTCGAGCCGCTCCTTCACCACCGCGTCCATGTCGACCTCGAGCAGCAGGTAGGACCCGCCGCGGAGATCGAGGCCGAGCGAGAACTGCCGCGCCCAGGAAGGCAGGGAGGCCTTGGGGAAGAGGTTCGGCGTGCACAGCAGCACGCCGAACAGGCAGACCGCCAGGATCGACAGGGTCTTCCAGCGGGCGAAGAACATCATGGGGCGGGGTGACTCATGGGAGGGTAAAGCCCTAGGGGAAGGCGCGGCGAGGGCGGCAGCGGCCCCCGGCAAACCGGCGGGAATGTGACGACGGCCGCCGAGGGATGCAACCCTGGCGGCGATCCGATGTTGGCCACCGTAACATGCTTGCTGCGACTCGAACCGAAAACGTTCCATGGACCCTGGCCGGCGGGCCCGCTCCGGCCCTGGCGCGGCCCCGGGGCCGCCCGGCCGTCGGGGCGGCGCAACCGGGGCCCCTCCCGGGCGTCTTGCCCCGCAGCCCCGCCGCGCCGAGTTTGCGCCGGCGCCGCCCCGAAGCCCCGCCCCGCCCGAGTCGCAGCTTGCCGCGGCCTACCGGATGCCCTGCCCGATGAACTCCCCCGCGCCCGCGGCCAGCCCCGCCACCCAGGCCCAGGTCGAGGCCGACCAGGAACGGATCGGCGCCGAGATCCTCGGCCTCGACCTCAGCACCGACCCCTTCGTCTCCGCCGTCCGGGCCACCCGGATGCCGATGATCATCTCCAACCCGCGGCTGCCCGATAACCCCACGGTCTTCGCCAACGACGCCTTCGTCCGCCTCACCGGCTACCCGCGGGAGGAGATCCTCGGCCGCAACTGCCGCTTCCTGCAGGGGCCGGCAACCGACCGGGACTCGATCCGGCGCATCAGCGAGGCGGTCCGGTCGCAGCAGTCGATCGAGATCGACATCCGCAACCACCGCAAGGACGGCTCGACCTTCTGGAACCGGCTGCTGCTGGCGCCGGTGCACGATGCCGCCGGCGAGCTGACCTACTTCTTCGCCAGCCAGATGGACGTGACCATCGAGCGCGAGCGCCTGGCCGGGCTCGAGAGCCGCAACGCCGCGCTGGTCGCCCAGCTCAGCGACCGGCTGCAGTCGCTGAGCGAGAGCGAGGCCCGGCTGCGCTTCGCCACCGAGGCCGGCAAGCTCGGCATCTGGGAGCTCGACCTGCGCCGCGGCGAGCTCACCGCCTCGGCGATCTGCCGGCTGAACTACGGCCGCCCCGCCGACTCCCCCTTCGACTTCGCCACGCTGCGCGAGGTGGTGCACCCCGAGGACCTGCCGCGGCTGCAGGCCGGGCTGGCCGAGAGCATCGCCAGCGGGGCCGATTTCGGCGCCGAATTCCGGGTGCTCCGGCCGGACGGCACCCCCGGCTGGATCGAGGCCCGGGCGCAGGTGGTCACCGGGCTCGACGGCGCGCCGCTGCGCCTCGCCGGCACCTCCCGCGACATCACCAACCGCAAGAACAACGAGGCGCAGAACCGGGCGCTGCTCGAGCTCGACGACTGCTTCCGCGCGCTCGACCGTCCCGCCGACCTCGCCGCCGCCGCCGCCGAGATCCTCGGCCGCACCCTCGAGGCCTCCCGCGCCGGCTACGGCACCATCGACCTCGAGGCCGAGACCGTGACCATCGAGCGCGACTGGAACGCCCCGGGCGTCGCCAGCCTGGCCGGGGTGCTGCGGTTCCGCGACTACGGCAGCTACATCGAGGACCTCAAGCGCGGCGAGACCGTGGTCTTCGGCAATGCCGAGGTCGACCCGCGCACCGCGGGCAACGCCGCGGCGCTGCGGGCGATCAGCGCCGTCTCGGTCATCAACATGCCGGTGACCGAGCGCAACGGGCTGGTGGCGCTGCTCTACATCAACCACGCGACCGCCCGCGAATGGCAGCCGCACGAGCTGGCCTTCGTCCGCGAGGTGGCCCAGCGCACCCGCATGGCGGTGGAGCGGCGGCGGGCCGAGGACGACCTCCGGGCCCTGGCGGAATCGCTCGAATCCCAGGTCGTCTCCCGCACCGAGGCGCTGATGGAGGCCGAGGCGGCGCTGCGCCAGTCGCAGAAGATGGAGGCGGTCGGCCAGCTCACCGGCGGGCTGGCGCATGACTTCAACAACCTGCTGGCCGGCATCACCGGCAGCCTGGAGCTGATGCGGACCCGCATCGCCCAGGGCCGCCTGCCCGAGGTCCAGCGCTACCTCACCGCCGCCCGGGGCGCCGCCGACCGCGCCGCGGCGCTGACCCACCGGCTGCTCGCCTTCTCCCGCCGGCAGACCCTGGCGCCCAGGCCGACCGACATGAACAAGCTGGTCGCCGGCATGGAGGAGCTGATCCGCCGCACCATCGGCCCGGCCATCACCCTCGAGGTGGTCGGCGCCGGCGGGCTCTGGGCGACGCTGACCGACCAGAGCCAGCTCGAGAACGCGCTGCTCAACCTCTGCATCAACTCCCGCGACGCCATGCCGAACGGCGGCCGGCTGACCATCGAGACCTCGAACCGCTGGCTCGACGACCGCATGGCCGCGGCGCAGGACCTGCCGGCCGGGCAATACGTCGCGCTCAGCGTCAGCGACACCGGCACCGGCATGACGCCCGACATCATCTCCAAGGCCTTCGACCCCTTCTTCACCACCAAGCCGATCGGCCAGGGCACCGGGCTCGGCCTCTCCATGATCTACGGCTTCGCCCGGCAGTCGGGCGGGCAGGTGCGGATCTATTCCGAGATCGGCCAGGGCAGCGTGGTCAGCGTCTACCTGCCGCGCCACGTCGGCGCGACCGAGAGCGCGGAATCGCCGGGTGCCGACCCGGAGCTGCCGCGCGCCGAGGTCGGCGAATCGGTGCTCGTCGTGGACGACGAGCCGACCATCCGCATGCTGGTCACCGACGTGCTGCAGGAGCTGGGCTATGCCGCCATCGAGGCGGAGGACGGCGCCGGCGGCCTCAAGCTGCTGCGCTCCCCGGCCCGGGTCGACCTGCTGGTGACCGATGTCGGCCTGCCCGGCGGCATGAACGGCCGCCAGCTCGCCGATGCCGGGCGGGCGCTGCGGCCGGGGCTGAAGGTGCTGTTCATCACCGGCTATGCCGAGAACGCGGCCATCGGCCATGGCCACCTGGAGCCGGGGATGCACGTGCTGACCAAGCCCTTCGCCATGGAGACCCTGGCCAACCGCATCCGGGCGCTGATCGAGGGCGGCTGAGGGCGGCCCGGCCCGCCCTATGGCGGGGCCGGCCGGCCCTGCTAGAGAGGCGGCCGCAGCAGGATCGGGATCCCCTCCACCATGCCCCTTCGCATCGGCGTTCTCGGCGTCGGCCATTTCGGCCGCTTCCACGCGCTGAAGCTGGCCGCGGCCGGCCTCCTCGCCGGGGTGCACGACGCCGACCCGGCGCGCGCCGCGCTGGTCGCCGCCGAGGCCGGTGCCCCGGCGCTGGCGGTGCCGGCGCTGCTGGCGGCCGCGGATGCCGTCGTCATCACCGCGCCCACGGCGCATCACCACGCGCTGGCGATGCAGGCGCTGGCCGCCGGGCGGCATGTCTTCGTCGAGAAGCCGATCGCCGCCACCACCGCCGAGGCCGCCGAACTGACCGCCGCCGCCCGGGCCGCCGGGCTGGTGCTGCAGGTGGGGCACATTGAGCGCTACTCCGCCGCCATCCGCACCCTGCGGGCGAGCGCGGCCACCGACGGGGCGCTGGCCTTCGAGGCGACCCGCGTCGCCCCCTTCCGGCCGCGCAGCCTCGATGTCTCGGTGGTGCTCGACCTGATGATCCACGACCTCGACCTGGTGCTGACGCTGGCCGGCTCGCCGCTGGCCGAGGTCCGCGCCAGCGGCGCGCGGGTGATGTCGGACCATCCGGATTTCGCCGTGGCCCAGCTCCGCTTCGCCAGCGGCGCCGCGGCGACGGTGACCGCCAGCCGGGTCAGCGTGGCGATGGAGCGGCGGCTGCGCATCCTCGGCCCGCTCGGCGAGACCCGTGTCGACTTCCTCGCCCGCAGCCTGGAGCGGCTGCATCCCGGCGGCGCCGAGGCGGTCGGGACCATGCCCGGCTGGGGCATCACCCGCGCCACCTGGGTCGAGCACGACAGCCTGGAGGCCGAGCAGGCGGCCTTCGTCGCCAGCATCGAGCGGGGCGCCCCGGTGGAGGCCAGCGGCGCGGTCGGGCTGGCGGCGCTGGATGCCGCGCTGCGGATCGAGCAGGCGATCGCCGCCGGCGGATAGGGCTGGACGTTGCTGGTTCGTTCCAGTACGCTGCGGCGTCGGGCCGGGCTCCGGCACCCGGTGCGGCCTGAGGCCTCAATTCTAAAATTTCTCCACCGGATTGCAGCGATATCAACGGCTTGGGGCGGTCCAATTTAGCGGATTTGAGTGGAATTGAGCCGTTTTGAGGCGAATTCAGTCCCGCCCGGCGGCGTCCAGCACCCGCAGCACCGCCACCGCCGCCGCCTCGCTCGGCAGCCCCTCCGGCACCCGCAGCCGGGCCAGCACCGTGGCGAAGCCCTCCCGCTGCGCCGCGACCAGCCCCGGGTCCCGCAGCAGCGCGACCAGCGCCGCCGCCAGCCGCGCCGGGGTGCAGTCCTGCTGCAGCAGCTCCGGCACCACCGCCCGCTCGGCCAGCAGGTTGACCAGGGAGACGAAGGGCACCTGGATCAGCCGGCGGACGATCGCCGCGGTGACCGGGTTGACCTTGTAGCCCACCACATGCGGCACGCCCGCGACCGCCACCTCGAGGCTGGAGGTGCCGGACTTGATCAGCCCGACCGCCGCCGCCGCATAGGCGTCGTGCTTCTCCGCCGCCGTGCGGGCGAAGATCGGCGGCACCGGCCAGCCGGCGCTGCCCGCCCGCACCGCCGCCTCGACCGGCCCGGCCAGCGCCACCACCGGCCGCAGCCCGGGCACCTCGGCCTCCGCCCGGCGCAGCGCCGCGCCGAAGACGGCGAGCAGCCGGCGCACCTCGGACCGCCGGCTGCCCGGCATGACCAGCACCACCCGCTCCCCGGGCCGCAGCCCATGCGCCGCGCGGAAGCGGGCGGCATCGCCCGCGGCGGCGCCGCTCTCGAGCACCGGGTGGCCGACGAAGGTGACGGGGATGCCGGCGCGCTCGAAGAAGGGCGGCTCGAAGGGCAGCAGCGCCAGGATGCGGTCGACCCGCTCGGCGATCTCGGCGACCCGGCCCGGCCGCCAGGCCCAGACCTGCGGCGCCACGTAATGCACCACCGGGATGCCCTTCGGCCGGACGCGGGCGGCCAGCCGCAGGGTGAAGCTCGGCGCATCGATGGTCACCAGCACCGCCGGGCGGCGGGCCAGCACGTCGGCCTCCGCCTCGTCCATCCGCCGGGCCAGCCGGCGCAGGTTGGGGATCACCTCGAGCAGCCCCATCAGCGACAGCTCGCGCATCGGGAAGAGGCTCTCGAGCCCGGCCTCGGCCATGCGCTCGCCGCCGATGCCGGCGAATTCCAGGCCGGGCCGCCGCGCCCGCAGCGCCGCCATCAGGCGGGCGCCGAGGATATCGCCGGAGGCCTCGCCGGCGGCGATGTAGATCAGGGTCATGCGAATACCGCCGGCCGCGGCCGCTCGACCGGGCCGGCCGGCCAGTCCCGGTGGTTGAGCACCGCGCCCTCCCGCCGCACCGTGGCGATGCGCTCGGGGTCGAGCGTGCAGAAGACCCAGCCCGGCGCATCCAGCGCGCCGCGGGCCAGCACCCCATCCTCGGGGAAGCCGCGATCCACCGGGCCGAAGACGGCGGCGAAGCCGCGGTTCACATCCAGCGCGGCCGACCAGGGCGCCTCGCCCACCGTCGGCGCCATGGCGACGAAGCACTGGTTCTCCAGCGCCCGCGCCTGGCAGGCGAAGCGGACGCGGTTGAAGCCGTGCATCGTGTCCGTGCAGGTCGGCACCAGCACCAGCCAGGCCCCGGCCTCGACCTGGGTGCGGACGTGCTTCGGGAATTCCGCGTCGTAGCAGATGGAAACGCCGAGCCGCCCCCAGGGCGTGTCGAAGACCTGCGGCCCGGCGCCGGGGGCGATGCCCCAGCGCTCCGCCTCGAAGCGGGTCATCGCCATCTTGTCCTGGAAGGCGAGGCGGCCGTCGGGGGCGATCAGCGGCGCCCGGTTGAGCACCCGGCCATCGGCGCCCGGCATCGGCAGGCTGCCCGGCAGCAGCCAGATGCCGTGGCGGCGGGCGACGCCGCGCATCGCCTCCAGCACCGCCGGGGCCTCCGCCACCATGGCGCGCAGCTCGCCGGCCTCACCCGCCCCGCCGGCCGCCAGCTCGACGCTGGCATACTCCGGCATGAGCAGAAGGTCGGCCCGGCCGGCGGCCTCGGCGACGAAGCCCTCCAGCCGCGCCGCGTAGCCGGCGACGTCGCGGGGATTGCCGACCGGCCAGGCGAGGACGCCGAGGCGGAGCGCGGTCACAGCGGGTCCTTCAGCCAGAAGCCGAGGCTGTGCGGCGTCTCCCGGTCGTCTCCCACTTCCTTCCAGGAGAAGACGCAGGAGAGGTCGGGCCGCGGCAGGTAGCCGCGCCGGCGCCAGAAGCCGTCCAGCGGCTGGTGGCCGGCCGGCCGGCGGGGGTCGTTGGCGTTGCGCACCACGGCGCAGAAGGCCGCCGCGTGCAGGCCGAGGGAGCGCGCATGCGCCTCCCGCGCCGCGAAGAAGCCGACGCCGGCGCCGCGCCCGCGATAGGCCGGCAGCAGCACGCTCTCGCCGAAGTAGCAGAAGCCCGCGCCGTCCACCCCGCGCCGGCGGAAGGCGGCCTGCACCGGCGCATGCGCCTCGGCCAGCGGCTGGCAGGTGGCCATGCCGACCGGCGTTGCCCCGTCGAAGGCGACGACGATCGCCGCGCCGGGGCTGGCGGCCAGGGTCGCGAGGTAGCCGGATTCGAAATTCGGATCGCTCTGATAGAGGTAGGGCCATTCGGCGAAGACCGTGCCGCGCAGCCGCGCCAGCCCGGGCAGCGCCGCGGCCAGCGCGGCGCCGCCGAGGGTTTCGATCCGCAGGGGAGGGGAGCTCATGCCCCCGGCTTAATCGGCCCGCGCCGGGGAGACAACCGGGCCGCCGGCCATCTCCCGCTGCTGCCGGGCGCTCTCGGCGAAGGCGGCGAGGCCCTTCTCCACCGTGGCCCGGTCAAGGTCGCGCAGGATGAAGACCAGGCGGGAGCTGCGGTCCTCGGTGCCATCGGCCCGGCGCGGCCAGGCGGCCAGGCGCACCGGCGGGTGGAACAGGTGCTGCACGCCATGGATGGCGATCGGCCGGTCCTGGCCCTCGAGGTTCAGGATGCCCTTGATCCGCAGCACGCTCTCGCCCCGGGTCATGGTCAGCACCTCGAGCCAGGTGGAGATGCCGTCCCAGGGCAGCGGCGCGTCGAAGCTGAGGCAGAAGCTGTGGATGCGGGCATCGTGCCGGCTGGGGTCGTGCCCATGCTCATGCCCGTGATGGTGGTGGTGGCCATGGTGGGCGTGCGCGGCATAGGCCTCGGCATCCAGCCAGCGGCGCACGTCGGGGTGCTTAGCGGCGGGGTCATAGAGGCCGCAGTCCAGCAGCTCGGCCGGCGCGATCTCGCCATGCAGGGCGTTCAGCAGCGGCGCGCCGGGGTTCAGCGCCCGCAGCCGCTGCCACAGCGCCGAGACCTGCTCGGGCGTCGAGAGGTCGGTCTTGGTCAGCACCAGCCGGTCGGCGACGGCGGCCTGCTTCACCGCCTCGGCCTGGGCGTCGAGGGTCGCCATGCCGGTCGCCGCATCGACCAGCGTCACCACCCCATCGAGGCGGTAGCGGGCCAGCACCAGCGGGTCGCTCATCAAGGTCTGCAGGATCGGCGCCGGGTCGGCGAGGCCGGTGGTCTCGACCACCACGCGGCGGATCGCGTGGCCGGCCGCGACCCGCTCCGCCAGGTCGCGCAACGCGCGCACCAGGTCGCCGCGCACGGTGCAGCAGAGGCAGCCGGCGTTGAGCAGCACGGTATCGCCGTCCAGCCGCTCGACCAGCAGATGGTCGAGGCCGATCTCCCCGAATTCGTTGATCAGCACCGCGGTATCGGTGAGGCCAGGGTGCCGCAGCAGCCGGTTCAGCAGCGTCGTCTTGCCGGCGCCGAGGAAGCCCGTCAGGACGGTGACCGGGATCGGGGTCCCATGGCTTGAAATCATCGGCCGTACAGCGCCTCCGGGTCGGTGGTCGGCTGGGCGATCTCGGTGACCGCGCCGTCGCGCAGCGCGACGAAGAAGCAGTTCCGCCGGCCGGTGTGGCAGGCGACCCCGGTCTGGTCGACCAGCAGCAGCAGCGTGTCGCCGTCGCAGTCGACCCTGAGGTCGACCAGCCGCTGCGCCTGGCCCGAGGTCTCGCCCTTCCGCCAGAGCCGGTTGCGCGAGCGGGAGAAGTAGCAGGCCCGGCCGGTGGCCAGCGTCTCCTCCACCGCGTCGCGGTTCATCCAGGCCAGCATCAGCACCTCACCGCTGTCGTGCTGCTGGGCGATGGCGGGGACCAGGCCGCGCAGGTCGAAGCGGATGGCCTCCAGCAGCCGGGCGCGGGCCTCGGCGGCGGGGGCGGCCCAGGATGGGGGAGGGGCGAGGCTCGTCGGATCGGGGGTCATCACCCTATATAGGACCCGGAGCCGCCGATGGAGGAGCCCCGATGCCGGCCATGGACCAGGACGCCGAGGTGGCGGCCAAGCAGGACGCCCAGATGGAGGCGAGCCTGGAGCGGGCCGCAGCACTTTGCTCCCGCCGCGGCGCCCAGCTCACGGAGCTGCGCCGGCAGGTGCTGCGGCTGGTGCTCGATTCGGCCCAGCCGGTCGGCGCCTATGCCCTGCTCGACCGGCTGAAGGCCAGCCGGGCCGGGGCGGCGCCGCCCACGGTCTACCGGGCGCTGGATTTCCTGGTGGAGCAGGGGCTGATCCACAAGGTGGAACGGCTCGGCGCCTTCATCGGCTGCGCCGAGGTCGACGACCACCCGGCGGATTGCGACTGCGGCACGGCGCACGACCACCCGCATCAATTCCTCATCTGCTCGCGCTGCGGCACCACGACGGAGCTGAGCAACCCCGGCGTCGCCCTCGCCCTGTCGCGCGCCGCCGCCGCCGCCGGCTTCGCCCTGGCCCGCGCCACGGTGGAGGCGGAGGGGATCTGCGCCGACTGCCAGGCGGCCGCCTGATGCGCCGCCGCCTCGTCCTGCTGCTGCCGGCCGCCTGGCCCATGGCCGGCCGGGCGCAGCCGGCCGCGCCCGGGACGCCGCCGCGCGGCCCGGAGGCCCGCAAGGCGGAGCTGGACCGCGCCTTCGAGGCCTTGCGGACCGCCCCGAACGAGGAGGGCGCGGCGCTGGTCGAGGGCCGCATCCGCATGCTCTGGGCCCAGGGCGCCAGCCCGGCGGTCGGGCTGCTGCTGCGCCGGGGCGGCCGCAACCTGGAGGCGGAGCTGCCGGTCGAGGCGCTCGAGGATTACGACGCCGCCATCACCCTGGCGCCGGATTTCGCCGAGAGCTGGTTCCTCCGGGCCCAGGCCAACCTCCGCGCCGGCGCCGGCGCCGCGGCGGCGCGGGACCTGCAGGAGGTGCTGCGGCTGGAGCCGCGGCACTGGCCGGCGCTGACCATGCTGGCGGCGATCCAGAACGAGGCCGGCGACCCGCAGGGGGCGCTGCGCAGCCTACGGGCGGCGCTGGCGATCAACCCGCAGATGCCGGGCGGGGCGGAACGGCTGCGCGAGCAGCGCCGCAAGGCGGAGGGCGACGCCACCTGAGGCCATGCCCATGTTGCATGGCAGCGATCCCCAGGAATGATTGCCCTGTCATGCGAAGCGGTTCAACATTGCCGCCATGACATGTTGCCCGCCGCCGCCGCGGCGGTGCGGCGCCGGCCCTGGGGACCCTGCCATGAACGAGTTGCTGACTATCCTGCCCTGGGCCTTCTGCCTGGTCGCCGCCGCCGCCGCGGTGAAGCTCTCCCGCTGATCCCTCGTCGTTGATCCCTCCTGGCCGGCCGGCCGGGCCCGGGCTACACCCGCGGGGGTGCTGTGGGGTCGGGATGGCGGGCTGGTGACGATGCGCTTCTCCTGGAGGGGCCTGGCGCGGGAGGCGCTGCGCGGGCATGCCGGCTGGACGCCGCACTGGCGCAGCCCCGAGCAGCCGCAGCCGGGCTACGACGTGGTCATCCTGGGCGGCGGCGGGCATGGCCTGGCCACCGCCTACTACCTCGCCAGCCAGCACCGGCCCGGCCGCATCGCCGTGCTCGAGAAGGGCTGGATCGGTGGCGGCAACACCGGCCGCAACACCACCATCATCCGCAGCAACTACCTCTTCCCCGAGAGCGCGGCGCTGTATGACCATGCGCTGCAGCTCTGGGAGGGCCTCTCCCTGGCGCTGAACTACAACGTCATGTTCAGCCCGCGCGGGGTGATGATGCTGGCGCATTCGCAGCACGACGTGCAGTCCGGGCTGCGCCACGTCCATGCCAACCGCCTGGCCGGCGTCGACAACGAATGGCTGACGCCCGCGGAGGCCAAGGCCTTCTGCCCCCCGCTCGATACCTCGGCGGCCATCCGCTACCCGGTGCTCGGCGCGGCGCTGCAGCGGCGCGGCGGCGTCGCCCGCCACGACGCCGTGGCCTGGGGCTATGCGAGGGCGGCGAGCGCGCTCGGCGTCGACATCATCGAGGGCTGCGAGGTCACCGGCATCGACCGCGACCCGGTGAGCGGCGCGGTCACCGGGGTGCAGACCGGCAAGGGCCCGATCCGCTGCCGCAAGCTCGGCGTGGTCGCCGCCGGCAGCACCAGCCTGGTGATGGCCATGGCCGGGCTGCGGATGCCGCTCGAGAGCTTCCCGCTGCAGGCGCTGGTCTCGGAGCCGGTGAAGCCGGTGTTCCCCTGCGTGGTCATGTCCAATACCGTGCACGCCTATATCAGCCAGTCCGACAAGGGCGAGCTGGTGATCGGCGCCGGCACCGACCAGTACCCGAGCTACTCCCAGGCCGGCGGGGTGCAGATCCTGGGCCATACGCTGGAGGCGATCTGCGAGATGTTCCCGATCTTCCGCCGGATGCGGATGCTGCGCGCCTGGGGCGGCATCGTCGACGTGACGCCGGACCGCTCGCCGATCCTGAGCCGCACGCCGGTGCCCGGGCTCTATGTCAACTGCGGCTGGGGGACGGGGGGCTTCAAGGCGACGCCCGGCTCGGGCCATGTCTTCGCCGCCACCATCGCCCGCGACGAGCCGCACCCGATCGCCGCCCCGTTCAGCCTCGACCGCTTCGCCGGCGGCCGGCTGATCGACGAGGCGGCGGCGGCGGCGGTGGCGCACTGATGCTGCTGATCGCCTGCCCCTGGTGCGGCGATCGGCCGGAGCTCGAGTTCCGCCACGCCGGCGAGGCGCATGTGACCCGCCCGGCCGATCCCGCCGCCGTCTCCGACGCGGCCTGGACCGGTTTCCTGTACGAGCGGCAGAACCCGCGCGGCCTATACCGCGAGCGCTGGCGCCACCTGCATGGCTGCGGCCGCTTCTTCAACGCGGTGCGGCATACCCTGACCGACCGCTTCCTCGGCAGCTACCCGCCCGGCGGGGAGCCGCCCGCGTGAGGCTTCCCGCCGGCGGCCGGATCGACCGCGACCGGCCGCTCCACTTCACCTTCGACGGCCGCGCCTATACCGGCTACGCCGGCGACACCCTGGCCTCGGCGCTGCTCGCCGCCGGCGTGTCGATCTTCGGCCGCAGCTTCAAGTACCACCGGCCGCGCGGCCTGCTGGCGGCGGGTGCCGAGGAGCCCAATGCGCTGGTCGAGATCGACCGCGGGCCGGGGCGGCGCGAGCCGAACCAGCGCGCCACCATGGTGCCGCTCGAGGCGGGGCTGGTCGCCCGCAGCCAGAACCGCTGGCCGAGCCTCCGCCTCGATGTCGGGGCGCTGGCCGGGCTGGCGGCGCCGCTGCTGCCGGCTGGCTTCTACTACAAGACCTTCCTCGGCCCGCGGCGCGATTCCTGGCACCGGCTCTGGGAGCCGCTGATCCGCCGCATGGCCGGGCTCGGCCGGGCGCCCGATGCCCCCGACCCGGACCGCTACGGCAACCGCTTCGCCCATTGCGAGACGCTGGTGGTGGGCGGCGGCCCGGCCGGCATCGTCGCCGCCCTGACCGCCGCCGAATCCGGCGGCCGGGTCATCCTCTGCGACGAGCAGGAGGAGCTCGGCGGCAGCCTGCTGGCGACGCCGGAGGTCATGATCGACGGCCAGCCCTGCTGGGAGAGCCTGGCCGCCGCGGTGGCCGAGCTGCGGGCCAACCCGCAGGTGCGGGTGCTGACCCGCACCACCGCCTTCCACTACGGGCTGCAGAATTTCGTCGCCCTCGCCCAGGTGCTGGACCGGGCCGATGGCCTGCGGGAGCGGCTCTGGCAGGTCCGCGCCGGGCGGGTGCTGCTGGCGACCGGCGCCATCGAGCGGCCGATTCCCTTCCCAGGCAACGACCGGCCGGGGGTGATGCTGGCCGGGGCGGCCCGGAGCTATTGTGCCCGCTGGGGGGTGCTGCCGGGCCAGCGGGCGGTGCTGCTGGCGGCGCACGACAGCGGCTATGCCGCCGCCTTCGCCCTGGCGGATGCCGGGGCCGCGGCAGGGGCCGGGGCGGTGGTCCCGGTCATCCTCGACCTGCGGGCGGCGCCGCCCGAGGCGCTGGTCGCCGCCGCGGCGGCGCGCGGCATCACCGTGCTCGCCGGCCACGGGGTGGTGGAGACCATCGGCGCCGGCCGCATCAGCGGCCTCCGCGCCGCGCCGCTGCGGCCGGACGGCACCCCCGACCGCGGCCGGGCGACGGCCATGGCCTGCGACCTGCTGCTGATGGCCGGCGGCTGGACGCCCAACGTGCAGCTCTTCTCGCAATCGCGCGGCCGGCTGCGCTGGGACGCCGCGGCGGATGCCTTCCTGCCGGGCGGGAGCCCGGAGGCGCAGGCCAGCCTCGGTGCCTGCAACGGCACCACCGAGCTCGGCGCGGTGCTGCAGGAAGCCGCCGCCGCCGGGCGGGGCGAGGCCCAGGCCGCCGCCGCCCCCGCGGTCCCCACCGCCCTGCCGATCCGCGCCATCGCCGCCGGGGCGGTGGCGGCCCGGAAGGCCTTCGTCGACTTCCAGAACGACGTCACCACCGCCGACCTCGCGCTGGCGGTGCGGGAGGGCTTCCGCTCGATCGAGCACGTGAAGCGCTACACCACCACCGGCATGGCGACCGACCAGGGCAAGACCAGCGGCATGATGAGCCTCGCCGTCACCGCCGCGGTGCTGGGCCGGGACCTGCCGGAGGTGGGGCTCACCAGCTTCCGCCCGCCCTATACCCCGACCAGCTTCGGCACGCTGGCCGGGCGGCACCGCGGCGCGGTCTTCGATCCCGGCCGCACCGCGCCGATGCACGACTGGGCGGTGGAGCAGGGCGCCCTCCTCGAGCCGGTCGGCCAGTGGCTGCGCGCCCGCGCCTTCCCGCGCGGCGCCGAGGACCTGCAGGCCGCGGTCGCCCGGGAATGCCTGGCGGTGCGCCAGGCGGTCGGGATCCTCGATGCCTCGACCCTTGGCAAGATCGAGGTGGTGGGGCCGGATGCCGCCGAATTCCTCGAGCGCTGCTACGCGAACGCCTGGCACGGCCTCGCCCCCGGGCGCTGCCGCTACGGACTGCTGCTGCGCGAGGACGGCTTCCTGCTCGACGACGGCGTCGTCGCCCGGCTGGCGCCCGACCGCTTCCATGTCACCACCACGACCGGCGGCGCGGCGCGGGTGCTGCACCTGCTCGAGGATTACCGCCAGACCGAGTTCCCCGAATTGCAGGTCTGGCTGACCTCGACGACCGAGCACTGGGGCGTCGCCGCGCTGCAGGGGCCGCGGGCGCGGCGGGTGCTGGCGCCGCTGGTCGAGGACCTCGACCTCGCCGCCCTGCCGCACATGGGGGTCGCCGAATGCCGCGTCGCCGGCTTTCCCGCCCGGCTGTTCCGCGTCAGCTTCAGCGGCGAGCTGGGCTTCGAGGTGAATGTCCCGGCCAACCGGATGCCGGCGCTTTGGCAGGCGCTGTGGCAGGCCGGCGCGCCGCAGGGCCTCACCGCCTACGGCACCGAGGCGATGCACGTGCTGCGGGCCGAGAAGGGCTTCATCATCATCGGCCAGGAAACCGACGGCACGGTGACGCCGGACGACGTCGGCCTGGGCTGGGCGATCGGGCGGAAGAAGCGCGACTTCATCGGCAAGCGCGGCCTGGCCCGGGCGGGGATGGCGGCGCCGGACCGGCGGCAGCTGGTCGGCCTCGCCCCGGCGGACGGGCGGCGGCCCGAGGAAGGGGCGCAGCTGCTGGCCGGGGCGCGCCGGGCCGAGGGCCATGTCACCTCGGCCTATGACAGCGCCTGCCTGGGCCGGCCCTTTGCGCTGGGCCTGCTGGCCGGCGGCCGGGCGCGGCACGGCGAGACCGTCTTCGCCACCCGGCGCGACGGCCCGCCGCAGCCGCTGACCGTGGGATCGCCGGTCGCCTGGGACCCGGCCGGGGAGCGCCTCGATGGTTGAGACCGCCCGCATCAGCCTGCAGGCGCCGCCGGCGCTGACCGCGGCCTTCGGCGAGGCCTTCGGCATCCCGCTGCCGGAGGCCCTGCTCACGGCCCGGTCGGGCATGGCCCGGGCGGCGCTGCGGCTCGGCCCCGACGAATGGCTGCTGCTGGCCGAGGATGCCCCGGCGCGGGTGCTCATCGCCGCGCTGGAGGCGGCGCGGGCCGGCGCCGCCGCCTCGATCGTCGATGTCTCCGACCGGCAGGTGGCGCTCGACATCGAGGGGCCGGAGGCGCTGGACCTGCTGGCCGAGGGCTGCCCGCTCGACCTCGCGGCGATGCCGGAGGGCGGCTGCACCCGCACCCTCTTCGGCAAGGCCGAGGTCATCCTCTGGCGCCGGGCCGAGGACTGGTTCCGGCTGGAGGTGGCGCGGTCCTTCGCGCCCTATGTCCGGGCGCTGCTGGCGGAGGCGGCCGGAGACCAGGACCGGGATGGCGGCTAGTACAGGCCTGAGCGCCCCGGCCCGCGGACCCCGCTCCGGCGTGCCGGCCGGGCTGTGCTTCAGCGCGCCTCGATCAGGCCGCGGATGCGCCGGGCCAGGCCGACGGCCTCGAAGGGCTTGGTGATCAGCGCCATCCCCGGCTCCAGCACGTCGCCGGCCAGCCCCGCCGCGTCGGCATAGCCGGTGACGAAGAGCACCCGGAGCCCCGGCCGAAGCTCCCGCGCCGCATCGGCGAGCTGGCGGCCGTTCATGCCGCCGGGCAGGCCCACGTCGGTGACCAGCAGGTCGATCCGCCGGGCGGAGCGCAGCAGGTCCAGCGCCTCCTTGCCCTCGCCCGCCTCGAGCGCGCGGTAGCCGAGGTCGCGCAGCACCTCCACCACCACCCCGCGGACCACCGGCTCGTCCTCCACCACCAGCACCGTCTCGCCGGCGGCGGCGCCCAGGGCTTCAGCCGGCGCCGCGGCGGCCGGGCTGCCCGGGTCGACGGGCTCCGGACCATCCCCGGCCGGGTGGTGCTGCGGCAGGCAGAGCCGGACGGTGGTGCCGTCCCCCGGCGCCGAGCGGATCCGGACATTGCCGCCCGACTGGCGGACGAAGCCGTAGATCATGGAGAGGCCGAGCCCGGTGCCCTGGCCGGTCGGCTTGGTGGTGAAGAAGGGGTCGAAGGCGCGGGCCACCACCACGGGGTCCATGCCGACGCCGGTATCGGCCACGGCGAGGCAGATGTAGTCGCCGGGGGCCACCTCGTCCCCGGCCAGCAGCCGGACATGGCCGGCGTGGATCCGCAGCCAGCCCCCCTCCGGCATCGCGTCCCGCGCATTGATGGCCAGGTTGAGGATGGCGTTCTCGAGCTGGTTGGGATCGCAGAGGGTGGGCCGCAGCCCCGGCTCGAGCTCGACCGAGAGGACGATGGCCTCGCCGATGGTGCGGCGGAGCAGCTCCTCCATCGAGCGGATGAGCGCGGCGACATCGACCGGGCGGGGGTCGAGCGGCTGGCGCCGGGCGAAGGCCAGCAGCCGCTGGGTCAGCGCCGCGGCCCGCTGGGCCGAGGTGGTGGCGGCTTCGACGTAGCGGCCGACCTCCGAGGCGCGGCCCTCGGCGACCCGCTTCTTCAGCAGCGCCAGGGAGCCGATGATGCCGGTCAGCAGGTTGTTGAAGTCATGCGCGATGCCGCCGGTGAGCTGGCCGACCGCCTCCATCTTCTGCGCCTGGCGGAGCTGGTCCTCGGCGGCACGGAGGGCGGCGGCGGCGGTCCGCTCGGCGGTGACGTCGCGGCCCACAGCATGGATCAGCCCCTCGGCCGGCACCGCGGTCCAGGAAACCCAGTGCCAGCTGCCGTCCTTGTGCCGGTAGCGGTTCTCGAAGCGCAGGGTGGCGAGGCCCTGGCCAAGGCGGGCGGTCTCGACCAGGGTCGCCTCGTGGTCCTCGGGATGCACGAGGTCGAGGAAGCGGCTGCCCACGAGGTCTGCCTGTCCCCAGCCGAGCTGGCTGGTCCAGGCCGGGTTGACCGCGGTGACGGTGCCGTCGAAGTGGGCGACCAGCATCATGTCCTGCGACAGCAGCCAGATCCGGTCGCGCTCCCGGGTGCGTTCCACCACCCGGCCCTCGAGCGAGGAATTGACCGCACGCAGCGCCGCCTCGGCCCGGCGCTGCTCGTCGATGTCGATGTTCATGCCGACCCAGGCCCGCAACTCGCCGTCCGGGCCCAGCAGCGGGACGTTGCGCGCCATGGTCCAGCGGTGGCCGCCGGCGTGGTGGCGCAGCCGGTAGGCATGCTCGAAGGGGCGGCGCCGGGCGACGCAGTCGCGCCACAGCGCGGTGGCGGCCGCCCGGTCCTCGGGGTGGATCGCCTCGGCCCAGCCGTTGCCGCGCCATTCCGCCTCCGCCTGGCCGGTGAAGGCACGCCAGGATGGGCTGTCGCCCACCGCCAGCCCCTCGGCGTCGGAGGTCCAGACGATCTGGGCCGAGGCCTCGACCAGGGCCCGGAACCGCGCCTCGCTCTCGCTCACCGCCTGGGCGGCCGCCTGGCGCTCCGAGATGTCGATGACCGAGCCGATGTAGCCGAGGTACTCGCCGGCGTCGCCGAATCGCGGCGCCGCCGCGTCGATCACCGCGGCATAGCTGCCGTCGCCCCGGCGCAGCCGGTAGTCGATCTGGAACGGGTGGCGGGCGGCGTTGTGGGCGAGGAAGGCGGCGTAGGCCGTGGCCTGGTCGTCCGGATGGATGGCGGCCGTCCAGCCGAAGCCCTCGCCGGCGCCGGATGGCTGGCCGGTGAATTCGTACCAGCGACGGTTGAGGTAGGTGGAACGGCCCTCCGGATCGGTGGTCCAGATCATCACCGGGGCATGGTCGGCCATGTTGCGGAAGCGGGCCTCGCTCTCGCGCATCGCCGCCTCCGCCTCGGCCCGCTGGCGGTCGGCGAGCACCTGGCCGGTGGTCTCGGTGCAGGCGCAGAACATCCCGGCGATGCGGCCGGTCTCGTCGCGCAGCGGGCTGTAGCTGAAGGTGTACCAGGTATCCTCGGGATAGCCGTGCCGCTGCATGACCAGGTGCATGTTCTCGACCCAGGTCGCCTCGCCCTCCAGGGCGCGGCGGACCAGCGGGCCGATGTCGTCCCAGATCTCGGACCAGATCTCCCGGAAGGGCCGGCCGAGCGCCGCCGGATGGCGGGTGCCGAGGATGGGCCGGTAGCTGTCGTTGTAGAGGAAACTCAGCTTCTCGCCCCAGGCGAGGAACATGGGCTGGCGCGATTCCAGCATCAGCTGCGCCACGACGCGCAGGCTGGCGGGCCAGCCCTCGGGCGGGCCGAGGGCGCTCCGGCTCCAGTCCAGGGTCCGGATGGCCTCGGCCATCCCGTCGCGGCAGCGGGGCATCCAGGCCAGCGGGGCAGGGGGGGCCGTGCCCGGGCCGCCGGCGGGCCCGGTCGCAGGGCCACTCATCAACGGCGGGCCGGGCGCCACCGGGCCGGCCTATTCCGCATGCTGCGCCGCCGCCCTGGCCCCTGTCTCGTGGTCCATGCCCCTGCCCGTCTGCCAAGGTTGCCGGTCCGACGCCGGTGCGGCGTCCGGCGTGCATCCTTCCATCCCAGCGGCGGCGGAGGGTTCCGGTTCCATGGGGTGCCCAATCCGCCGCAACGTCAACCCTGGGTCGAAGGCCGGGCCGCCGGTCCGGGCCGGCCGGTCCTCACATGCCGAGGGCACGCTTGTAGAGGTCGAGCAGGGTCTCCTGTTCCTCGACCTCGGCCGGCTCCTTCTTGCGGAGCGAGATCAGGGTGCGCACCACCTTGACGTCGAAGCCTTTTCCACCCCTCGAAAATTTGTATCCTCACCCGAAGATCCTTGCCACCTCGCGACTTTGCAACCCGAATTCAGACCCTACATACTTCGTATTATCACCCACGCAATGGAGGGGGAAGCCGTGTTGGAGGAGATGAGTATAACGGAGTCCTTAAGCGCACCTTTTAGCGTTGTCCGAACGCTTCCGACGATTACCAAGGAGGGGATCGAGCACCTACCATTCCTTTTTATGGACCAGGACGGGGCGGATTCATGTTGGCATCTGGAAGCGTTGGTGTATGCGCGTAGTGCCCGAGCCGGTTACGACTTGCCGACAGTCGAGCACGATCTTGAGGTAGTAGGACGCTTGTTCGATTTCTACCGTGTGTTTTGGACCGGAGCTACGTTGACTGAAGATGATTTTGATTACCTGATTTATGCGTTTCTTGCTTGGCGTCATCGGGGCACAATTCAGAATGGGGCTTCTGTTCTGGGAGGGCTGCGGTGGCAACCGCTCGCTTTTACTTCGCTCCAAAGTGAATTTAGGTCGCTTGTTAGATATTGCCACTTTTCTTCTCGGACCTGGGGGCACGTCTCCATCGGGCGCTTCCGCCAGCAACTTAATCCTGACGGCGTTGCGCTGGCGAGAATGAAGAACTTAGGCAAAGAGCGCGAGCGGGATTTCCTCGTTCATCTCGGCGCATCAAGGGACCGCTGGGCTTCGGCGCTTGAGAAGGCCGTTGTAGAGATGCCTCCCGTCGCTATTCCGGAACGAAATGCGTCCAAAGCCGGCCTGAGCATTATGAATGACGCGCAGGTATGGGCTATTATCAATGCAGAAAAAAATCCAGTCTTCCGGGCACTGTGGTTGGTGGGCGCCTTCGGTGGCATTCGCATCAGCGAGCAACTGAACACCTGGCAAATCGATGTTCTTCCTGGATCTTATCGTAAACTGGCGTTTGACTATGATGAAGGCGCTGAAATTTTATTTCTCCGCGCTGATCCAGTTCATTCACGATACGTTGGTGATCTCGGAAAACAAGGCGATACGCGCAAACAGTATTTGCACAAACAATACAATCTCCTACCGAGGAACGCGCTCGGTCGGCGGGATCCACTGTATGCGGGATGGAAAGGTACCCTGTCGATTAACAGCGATTTCCGTATTTCGGAGGTGTTTTGGATTGACAGGCAGGCCGCCGCCTTATTCGCAGAGTGTGCAAGAGAGATAAGGGAGTTTCACCGACTTCACAAATCGAGTGAACGGCATCCCTATCTCTATGTAAATATGGCAGATCCAACATTAGAATACCGCGGTGCGCCTTTAAAAAAGAGTAATGTCGAGGCTGCATTTGAGCGAGCATGTCGTCGCTGTGGAATAGAGCCCCATCGGTGGGGCGTCAGAATTCACGGGCTTCGACACTACTACAAAAGCTGCGCGGAGTCTCTTGGGATAGCTCCTGATCATATTCAGCTAATGATGGGACATAGCCGGATACAGTCGCAGCAAAACTATGGACGCGGGGCACGAGAGGTCGCCAAGCAGCTATCTGAAGCACGCGAGCAACGTAAAAGCATATCTAAGGATCAAAAGTGACCTACCGGTATGAAGTAACGAGTGCAACCAATACAGTTACGCTAGATACAGATGGTGTAGCCTATTCCAACGCTGCGGGATCGTCGGTGCTAGTTGGAATCCGCACCATCTCGATGTCGGAGCTTCGCTCACTTTGGGCTTCTTTCAAAGATCAGCTTCGGCACGCGTTGAGCGATGCGCTTAGCAAAACGCCGCCTGAATTTGTGAGTTGGCACATTTACGGCGAAAAATTTGATTTAAGTCCAAAGATTATATCTTCGAACAGCTGCGTGGGCTTCAAAAGGAAGGCTGTCGGGTATCCAAAGCTGCATTACATGCGGCAATCAGCTATTGTCCAAGCTTTGCTCGATCTAGGCTTGGTGCCCAAAACCGATGCGCACGGAAAACCAAGAAAGAATATTCCAAGAGGCGCTGGGGGGGCACCCGCTTTTTGCCAGGATTTGCCCTCAGAACTGCAACTCAAAGTTATGCGACAGGCATTCAGCGACCCTTACATGTCGCTTGATGACATCCTGACGCTTCCCAGCCAAAATAGTGTCGTGGATATTGAGGCCATAGAAAAAGCGTTTGCAGAGTGCCGGGATGCTGATGACGTTATGCGGCACTTGGCCGCAATGTTATGGGACTTCGATCGACTGCAGGATACGATGGCTCTAGGCGGTAGGGGTGCCGGTCTCCATTACGCCGCACCTTGGTTCCTTATGTATCTCGCACGAGAGGATTACATTCTCTTTCCTCGTCTTATATATCCAGACTCCTTGTTACCAAGATTTGTGGCGCCCTTGCTTTGGACATTTTTTATGCCGAAGGCAGCAAGAAACTTAGCGCTTCATCTAGTCAAGCACCCTGGTGAAGATCAGTGGACATACACGCGTCCCGTCCTCCGAGAACTTTTTCTTTATACGAATTTTTTTAGACTTGAAACAAGTACCATAGCATTTGCACATTTCGTAAATTTTAAGCGTGAATATACATTATCTGAGACTGGGGCAGAAGTTGTACGCGAGGGTGCTGGGGTACTATCTCATGGCCTAAATCGTCTCTTTGATGCTTACTTAAATTTTCATGGAAAAACCTGGGAGGATGTCGGCTCAGACGCAAGATATTTTGGAGGTGGGTACAGAATTACTTCCGACAATTCAAGAGATGCCTTTTCCTGGGTGGAGCAACCTAAGGGCCATAAGCTTGTGCTTTATCGCAAGCACATCGGAGAGCCTCCAGAGACATTCCCGGGGCATATTCAGGAGTGGGCACGTGATCTGCGAGCTATTTTGCTCTTGTATGGAGTTCAGTCTCCCGCGAATAAGATTGATTCACTAAACTATTGGCTAATTTTCTTGATGAAATTGGGAGATGACGCACCGAGAAACTGGTGCGAAGTTGAACGCGAGCGACACATTAATCATGTTGGTTTAGCTGTCCACCTAACCTTTGTCGACTTCATACGCAGTCTTGATCGGGACACTCGTTTTCGTATTTTGCCGGATATCCAACAAGCTTGGCATTTGGCCGCAGTGCGAGATGGTTTCCTGGGAAAACTTACTAACCCAATCGACCCAAATGTCGACAATCTAGGATTTACTGATCCAAATTCGGGGGAAAATCGTACGCGGCGACAGGCAATGCCCGACGATCTCTACCAGCTCGTTATCAGAGAAAATCGACGGAATAACTATGAGTTTGCCAAGTCGACGGTTTCCAAAGCAGGAGCACGGCCTGCGCGAAATATTCATTGGCGGTCCGTTAATGATCCGAGCACCAAGCAGCGAGTTGAGGTGTTCTGGCCTGGTATACCTATCATGCTCGACATGATTTTAAGCCAAGGCCTGAGGCAGGCCTCTGCGATGTGGGCAGACTCGGGTGAGGGCGACGAGTTTTGGGTGAATACCGAAACCCTAGAATACTATCCAAACCCACTTCCTATGCGCACGTTAGGACGGCAGCTGGGTTTTTTACGTGTCTGCCAACTTGGCCCCAAGAAGGATGACAAGGTTCTTGGGATGTACGTCGCTGTGAATAAGACTGGGCCGTACGAAGTTGCTTGGGTCGATCCTGCGACCGCGACAGCCTATCAGGAAATGCGCGCTTGGCAGGCCCGATATACCCCAAGGCGGACACCGACGAAGGCTAGCCGCGATGATATTCAAAAGCTTTATGCGGGTCAGGGTACGATTCCTGAAGTGTACCCTTTATTTAGGGACCCGGAGTCTCGGTCTGGACACCCACCTTCATCGACGACCCTTTACGCGTATTGGGGCACGCTGCTTGGACACTGCGAAAAAATCTTCGAACAGACGACTGGGCGGTTTGAGTCTTGCTTGGTAAATGGCAAGCCAAGATGGGATTTACATTCGTTACGCGTAACCACGATTTCGATCTTGCTTGAGCACGGTGTCGAACCCTGGATCGTAGCTGAGCTTGCTGGGCACGCCTCTGTCACCATGACATGGCGCTATAAGGCACGAGATGGGCGTAAAACACACGCCGCGCTACAAAAGATCCATGAAGAACGTCGCCTACTGGCGATTCAAAAATTGCAGGAACTTGGTGACCATTTTATTGAAAATGAGGACGACTTAGATGTCCGTTTGAAGGATATTCTGGGGCCGTTTGTTAAATTCAGAGAAGATAACAACGGAGAAACGCTTTTACGTCAGCAGATGACGGAGGGCGGTCGCTATGAGACGTATGCACATGGCCTTTGCCCGGGTGGTGATTGTGCCACTGGCGGCGTGATCTACAAAAATGCATATCAACCAGTTTTTAGGCCGCGTGCTTGTTCACAGTGCCGGCACCGGGTTACAGGTCCACAGTTTTTGGCTGGGCTTGTAAACCGCTTGAACAGCTTCATGATTGAAATTAAGTCGTCTATGGACACAGAGGCTGATTTAAATCGGCAGATCGAGGAGATCGAAGATCAGGGGAAAGGCGGTGGTGGAAAGGTTGTCGCTCTTGGTGCGCTCATTCGACGGGAGCGGGAGTTGCGCGACAATCTCTGGGGTGAATGGTGCGCCGAATTGGCGACCATTCGTCAGTGCGAAAAGGAGCAAGACAGCGCGAGCAAAGGGTCAAATATGCCTTTAATTACACGTCAAAGCGGGGAAGATTTCAAACTGCACCTTGACACTGTGCATCAGATGGCTCTGTTGCACAATGTTCTTACAGATAGCGATATTATTCTCGGGGCCAGCCTCGAAGTTCCAGCCGGCTTACGAGAGCGTCGAGACACATTGTTACTCGAGGTAGCTCGTAATAATGATCTGGCGCCAGTATTCTATAAGCTTGCCCCGAGCCGGCGCAAGAAGGCATTGCAGCATTTTGGTGACCTGCTTCTCGGCCATATCGACGGTGTTTCCGAGCTTCAGCAACTCATTGATGGCGACCTCACGACACGCGAACTTCCTGCGCTCGAGGTTGAACTAGAGGAATTTGTAGCAGCGGTGGAACGCGATTCGGCTCACCAACTCGATCAGATTAAGCCAGTGGCGTTGCGCGGGAGAGCCGACTGATGGTGCAGCGAGCGTCAGAGCACATTTTGGTACGGCTCAGGAGTCAAGCGGAGACCTATGAAAAATCTGAGGTCCGGCTTGGTTCGATTGAGCGCCTAGTTACTGCTTGCGATGCGATAGAAAGTGGCGCGGCCGCCATCCTTTTATGCAAAATAGAAGGGTCCGACCTGGGCCTCGCTCGAACTCCCAAGATAAATCCTTCTAATATAGAAAAATACGTGCGAGCGCGGCAAAAACAGGGCTCTCAAGAGTGGACCGGCCCAACTCGGGTCTTTATAGCCTCAGACAGCGAACTAAAAGCGTACGTCACTGCCCGCGAGGATGAGCGACTTAAGCCAGCAGAGATAAGTAAGCGTCCCTCGCAGCGACAGAAGGATATTGAAGACACGGTGAGCCAGATACAGAGCATTGAAATGCGCCAAATCGTCAGGCACGATTTGGAAGAGGGCCGTCTTACAAGAAGGCGGTTAGATATCCTCACCGCTGGGCTTCGGACCCTGCCGGGCATTGATGTAGATGCATTACTGCGCGGCACACCTGGCGGTTCCCAAAACCGACCGGCGATTGGTGGCGAGGGCGTTTCGGCCTCCCTTACCCTTAGCCCTGAAGAGAAGGGAATTCTAAAGCGACTTTTGGACAGGCTGGCAGATACAGCCGAAATGGCCCGGGCAGGTCTGGAAAGCGACGGGCGTCGTCTTCGGCTGGCAATAGCGCCTCGAACAACCATTATTCGCCCCGATGAAATGAGTCTCCTGCGTCAGTTAGCGCAATTGGAGGACGTAAATGGCAAAGCGTGATGTGGTGGCTGATATTCTTTGCCGCCTGAACGCTTTTATTGAACAGGGTGGCCAAATCCCGGGCACGGTTGATGGCAAGGTAAACGTGCTGGCCCTCTGTCGGGAACTCGGCTTGGCGGAGGCTGACGCCCAGCATTTCCATCGCAAGGACGCTATAAAGTCCGCCGTCAACGTACTCGCCGAGGAGCGAGCGTTGCGGGCCATCGGGGCGCGCGGTCAGCCGATGGAAGTGGCCGAGCAAAAACTGGAGGAGCGTATCAGTCGTGCTCAGAGCGATGCTCGTCAGGATGCCATTGCTGCGACCGAAGCGTCCGCAGCGATTTCTGCGCTGGCTGAGGAACTGCGGGCCGCGCAAGGTGAGGTTTCAGAACTTCGAACTCAGAACCGAGCCCTGACCGAACGCCTCCGTCTCGTAGAAGAGTGCGGTTTGGTATTTGATACCGGGAACTGGTGATGCGACTCGCCGTGATGTCGATTCTCTCCTCCAGGAGCTTCGGATGCCTTTGGGCCGGAGTTGGCGAAGCTGGTGAGCGCATCAGGGTTAAATCAGACGAGCCTGTTTGGCCTGTCGTGGGCGAGGTTTATGACGTCGAAGGCGCCGAGGAAGCTTTCGAAGACAGTTGGGGGCGCAGGCATCGTCAAATCAGCGGTGCACGCCTGACCCGGATCCGTGCCTCTGGGCGGCTTCTAGTGCCTTGGCTTAGGCAACTTCCTGGCGTGGGCGAGACGCGTGCTACTCGCCTTTTGGAGCGTTTCGGGAATGACCTGCTTGACGTGCTGTCTGACCCAGCGCGAGTTGGAGAAGTTGCAGACGCCCTCGATCCGGAACGGCAGGCTCTGGCTGCACGGCTCGCCATCGCTTTGCAAGTCGCCTATGCGAAGCAAGCCTGCGTTGAGCGAGATAAAATGTCCGAAGGACACTTTTATGCCCGTCTGGAAGAGGTGGGCGTAGCAGATCGTACAGCTGCGCGGTCCCTCTGGCGTCTCCTAGGCAACGACGCCTGGGAGCGGCTTTGTCAGCGGCCTTACACAGCTGCCGTTGTAATTCCATGGGAACGAGCCGATCACTTAGGCCAGCGTCTCCTCTCAGCCGCAACGGGTACTTTGGACCTCCGAAGGCACCCTGATCGGCTTGCCGGGGCCTGCGATAGCGTCATTCGAGATTTACTGCGGCAGGGAGACACGGCTGCCGACCCGGATGAATTTAGGAGGCGCCTAAGCAACAAGGCGGTGTCGGCAAAAGAGGCGCTGAAAACCGGCCTTGAGCGTCGCCGAGTGCTGGCATTTCAAGATCTTATTGTTGCCCCGGGGGCGGCATACCTGGAAGGCGAGATTTACCGTCATATCCAACGCTTGCGCGCGGCGTCTGCGCCTTACTCCCTGGCCACAGATGACCGAGCAGAGAAAGCCATAGAAACAGCCGAACGGACCACTGGGCTTGTCCTCACCGGCGAGCAGCGAACGGCCGTCCGGGTACTCCTCCATCAGGGTGTTGGCCTGCTGCAGGGAGGGGCCGGCACGGGTAAGACGACGTCCATGCGCGTGCTCGTGGCTGCCTGCAATATTATGGGGCGCCGTGTTGAACCCGCCGCCCTGAGCGGAAAGGCAGCACTCAAACTAGCGCAGGCGTCCCAGTTCGATGCGCTCACGATTGCCCAAGTCATTGAACGTCTAAAGCTGCGGGACGAACTCGAAGCTGAAGGGCGCCTCAGCTCAAATGACGATTATCTACGGGGCGAGAATGGCTTACCTCTCAAGCGCTTGCCGCGCCTTACCTCCGACACGACCCTGCTCCTCGACGAGGCAAGCATGGTCGATATCGCTAGCCTCCACCGGCTTCTGGGGCGCCTACCGGATGGTGGGGGTCTAATCCTCGTCGGCGACTTTAGTCAGCTCCCACCGGTAGGCATCGGGCAAGTCTATCACGACTTGGTCGAGGCACGGCACGGGGTCGTCGAGCTGACGCAAATCTTGCGGCAGGCCGACGGCAACCCGCTACTCGCCGTGGCGGCGGCGATCCGGCACGGACAGGTTCCGCTGCTTCCGAAATTTACCGGCGCCGCAACCGGCGTGCAGTTTCAGGAATGTACTTTGAAGGGGGTTGCCGATCAGTTGAGGGTGGTTCGGCACCGGTTGGTTCAGGAGACTTTTGAAGATGACCTCCTTGTCCTCTCCGCCCGAAAGACGACAGCAGGAAGTGTCTGCCATGGAGAGATGTCTCGACGACAAACAGAAGGTGCGGAGGGCGTCCGCCTTGGCCCGCTCTGCGTTTGGGTCTCCATCGGAGATCCCGTGATGATGGGGGTCAACCATTACAAGTACGGCTTGGCGAACGGACAACTTGGCCGGGTCACGTCGATCAACCCCGTCCAGATCCAGTGGGACGGCTCCGACCATTCGTTCGAGGTCAATGAGGATTATCGTGGCGATGTGGTCTCTGCTTGGGCAATCACCTGCCACAAGAGCCAAGGTTCGGAAGCTCGCCGGGTGATCATCGCGTTAGACTCAAAGCGGATGCTGACCCGCCAATGGCTTTACACAGCGGTTACACGAGCTCAGGAGCAAGCCGTTCTCGTTGGTCCCGGTGAGCTCTTTAATCTCGCCATTCAGCAGATTGCTATGCGAACCACGCTGTTGTCGCGGCTCTGCCAGCATAAGTAGGGCGGAGCCGCTCTGAATGATGCACGATCGATCAGCAACTTGGGAAAATGTGCACGGCGGAGAGAAAGTCGGCCACTGGAGCGGCGGCGTGATGCTGCTGCGGGCGGTGTAAAACCTGGCCAGTGGCAGGCGGCCTACCCTGAGGGCTTAGGGTAGGGCGCCGGGAGATGTTCGTGATGGAGACCTACGCGGCGGTCCGTCAGTTCGTGTTCCTGGAGGGGGGCAAAGCCAGCGGGAGGCGTTCCGGGTTTTGGGCTGAGCCGGGATACGATAGCCAAGATGTGCCGGTACTCGGCGCCGCCGGGGTATGTGCGGACGCGGCCGGCGGGCAAGCCCAAGCTGGGGGCGCTGCTGCCGGTGATCGCTGCCATCCTGGAGGCACACCGGGCTGGCCCGCCCAAGCAGCAGCATACCGCCAAGCGGATCTTCGAGCGGCTGCGCGACGAGCATGGCTATGGCGGCGGCTACACTGTGGTGAAGGATCACGTGCGGCGGCAGCGGGCGCGTAGCCAGGAGGGTTTCGTGCCGCTGGCGCATCCGCCGGGCCATGCCCAGATAGATTTCGGCGAGGCGGTGGCGGAGATCGGCGGGGTTCGCCAGAAGGTGCACTTCTTCTGCCTGGACCTGCCGCAGTCGGACGCCTGCTTCGTGAAGGCCTATCCGTGGGAGACGACCGAGGCCTTCCTCTCGTCGTGCTGCCGCACAAGGGCGAGGATGTCCACCATCTCGCGGTCGCCTGTTCACCACCGTGGCCCAGCTGGTGCACCAGCTGATGGAAGCGCGTGACGAGAAACGCCTGCTTAGGCTGCAGCGGGAGTTGCAGGCAGCCCCGCTGCTGATCGTCAACGAGCTTGCCTATGTGCCGCTCTCGCCGACCGGGGCGGAGCTGCTGTTCGAGGTATTCAGCCAGCGCTACGAGCATGGCTCCACCATCGTCACCTCGAACCTGCCGTTCGAGGAATGGACCGCGGTGTTCGGCTCGGAACGTCTTACCGGCGCCCTGCTCGACCGGCTCACCCACCACGTCTGTTTCCTGGCCGTGACCGGCGAGAGTGTGACCGTCAGCCTATCACCACGACTTGACCTGATCCCAATAGGGTTCAACGGAGTTGAACCCTTGCCCTTTGGCGAGAATGAAGGCGCAAGCGGAAAAGCGCTTTCGCAAGGGCCCGGCTGTCCGGAGCAACGCGACCGAAGTTAGGTGGAAGGCGCTTCGAAGCGCGCTGGGGGCGACGCCCTAAGGCGTATTAAGCCAACTCGGGTGGGTTCTAGTCACGGCTATGTCAGCCTCCTTTCTAATAACTCAACTTCGTCTGATGTAAGGCCGAACAGCGCGTAGACAGCGGCATCAATTTGCCTAATATGCATCTTGATTTGACGCTCGACCACAACAGACTGCGGCCCTGTTTTGAGTTTGATTATTGAAGTAGCGATTTTTTCCAAGTGGCCAAGATTTGTAGGATTCGGAATGGGAAGCAGTTCAACAAACTCCTTCTTAACTTCAGCCAATGCTTCGCCAGCTTCTGGATTCATGACTCGCAGGCACCAAGTCATCAATTTACAGTTCAAAAGGGCTAAGATACCCATTAGATTTTTTAAGCCGTCGTGAGGAGCCAAAACATGAAGATTATTTAGGCACAAGAATTGCTGATCATCAAGAGCCGCTATTATCTCATCCCCTGTCTGCCTAACTAGAATTTTAGTAATGGCGTCGAAATTCGCAGATGGCCTTGGCTCTGCCAACCAAGGCCCATATCTTAGAAAACGCTGTTCTAGGGGCTTGATTTCAAAACGCCCAATGTCTCTTCCGCGCAGGTACTGCCGGTACTCGTTGGATATTTTTTTAGAGGCGTCGAAGGTGCGGTTCTCAACTATGTCCTTCGTTTGTGCGGGTTTTCCCTTACCGATCTGATAAGGCTTCACTCCAACATTTACTTTAAAAAGCGCATCGACTGTAAACGGTTGCTTAAAAATCTTATTGCGCAGCCGCCGCTCCGCATCAGATAGAAAGACATTTATCGGCTTATCGGCAAGCTTTAACCAATCATCCTGGTTGCCCTCAATTAGCTCTGCATGCTCGAGAAGTTCGCCCACCGGCTCAGACGGAACTATATGAACCTGAGGCTTGAAATTTTTCCTGTATCCATTCTGAAGCACTACAATTTCTGTATCGACAACCACTCTTCTGAAAACAGAATAGCGAAAATGCACTATTTGTTTAACGGCAGTGTGGCCCATTACTAGTCGCCGCAGCTTGTCTTGGCGAATGTTGCTAATCCATGGATTAGGTATGATCATTCCCCATAAGCCATCTTTATGAAGCAATTTCTTTATGCTGAGCTCCATAAAAAGCAAGTAACTGTCGAGTTGGTACGATTGCTCTTTGTAATGCGTCTGAAGAAATTTCTTCTCAAGTGGATAAAGTGTGGCTCCGTATGGAGGATTACCAAGTACGACGTCAAACTTGCCTTTTTTAAAAATTGCGGCGTATTCTTCCTGCCAGTCAAAAGCATTAATTCGATAGACATCTTCTTCTGTTAACAGCGGTAGGTCACCCTGGTCATGAAACTCACTTCCAATCAGACTGTTGCCACATTTTATATTATTTCCTAAATCTGGAAGCGCACGCTCATGAAATAGAGACAGGTTCTTACCAATTGCCTCTCCCGTTTCGCCCTCAAGAACCTTAAGCAAAAGCGATAGCTTAGTTACTTCTACCGCCTGCGCGTCGATATCAACGCCGAATATATTGTTAAGCAAAATTGCCTTGCGAACTTGTGTGGTGAGCCTCAACGCTCCCTTCTCCGTGTGCCTGAGCTCTTTTTTAAATTTGGCTATTCCACCGTTGGCCACAAAATAATTCAAATGCCAATCCAATAGGTGCTGATATGCGACAATAAGAAAAGATCCGGAACCGCATGCCGGATCAAGAATTTTCAGTTTCTCGACCTGTTTAGGAGTTTTTCCTTCGAGAAGGCTATCCACCGTCTCTTTGACGATGTGCTCAACAATATAACTGGGGGTGTAATATACGCCGCCGGCTTTTTTAACTTCCGGCTTTTCCTCGATTATTGCTTTCTTGCCGTCGACTCGAATGACTTTTCCTAAAAATCTTTCATAGATTTGGCCTAAGATGTCGGCAGGAATAACCGAGAATTCGTATGGATTAGGCGGATATAAACTTTCAACGATTTCTCGAAGTGGGGCATCGTCAATTTTAAGTTTGAGAGTTAAAAGGTCGGGATCAGTTGCATTTTTTTCCTTGGGATTAAAATGAAATAGTCCCGAATTGTATTTATCGTCTGCGTCCTTGAATAGATTTGTGAGGCGCTGGTAAATGCCTTTTTGCTTTACCGTTTTTAGAAGACGCTCGTATAGCTCAATGCCGCGGTCCTCGCATATTCGAAGAAATATTACACGATCAATAATTAGTTGGACGGCGAGATTTAAGTCGCGTTGGGTCATTTGATTGCCCTGCAAGATATTGCTTGCAAGAGACTGACGCCATCCTTCTATCTCAGAAAGAAATGCCTCATCTACGGTGGTGGTGCCCTTCTTCTTGGCGTCAGCAAATTTATCGAAAGAACCTTTTAGGATCGCTTCCTTAGAGAAAAGAGCATAAATCTCGTCCCATTTGTCTTCATAATCGGTATATTTATAGTAGTATAGACGCGCTTTTGCGGCGGAGTGATTTTCTTCCGGTTTGTGCGTGCAATCATATACTGCAAATTCCTCAAAATCAGTCAGAATGCTTATCGGCAGCTTTGCACTCCAACCGTACCGCCGCAATTGAAAAGCCGGCTTTGGATCACCGCTGATCGATACCGAGGGCCTTTTCGCCTCGACGAAAAACTTCCGCATCCCTCCCACGCGAAAGGAGTAATCTGGTGCCTTTTTGGCGGTTCCAACTAGTACCATATCCTCATGTATTACATCTCTATAAGCTTCGGCGTAATCATTATTGTTGTGGATGTCCCATCCGAGAGCTTTAAAAAACGGGTCGATAAAATCTATCCGCACCTGCGTCTCATTGTATGAACCCAACAAGTAGGCCGGACTTTGCTCATCGAATCTTTTAACTAGCTTGCGAATGCTATCGGGGATTGTCATATACCCACAGTTCCTTATCAATTTTAACACTAACTTCTTCGTTATTCTATCTTAGGTTCCGGTCCTGAAGGTGTCACCTTATAAAATTCCATACCATGTACCCTAGCTGCTGTGATCTAATCTATGCGGCGTCGCATTCGAAGGCGCTGGCGCATATTCTAACAGGCTGCGGAAATTCGCCGCTACGGGCCTGATTTGTCGTTGGTGTGATGGCGGTCGGGTAGCGAGAGCGGAGCCGTGACGCCGGGTTTGCGGCGGCTAACCGCCAAAATTTACGGTGCCCTGCTCCTGTCCGGAGGCCATCAGGCAGGCGCTGCCAGCAGCTTCGGCAGGCGGATCAGGTTGTAGGCCGCCACCCGCAGCGTGAAGCCCCATCCGACGCGCTCGAGGCCGCGCAGCAAGGTCCGGCGCATGCCGCCAATCTCCTTGCCCCAGCCGAATACCTCCTCGATCCGCTTGCGAATGCGCTGGCTGACCGCGTAGCCCGGGTGACGCGTGGTTCGCCCGTCAATCGCTGAGCGCCGACCATTCTTGTGCTGCGCCACGTGTGGCGTTACTCCCAGGCCCCGCATCGCCGCCACGAAGTCCCGCGTGTCGTAGTCCTTGTCCGCGCCCAGCATGCTGCGCGGCGCGCGATCCAGCCCTGCCATCATCGCCTTGCCCGCATCCCGCTCGGCGGTGCCGGTCGCCCGTGTCGTGGTCGCCGCCACCGCCAGGCCGTGCCGGTTCTCCATCACCACATGCCCGGCGTAGCTAAGCTTGGAGGCCTGTCCGTTCGACTTCCGCGCCAGCCGCGCATCGGGATCGGTCTTCGAGGCGTGGGTCTCGTTGCTGCGCTTCTCGCCATGGAAGTCGCGCTCGCCGTTGCGGCCCGGCCCGGGTGGCGCGCCGGAGCCGTCCTTCGGCCGGAAGCTCTTCATCGAGGCCCAGGACTCGATCAGCGTGCCGTCCACCGAGAAATGCTCCGGCGAGAGCAGCGGCTTTACCCGCGGGTCGGCCAGTACCGCGGCGAAGAACTTCCCCGCCACCTCGCCCCGCAGCAGTCGGTCCCGGTTCTTGGTAAACACCGTCACGTCCCACACCGGGGCGTCCATCGACAGCCCAATGAACCAGCGGAAGAGCATGTTGTAGGTCACCTGCTCCATCAGCCGCCGTTCGGACCGCACAGAGTAGAACGCCTACAACAGCAGCGCCCGCAGCAGCTTCTCCGGCGCGATCGAATCCCGCCCGCCTGCGGCGTAGAGCGCATCGAAATCCCCGGACAACCGCTCCAGCGCCGCATTCACCAGCAGCCGGATTGCCCGCAGCGGGTGGTCCGACGGCACCAAGGCCTCCGGGCTCCATAACTAGACATCGACCCCGTCTGCCGATCCGAACCGCGCATCGCCCAACCCATCGCCGCTGACAAACGCCACAGCGAATCAGGTCACAGCCGTTCTGAACAGCCAAATTTCTGCAGCTTGCTAAAAACCTGACTGCGAACGATATAGTAACGGATAAGATTGGTGAGAAGTCAGGGTCTTGGCCGCAGCGCGATTTCACTGCCCGGCCGCCTCATCCTATTCACAGCCAATACGTTGAAGCCATTTCGAATTCGTTCACAGTCAGGCTTTGAGTTCCGATCGAACGCGAAATGCGACCTTAAGAAGGACCTCTGTCCCTACAACGCCGAGGGTGCCGAGTTGCGCGTCTTCGAGGTGACCTCGACCCGCCTGCCTCCCAGGGACGCCCTGCGCCTCGTGCTGAACTGCCTGACCGCCGCCGACGAGGACTGGGCACTGTCTGGAACGCCTCGGACTCCCGAAGCCCGACAGCGAGCTGGGCCACGTGCTCAAGGTACATGGAGTCAAAAGCGTGCAAGATGCGGCAATAGCGCTAAAATTGGTGTGGGGTTTCCGGAGGCAGCTCCCCGCCGATGCGGTGCAGACCCTGTTCCCCACGCATCAGGACCCGCGCAGCATGATGGAGTTCATATCATGGGGCGCCCCGCTGCTTCACGCGCTAGGACCATAGTGGCTACTGATATCTGGCCCTCGTCTTAAGGTAGAAAATTTCGATAAATTGAAAGGTCTGGATGCGCGTATGGTCTAGACTGATGTCGCATCCTTATGCGCAACAATATTTGTCTGGAGAGGAATGGAGAGATGAAACTGCCGCCGTACGGAAAGATGGGCGAAGGATACTTCGAAGCGATTGCGGCTGAAAATGTGCCCCCTGATTTCCTGCCATCTGACACTAATCGAGATGTGAGCTGGCACAAATGGCTTCTATCAATGAAAGATTTGATGGCGGATAACCTTTGGCCTTCTTATGACACTACAACGGGTGGATGGAACGGGGCGGCGCAGGATTTTGCGGAAGACCTGGTACGGTTTGAAGTCGCCATGATGATGGAGTGCTATCAAACAAATGGCAGTTTTTAGACAAAAAACCTGAATCTCCTACCTTAGCTGCTGATGCTCATACTCATCTATTACATTTTCGGTCCGAAGACGGCGGTAAGCCGTTTGGGACGGAATATTTCGAGTACGACTCATCGGCGCCATCGTGGCAGGCAGCCATGGTAGCTCCGATAATGAGAGAGGCATTGAGAAAGAAACTGGCTTCGGGTATTTTATATCTTAAAGCCGCATTTGTAAAGTTGCGTCCTTATCAAGCCTCCATGATTATCAGACCCCGTTTGAGAAGGTTGTCTGGGTCTGATGTAAGCGTCTAATCCCGGCCCTTTGGCCAGCGTTGCCGGCGGTTTCCTTGTTGGAGACCGCGATGTGGACCCCTGCTGATCGCACGCTGGTTGGGAATTTCGGCGCCGGGCGGGCGCTGACGGATGAGCAGTTTCAGTTGCTTGCGGCGTTGATCCCGCCGGCAAAGCCCGGCGGGCGGCCGCGCACGACAGACCCCCGGAGTTTGCTGGACGGGCTGTTCTACCTCGTCCGCACCGGCTGCCAGTGGCGGCACCTGCCGCCGCCTCCGGCCTTCCCGCCGTGGCGCACGGTGTACGGCTACATGCGCGCCTTCCTGCGGGACGGGGTTTGGGAGAGCATCCGCCACCATCTCGTCGTCCTGCTGCGCGAGGGCGCCGGGCGGGAGGCCAGCCCCACGGCGGCGGTCGTCGACACCCAGAGCGTGAAGACCACCGAAAGCGGCGGCCCACGGGGCTGGGATGCGGCGAAGCGGCTGAAGGGGCGCAAGCGTCACATCGCCGTGGACGCGGGCGGGCTGCTGCTGGGCATCGTCGTGCATGCCGCCAACATCCAGGATGCCGACGGCATCGGCGATCTGCTGAAACGCGTGAAGCCGCTCTACGCCTGGCTCCGCGCCGTGTTCGCCGACAGCGCCTACAATCGGCTCGCGGCCTTGCTCGCCTGCTTCCTGACCGGGCTCGCCTTGATCATCGTGCGCCGCCTCGCCGGCACCATCGGCTTCGTCGTCCAGCCGCGCCGCTGGGTGATCGAGAGGTCGTTCGGCTGGTTCGGCCGATGCCGCCGGCTGTCCAAAGATTACGAGGCGCTGCCCGAGGTCTCCGAGGCTATGGTGACCTTGGCAGCCATCCGCCTCATGCTCCACCGCCTCGCCCATCCCAACCGCAGGCGACTGCCAGCACCATAACTTCGCAAACATGGGATAATCGGGGCGGGCGACTTCCCCGAGCTTGGGACTAAAATCAATTTCGGGCACACCAATCTCGGGAGAAGCCGCTATGGAGCAGTATGTCGCACTCGACGTGTCGCTGAAGGAGATCAGCGTCTGCGTGATCGACGGCAAGGGCGCCGTGACGTTCGAAGGCAAAGTGGCGGCCGAGCCCGCTGCCCTTATCAGCCTCATCCGTAGCAAAGCGCCGCAGTTGGCGCGGGTGGGCCTTGAGACCGGCGCCACCTCGCCATGGCTGTATCATGCGCTCAAGGCGGCAGACCTGCCGGTGGTGTTGATGGACGCCCGGCATGCCCATGCCGCGCTCTCGATGCGGCCGACCAAGTCGGACCGCGGCGACGCCCGTGGCCTGGCCGAGATGCTGCGCATGGGATGGTACCGCGCCGTCACCGCCAAGAGCTTCACCGCGCACGAGCGCCTGGCCCTGCTTGCCGCCCGGCACCGTCTGGTCAGCATCCGTACCGACCTGGACGCGCAGATCCGCGGCTTGCTCAAGACCTTCGGCCTGATCCTCGGGCCGGGAAATACCGATGCCCTGATCCGGCGTGCCGAAGCCCTGGCGGAGGGTCATCCCATGGTCAGCAGCCTGGTGGCCAAGCTGGCCGAGGTGCGGCGGCATGTGGTGGCCCAAGTTGCGGCCTTGGACCGCGACCTCCGCCGCCTGGTCAGAAGCGAGCCTACCCTCCGGCGATTCATGACCGTGCCGGGGGTCGGGCCGATCACCGCGGTGGCCTTCCTCTCCACCATCGACGATCCGGAGCGGTTCAAGCACGCCCGTGACGTCGGCCCCTATCTCGGACTGACGCCCACCCGCTACCAGTCCGGCGAGACCGACCGGCACGGTCGCATCTCGAAGTGCGGCGATGCGTTTACCCGCACCTGCCTCTATGAGGCAGCCAATGTGCTGCTGACCAAGGTGCAGCGGTTCTCGCCGCTCAAGGCCTGGGGCACCCGCCTGGTGCAGCGGATCGGCGCCAAGAAGGCGCGGGTCGCGGTGGCTCGCAAGATCGCCGTCATTCTCCGCTGCATGTGGACGGACGGCACCGAGTTCTGGTGGACCCGCGAGGAGGCCAAGATGGCCTGACCCGCAGTTCACCACCCAGGCTCCGCTCCGGCGGAGAGGCTGTCTCTGCCGGGACGGCGGGTGGAAGCGACCGCGCAGAACCCGTTGGCCGGTCTGGCAGATATTGTTGGATCAGGCCGTCGCAAACATCGCGGCGCCCCATCCCTGACCCCCATCATGGGGCGGATCACACCGACCCCGGAGAGAACCATGACCCCGGCAGCGGTCAGCCTCCACTTCGGCGCTTGACCTGGAAACCCCGATTAGAGAACGGGGTCTCAGACAGAACGAGTTTGAGTCACAAACCGCCGCGACCTCATTAACCTCTTCAACATTTAGCGGTCACTGCTTGCAGGGCATCGTCGCTGGTTGCGCGGTTTTCGAAGTTTGGCAGCATAACAACTTACTCAGGAGCGCAGATTCTGCTGCTTGTTTGGCACAATTTTCAGTAGATATTGGTGACCGAAGAGTCTTTGCGGGAGTTCATTACCCGACAGACAATGTAGCATCATGGATTCTCGCAATGAACTTAATTCCGCATATTTTCAAGGAGCCAGAGCCAATCCTGAAATTTGCAAAGTTTGCGATTACCGAAAGAAGTCACGTCTATAAAGAATTACAGAAAAGAGCAACGGCGACGGTAGCTCTCACCAAACCCATCGCAGCCTTGGACGCTGCCCTTTCTATTTGAGCGTCCCATGATGCATTCCAGGCAATTCGGAAGCGGCACCGCCGCTACACCGCCGTCTCCGGCCGTACCGTCCAGGCCGGCATCCGCCAGTCGATCCCCTCCAGCAGCATTGAGAGCATCGCCGGCGTCAGCGACACCACGCCGCTCGCTGCCTGTGGCCAGACGAACTTGCCGCGTTCCAGCCGCTTGGCCAGAAGGATCAGGCCCTGGCCGTCCCAGACCAAAATCTTCGGCAGGTCACCGCGGCGGCCGCGAAAGCAGAACAGCGCGCCGCCATAGGGATCCTGCACCAGAACCGTCTGCACCTGGGCCGCCAGCCCGTCGAAGCCCTTGCACATATCGGTCACGCCGCAGGCAAGGAATACCCGCGTGCCGGGCGGCGGCCCGAACATCAGCGCCCGCCAAGCTCCGCCAGGACAACCCGCAACATCGCCGGATCCACCGCGCCGCTGACGCGCACAGTCGTCCCGGATGGGAACGCCACCTCGAGCAGGCCAGGCGCCTCGTCCGCCTTTGCCGGCGCGACCGCCGCGGCCACCGCAAGTTCCGGCACGACCGCGACCGGGGCAAAGCCCGACATGGCCGTGGCCAGCATCTCGCGCGGCCAGGTGAACAGCAGCCCGGTGCCGATGCCGTGCCGGTCCGCCACCACCTTGGCTATCGCACCATGCGCCAGCGTCTCGCCCACGATCCGCAGCTTGTCCTCGGCAGACTAGCTGCGGATTGGGAATGCTTGAATCGCCGCGCGCTGGCTTTCCTGCGCTGGGCCTCGGTCGGCCGGATGCTCCGAAGTCTGTGTCAGAAAACCGTATGATCCCGGACGGACTTTAAAGCGGAGCAAGTCCAGGGATAGAGGCGCCCCTGTGGGGGATAGCGGCACCCTGGTGAGGGATAGAGGCGCCCGGTGGGGGATAGAGGCGCCCCGATGGGGGATAGAGGCACCCTAGTTAGGGATAGAGGCGCCCGGTGGGGGATAGAGGCGCCCCGGTAGGGGATAGAGGTACCCTGGTGAGGGATAGAGGCGCCCCGGTGGGGGATAGAGGCGCCCCGGTGGGAGATAGAGGCGCCCCGGTAGGGGATAGAGGCGCCCCGGTAGGGGATAGAGGTACCCTGGTGAGGGATAGAGGCGCCCCGGTGGGGGATAGAGGCGCCCGGTGGGGGATAGAGGTACCCTGGTGAGGGATAGAGGCGCCCTGGTGAGGGATAGAGGCGCCCGGTGGGGGATAGAGGCACCCTGGTGAGGGATAGAGACGCCCGGTGGGGGATAGATGCACCTCAATCAAAACCTATTCAAATATTGGTTAAATTTTCATTGACTAAGAAGCCTGTTCGCTCGCAAACACACTATCTTGCGTCGTGGCGACATTATCGTACAAGCTTTGTTATAAGCTTAGCGGATCCACAGTAGAATATCAAAATAATATCGGAAAAATATGCATTTTGTTTTTATTTTTGGAAGAAAAAATTAACTATCTCCTCACTGTCTGCACACTAACTGGCTGAAGCAGTTCCAAGCGGCGTAAAAATTCCATCCTTTGCCAACGTGCCGACCTCTTTTCTGCCGTCTAACTCACGGATGACAGTACCCGACTGATATTTGTTGGCGTAAATCAACGGGACTCCAGGCTTACGCTCGATCACTACTCCTGGAATAGCCAAGCCCGAGGCTAAACGCCTCAGAGCAGCTTCGCTCTCCGCGGAATTACGCGCTCGTTGCTCAGGAGTAGGTTCCGGGCCAGTAACCGTCACACTACCGAAAGTAACGGTCCTCCTGGGCCTGCCGCCGGCCTCATTGACATGGACTGCCCATGTCTCAGTGAGTTCCATCTCCGCTTGCTCCTGCTTCAAGTCTCTCTCGAATTTGTCCATGGCTGTATCATACCAGAAAGTAAGCAAATACAATACGATGCCCAAATAGGCGATTGGAGAAAAACCGCATACCAACCTGGCACCAGCGGCGTACCATCCGCCCTTTCTGATCCACCTCGTTGAATGCATTGCGTTCAGCCGTCCTGATACCAAACTCGATCGCTCATTCTTGGGAGCGCCGGCGGCGACTTATGCGAACGTCCGCACGAAGCCTCCTCCTTGCATCGCTCCTAGCGGCGCTATCGGTCCATCGCACTAATTATCCAAAAGCCCGGCGGGCCTACTCAAATTACGTAACTGTTCAACCTGGGGCGAGTACCGATTGGCTCTGTAGGGCGGCACGGATGGCCTGATAGGCATCGGTACTGCGTCTCGCTGCAGTGCCGATGACAGAGCGAACGTCGGCGTAAAGATCAGCGCCCCAAGTGGATCGAAAACCACCGGTGACCTTGCGATCGGTGTCGGTCGGTCGAAGCTTTTGCTCGCTCCCATTGTTGTCGGTGGTAACGTCGGGATGATCGAGAAGGTGAAGAGCTGCTGACGTAGTTTCCCGTAGCGGTTTCGCAATCGCTGGCCGTGCCGATTCGTCGAGGCGAGCGCCATGACGGTATTGAGCGCATGCTCGAGGCGGCGGCGGTACTCACGCCGTGTGCTTTCGGCCAGACCGCGATGTCGCCGGGGAGAACGACGGCGCGTAGCAGCAACGCCTTTATGCGCGGGGCGAAGATGGCGTCGCCCGCCTTGGCGGCGTAGCGACAGTCACGCAGCTGATGCGCCAGGCAGATTTGCCAGGCCTCGGCGTGGCCACGCTGGGCGCCGTAGAGGTCGGAGACCCAGATCGCCGGACGATGATTGGCCATCACCTCGGCGACGATGCCGGCATCACGGCTGCGGCGGACCGCATGGATCACCACCTCGTCGTTCTGGAACACTTAGGTCCAGCAGCCGTCGACGCGCACGCAGGTCTCGTCTGAACAGACCACCCGGGACCCGGCGCAGCCGGGCCAGGATGGGCGCCTCTCCGGTGAGGAAACGAACCGGATATTCGCAAATCTAGCTGCGTGGGAGCAAGTGCTCCGGGATACATCGCTAGGTAAACCGCGCCCGCCCTCATTGTGACGGGGCCGCTCAGTGTCCCTGCAACAGCCATTCAGCGCCGCCACAAGCGGCAAAGCCTTCCCGTTTCCCAAACGGCGACCCGCGCCGTTCAGCCTTCGCCTGTCAGAGGCTGAGCGCGCCCGACTGGTGGATGAGGCCAAGGGCGCGCCCCTGGGGCATATATCAAGGCGAAGCTGCTGGGCTCGGCGCTGCCGGTGAGAACAAGGCGAAGCGGCCTTGCCGTCTGCGACCGGCAAGCGCTGGCCCAGGCCCTCGCTGCTCTTGGGGCCTCGCGCCTGTCCAGCAATATCAATCAGCTCGCAAAGCTCGCCCATATTGGGGCGCTGCCGGTGACCCCAAAGCTAGAAGCCGAGTTCGGCTCGGCGTTGGCTGACATCCACGAAATCCTCCGCCTGTTGGTTTCCGCCCCCGGCCTCAAGGCGGAAGGAAACGCGCCAGATATTCAAAGGATCGCAACGAAGCGGCGGCGCGGACCTTGCCGCGCGTCTGATGCGCATCGATGAGAACCAGCATGTCCGCGTCCATGAGATGCGCGGCTTCGTCGCCGATGATCTGCGCGGGGCATTCAATGAGGCGGAAGTACAGCGGCTAATCAGAGTAGGTCTGTGGTAACTCAAACCCCATCTCGGTAAGAAATCTAGACGGCATCTTTCCCCAGTTGCCGTAAGTATCCGCATAAGAAAGGCATAACCATTCTTTAGCTCGCGTAATCGCAACGAAGCAATTTCTCCTTTCTTCTTCCATTTCGGGACTATTTTCTCCGAGCTTAACGCTATGGAAACTAGGGAGAATGCTTTCTGCCATACCAGCTAAAAAGACATGATCGAACTCTTTCCCTTTAGCAGCATGAATGGTCATTAAAGCAACCATTGATTTCACAGGCGGAGGCTCTTTTGACCTGATAGACAGCTCTTGGAGAAATTGTTCAAGAGGCGCATCGCGACCAATAGCTCTTGAGATGTTTCGATTTAAGTCGTTCCAAGCGTTCCTATCTTCTGCAAGATCTACGAGGCTTTCGTCACCGGTCGGTAGATCTTGTATCACGGCATCTATGAAGTGTCGAAAACGCGATGGCTCTTTCCCATATTTGGCAGTGAGTTCCGCCAGCTTTAATCCCGCAGCGTCAATCTGAGGTGGGACCGCGGCTGCCCATTCGTCCAAATACGACCGGTTAGAAACCTCTGCTGCTGCTATAATATCGCCAACTTGTAGTTCTGTACCCCACCAACGATTGAACGCGCCAATCAAAGCCTCAAGAGCTCGCGTATCTAAAGGTCTAAGCGTCTGTCGGAGCACAGCTGATAGCCATAGAAATTCGGGTGAACGAAAGTCGTCGCGCCGTTGAGCAATCGCCGCAGGTACGCCAGCTGTGCTTAGAGCTTGCTGGATGCGTTCGAGCATGGCACGTGTGCGGGCCAAAACAACGACTTCGCTCCAGAGGCTTTTGTCGATACTTTTAATCCCACGTGCAACTGCAGCTGCTTCTGCGGTATCCGACGAAAAGCGCAACAAAGAAATATGAGTGCCGTCAGGGTACCTAAGATTTTTTTTGCCAGCTTCCAATGGCAATTTGGTCTCAGTTCGTTGCGAATTGTGTATTACGAGGCGGTTAGCCGCCATAACAATACTGGGGGGGCACCGGTAATTCGTTGGAAGCTGGATTTCTTGTGGTGCAAAGTCTGCCCGGAATCGTTGTATCTGCTGGTAACTTGCGCCGTTCCATTGATAAATTATTTGGTCGTCATCTGCCACTGCAAAAATATTCTTGAAACTATCACCGGCTAGTGCCCGTATTAGTCGATATTGTCCATCGTTTGTATCTTGGAATTCGTCGAAAAGCCAATATTTGTACGTTCTACGATAGGTGGTAGCAATTCCTGGATTGTTGGAGATTAAACTATGGGCGGCAGATATGAGAGAGCCGAAGTCTAAGGCATTCGCACGTAACAGCGCATTCTCATAAGCTCTGTAGGAATTCGCGATTCGACTTCCAGCCTCTTTATCTCGAAAGCTATTGGCGCTTTCTTCTGGCGAAATCAGACGCGATTTTAGCTTATCGATGATATTTAGGAGTTTTATATCTCCGTAACCCAGCCCTGCCTGTTTTAAAGCATCTCGTAGAAGCTCTTGTCTATCTGCATCAAGAGAATAAATAGCAAAATCCGGTCTTATGCCGATGTGAGAACCGTGCTGTTGCAACATTTGCATACAAAATGAATGAAATGTACCTATCAGGGCTCTACGCTCCTGATCTGGAACCAAGACGCTGACGCGCGCCGACATTTCATCAGCTGCTTTATTGGTGAATGTTAACGCTAGGACGCGGAAGCTTTTATCCGGACTGTCGGATAAAAGTTTTGCAATTCTCGTTGTCAGAACCCGAGTCTTGCCCGAACCCGGACCAGCCAAAACAAACAGAGACCCTTCATTCCAACACGAGGCAGATGCCTGAGGGGGCGTTAGCTCAGCAAGAGCTTGTTCCACTAATATCGTCATCACTCTAACCCTCTAAGCGAGATGATTGCATCTCGAAAAGCCTTTGGCATGCGCGCCGCAAGGGCCGCATCCTGTGCACATTTGCGGCCTAGAACGGCTCCGTAGGCACTTTTGCTCGCAACCAATGCCTTCAAAAGTGCCGCGTCATCGTAGGTTGGCGCTTTAGTTTCGCCGATATCCAGCAAAGATGCCTTTAGTTCGGCTTGCAATCCGTCCGCGATGAGCTGCTGTTCAATATCGCCTTCGGCTAGTTGATAGGTGCGGTGGGCAATCTCGGCAACATTAAAGCCCCGAGGCGAAAGTTTCTGAATATAAGATGTTCCAGCTGCGTCCCCATCAACGATCATTAACCATGGGTAGCCTAAAGCTCTTCCTAAGGCACAAAAACATTCAGGATTGCCGTTGTTTTGAAAGTCGATCACCGAAACTCCGTGTTCGTCGAGATTATAGCCAAGGCCCTCCGCAATGCCATGAACCAAATGATATTCGCATTGGCCTTCGACAAGCAACCATCTTCTCGCAAAGAAAATCTCGCCTCGTATTCGCCTTGCGAATGTTTCTAGCTGCGCCAGCTCTTCATCCGGTATAAAGCGTTGTGACAGTTCATACACACGTTTGAGCTCAACGCCAATTGCGGCACGATCAGGGTGGGTGCCATATGCGGTTAAGAGATCGCGGTAGATATTTTGGCCGAGAACTTGATGCACCACAATTTGGCCGAGTGAGCCATCATAACTTAACCGACCAGCTGATTTCGCCATTACCGCAAAAATAGAGGGTAGGTTAGGACACGACGCGCGATATTCTGTTGGGAGTGAATGAACAGTTGTTCCATTATTTCCAACACGAACAATCCGGATATCACGGAAGGGTACGTGTTCAAGGAAATAAGGTGAGTGTGTGCTGGCAATTTTTTGCCCAGGCAGTTCGGAAATGTGACGCCAAAGGGTGCGGGCTGCTTGTGGATGCAGATGTGTCTCTGGTTCTTCGATTGCAAGAACTGGAGAACTTTCTGGTCTGTATAGTTCATCGAGAAGATGCTCTATAAATGCTTTGAATAAAAACATTACTGACAGGCTTTGTACGCCTTGACCGTGCTTATGCAGTGGAAGCCAAGGTTTGTTAGCTTCAGACTTATATATCACTTCAGCTTTGGAAAGTATGTCCCATGTGTTTAAAGGCAGAAGCCGAAGGTCGGCTTCACCCGGTTGGTCCGCGGAAGCAATACGACTAATTGTTGAAAGTCCCGAAGATAAAGTTCCAAGAAGTGGGTCTGCTCGCAAAAGCTTTTTGTTGAGTAGGTCGAATACTCGTTGCGATTTTTTTTCAAGATCATCAGGTATTTGAACGGCTTTGAGTAACCGTCCCCAAAACTGGCTGCGGCTAGAAAATTCGTCCCCAGCGTCCCTGATTGCTTCCATATAAAATGCTGGGATGAACTGGAAAAACTCTTGGAGATTTAGCGCTCTAGCGCCCCGGCCAACAAGCGGTTGTCGGGTTACATTGAGGAATTCCCATTTAGGTATAAAGCTTTCTTCTAGAGCGTCCCAAGCACAACTCACGCGAAGAATAATTGATGCGACGCCAGATACAGGGTCGGTTTGGATAATATCGGCGAGATCTCCATGAATGTTTTCATGCCATTCGTTTGCAACGTTCTCTTGTATTTCAAGCTCAATTACAACCGGGTCTCCAATCTTTGGATCTGGCCGGGACTCACATAAATGTATGTCGTATTCGGTAAATCCGGTGCCCCGTTGTCCCCACCGCCTCGTCAGCGCTATGCGTATTGCTTCTAAAATGGCTGTCTTGCCCGAATTATTCGGACCAATTAGAACAGTGTTTTCGCCGAATTCAATATCTGCTGACCGGATCGACCGAAAATTATTAATTCTTACCCTCTTTAGCCGCATCAAATAGTACCCCTTTCCAGTCCGCACTAGTTATTCAACCCTACTATTTAAGCGTAACGAGCTCCAGCGATGTTTCCTTATTTCATTATAGGCATGTAAAAAAACCGAAACAAGCTTGCTCTCAGGTAAAGCAGCGTTCCAAGGGGCAAGCACGCTCCTTGGTCGATGGGGTCCAGGGGAGAGCGAAGTCTCCGCTTGGTCGTGATCCACCCGGGAGAGGGTGGCGGACATCCAAACCGCGCAGGGTTGGCTATGGGGTGTCGGGGAGCGCGGAGGCTCCCTGACTGGTGGTGCGTCGGCCAAACGACTCATGGCGCAGATCCGGCCCAAAGCCGGTGAATGCGCCATAGGCTGGGGATATCCAACGGGGGCGGGCACCGCCCCCTTGGCAAGATTGCGATACTACACCGCATATCTTGCACTCTTCGCTACGGCCAGTTTGAGCGTAGGCGGGTCATCCAGTTCTTCGAGTCGGCTTCCTGCGCTTCCATAATGAGCGCTTTCGCCTGGTTGACGGTGATCCTGGCGTAGCTTGCAGGGATCATTGGGAACATCATGTCGGCACCGATCACCTCACCATGCGTCACGATATGAATCGCCGTATCGACCGGGTTCTGCCCATCCTTCGTTCCTACCTGCCACCCGGTTGAGTCTGGTGAAACCGGAACAGCTGCTAGCCCGGATTATGCACGAGGGCTGGCGGACATGGCGCAAGCCATTGATCGAGCATAGAATTCGGCTGCGAGACCAGAACCCAGCCGATTTCGGAGCCCATGCCCGCCAAGGTTGAAGCTACCTCTGCGTTGCCCGGCCTGTCACCGGTCTGCGGCAAGCCGATCATCGCCCGCTTCGACGGCGGCCAGCTCTCCTCAGATGCCGGTGTGCTGGCGCTGCGCGAGATCGAAAGCCGCCTCGGTATCGCTGACCGCCTGGCCGCCTGCGTGGCCGATCCCCGCGCGGCGGGGCGGGTCGTGCATGGCATCGCCGACATCCTGCGGTTCCGGATGCTGATGATTGCCGCCGGCTATGAGGACGGCAACGACGCCGACAGCCTGCGGCACGACCCGGCTTTCAAGCTCGCCCTCGGCCGGCTGCCGGATGGTGCCGCGCTGTGCTCGCAGCCGACCATCTCGCGGCTCGAGAACCTGCCCCGGCCGCGTGACCTGCTACGCATGGGCCAGGCCATGGTCGGGCTCTACTGCACCAGCTTCCGCCAGGTGCCACGCCGCATCACGCTCGACATCGACGACACCTTCGATGCGGTCCATGGCGGCCAGCAGCTGCGGCTGTTCAACGCCTACTACGACGCATACGGCTTCCAGCCGATCGTCGTGTTCGACGGCGAAGGCCGCCCCGTCGCCGCCCTGCTGCGCCCGGCGTGTCGACCGACCGGGCGAGAAGTGCGTGGCTTCCTCCGCCGCCTGGTACGCGAGATCCGCGGCCACTGGCCGCGGGTCGAGATCCTGCTCCGTGCCGACAGCCACTACTGCGCCCCTGAGGTGCTGGATTTCTGCCGGGTCGAGCACATCGATTTCATCCTTGGCGTCGCCACAACCACAACGCTGCGCCGCCATGTCGAGGCCCTGGAGCGCAGCACCGCGGCCCGGCAGGCCGCCACGGCCGGCCCGGACAAGCTGCGGCGCTACAAGGAATTCCACGACGGCGCCGCCAGCTGGAGCCGGGTCGAGCGCATCATCGCCCGTGTCGAGGCCAGCGTGCAGGGCACCGACACCCGGTTCGTCGTCACCAACCTGGCCGGCGGCGCGCCGCGCACGCTGTACGAAGAGCTCTACTGCCGCCGCGGCCAAGCCGAGAACCACATCAAATCCTGGAAGACCCACCTGGCCGCCGATCGCACATCCTGTCACCGCGCCAGTGCCAACCAGCTGCGCCTGATGCTGCACACCGGCGCCTACTGGCTCATGTGGTCGCTGCGCCGCCTGATGCCGGCGCGGTCGTCCTGGCGCGTCGCCCAGTTCGACACGCTGCGGCTGCGCCTGCTGAAAATCGCCGCTCGCATCGTCGCCTGGAAGACCAAGGTGCTGGTCCATCTGCCCAGCGGCTGTCCCGACCAAACCATCCTGCGGCTTGCGCTCGAACGCCTGCCGCGGCTGGTCATCTGAACACCGGGGCGATGTCGCCCTGACCGAGCCCGTCACCGCAGCCCCAAGCCTCGCAATCAGCACCCCACCGCCGACCTCACAGCCGGCGGGCCGTCAGCATGCCCGCGCAACCAGGCCGTGCAGACAGAAGAGCCCGATCAAGCCGCGCAGAGCCCCTGCTGAATTTTTCGGGCTAGCCGCTTCGTCGGACCCGTCCGCCATGCGACTGAGCCTTATGCCTGGTAGCGCTGCGCTTTAACCTGCCCCGGCTCGGAAACCTTGCTCAGGTACGTGCTGGTTCGGGCCTTGCCGGTGTGGTCCTTGGAATGTGCAAGTCGATGACCGTCACCTCCACATCCTGGCCAAGCTTGCCGAGCATCGTCAACAAACGGTTTACGGTGAAACGATCTAGGTTAGCACGGCGGATGCGAGAGAAATCAGCGGCGGCATAGCCTGTGAGCTCTGCTGCCTTTCTGACGGTGAGGGTTTGCTCGTTCAGCGCCTTAGAGCCTGACTGTGAACGCTGCCGCAATGGGGGTTGGATGGTCGGGTAGGCTGTGATTCCAACAGGTTGTCGAGACCGAGTTGGATGAACAGCCTGATGTGGACCCCGACCACCCGTGCCCTTCATAGGCGGGAGGGCCTGCGCTTCGCCAGTGATGTGACCGATGCGGAATGGGCGGTGCTGGCACCACTCCTGCCGCCCGCTTCTCCGGTCGGCCGGCGACCAAGCTGGCCGATGCGCGAGATCATCAATGCGATCTTCTACGTCCTGCGTGGCGGCATTCCCTGGCGCATGTTGCCGGATTGCTTCCCGCCTCGGCAGACGGTCTATGCCTGGTTCCTGGCCTTCCGCGAACGCGGGGTCTGGGAGAGCATCAACCACCACCTTGTCATGCTCGACCGCGAACGGGCTGGCCGTGAAGCCAGCCCAACCGCCGCGGTGATCGACAGCCAGAGCACCAAGACTACGGAAGCAGGTGGTCCGCGCGGCTACGATGCCGGCAAGAAGATCAACGGCCGCAAGCGCCACGCCATGGTCGACACCGATGGCCGCCCACTGGTCCTGCAGTGCCACGCAGCCTCGGTCCAGGACCGCGATGGCGCCATTCCGCTGCTGCAGGCGTCACGTGCCCGCTTTCCCTTCGTCGAGCGGGCCTTTGCCGATGCAGCCTATGCCGCCGACCGCGTTGCCCAGGCCACCCGCATCGCCATCGAGATCGTCCGCAAGCCGAAAAACCAGGTCGGCTTCGCCGTTCACCCGCGCCGCTGGGTGGTCGAGCGATGTTTCGCCTGGCTCGGCCGCAGCCGCCGGCTCGCCAAGGACTTCGAGGCGACCATCGCCTCGGCCACCGCCTTCCTCTACGCCGCTTCCGTCTTGCTACTCATACGCAGGCTGGCACGTTCCGCATGAGTTCACAGTCAGGCTCTTAATAATTCGGGCCGCCAGGATCAAGCGAAGCTGCTCCAGCGTGGCATTGGGCTGTTTTAGATAGCGCAAAAGGTTGCCGCTTCCCCGCACCAGTTCAACATCATCTTTGCTCATCTTAGCTGCTCCTTCAGTCGTTTAAGCCTTTACGCAATTAGGTCGATCTCCCCTTTTGGGGTTTTGATGCCGCTCTTCGATTTCTTCTGGAAGGCATGCAGAATCCAGGTATCATTATCGATCTGGACGGCGTAAGGCGGCTGATCGACCTCTGCCAGTGGCTGTGGGAGGAATACCGGGTCACGGTGGCCAAGCAGACGCTGAGCCGCGAGGTGCGTGCGCTGGGCTAC
>NZ_JAUFPN010000127.1 GCF_030409335.1 Paeniroseomonas aquatica
GCTCGCCGTGCTGCGCCGCGGCCACCCTTCGGCGGCAGCGGACCACGCCTGGGCGGTCGGCGCCGCCGCGGCCGGGCAGGCGCCGGCGGTGGCGGCCTGGCTTGCCACGCCGGCCGGCGCGGCGCTGCCCGTGGACCTGCTGCAGGACCTCCTGCACCTGGCCGTCGATGCCCGGGCGCTGCCGCTCGCCCTCGAGGTCGCGGAGCGCCTGGAGGCCGCCCGGGGCGCGACCGAGGACCGGCAGCAGGTGATCCGGCTGCTGCTCGAGCTCGGCCAGCCGCGCCGGGCGCTGGACCGGCTGCGCGGCCTCCCCGAGGGCGACGCATTCCCGGAGGCGCTGCGCGAGGCGGTGCTGCTCGATGCCTGGCGGCAGGGCGCGCCGGTACTGGACGAGGCACGGGCGATCGCCCGGCAACGCCTCGCCGCGGCGGCGACGCCGGCGGCGCGGGACGCGGCGGTCACCCTGCTGCTGGAGCTGCGGGCCGAGGCGGAGGCGCTGCCGGTGCTGCGCGCGCTGGCCGTGGAGGCCCCGCAGCGCTGGCTCTGGGCGCATGAGCGGGCGGCCGTCGCGGCGGGACGGCGCGGCGAGGCGCTCGCCCTCTGGGCCAGCCTCGCCGCCCGGCCGGGCGTGCCGGCCGAACTGCGGCGCCAGCTCGCCTTCCGGCTGCTGGAGGCCGGCGACAAGCGGGGGGCGGAGGGCGGGCTGCGGCTGCTCGCCGCGGCGGCGCCGCCCGAGAGCCCGGATGTGCGCCAGCTGCTCTACCTCTGGGGCCCGCGCCCGGGAGGCGAGGCCCTGGACTGGATCGAGGCGCGTGCGCGGCGGGCGGAGGGGGCGGAGCGGGCTGCCTGGATGCGGGTGCTGACCGACCGTGGCGCCCCGGCCCGGGCCGTGGCGGTGCATCGCGCCGGGGCCGGGGCGGCGCTGCCCGCCGGGACCGCCGCCTGGCTGGCGGCGCTGGAGGCGCAGGACGATCGTGTCGCCCTGGCGGCGGCGGTGCGCGAGGTGCTGCCGGGCGCCACCTCCGGCGACCTGCTGCGGCAGCTGGCGCGCCTCGCCGCCCGGGCCGGCGAGGCGGAGCTGGAGCGGCAGGCGCTGGAGCGGCTGGCGGCCAGCGGCGGGGCGGGGCCGGAGACGCAGCGCCGGCTCGGCGTGCTGGCGCATCTCCGGCGCGACCGCGCCGCGGCGGAGCGGCTGCTGCAGGCCGTCGTGGCCGCCGAGGCGGACGACTACGAGAGCTGGACCATCCTCGGCGACATCGCCGCCGCCCGGCGCGACCCCTCCGCCGCGCGGCAGCGCTACGCCGAGGCGCTGCGGCGGCTGGAGGAGGCCGCGGACCGCTCCACCCGGGCGCGCGTGCTGCGGGCGCATCTGCTGCACGGCCTGGGGCGCGAGGCGGAGGCGGCACGGCTCTATGAGGCGCTCCTCGTCGAGCGGCCGCGGGACCGGTCGCTGCGGGCCGATTATGTCGCCCTGCTGATGGAGCAGGGGGCGGTGCGCGCGGCGCGCGCGGCGCTGGTGCTGCCGTGAGGCCTGCGCTGCTGCGCGGCCTGGCGATGCTGCCGGCGCTGCTCCAGGCCGGCGCCGTCGCCGCGGCGGCGCTCTGCGGGCCCGGGGGGGCGACCGCGGTGCCGGGGGAGGCGGCCGCCATCCTGCTGCCGGGGCTGTCCGGCGCGGCCAGCCGGCAGACCGGCCGCGAGGTGCTCCTCGCGGTCCCGGGCGCGCTGCCGCCGGTCGACGCCGAAGCCCTGGCCGCCTGCGCCGACGGGCTGCTGCAGGGCGTCAGCCTCGGCTACGACAGGCTGCTGCTCACCCTCGCCCCGGGCGTCACCCTGGCGACGCGGCCGACCGCCGAGGGCCTGCGCCTCGCGCTGGCGCGCGAGCCGGCGGCCGCGGCGCCGGATGCCGCGGCGGGGGAGGGCGATGCTCCGGCCGAGGACGCGGGCACGCTCCGGCTGCGGCTGCTCGAGGCCCAGCTGGAAGCGCGGACCGGCCAGCTCGCCCGGGCGCGCGACGGCTTCGAGGCGCTGCGCGGCGCCATGCCCGACAGTCCCGAGCCCCTGGCGGGCCTCGCCGGCATCGCCGAACGCAGCGGCCGCGGCCGCGAGGCGATGGCCCTCTACCGGGAGGCGCGGGGGCGCGACCCGGAGGCCCCCGACCTCGCCGAGGCGATCGCCGCGCTGGAACGCAGCGCCGGGCCGCGGTTGCGGGCCGACCTGGAATACCGCGAGTCGCAGGGCGGCGTGGGCACCGGCCGGGCCAGCGCCGTCATCGGCGGGCTCGACCTGCAGCAGCCCTTCGGCGACGGCTGGCGGCTCGGCCTCGCGGCCGAGGTCGCGGGCATCGACGCGGCCCAGGTACAGCGCGGCGACGGCCGGGTGGGCTCCTTCGCCGGGGCGCGCGAGCGCGGCGAGCTGTCGCTGCGGCGCGACTGGATGGGCGGCCAGGCCGTGGTCGGCTCGCTCTTCCTGACCGAGGGCACGGCGGGGCTCGGGCTGCGGGCCGAGCTGCCCGACGATGCCGGCGCCACCCTGCTGCGGGCCGAGCTCCGCCGGCCCTACTGGGACTTCTTCCAGGCCATGATCGACCGCGCGACCCGCGACCGGGTCGCCGCCGGCCGCCGGCAGGTCCTCGCCAACGACCTCACCGGCAGGCTGGAGGTCGGGGCCAACCGCTACGGCATCGCCGGCGACCGGGATGTCGGCAGCACCGTCTCGCTGACTGGCGAGCTGCGGCTGGGCAACCTGGCCGGCCTGCGCGGCCTCTCGGCCGCCTATGTCCTGGAGGCCGAATACCTGCTGCGGCGGGACGAACGCACCGGCGCCGCCGGGCAAGGCTACGCGCCGCTGCAGCTGCTGGACCGCGAGGTGCATGCCGTGGTCCTGGGCCACGCCCGGTCCTGGCGCACCGGCACACCTGGAGGCGTGGTCACCACCGAGCTCTCGGCCGGCTACGGCGTGGACCGCTACGGCCGGGCGGGGCCGATCGTCGGCGGGGCGTTAGGCTATGCCTTCGACCGGTTCGAGCTGCGGCTGCGCGGCAGCCGTGTCGAGAACATCGGCCGGGCACGGGGTACCACCTCGGTGTTCGGCGCCAGCCTCAGCTGGTACTTCTGACATGACTCCAGCCCCGGTTGCCGCCGAAGGCCTGCCGCGCCGCTGCCTCGGCCTCCGCCTCGCGGCCATCCTCGAGATCCTCGCCCTGCTCGGGGCGATGCTCCTGCTCGACCGGCTGGCGCTGGGCAACGACCGCTTCGCCAGCCTCTCGCCGCATCCGTTCTGGATCGTGGTGCTGCTGGCCGCCGCGCAGTACGGCGCGCGGGAGGCGCTGTTCGCGGCGCTGCTCGCCACCGTCGCGCTGCTGGCTGGCCAGCTGCCCGAGCAGGCCTTCGGCGAGGATCTCCCGGCCTGGCTGCTGCGGGTCAGCACGGTGCCGGTGCCCTGGTTCGTCGCCGCCGTGCTGCTGGGCGAGATCCGCGACGGCCACCGGCGCCGCGCCGAGGGGCTGGCGCAGTCGCTGGCCGAGCTGCGCATCCAGGCCGCGGCGATCACCCAGGCCTATGAGCTGCTCTCGGCGACCCGCGCCGAACTCGAGGCCCGGGTCGCCGGCCAGGTACGGACCGTGCGCGCGACCTATGCGGCGGCCCGGGCCATCGAGCGGCAGGAAACCGAGGAGGTGCTGATCGGCGTGGCGTCCCTGGTGCGGGAGATGCTGAACGCCTCGCAATTCTCGCTCTTCCTGCTGAACGGCCAGCGGCTCGAGCTGGCGGCGGCGGAGGGCTGGGGCAGCGGCGACCGCTTCAGCCACGGCTTCGATGCCGCCTCGCCGCTGTTCCGCGCGGTGGTGGCCGAGCGGCGGGTACTGACCACGGTCCGGCCCGGGGACGAGGCCTTGCTGCGGGGCGAGGGTATCCTCGCCGGGCCCTTGGTCGGCGGGGAGACCGGCCGGGTGGTCGGTATCCTGAAGGTGGAGGCCATCCCCTTCCTCGAGCTCAACCCCACCACCGTGCAGAATTTCCACATCCTCTGCGACTGGATCGGCAGCGCCTTCGACAAGGCGCTGCAGCATGAGCGCCTCCTGGGCACCCCGGCGGACGCACCAGCGGACGCGCCGGCGAAGGCCCTGGCACCATGAGCGTCGCCTCCCCCGCGGCCGCCCTTTCGCTGGCCTGCCTGGCGACGACCGGAGCCGAGGCGGCGGTCGCCTGGGCGGCCTTCGACGCCGCCTTGCCGGCGACGACGCTGCTGGCCTCGCAGGCCGCGCTCTCGGCCGTGCTGCTGGCCGGCTGCGGGCTCCTGTACCGCGGCGGCGCGCGCAGCCCGCCCGGCCTGCTGCTGCTGCTCGGCAGCGCGGCGATGGGGCCGGCCGGGACGGTGGGGGCGGTCCTGGCCCTGCTGCTCCATCGGCTCTTCGCGCGCCGCGCCACGCCCTTCGCGGCCTGGCATGCCGCACTCTTCCCGGAGGTCGAGGTCTCGCCGGTCCGCGCCCTCTATGAACGCATCGTCCTGCGCGGCGCCGGGCCGGATGCGCGCGGCGGCGTGGCGCCCTTCGCCGACATCATGGCGCTCGGGACCGTGGCGCAGAAGCAGCTGGCGATCAGCGTGATCGCCGACGAATTCCGGCCTGCCTTCGCGCTGCCGCTGCGCGCGGCGCTGAACGACGCCGAGCCGGCGATCCGGGTGCAGGCCGCGACCGCCATGGCGCGCATCGAGAACCGCTTCCTCGAATGCGCCATCGCGCTCGAGGAACGGCGGTCGGAGAGGCCAGAGGATCCCCTGTCGCTGCTCGCCCTGGCGCGGCACCACGACGCCTATGCCCATACCGGCCTGCTCGATGCCGGGCGTGCCGCCTCGGAGTGGCGCCAGGCGCTCGAACTCTATGAGCGGGTGGCGGCGCTGCGGCCGACGGATGCCGGGCTGGAGCAGGCCCGCGGACGCCTGCTGCTCCGCCTCGGCCGGCCGGCGGAGGCGCTGCAGCGGCTCGCGCCCCTGGTCCGGCAGGGCGCGGCGCCGCCGGAGGTGCTCGCCTGGTACCTGGAATGCCTCTACCGGCTCGGTGACCGCGGCGCCCTGCGCCGGGCGGCCGCCGAGCTGGCACCGCAGATCGAAGGCTCGGCGCTGCCCTTCGAGGTGCGCGAGGCGGTCAGGCTCTGGGCCGCGCCGGATGCCGCGACGAAGGAGCCCTCGACATGCGCCTGACGACCCGCCCCCCGGCCCGCGAGGCCGATATCTGCATCGTGCTCGAGGGCGCCTATCCCTTCATCGCCGGCGGCGTCTCCTCCTGGACGCATGAGCTCATCCGGGCGCAGTCCGACCTCAGCTTCCACCTGGTCACCCTGACCGCGGACGAGACGCCGAAGCCGCTGCGCTTCGACCTGCCGGCGAACGTCATCCAGATGACCGAGATCCCGCTGCAATGCGTCGAGACCCGGCTCGAAGGCGGCCGCGAGGTCGAACGCCTGATCGGCGCGCTGGCGGAGCCGCTGGGACGGCTCTGCGCGGGCGGCGGCCTCGAGGCCTTCAGCGGCGTGCTGGCGGCACTCAAGCGGCACCCGCGCGCCGCCATGCGGGCCGCCCTGATGAATTCGGAGGCGAGCTTCCGCATGGTGCAGGCGATGTACGAGGCGACGGTGCCGGGCAGCTCCTTCCTCAACTACTTCTGGAGCTGGCGGGCGCTGGCCGGCGGGCTGTTCTCGGTGCTGCTGGCGCCGCTGCCGCGGGCGCGGGTCTACCACGCCATCTCCACCGGCTATGCCGGCCTGCTGGCGGCGCGCGCCGCGCTGGAGACGGGGCGGCCCACCCTGCTCACCGAGCACGGCATCTACACCAACGAGCGGCGCGTCGAGATCGCCATGGCGGAGTGGCTGGCCGACCGGCTGCCCGGGCTGCTCGGCATCGAGGCGCGGCGGCGCGACCTGCGCGACGTCTGGATCGACGCCTTCACCGGCTACTCGCGCGCCTGCTACGAGGCCTGCAGCCGGATCACCACGCTCTACACCGGCAACCAGGTGCTGCAGCTGCGCGACGGGGCGCCGGCGGACCGCCTGCGGATCATCCCCAACGGCATCGACTACGAGGGCTTCTCCGCCATTCCGCGGGATCCGGCGCCACGGCCGCCCACGGTGGCGCTGATCGGCCGCGCGGTGCCGATCAAGGACGTCAAGACCTATATCCGCGCGGCCGCGCTGCTGCGGGCGAAGGTGCCGGAGGTCCGCGTCCTGCTGCTCGGACCGACCGAGGAGGATCCCATCTACTTCCGCGAATGCGAGGAGCTGGTGGCGCATCTCGGCCTGCAGGGCACCTTCGAGTTCGCCGGGCGGGTGAAGCTGCACGACTATCTCGGCAAGGTCGACGTCGTGGTCCTGACCAGCATCAGCGAAGCCCAGCCGCTGGTGCTGCTCGAGGCCGGGGCCGCGGGGGTGCCGAGCGTCGCCACCGACGTGGGGTCCTGCCGCGACATCATCGAGGGCCGGGCGGACGAGGACCCGCCACTGGGCCCGGCCGGCTTCGTCACCCCGCTGGCGGATCCGACCGCGACGGCGGAAGGCATCGCGGCGCTGCTGCTGGATCCCGCCCTGCGCGCCCGCTGCGGCGAGGCGATCCGGCAGCGGACCGAGCGCAGCTACAACAAGCAGGTGGTCGACCGGCTCTACCGCGAACTCTACGAGGAGCACCTGGCGCTGCCCGACCGCCCGGCGCCGCGGGTGGCGGCCTGATGGCGGGCGTCGGCTTCGCGCTGCGCCGCCTGGCGCAGCAGGACACGCTGACCGCCGGGGTGCGCGCCTATGCGCATGCGGCGGTGATCTCCTCCGGCCCCTGGCTGCTCACCATCCTCGCGCTCGGCGGCGTCGACCTGATCGGGCGCGGGCTGCTGGAGCCGGAGGCGCTGCGGCGGTTCTCGCTGGTGGTGATCTACAATTTCGCCTTCTCGCTGGTCACCACGGGTCCCATCGTCATGGTAGTCACGCGGCGGCTCGCCGACATGATCCATGCGCGGGAAGCGGCGGAGGCGCCGGGCATGTTCCTCGGCGGCCTCGCCGTGGTGCTCGCGCTGCAATCGGCCATCGGCCTGGCCTTCTACGGCTTCGCCGTGGACATGCGCTTGGCCGAGCGGGTGCTGGCGGTGGTCGGCTTCCAGCTGGTGGGCGGGATCTGGCTGGCCGCGGCCTTCCTCTCGGCGCTGAAGAGCTACGGGACGGTGTCGGCGAGCTTCGCCCTGGGGATGGGATGCGGCTTCCTCGGCGCCGCGCTGCTCGCGCCGGCTCATGGCGTGCTGGGCATGCTCTTCGGCTTCACCGCCGGCCTTCTCGTCCTGTTCTTCGCGCTGGCCGCCCGCATCCTGGCCGAGTATCCCGGCCCGGCCCTGCGGCCCTTCGCCTTCCTCGGCGAGGTCCGCCGCTACTGGGAGTTCGCCCTGGTCGGCCTGCTCTACAACGCGGCCATCTGGGTCGACAAATGGATCATGTGGCTGGGCCCGGGGCAGCTGACGACCGCCGGCGCGATGCCGTCCAACCCGGCCTACGACGGGGCGATGTTCCTGGCCTACCTGACCATCGTGCCGGCGATGGCGGTCTTCCTGCTGGCCGTCGAAACCCGCTTCTTCGAGCGCTACCTGCGCTTCTACCGCGCCATCGAGGCGCATGCGACCTTCGCCGAGATCGCCGAGAACCACCGCGGCATCCTGCGCGAGCTGGGGGAGGGGCTGCGGAACCTCGCCGTGCTGCAGGGGGTGGTGTGCTACCTGGCGATGCTGGTCGCGCCCGGCCTGGTCGGCATGGCGCAGGGCGGGGTCGAGATGGTCTCGATCTTCCGCTTCGGGGCCCTGGGCGCCATGTTCCACCTGCTGCTGCTGGCCGTGATGGTGGTCGTGGCCTATTTCGACGTCCGGCGGCTTCTGCTGTCGATCGCCGCGGTGTTCCTGGTGCTGAATGCCGGCCTGACCCTGGGCGCGCTGCAACTCGGCCTCGGCTACAGCGGCTACGGCTATTGCGCTGCGGCGCTGCTGACCCTGGTCTATGCCTATTCGATGACCGCCTCGCACATCCTGCGGCTGCCCTACATGACTTTCGTCGGCAACAATCGCGGGCTGCGCTGATCCGTGGGGCTTCCGTGCGGATCAGGCCCTGGTCGGGCCAGGCCAAGCCGGCATCGCGCGGGGAAAGCGGCCGAAGCGTGGCCATGATCAGGGGTGGAGCCGGCTAGCCGCGCCGTCCTATGCCGGCAAAGGCGGGCCGACTTCAACGCTGTCAGTCGATGAACGCCTGATGGCGTCCCCAAGGGGAGGGGAATCCAAAGCATCAAAATATCCCGTTTTCTCTAAGTGCGAGGCTTTTCCTGGACTATAGCCCGAAACGTTGCTACGAAACGATGCTACAAAACAGTCCGAAGCAACCTAATGCCATCCCTCCCGAAGTACCTCCACCTGCGCGGCACCACTTACTATGTCCGCCGCCCGATCCCGCCCGACCTCCAAAGCGCCTTCGGGAAGAAGGAGCTATGGATCAGCCTTGGTACAACCGTGCGGAAAGAGGCGGAGGGTAAGTCCCATGGGGTCCTGGCGAACCTTGAGCGGGACTTTGAGGCCAAGCGAAGGCACCTGGACGCCGATAGGGCCGAAGGAGAGTTCCTGGCCTCTCCAACCTTCAACGGCGTTCTTGAGACGACGGCGAGGCTGGCCTTGGACCTCCACGTGGGGGGCGGGTCATATGCGCCAGCCACAAAAAGCGAAGCCGAGGCAAGGGCCGTGGCTTTTGCCCTGCTCACCGGCTTTCAACAACCTCGGCCTATATCCCGCGAACAAGCCCTCGGGGAGGTTGACCGCGTCATCGACGAGATTGATGTGCAGGCCGCCACGGCAACACTTGTCATCGGCAAGGACGAGGACGGAGGGCCAATCTTCGGCGTGCCGGAGCGGTACGTTGAGCCGGTGATGGCATACATTCAGGAACTGGCCGACGCGGATAAGCGGACCTTGTCGGCCCAAAAGCAATTGATCGCGGGTGCCGGGGGGACGGCGCCTTATAGTCCTACCAGTAGCGTTCCTAGCGCGTCCCTTACCGCCCTTTCGACCCAGTGGGTGGCCGAGCGGAAGCCAGCAAAGTCATCTCAGGCAGATATGCGGACGGCCATCACTCGCTTCGAGCGGGTAAACGGCGCGCTTGGGTTTGCGGATATCACGGATGAACACGCACGTCGGTTCAAGGCTAGCCTGATCGCTGATGAGGGCCTTAAGAACGCTACCAAGCGGAAGTTATGGGGGATGCTTGGAGCGTTGATGAGCGTTGCTGTGAACGATCGGTTGGTAGAGGACAACCCCTTTGCGCGCGTCAAGATTTCCCTCAACGACGATTCAGCAGCGCGTGAGGTCCTTACCTCGAACGATCTGGCAAAGGTGTTTGGGAAGCTACCGCTCGAAGAATGGTGGATTGCTCGGATTGGCCTCTACAGTGGGGCGCGGCTTGGCGAAATCTGCCAACTAACCAAAGGTGATATCCAAATTATCGATGGCGTTGCCTGCATAGTCATCAGGCCTGACGCTGAGGCTGGTAAATCCGTCAAAACCCGTAGCTCGATCCGAAAGGTCCCTATTCATCGGCAACTGTTTGCGGACGGACTGCTAGAGTGGGTTGAAGGGCGGCCGGGCGATCGCTTGTTTACCTTTGACCACGCAGCCGCCAGCAAGCGTTTGAACCGCCGAATGCGAGACGCAGGAATGGGTGAAGGCAAGGTGTTCCATAGCTTCCGACATACATTCAAGGGCGTGGCAAGGCGCTATATGGAGCAAGAATGGCACGACCATTTGACGGGACATGCAGCGGCTTCGGTGGGGCAGACGTATGGAGACTATGACCTGCGTACTCTAAAGGAGAAATTGGACCTGATCGACTTCGGATTCGATCGATTCACGAACATTTAGCTGCTATTACTGGCAGCTCTCAGGTCTTCCCACAGTGCGCCTGTCCCGAACTGGGCTGCCGGAATTCACGCTCGCCGAATTTATGGCGCCACAACGCAGTGAGTCGATGATAGCTCAATCCTATTAAGTCGTTCGCTTGATTGCACAGCTAGCTGCGGCAGGCATTTCAGTTAGTTTTCGGGGTCTACAAGCCTCCCCTCGTCACGCACCCGCCGCCGCAAGCCAATCAAAAAATGTTCGAGTCAATATTCCTGGTCTTGAATAGATGCTGTGGCGCGGCGGTAGATCAGACACCCTAGCTTTAGCCCAACTTGCCTGGAAGGTGGAATCACTCCCACCTTCCATTTCAAATCGGGCGAAAGACGCACAGAAACAACGTTGAGCCCAGACAAAATAGCAGCCCGAAATGTATATAAACTGAATATTATTTTATTTGGCGAAATGCCTCGACGTCGCGGTAATCTGCAGCATTTAGACACGCCACCCCAAGGACACTATTTCCGACTTCCTGGGCTAGGCCGGCGTTACCCTTGCGGTTTGCAACGCACCAACGGTGTATGGCAGCTACGCAGTCAGGGGCTTGTGCCTTCCCAGTACTGTCGCAGCCTCCGTGATGGGTCCGAAGGTAATCGATTGGCACATCTTCGTAGACGTTGGGCTGGAAGCAAGCGACTCCCCAAGCGTCGAGTCCAACTTCCTGCACAAGCCCTGCACCGCCTCTTCCTTCGGCTGCACACCACCGATGACTTGCGGACATACATTCCGAACTTTGTGACTTTGCATCAGCATCGCATCCTGGGTGCAACTGCCTGATTTGCGTCCGACGCACGTCCCCATACCAGGAAGTTCTAAAGCAAGCCACACCAATAACATTGCTTCCTACTTCCTGGGAAAAGCCGCCACCACCGCGGCTCTCACAATATCTGTGGATCGCTGCCGCGCAATCGGGGGACCGGGAGACATTTGGAAAACACCCGTCATGGTAAGCATTTAGGTTTTCTGCGGCAAAGGCGCTTGAAGCATAGAATATTTGTGCGAGCCCAATTAGGGCCAGAAGGCCGATTATTTTTATTCCCATTTTTTTCATGGATGCCTCCATAAAGATAAAACAGGCACAACCGCGGCGGCGCACGGTGCAGGCCTCCTAGAAACATAAGTCGGCTGCTTTTGAAACCATGGCCCGCCATCATCTACCTTATGCCTAACCTTGCTGTTTTGCCAGTTTTTTTAGCTTCCCTCGCGCAGCTAAACCTCGACCGCTGGCGCTCAACATCACTGCGGCGCCGCAGGAGTTAGTTGGTACACTAAAGATAGAACTTCTCTCTGCGCATTAAATGAACGGGTTGAGTTGGTATGCCACTATCGATGATTAATGCATCAACAAATCGATACTGCAAGTTAGTTAAAATAATCATGCAGTGAAGATCAATATGGCTTTATCGCCAATGATGTATAATGAGGTGGCCCGGATCAGTCAGACAGATTGATGGCCGGGATAAGCCCGATCCTGTTTGTCGTAAGAATGCCAATTTCGTCCCTTCTTCTGCCACATACACGTCGTCGAAGGTCTACCCCGCCGGAGCGTTGTGGGGGTGAGCGGCCCTAAATAGCTAATTCACTTAGACCGAACCGCACCATGACCTCCTCCGACTTTCAGGCAGGAGCCGATTCATAGTGTTCTACACGCGACAGGCCAACAGCTTGCGCGTTGCCCAGTCATCACCACGACCATAAAGAGCAAACCGCGCCGTATGGGCAGGAGGCTAATATCGGCGCAGCGTAGCGTTCGATTTGATGCAGGAATTACTTCGTCTCGGTCGGATTTATGTGCCAACACTCGGCTTTGACTCTTGGCCTCAGTTTGGTAGGCATGGCGACGCGACCGAAAATGACAGAGATGCTACTATAGCCTATGCAACCTCATCCACATCTTGCTCCAAAATATTGGCAGCAATGTTGGCACGCGAAACTGTCAGCTTGGCTGTAACGGAAGCTTCGCGTTCGGCAGCGACGCGTAGTAGGTCACAAGTCAGCTTCTCAGCGGATGCTGGAACAAGGATTCCGTCATGCAGGGGAAGCCCTAGGGTCCTTTTGTTTTGGAGCCCCTGCACGACTGTGAGCATGATATCGGACTCGATACCCATCAGCATATGCGGCAATACCCGCTTCGGGTCCGCAACATGGGTAAACTCTACCGCTACGCGCCAAGGCTCTCCTAGCCAGGGGTAGCGGCGCAGGACGGCAGCCATAACCGCGAGTGGATCAATGTCCGCGAGGGATGGAGTGGCAAGGAGGCGGTCCTTTGCCCACTTACGAACGGGGCTACCCTTGCCTAGTGTGGCGTTGATCCATGCCTTAACCACTTGCCTGGAAAAACCGGGCACATCGTACAAATCCCCATCAGGCAGTTTGAGGCCCATCAGGCCATGCATGATCGACAGATGCGACGCGCTGATGTCGATTTCCGATACGGCCTCACCGGCAATGCGGATTTTAGCGAGGCGCTCCGAAGCCGGCATACTTTGGTAGTTGCCTTCGCCAGCCGCGTGCAAGCGTCCATAGAGTCGGAAATCGCCTTTGAAGTGCCGCGACCAGCGCGGTGGGCGGCAACCCACCACCGGCACTGTTGCCGCAAAGCGGTTGAGGGCCTCGACTTCGGCGCTCAACGCAGAGCCAATGGGATCATCAGACGGAATCGCTAGGTTAGGCCCTCGCACCGCGTTCGGATGTGCGGGGATGGCTTGCAGGACAATCGGCTGGCGAACCTTTGGCACCTTTGACGTGGGGTCACGGCGCCAACCGAAATCGGTGGCGACGGTGTCGATATCGATCCCGTATTCATGGGCAAGGTTGAGGTGTGGATTCCAATCCAAGGCGGCCAGGTATTCCAATCTGNGAACCAGACCTCGATCCGCTCAGCCTCGGGGTGGTCGGCCGCGACCTGCGCGAGGGCTTGCACAAAGCCCCCTTTTTGAACCGCTCCTGGGCGGCGCGGTCGGTCTCGGCATGGCGGGATCGCGGCGTCTGCCAGGACAGGTCGAGGCTGCGCATCAGCTTGCCCATGCCGGTCTCGCTGTAGCTCACGCCGAAACGCTCCTGCACGATCTGGCAGAGGTCGATCAGCCGCCAGGTCGACACCCCGTCCGCTTCCGGATCCGGCCCCTGTGTGGATTCCAATCCAAGGCGGCCAGGTATTCCAATCTGATGGCGGCCACCCTACCGATCTGATGGCGGCCACCTTTCCAATCTGATCCCGGCCACCCTCCACAGAGCAGGAGGTTCGCCCGGATCGGAGATCGTTTCGAAGGTCAGTGTTCACCTGGCTCCAGCGTTCCCCCGTCGCAATCGATGGAGGGGATGGGATGCCGACGGAGAGACTGTCCATGCGGCGGATACGGCAGGTCCTGCAGTTACATTTCGGGGCGCGCACAAGTGCCCGGGTCATCGCTCGTGAGGTGGGGGTGGGCCGCAGCACGGTGCAGGACTACCTGGCACGCGCGGGCGCGGCGGGGCTTGGCTGGCCGCTGGCGCCCGAGCTGACGGATGCGGCGATCGAGCAGCTGCTGTTTCCCGCGCCGAGCTGCAAGTCGGGTGCCCGGCGCTACCCCGAGCCGGACTGGGGAGCGTTGGCGCGAGAGATGAAGCGTCCCGGGGTCAGTTTGATGATCCTTTGGGAGGAATACGCGGCGGTTCATCCGCAGGGGTATGGCTATAGCCGGTTCTGCGAGTTGTTCCGGGCGTTCGAGCGGCGCCTGTCGCCGACCATGCGGCAGACCCATGTTGCCGGGCACAAGGCCTTCGTTGATTACTCCGGCAAGAAGGTGCCGATCGTCGACCCGCTCACTGGCGAGGTGCGCCTGGCGGAGATCTTCGTCGGCGTGCTCGGCGCGTCGAACCTGACCTATGCCGAGGCGAGCTGGACGCAGAGCCTGCCGGATTGGATTGGCGCGCATGTCCGGATGTTCCGGTTCTATGGGGCGGTGCCGCGACTGCTGGTGCCGGACAACCTCAAGAGTGGCGTCACCAAGGCCTCGTTCTATGATCCCGAGTTGAACCGCACCTATGGCTCGATGGCGGCGCACTACGGCGTCGGCATACTGCCGGCGCGACCCAACAAGCCCAAGGACAAGGCGGCGGTTGAGGCCGGAGTACGTTTTGCGCAGGGCTATATCCTGGGCCGCTTGCGGCATCTCACGTTCTTCTCGCTGGCCGAATGCAATGCCGCGATAGCCGCGGCCCTCGAGCGGATGAATGACCGCGAGATGCGTCGCCTGGGTGTCAGCCGCCGCCAACTCTTCGAAGCTGTCGAGCGCGCCGCCATGCAGTCCCTGCCGGAGCAGGACTATGAGTACGCCGAATGGCGTCTCGCCCGCGTCGGGCTCGACTATCATGTCGAGGTCGCGGGCTTCTGCTACTCGGTGCCGCATGCGCTGCTCCGCGAGCAGGTCGATACCCGCGCCACCGCCCGCACCATCGAGGTGTTCCACCGGGGCAAGCGGGTTGCGGCTCACCTGCGGCACTACGCCGGTCCGCGACATCACACCCAGCCCGAGCACATGCCCAGCGCGCATCGGCGCTATGCCGAATGGACCCCTGAACGCCTGCAGCGGCAGGCGCGCGACATCGGCCCCAGCACGGAGGCGCTGATCCTTGCCGTGCTGGCCCGGCGGCCGCATCCGGAGCAAGGCGTCCGAAGCTGTCTCGGGGTGTTGCGGTTGTTCCGCGGCATTGCGGCAGCGCGGGCGGAGGCAGTCAGCAGCCGGGCGATTGAGATTGGGGCGCTGTCGCACGACAGCGTTGCCTCGATCCTTAAACACCGGCTCGACCAGAAGGCGTCGCCGCAAGCCGCGGACGGCACGCCTCTGCTGCACGACAACATCCGCGGATCTCGTTATTTCCATTGAGGAGAGCAGCCTTGCTGAACCACCCGACACTGGATCGCCTACGCGAGCTTGGCCTGAACGGCATGGCCAAGGGCTTTTGCGATCTGGCGGCCAATCCCGAGAGCAGCGCTCTCGAGCATGCCGAATGGCTGGGCCTGCTGGTCGAACAGGAGGCAACGCTACGGCAGCAGAAGCGTTTCGAGGCCCGCACGCGCACTGCCAAGCTGCGCCATGCCGCCAGCATCGAGGATGTCGATTTCCGAACCCCGCGCGGTCTCGACCGGGCGTTGTTCCTGCGCCTGGCCAGCGGCGATTGGATCCGCGAGCATCGGCACTGTCTGATTACCGGGCCCTGCGGCACTGGCAAGTCGTGGCTGGCCTGCGCCCTGGGCGACAAGGCCTGCCGTGACAACTTTTCGGTGCTCTACCAGCGCAGCTCGCGGCTGTTCGCCAGCCTGGCACTGGCGCGCGGTGACGGCCGGTACGCCCGACTGATGCGGCAACTCGCCCGGGTCGACTTACTGATCCTGGATGACTGGGGACCGGAGCCCCTGGCGGCCGAGCAGCGCCGCGACCTACTGGAGATCGTCGAGGATCGCTACAATACCGGCTCGCTGATCATCACCAGCCAAGTGCCGATTGGGCGTTGGTATGAAATCGTGGGTGACCCCACCCTGGCCGAGGCGATCCTTGACCGGGTTGTCCACGCCGCCCATCGCATCGAGCTCAAGGGGGAAAGCCTGCGCAAACTGCGCGCCTCTGCTTGACCCTGATTACCTGACCATGACATGAGCAAAACCGACCTGCGAGGATGATCGGGCCTGGCCGCCATCAGATTGGAATGGTGGCCGCGATGAGATTGGAATTGGTGGCCGCCTTCGTCGGAATCCGCAGTTGAGGAAGCGGTTGTCAGGCCAAAACCTTGAAACGATGCCCGCTTGCCCATCCTTGGAACGCCCGCCTTGCCGCTGTTGGATCAGTCCAGCCGCCTTCATCCCGCCTAAAGCTGCCAAGAAAGACCTTCGGCCTACGTCCTCCCCGGTGAAGCTATGGACGTTCAGCGTGCGGGAGGTAGCGGCGGGAGGCGTGCAGGACCACGCTCCCAGGAGGTTGGCGACGAGAGCCCCTGTTGCCTGATGGAACTGCCGTTGGGCGCTTTCGCTACGCCTTCTTTGCCGCAAACCTTTGTAGGCCTCAGCGCGGCAAATCTTACGAATGACCTCGGCAGTGAAAGCCTCCGCAGCGGGCGTCAATGGCGTCCGATGCAGGCTCAACAGTTTTGAAGCTGCGACTTGCTTTAACTCAAGCCGGTCAGGGGCAAGGGCGAACCCACCCGGTCGACGCAGGTTGGAAGGCGGCCTAACCGATGGCACCGGTTCGGCAAAGGCCGCCGCAGACCTTGGAGATAGCGGCTTCGTCGCTTTAGCCAAAAACAGCCATTCCTTCGCTTGTCGCTCTTTCGGTTTAAGAGTCGGATTGTTTTCCCTTTCAGGTTGATAATCCAAGCTAAGAATGTGTTTGGATGCTTCTTCTTCCGGTTTGTCCAAAACACTTGGAGTGATAGGAGAAAAAGAATCCTCTAAATTATCCTTATCTCTATACGCCCCCCCTCCGGGGAGCCTACTAATACCATTAAGGAAATCATCCCAATCGTCGTCGGCGTCGGTATTCGGTAGTACCTTGATATCATCAAGCATGATTCATCGCTCACCCCCGAGGGGGCTGTTAAAGGTTGAACATGCGGAATTGGTCGCATCGCCCGCGTTATGGGTTCGACGTCGCCAATATGATTGCAAAGGGGGTATGGGTACCGGTTGCGGTACAGAGTACAAGATCGGGAACACCCCAAATCCTGACCTCCAACATGGGCAAAAAGCTGGCGCTACGTCAAGCTAATTAGAGCCGCGCTTTGCGCAGTGGTTGCGCGCTAAGTCCGCGGTTTTCCGGAGCCTGGGTGTATGAGATATCGGGGGTACCCCCTGAGCCCAAGCCCACCCCTGCGCCTCCGTATGCCAGGAGGCCACTCCCATACAGAAGCCGATTTAGAGATCGTGGCGGGCGTTTATGGCTGCCCTGACCGGTGGTGGTCGATGATACCCCTGAGGCACACTATAATGGCTTCCGAAATGCCTTTTTCCTAATCCTTACGCACTAGTGCATTCTCAAAAATAGTCGATTCAGACCCCTCGGATGCGTGTCAAGATGGGCGAATGGCCAGAACGCTCGTACGTGGCAGGTGGCACCGTCGCCTACCGTTCGCCGATGAATGGCGTTTGCAGTCCATTCAGCCAACCCTAACCCATGGGTGAAGGAACCGCCGGGGCATGGATATCAACACCCTAACCACCCTATGTTTTCGGTAAAGAAGCATGCAAGTATGGTCTTGGCTAAGCCCATAGTCACCTGAATAACCTGTTCCTAGTACACGGTGCTTGGCCTTGGGAGGATACGACATGACAGCCTACCTAATCGCCAACATCACAGTCACCGATCCTGAGCGTTACCCGCCTTACCGGGCGCAGGTGCCCGGCGTCGTCACGCAGTATGGGGGACGCTTTCTCGTCCGCGCTGGAGCGGTTCACCCGTTGGAGGGCGAGTTGGGCTTCGATCGCTTTGTAGTCATCGAGTTCCCTTCGCTCGAAGTCGCCAAGCAATTTTACGGCAGCCCTGAGTATGCTCCGCTACTCAAGTTGAGGATGGAAACCACGCGGTCCCAAGTCGCGTTTGTGGAGGGTGCTTCACTTTAATACTCAGACCCTTTCGGAAGATGCAGGCGCCAGCGAAGTCGTACCTGTCCACCACGAGGTAGGCAGTAACAGCTTGTATCTTCCGTCTGTGTCGCTGCACTGGTCGGGTGTGCACTTGGTGTCATTGGGCACTAACTTTTGTCTTAGTGTCCGTCCGGGATCAACCTGTGTCTTATCATACTAATAGCCTTGGTTGATAACCGGTTTCGACTGTGAATAGGCTTTCATCCTCAGCTTCGATCAGCGGTAGATTGGGTATGACTTGGGACGACGCGCTCGCAATCGGATTGCAACTGCCCGGAATGGAGGCTTCCACCTCCTACGGCACACCCGCCCTCAAAGTGAGAGGCAGGCTCGTGACACGTCTGCTCACCGAAGATGACAGCCTCGTTCTCCTAAGTGTCCCACCGGACGAACGCGCAGTACTAATTGAAATAGACTCTCAAGTCTTTCATATTACTCCCCATTATGAGGGGTACCCGGCTGTTCTTGCCCGATTGGCAACCTTGGAATCCGAACGGCTTTTGCCGTTCCTGAAACGTCGCTGGCGAGAAGTTGCGCCAAAGCGCGTCGTCGCCAGCTACGAAGAGGCGCGGGTCAAAAGCCGATAGGGTGGAATTTTACACGCTGCGGATGAACCTCCTGTTTTTTCGTTAAGGCTATTGCGAAGCATTGAATGAAGCTGGACTTGCTTTCCTTCACTTATCCGCTTGTCGCCGCTTCGAAAAATTTCTGACGGACTCTTAGACTGTGTCTCGTCCTATCGGGCACTTGCTCTAAGCCAAGTTTGACTGATGCGCCTGCCAGTCAGTGCCCAACTAAACCTGAGAAGGTGAGGTCGTCGTCACAACTCAGACTAAGATAAAATAGTAAATATATCCGAAAACAAACATTAAGCTAGTTGAGGCAAAAACGCCCAAAGTCCCCATGACAAAGACGAAGAACATCAGCATCAAATCATGTAACTTACCTCGCACGGTTCGGTACATGCTTTTCTGTTATTAGCTTTGACTTGTCGATTCCATAAACCAGGATGGCCCGAATGCGCCCTCCCCACATTCGGGCCACTGGCGGATGCATGGCTGATGGACTAGCTACACATCCACGACTGCAACGCTACCTGGGCTCGCGTGCAGGCGCTGGGGCCAACGACTCACCAGGGGTAGACCGCGCTTGCCTAACCGCGGCCTCGCGGTCGGCATCGTTATCTTCCGCGCCAAGCCACCGCGCGACAAACCCGGCCACCACGGCTCCTAGGATTGGAGCGATCCAGAACATCCATAGTTGACCAATGGCCCAGCCACCCTGAAACAGAGCGGGGCCGGTACTGCGAGCCGGGTTTACGCTAGTATTAGTGATCGGGATGCTGATCAAATGCACCAACGTCAGCCCAAGACCGATCGCAATCGGGGCAAAGCCTTTTGGTGCCCGTTCGGACGTTGACCCCAAGATGATGGCTAAGAAGAAAGCCGTCATCACCGCTTCGGTTAAGAAAGCGGAGCCGAAGTCGTAGCCGCCTGGGCTATGTTCACCGTACCCATTGGAGGCAAAACCCGAAACGACTGCATCAAAACCTGTTTTGCCATTGGCGATATAGTACAGAATAAAGGCGCCGACGATGCCTCCGGCGACCTGTGCAGCAATGTAGCCGGGAGCCCGTCTTGCCTCGAAACGTCCGGCTGCGACCAAGCCAAGGGTGACGGCGGGATTCAAATGGCAACCTGAAATGTGCCCAATCGCGAACGCCATTGTTAAAACTGTGAGTCCGAAGGCGGCTGACACGCCAAGAAGTCCAATACCTACTTCGGGAAACGCGGCGGCGATCACCGCGCTACCGCAGCCTCCCAAAACTAGCCATAATGTTCCAAGAAATTCAGCCGTCAGTTTGCGGGCGCTTGGCATACGAAGATCCTTTTGGCTGAAATATGTATCGCACCAAAAAACCGACTATTATTGGGTTTTTGCCGACGATGTCGGCAAAGTGAACAATTGTGTCGAGGATAATTTCCAGTTTTAATCAGTCGGCTAATTTTCTTCCTAGAGATATATCAGGTCTGGTTAATTGGAATTCAATGGTTGATTAAATTCCACGTAGTATATGGTAAAACACTTTGACTGAGTCATCTTGACCGCAAGCCTTTGGTTCCACAACAAGTATCTATATCTGGAAAAACCAGCAACTTGGAGTTGGTATAGGAATCCGGTCACCGGGCCTTAGGCCAAACTAATGTCAAGCCTGAATGTGCAGATGAATTTTAAATACATCCATCGCAGGAGATCGGGATAGGGCTTCCGGCGAACACTTTGGGTCAGGGCTACAGGCTCGAAACCGCCGTCGCCAGCTAGACAAGGCTGCACCTGTAAAGCCCGACACTGGATTGCAGCGGAGGCCGCTACAAAATGATGCTACGATCTGCGCCAATCCGACAGACCTAAGCGAATGATATTGCTCGATAAACGCCTGATGGCGTCCCCAAGGGGATTCGAACCCCTGTTACCGCCGTGAGAGGGCGGTGTCCTAGGCCTCTAGACGATGGGGACCCGGCAAGGCGCGCCTTCTACCCTCAGAGCGCCGGGGGATCAAGCACCCTTCCGCCGTTTTTCTGCCGCCGCCGTCGCCGCCTGGTACCGGCCCTCCCGGCAGGCGGCCGAGCAGTACCTGACCTCCTCCCAGCAGCGGGCCCATTTCTTCCGCCAGGCAAAGGGCCGGCCGCAGCCCGCGCAGATCTTGTCCGGCACGCCGCCGCCCGTCCGGCTCACCGGCCCAGCCGGATTTCGCCGATGACCTTGCCGAGCTTCGGCTCCACCACGACCACCCGGTCGCCGTCCGGCCGTTGGACCCAGACCCCGATGCCGCCGTCGGTGCCGGCGATGCCGGCGATTCGCGCGCCCTCGGGCTGGGCCAGCGCCGCCTGCCAGCTGCTGCCCGCCGCACCCCCGCCGGCACGCTGGACGAGCATCGCAACCAGGGTCACGGTGCCGCCGATGATCAGCACCCCCATCACAATGACCATGACCTTGAGCGCAGCCACCGATACCCCTCCCTCTGCCGAAACCCTGACAGTCGTCGCCGGCCCGGACCATGCCGGCCTGCGCGTGGACCGTTTCCTCGCGGAGGCGATAGGTTCGCTCTCCCGCTCCCGCGTCAAGGCGCTGATCATCGAGGGGGCGGTCAGCCGGGACGGGGTGCCGATGCGCGATGCCTCCGAGGCGAGCCGCCCGGGCAGTACCTACGCCGTCCGCATCCCCGCCGCCGTCGCCGCGATCCCCCTGCCGCAGGACATCCCGCTGACCATCCTCTTCGAGGACCGCGACCTGATCGTCCTCGACAAGCCGGCCGGCCTCGTCGTCCATCCCGCGCCCGGAAACCAGGACGGCACCCTGGTGAACGCCCTGCTGGCCCATGCCGGGGAGGATCTGCCGGGCATCGGCGGCGAGAAGCGCCCGGGCATCGTGCACCGCCTCGACAAGGACACCTCCGGCGTCATGGTCGTGGCCAAGACCGAGCAGGCGCTGCGCAGCCTGTCGGAGACCTTCGCCAGCCGCGACCTGGACCGCGAATACTTGGCGCTGGTCTGGGGCCTGCCGCAGCCGTTGAGCGGGGAGGTGAGGGGCGACATCGGCCGCCACCCCGCCGATCGCAAGCGCATGGCCGTGGTCGCCCGCAACGGCAAGCATGCGCTCACCCACTACGCCACCCAACGCGCCTGGGGCACCGCCTGCGCCCTGCTCCGCTGCAAGTTGGCGACCGGCCGGACGCATCAGATCCGGGTGCACCTCACGGAGATCGGCCACCCTCTGGTGGGGGATCCGGTGTATCTTCGGCGGACTCCGGGCGCGGCGAAGCTGCTGGCCGAACCGGCCCGGTCCACGCTGCTGGCCTTTCCGCGTCAGGCGTTGCATGCCGCGACGCTGGGCTTCCGCCATCCGGTGACCGGACAGCCGCTCAGCTTCTCGGTGCCGCCGCCGGCGGATTTCGCGGGATTGCTGGGAATGCTGGACCGTAACCGGGAGTAACCAACCTGCACGGTCGGTTTTTGTTGCCTCCGGGCACCACCTTTGCTAAAAAGCGGTCGGCAGCGTTCGACGGGTGCCGATGACCCACTGCTAAAGCCTTGCTCGCCTCGTCGTGACCGGGGCAGGCGCGGTCGGGTGGGCCCGGCGGACGTTCAGACTGCCAGATTTCATCGCTGAGCCGGATCCCGCCGTCACGGGGAGGTCCACCAGCGCAGGAGGCAGATACCCGTTATGGCTTCCAGCTCGGTCATTCCGATCGCCCCAGAGGGCAACCTCTCCCGCTATCTGCAGGAGATCCGCAAATTCCCCATGCTGGCGCCGGAGGAGGAACTCTCCCTCGCCAAGCGTTGGAAGGAGAGCGGCGACGAACGGGCCGCGCACAAGCTCGTCACCAGCCATCTCCGCCTCGTCGCCAAGATCGCCATGGGCTATCGCGGCTACGGCCTGCCGGTGGGCGAGCTGATCTCCGAGGGCAACGTCGGCATGATGCAGGCGGTGAAGCGCTTCGACCCGGAGCGTGGCTTCCGCCTGGCGACCTATGCCATGTGGTGGATCCGTGCCGCCATCCAGGAATACATCCTTCACAGTTGGTCGCTGGTGAAGATGGGGACGACGGCTGCCCAGAAAAAGCTCTTCTTCAATCTTCGTCGCTTGAAGGGCCAGATGGCCGCGCTCGAGGACGGCGACCTGAAGCCCGAGCAGGTGGAGAAGATCGCCCGCGTCCTGGCCGTGCCGGAGCAGGACGTGGTCTCGATGAACCGCCGCCTCGCCTCGCCCGACCACAGCCTGAATGCCCCCGTCCGCGCCGACAGCGAGGGCGAATGGCAGGATTGGCTGGTCGACGAGGGCGAGACCCAGGAGAACGAGCTGGCCGATCGCCAGGATCTCTCGAACCGCCGCATGCTGCTCGGCGAGGCGCTGAAGACCCTGAACGAGCGCGAGCGCCATATCCTGATCGAGCGCCGGCTGAAGGACGAGCCGACCACGCTGGAGGAACTCTCCCAGCAGTATGCCATCAGCCGGGAGCGGGTTCGCCAGATCGAGGTCCGCGCCTTCGAGAAGCTGCAGAAGAGCATGAAGACCCAGATCGTCGAGCGCCGCCTCGCGGTCTGACCCTCCAGGGTTGCGGTGACTGAGGCGATGGCGGCGGGGCGACCCGCCGCCATCGCCAATTCCGCCGCATGACCATCATCGCATCCGGTGATTGGCTCCGGCGGGCCGGAGGCCCCATCCTGCCGGCACAGGAGATTCCCATGGCCGATGCCCCGCAGCCCGCCCCCGCCGCCGCCATGCCGGCCCATCCCGGCCTGCGCATCGGCCACGTCCACCTGAAGGTCGCCAGGCTCGACCGCGCCCTGGCCTTCTGGCACGGGGTCATCGGCCTCGGCATCACCCAGCGCATGGGCGACCAGGCCGCTTTCCTCGCCGCCGGCGGCTACCACCACCACATCGCCCTGAACACCTGGGACAGCGCCGGGGGGGACTGGCCGGCCGCGGGCACCACCGGCCTCTACCATGTCGCCCTGCTCTATCCCGATCGCGCCGCCCTCGGCGCCGCGCTGAAACGGGTGCTGGATGCCGGCATCGCGCTGGAGGGCGCCTCCGACCACGGCGTCTCCGAGGCGATCTACCTCCGCGACCCCGATGGCAACGGCGTCGAGCTCTACCGCGACCGCGCCGAGGCCGAATGGCCGCGGGATGCCGGTGGCGGGCTGGCGATGTTCAGCCGCCGCCTCGACCTCCCGGCGCTGCTCGCCGAGGCCGCCTGACGCCGCGCCGCCTCAGAAGGGGAGGTCGATCCAGGACAGGTGGCCGCCCTTGCCCGCCCCGGTGTCGAGGAAGACCGCGCGCCCGCCGCCTTCGCCCGCCTGCACGAAGGGCCGCCCGTCGGTCGCCCGGCGCTCGTGCCCGCAGTAGAGGGTGAAGCCGGCGGGGATGCGGTCCACCCAGTCGTGCAGCCGCTCGGGGAAGCCGTCCGGCATCATGCGCCCGGTCACCTGGCCGAACAGCGCCCGCGACAGCAGCGGATCCGGCTTCTGTGCCCCGGCCTGCGGCGGGGAGGGCTCCCGCAGCATCCGCGGGTGCCAGCCGCCGTGCACGAAGAGCCACTGGCCCAGCCGCAGCCAGGCGGGCGCCGTGCCGATCTCGGCGATGGCGCGGGCGGTCAGCGCCGGCCCGTCCGGTGCTGCGGCGAGCTGCGCCAGCGTCCGCCCCAGCCCCTCCGCCGTCATGCGCACCCGCTGGCCGAGCAGCGCGCGGCGCAGCTTGTGGTCGTGGTTACCCAGCAGAAAGCGCCCCCGCCGGGTCTCCAGCAGCGCGAACATCCGCCGCAGCACGTCCGGGCTGTCCGGCCCGTGGTCGGTCAGGTCGCCGAGTTGCAGCAGAAACAGGCCGGCCGCCTCCGCCCCCGCCACGGCATGCTCGAAGGCGGCCGCGTCGCCATGCACGTCGCCCACGACCCGCAGGCCGACGAAGCCGCGGGCCCGGAGGTCGGCCTGGACCGCCGGCATCAGGCTGCCGCGCCTTCGGCCTGGGCTTCGGCCGCGGTGACCATCTGGGCGAGGGCCTCCAACGCCCGCCGGCGCCCCTCGGCATGCTCGACCACCGGCCGGGGATAGTCCCGGTCCAGGATCAGCCCGGCCTCGCGCAGCGCTGGCTCCGGCGCCTCCCAGGGGCGGTGCAGGTAGCGGTCGGGCAGCTTCGCCAGCTCCGGCACGAAGCGACGGACATAGCGTCCGGAGGGGTCGAACTTCTCCCCCTGCAGGATCGGGTTGAAGACCCGGAAGTAGGGCGCCGCGTCGCTGCCCGACCCGGCCACCCACTGCCAGCCGGCGCTATTGGCGGCGAGGTCGGCATCCACCAGCGTGTCCCAGAACCAGGCCGCCCCGTGCTGCCAGGGCTGCAGCAGGTGCTTCACCAGCAGGGAGGCGGCGATCATCCGCACCCGGTTGTGCATCCAGCCGTGCCGCCAGAGCTGGCGCATCCCGGCATCGACGATCGGATAGCCGGTCCGCCCCCGCTCCCAGGCCCGCAGCAACGCCGCGTCCGGCGCCCAGGGGAAGGCGGCGTAGCGCTGGCGCAGCGGCGCCTCCGGCAGACCCGGCCGGTGCCACAGGACATGGTAGGAGAACTCCCGCCACAGCACCTCCGACAGGAACGTCCAGGCCGGCGCGCCCGGCACGACCTCGCCCGGCATCGCCGCCTGCACCGCCGCCCAGACCTGGCGCGGCGAGATCTCGCCCCAGTGCAGGTGCGGCGACAGGCCGGAGGAGCCGTCGACGCCGGGGTCGTTGCGCCGCGCCGCGTACTGCCGCACCGGCCCCGCCGCGAACTCCGCCAGCCGCGCCGTCGCGCCGGCCTCGCCCGGGGTCCAGACGGTGGCGAAGGCGTCGGCCCAGCCACGGCGGGGGAGCAGCGCCCAATCCGCCAGCGCCTCGCCCGGCGGCGGCGCCTCCAGGCCCTGCAACCGCTCCGGGGCCGGCAGCGGCGCCGCCGGCCCGCCCATGGCGGCCATCGCCTTGGCGAAGGGCGTGTAGACGGCGTAGGGCTTGCCGCTGCCGCTCCTGACCTGCGTCGGCTCCCGCAGCAGCGAGGAGGTCGACAGCCGCAGCTGCCGTCCCGCCGCCTCAAGCGCCTCGGCGATCCGCTGGTCGCGCTCGCGCGCCCAGGGCTCGTACAGCCGCCCGGCGAAGACCTCCGCCGCGCCGACCGCATCGGCCAGGGCGGGGATGACGATCTCCGCCCGGCCGCGCACCAGCAGCAGCGGCGCCCCGCATGCCGCGAGCGACCGGCCGAGCGATTCGAGGGAATAATGCAGCCACCAGCGCCCGGCACCGCCCGGTGCCCAGCGGCCGGCGGCATCCGGATCCAGGACATAGACCGGCAGGATGCGGCGGGCCGCGGCCAGGCCTCCGGTCGCGGCCGCCAGGGCAGGGTTGTCGGCGAGGCGGAGGTCCTGGCGGAACCAAACGAGTGCCGGCGGCGATGAGCTGTGCATCGCTCCCATTTAGGTCTTCCCCGATAAAACGCGACCTCCCCCTGCGGTGAACACGGGCGAACCGATGCGGGCCTGTCGCGTTGCGCAATCGAACGGGAGCGCTTCTCTTCCGTTGGCCTGGATCAGGCCTGCTCAACCAGTCGCTGCAAGACGAAGGATAAGAGCCTCATGATACACGCCAATCGCCGCCACCTGCTGGCCACTGCGGTCGCCGGCGGGGCGCTGGCACTGGGCCTGCGCCCCGCCCAGGCGCAGAACCGCAACGTGATGGAGACGCTGGCTGCCGACGGCCGCTTCAACCGCTTCATCGAACTCATCGGCCGCGCCGGCGCCACCGACCAGCTCCGCTCCACCGCCGGCGTCACCATCTTCGCCCCGGTCGATGCCGCCTTCGACGTGGTCAATGCCCGCATGACCGACCTGCTGCAGCAGGGCGCCGGCGGCGGCATCAGCCAGACCAGCGTCGACCCGCTGCGGCTGCGCGAGCTGATCGCCTACCACATCGTCCCCGGCTCCATGCCCTCCTCGGGCCTCACCGGCGACCGCCGCTTCAAAACGGTCAACGGCGCCGAGCTGCGCGTCGCCAACGAGGGCGGCAAGATCGCCGTCACCAACCCGGCGCCCGCGCAGCAGTCCGGCAGCTTCGGCGCCGGCGGCCTGAACGTGCAGGCGCCCGCGCTGGTCGTCGGCCCGGACATCATCGCCAACAACGGCATCATCCACGCCGTCAGCCAGGTGCTGTTCCCCTAAGCAGCCCGCGGCAACGCGGCCGGACACCGACGCAGGGCGCCCCGCGGCGCCCTGCGCCACCCCGCTCAGGCGAAGGGCGCTGCCGGCGCCGGCACCGCCGGCATGCGGCAGGGCCCGGTCGGCATGCTGAACAGCCGTTCCCGTCCCAGCAGGAAGGCACGCGCGCCCCGCGGGAACAGGTCGGCGATCGCCGGGTCGCGGACGTCGAGCCCACCGGTGAAGGCACCGAAGGCCGGCAGCATCACCCGCCGCCCGTCGGCGAGGAAGCAGGGCCGGGTGATGCCCCCGGCGCGCGTCGCCATGGTCGCCTTGGGATGGAAATGCCCCGAGATCTCCGCCCCCGGCTGCGTCGCGAAGCGGGAGGCGGGCGGCAGCGCCTGATGCCGGAAGACCAGCCGGCCATCCGTGAACTCCTCCGCCGCCAGCCCCGGCAGCCCTTCCGGCGGGTCGGGGTCATGGTTGCCGAGGACCCAGACCATCTCCAGCCCGGCCAGCATCCGCCGCAGCGCCTCGGCCTCGGCCAGCGGCAGCCGGGCGGCGCCGCCGCGGTCGTGGAAGCTGTCGCCCAGCGCGATGATCCGCACCGGCCGCCAGCGGCGCAGCAGCAGCGCCAGCCGCTCCAGCGTCTCGCGCGTGTCGTAGGGCGGCAGGAAGCGGCCTGCGGCAGCGAAGGAGCTGCCCTTCTCCAGGTGCAGGTCGGCGACCACCAGGGTGCGCCGGGCCGGCCAGTGCAGCACGCCGGCGGGGTCGAGCATCAGCCGCTCGCCGGCGACATGGATCGGCGCCGCGGTCATGCCCCGGTCACGCCGCGCGGTGCGGTGCGGATGAAGCGGGCGTTGCGCGGGCGGCGTTCGCGGTGGCGCGGCTTGTCGACGATGCCGGCGCGGACCCGCACCGCCTCCGTCACCTCGGCCAGCAGGCCGGAGAAGGCCTCCGCCCCGCCGGTCACGTCATCGACCATCGCCTCCGCCTCGGCCAGCAGCGCATCCTCGGCGCCACCGGCGACCCATTCGCGGCCCTCCTCGATCAGCGCCGGCACCGCCAGCGGCGAGACCCGGTCGAGCGCCATGTGCTTGATGCGGCCCTTGGCGCGGGCCAGCACCAGGCCGATGCGGGCCACGTCGGTCAGGCCGCCGGCGGCCTCCTGCCGGGTCGCCCGCAGCAGCACGTGGTCGGGCTCGTGCTTGCGCAGCACGTCGTAGATCAGGTCGGCATTCATGGTCATCTGGCGGGGGCGCTTTTCCTGGCCGGGGTAGTTCTTCTCGAGCAGCCCGGCGATGGTCGCGATGTTGCGGAAGGTGCGGCGGAGCATGGAGCTTTCGGCCATCCACTCCTCCAGCTCCTCGCCGAGGATGTCCTCCTCGAAGAACTGCGCGACATCGGTGGGCTCGAAGGCGCTCCAGGTCGCCAGCACGTAGTCGGTGGCGAGGTAGCCAAGCGGGCCGAAGCCGAGCCGCTCCATCCGCTTGGTCACCAGCATCCCGAGCGTCTGATGCGCCAGCCGTCCCTCGAAGCAGTAGGCGACCATGAACCAGCGGCTTCCGCGCGGGAAGGTCTCGACCAGCATGCCGTCCTTCTCCGGCAGCGCCGACTGCTTCTGCTGCAGCCGCAGCCAGTCGCGCACCGGCTGGGGCAGCAGCCGCCACTTCCGCGGGTCGTGCAGGATCTCCCGCACCCGCGCCGCCAGCCAGGTGCTGAGCGGCAGGCGGCTGCCGGCATAGGCGGGCACGCGCGGGTCGCCCTCGCCGCCGCGCGAGACGACGGCGCTCATCGCGTCCAGCGCCTCGAAGCGCAGGGTCTGGCCGGCGAAGATGAAGCAGTCGCCGGCGACGAGCGTCGAGACGAACCATTCCTCGACCTCGCCCAGCACCGGCCCGCCGCGGAGGCGCACCTTGATCAGCGGCGTCTCGACGATGGTGCCGAGGTTCATCCGCAGCTGCCGCGCCACGCGGGTGTCCCGCACGTGCACCAGGCCCTCGGCATCGCGGAACAGCTTGCGGAAGCGCTCATAGACCTTCAGCGCATAGCCGCCGTCCTCGACGAAGCGGACCACGTCGTCGAAGTCCCGACGCGACAGGGTTGCATAGGGCGCCGCCCGGGTGACCTCGGCGAAGAACTCATCCGGGTGGAAGGGCGCGTGGCAGGCCATGGCCAGCACGTGCTGCGCCAGCACGTCGAGCCCGCCCGGCCGCGGCGGGTCGCCGTCCAGCTCGCCGTGGCGCACCGCCTCCAGCGCCGCGGTGCATTCGATGACCTCGAAGCGGTTGGCCGGCACGAGTATGGCGCGCGAGGCCTCGTCCATCCGGTGATTGGCGCGGCCGACCCGCTGCAGCAGCCGCGCCACGCCCTTCGGCGCCCCGACCTGGATCACCTGGTCGACGTTGCCCCAGTCGATCCCGAGGTCGAGCGAGGCGGTCGCCACCACCGCCCGCAGCTTCCCCGCGGCCATCGCCGCCTCGACCTTCCGCCGCTGCTCGACCGTGAGCGAGCCGTGGTGCAGGGCGATCGGCAGGTTGTCGTCGTTCAGCCGCCACAGCGCCTGGAAGCAGAGCTCGGACTGCGCCCGGGTATTGACGAAGACGATGGTGACCCCGGCCTCGCGGATGCGGCGGTAGACCTCGGGCATCGATGCAAGGCCCATGTGCCCGCCCCAGGGCAGCCGGCCCTCGGGCAGGGTGATGGAGAGCTCGGGCGGGGCGCCGCCCCTGACCTGCACCAGGCGCACATCCCCGGCGCGGCCGCTCGGGCTGAGGAAGGCGCGCAGCGGCTCCGGCCAGGCGACCGTGGCGGAAAGCCCGACCCGCCGCGCCGCCGGCGCCAGCCGGCCCAGCCGCGCCAGGCCGAGCGCCAGCTGGTCGCCGCGCTTGCTGCCGGCCAGGGCATGGATCTCGTCCACCACCACCGCGCCGAGGCCGCCGAAGAATTCCCCGGCCTCGGGCTGGGAGAGCAGCAGCTCCAGGCTTTCCGGCGTGGTCAGCAGGATATGCGGCGGGTCGTCCTTCTGCCGCGCCCGGCGGTTCTGCGGGGTGTCGCCGGTGCGGGTCTCGATGCGGATCGGCAGGCCCATGTCCTCGACCGGGGCCATGAGGTTGCGGGCGATATCCACCGCCAGGGCCTTCAGCGGCGAGATGTAGAGGGTATGCAGCGCGCCCGGCCCGGGCGGTCGCGGGGTCCGGTGCAGGGTCACCAGGCTGGGCAGGAATCCGGCCAGGGTCTTGCCGCCGCCGGTCGGGGCGATCAGCAGCGCCGAGTCGCCCGCCGCCGCGGCCCGCAGCAGGGCGAGCTGGTGCGGCCGCGGGGTCCAGCCGCGGCCGGCGAACCAGGCGGCAAAAAGTTCCGGCAATGTTCCCATGCCTGGGCAATATGGCCGGGCTCACCCCGCCTGGGAAGCCTCCCCGGGGTGCATCCCCCGAGCCCAGATCCTGGGCGGACGCCGGCTCAGGCGCAGGCGAAGCGCAGGGTCACCCGGGTGCCGTCGTCGTTCTCGATCCGCAGGCTGGCATGGGCCTGGCGGGCCAGCCGGGGCACCAGGTGCAGCCCGAGGCAGCCCTCCGGCGTGTTGCGCTGCTGCCCGTCCGGCAGGCCGATCCCGTCGTCGGAGACCACCAGCTCGCCAAGCCCGGGCGCCGCCTGGCGCAGCTCGAGCCGGACGGTGCCGCCACGGCCGTCGGGGAAGGCATGCCGGGCCGAGTTGACGACCAGCTCGTTCACGATCAGCGCCAGGGGCGTTGCCAGCGAAACCGGCAGCGCCAGCCGCTCCTCGGCCCGCACCTCCAGCCGGATGCGCGGCTTCGCCACCACGTCGAGCGCGGTCTGCGCCGTCGCCGCCAGCTCCGGGCCGAGGTCGATCTCGGCGCCTTCGGCCACGCGGAACATCCGGTCCTGCACCAGCGTCGCCAGCATCACCCGCATCGCCGCGCCGCGGAGCGCCGCCGCCACCTCCGGGTTGGTCGCCCGGCTGGCCTGCAGCCCAAGGAAGGAGGTGGTCGCCTGGGCGTTGTTCTTCACCCGGTGATGCAGCTCGGCCAGCAACAGCTCCCGCTCCGCCAGCGCCCGCCGCCGTTCGTCGAGCGCCTGCTTCATGTCGGTGATGTCGACGCAGGAGCCGAAGTAGCCGGCGAAGGCGCTGTCCTTGCTGAAGGGACGGGCGGTGTCGAGCAGCCAGCGCCAAGCGCCGTCGTGGCGGCGCAGCCGGTAGTCGATGGAGAAGGGCTTGCGCGCCTCGAAGGCTTCGGCGGCCGCGGCCTCGAAGCGGGCGCGGTCCTCGTCATGCAGGCCTTCGGCCCAGCCGAAGCCCAGCTCGGCATCCAGCGTGCGGCCGGTGAAATCCAGCCAGGGCTGGTTGAAGAAGGCCCGCGAGCGGTCCGGCGTCGCGTGCCAAATCATCATTGGCGCATGGTCGGCCAACAGGCGGAAATGCGCGTCCAGCGCTATGCCGCCACCTCTTGCCGCCTCCGCCTGCACTGGCGACATCCAACACCCTTCATCCCTGCATCACGCAGCAATCGGCCCATCGCGGGCCCGACTTCGATTGACGCGCGAGACTGCGCGGGGTTCCCGCCCCGGGCCTCCCTAGCCGAAGAAGGGAAATACTTTCCCAAGTTCCGTGAAGCCGTCGTCATGGCGCCGTAACCCGCCCGACCGTCACGCCCTGCCGACATATCCCGCCCGCACCCTGCCGCGCCACAGGGAAATGGCCGCACCGCCGTGTGAGGCCCCGTCACCCACGACCATAGCCATGCCGGCACGGGACCTGCCAGTATCCCCGTCGAGCGGGGAAGGAAGCGGCGATGCGGCTGATGCAGTTGATCTACACCTCACGGCCCTTCGGCTTCGGCCCCGAGGCGCTGGACGACATCCTGATGAGCGCCCGCCGCCACAACCGCGCGAACGGCATCACCGGCGCCCTGATCTGCCGCGCCGATCTCTTCGTGCAGCTGCTGGAGGGGCCGCGCTCCGCCGTCACCCGCACCTTCGGCCGCATCCTGCAGGACGACCGCCACCTCGACGTCGCCCTGCTGCACGCCGATGACCTCGAGACCCGCCTCTTCCCCGGCTGGGACATGCGCGACGACCCGCCGCGCAGCTGGATGTGGAGCCTGGCCGAGGTCCGGGCCGGCGCCGCACGGGAGGCGACCGCGGCCTCGGTCCGCGCGATTTTCGCCCGGCTCGCCCAGGAGGTCGCCGAGCCCGTCCGCGGCTGAGCGGGTTCGGCGCGGGGCGGCGGCAACCCTCGCCGCCGCCAGGCATTTGAACGGATCACGAACGGGCCGCCCCGCCGCATGCCGCATCCCGAGACCTGGCTTCGCCCCACGCCTTCCGGCCTCTTCTGCGAGCCGGGCGGCTTCTACATCGACCCGGGCCGCCCGGTGGAGCGCGCCGTCGTCACCCATGGCCACGCCGACCACGCCCGGCCCGGCCATGCCGCGGTCCTCGCTACGCCGGAGACGCTGGCCATCATGCGGGCACGGATGGGGCAGGGGGCGGGCGCCACCCAGCAGCCGCTCCGCTACGGCGAGGCGCTGCGGCTCGGCGAGGTCACCCTGCGGCTGGTCCCGGCCGGGCATGTGCTCGGCTCGGCCCAGGTGGTGCTGGAGTGGCGCGGCAGCCGCGCCGTCGTCTCCGGCGACTACAAGCGCCAGGCGGATGCCACCTGCGCCCCCTTCGAGCCGGTCACCTGCGACGTCTTCGTCACCGAGGCGACCTTCGCCCTGCCGGTCTTCCGCCACCCACCGCCGGCGCAGGAGATCGCCAAGCTGCTGCACAGCCTGACGCTGTTCCCCGAGCGGACCCATGTCGTCGGCTGCTACGCGCTGGGCAAGTGCCAGCGGCTGATCACCCTGCTGCGCGCCGCCGGCTGGGACCGGCCCCTCCACCTGCACGGCGCCCAGCAGACCCTCTGCCGGCTGTACGAGGAACTGGGCGTCCCGCTGGGGGAGCTGCTGCCGGCGACCGTCGCCAACAAGGCGGCGCTGAAGGGCGCCATCGTCCTCGCCCCGCCCTCGGCCATCGCCGACCGCTGGGCCCGGCGGCTGGCCGAGCCGGTCACCGCCGTCGCCAGCGGCTGGATGCGGGTGCGCCAGCGGGCCAGGACCCGCGGCGTCGAGCTGCCGCTGGTCATCAGCGACCATGCCGACTGGGACGAGCTGAACCGCACCATCGACGAGACCGGCGCGCCCGAGGTCTGGGTCACCCATGGCCGCGACGACGCGCTGATCCATGCCCTGGCCCTGCGCGGCATCCGCGGCCGGGCGCTGCACCTGATCGGCCTGGGCGAGGACGAGGACGATGCCCTCCCGGCTGAGCCGGGTGCTTCCCCCATCCTGGCGGAGCCGGGTGCCGCCCCCCTCCCGGCCCCCGAGGCCACGGCATGAGCGTCGCCGCCTTCGCCGAGCTGCTGGAACGCCTGGTCTTCACCCCCGGCCGCAACGCCAAGCTGGCCCTGCTGCGGGACTGGTTCGCCACCCAGCCGGACCCCGAGCGGGGCATCGGCCTCGCCGCACTGACCGAGGAGCTGGTCTTCAGCGTCGCCAAGCCGGCGATGATCCGCGACCTCGCCGCCGGCCGCACCGACCCGGTGCTGCTCGCCCTCAGCCACGACTACGTCGGCGACCTCGCCGAGACGGTCGCCCTCATCTGGCCGGAACGCCAGGGCGTGAATGCCCCGCCGCCGCTGCTCTCCGAGGTGGTCGAGGCGTTGGAGGTCACGCCCAAGGCGGAGCTGCCGACACTGATCGCGGGCTGGCTGGACACGCTCGATTCCAGCGGCCGGCTGGCGCTGATCAAGCTCATCACCGGCGGCCTCCGCGTCGGCGTCTCCGGCCGCCTCGCCCGCGTCGCGCTGGCCGAATGGTCCGGCCAGCCGGTCGAGGCGCTGGAGGAGCTCTGGCATGGCATCCCACCGCCCTATGGCCCGATCTTCGACTGGCTCGAGGGCCGCGCGCCCATGCCGGACCCGCGCGACGCCCCGGTCTTCCGCCCGCTGATGCTGGCCCACCCCCTGGAGGACAAGGACCTCGCGGCGCTGGACCCCGCCGCCTGGCGGGCCGAGTGGAAATGGGACGGCATCCGCGTCCAGCTCACCGCCGGCCCCGGCGGCAGGCGGATCTGGAGCCGCGGCGGCGAGGATGTCTCCGCCGCCTTCCCGGAGATCCTGGCGGCGATGGACTTCCACGCGGTGCTGGACGGCGAGCTGCTGGTCATCCGGGACGGCGCCGTCGCCCCCTTCGCCGACCTGCAGCAGCGGCTCAACCGCAAGACCGCCGGGCCGAAGCTGCAGAAGGACCACCCCGCCGGCGTCCGCCTGTACGACCTGCTGTTCGACGGCGGCGAGGACCTGCGTCCGCTGCCTTTCGATGCGCGGCGCGCGCGGCTGGAGGCCTGGGTCGAGCGCCACGCCCCGCCGCGCATGGACCTCTCGGCCCAGATCGCCTTCGCCTCCGTGGCCCAGCTCGGCGAGGTGCGGGACGGGGCGCGGGCCGCCTCGATCGAGGGGCTGATGCTGAAGCGGGCCGACAGCGCCTATGTCGCGGGCCGGCAGAAGGGCCTCTGGTGGAAGTGGAAGCGCGACCCGCTGAGCATCGACGCCGTGCTGATGTATGCCCAGCGCGGCCATGGCAAGCGCAGCAGCTTCTACTCCGACTATACCTTCGGCCTCTGGCGCCCGGACGGGGAGGGGGGCGAGGAGCTGGTCCCGATCGGCAAGGCCTATTCCGGCTACACCGATGAGGAGCTGGGCTGGCTCGACCGCTGGATCCGCAACCACACCACCGGCCGCTTCGGCCCGGTGCGCGAGGTGGAGAAGGCGCTGGTGCTGGAAGTCATCTTCGACGCCGCCCAGCTCTCCGGCCGGCACAAGTCCGGCGTCGCGCTGCGCTTCCCCCGCATCGCCCGCATCCGCACCGACAAGCCGGCCAGCGAGGCCGACCGGCTGGAGAACCTGATGGCCTATGTGGAATCGCGCGAAGCGGTGGACTGAGCCGCGCGCAAAGAAGCCGGGGGCGCCTTCTCCGGCAGCGGGAACAGCGTCACGAAGCGCCCGGCCAGCGCCCGGTCGCCGGTGAGGCGCAGCACCCCCGCCGCCTCCAGCGCCGCCAGCGGCTGGCCGCCGTAGATCGCGCCGGCGATCACCGCCGGAGCGCCGTCGAAGACCACATCGGCGCCATCCAGCGGCCCGGCCGCGATCTCGATCCGCCCCGCCGCCAGGACGCCGAGATACCGCTCCGCCCCCAGCCGGAAGCCGATCCGCGCCGTGAGCCCTGCCGCCCGCCCCGCATCCAGCATGGTCCGCAGCGACAGCAGCAGCGAGGCCGCGCTGAAGGGCAGGGTGGGGTCATGCGCCGGGGAGCGTGCCGCCCAGCGGCCCAGCGCCTGGAAGATCGGCTCGCTCTCCAGCCCCCAGGGGGTGAGCTCATAGACCTGCACCGCCCCCGGCGGCGGCAGCCGGCGGCGCAGCAGGATACCGGCCGCCTCGAGCCCCTCCAGCCGCTGGGTCAGCACGTTGGCGCTGATCCCCGGTAGGCTGGCGCGCAGCGCGCTGAACCGGCGCGGCCCGAACATCAGCTCCCGCATCACCAGCAGCGCCCAGCGCTCCCCCACCAGATCGAGCGCATGGGCGGCGGCGCAGGCATCCGCGTACCAGCGATGCGGTGCAACGGTTGAAGTTATTTTTTCTGACTTCATGGTTGTATTTCATAACTTGATGCGGCAGGCTGGTCAAACACCAAGCGGAAGGCAAGCACCATGGCCCGGCTGATCTTCGTGAACCTGCCCGTCACCGACCTGCCGCGCTCGATCCGCTTCTACGAAGCCATCGGCGCCAGGCTGAACCCGCAGTTCAGCGACGACACCGCCGCCTGCATGGTCTTTTCCGAGACCATCCACGCCATGCTGCTCACCCACGCCAAATACGCCATGTTCACCACGAAGCCCGTGGCCGATACCCACAAGACCAGCGCCGCCCTGATCTGCCTCTCGGCCGAGGACCGCGCCGGGGTGGACCGCATGGCCGAGGCGGCCGCGCCCGCCGGCGGCCGCACCGACCCCGGCCCGGTGCAGGACCATGGCTTCATGTACGGCCGCAGCCTCGAGGATCCGGACGGCCACCACTGGGAAGTCATGTGGATGGACCTCTCGGCCATGCCGCCCCAAGCGGCCTGAGGCTTGCCGTGGCGCAAGGGCGCATGACGCCGGCGGGTCCCCGGGCTAGGCTCCGGCAGCCCCCGGAGCCGGCCCCGCCATGCAATTCAACCACGTCGCCAACCGCCTCGCGCCCGAGTATTTCGAGACGGTGGTGGAGATGCTGACCACCCAGCTCCGCTTCGTCATCCTCCGCCGGACCGAGCGCGCCATCTGGCTCCGCCAGCCCGGCGCCAACGTCGACCTCCAGTTCAGCCGCAGCCCCACCCCGGGACGCGATGCCGACAAGCTGCGCTCCCAGGTCGCCTTCCTCAGCGAGACGCCGCGGCAGGATCTCGAGGCGCTCGCCGCCTGGGCCGCAGCACATGGGATGGAGGCGTCGGTCGGCGCCTATTCGGACCGCGAATTCTACCTCGATGCCCCCGCCGCCTTCGTCGATTTCGTCATCGAGGCGATGCGGCCGGAGCTGGCCGATTACGGCGTCACCGCCTGAGCCGGTCGCGGGCCTGCCGCGCATGCTCCCGGGCTTGCATCCCTCACTCCCCCCTGCCAAACCCGCGCCCGCATGACCGATGATGTCCCCAATCCAGCCCTGCTCCCCGCCGGGCTCATGGATCTGCTGCCGCCCGAGGCCGAGCGCGAGGCGGTGCTGGTCGAGGCGCTGATGGCGGCCTTCGCCGGCCATGGCTACGAGCGCGTCAAGCCGCCGCTGCTGGAATTCGAGGACAGCCTGCTCGCCGGCTCCGGCGCCGCGGTCGCCGAGCAGACCTTCCGGCTGATGGACCCGGTCAGCCAGCGGATGATGGGGCTGCGCGCCGATACCACCCCCCAGGTCGCCCGCATCGCCGCCACCCGCCTCGGCCTGCAGTCCCGCCCGCTGCGGCTCTGCTACGCCGGCCAGGTGCTGCGCGTCCGCGGCACCCAGCTCGCCCCCGAGCGGCAGCTGCCGCAGACCGGCATCGAGCTGATCGGCAGCGCCGCGCCGGAGGCCGATGCCGAGGTCGCCCTGGTCGCCGCCGAAGCCCTGGCCCGGGCCGGCGTCGCCAGCGTCTCGCTGGACGTCACCCTGCCGACCATGACCCCGGCCCTGCTGGAGGCCGCCGGCGTCCCCGCGGCGCTGCGCCAGCGCCTGGCCCTGGCGCTGGACCGCAAGGATGCCGCCGCCACCGCCGAGCTGGCCGCGCAGGCCGGGCCGCTCGCCGCCGCCCTGCCGGTGCTGCTCGCCGCCGCCGGCCCGGCCGATGGGGCGCTGGCGGCGCTGGCCTCGCTCGACCTGCCGCCCGCCGCCCGGGCCATCGCCGACAACTCCCGCGCCGTCATCGCCGCCATCCGCGCGCGGGAGCCCAGGCTCCGCATCACCCTCGACCCGGTCGAGTTCCGCGGCTTCCGCTACCACGTCGGCGTCGCCTTCACCCTGTACGGACCCGGCGCCACCGGGGAGCTGGCCCGCGGCGGCCGCTACGTCTCGGCGAATGACGAGCCGGCGACGGGCATGAGCCTCTACCCCGATGCCGTGCTCCGCGCCGCCACCCGGACCCCGCCGCGGCCGCGGGTCTTCATCCCGCTCGGCGCGCCGCAGGATGCGGTGCGGGCGCTGCGGGACCAGGGTTTCGCCACCGTCGCCGCCCTGGCACCCACGGATGCCCCGGCCGCGCTACGCTGCACCCATGTCCTGCGGGACGGTGCCGCATTGCCATTCAACAAGGACGACTGAGCAATGGCCAATGTCGCGGTGATCGGCGCCCAATGGGGCGACGAGGGCAAGGGCAAGGTGGTGGACTGGCTGGCCAGCCGGGCCGATATCGTCGTGCGCTTCCAGGGCGGCCACAACGCCGGCCACACGCTGGTCGTCGGTGAGCAGACCTACAAGCTCAGCCTGCTGCCCTCCGGCGTGGTCCGCGGCAAGCTGGGCATCATCGGCAACGGCGTGGTGCTGGACCCGCAGGCGCTGCTGGACGAGATCGCCAAGGTCGCGGCCCAGGGCCTCTCGGTCACGCCCGAGAACCTCCGCATCGCCGAGAACACCCCGCTCATCCTGCCGCTGCACCCGGCGCTGGACAAGGCGCGCGAGGCCGCCCGCGGCGAGGACAAGATCGGTACCACCGGGCGCGGCATCGGCCCGGCCTACGAGGACAAGGTCGGCCGCCGCTCCATCCGCCTCTGCGACCTGGCCGAGCCCGCCACCCTCTCGGCCAAGCTCGATGAGCTGCTGCTGCACCACAACAGCCTGCTGCGCGGCCTTGGCGCCCCGGAATTCGAGAAGCAGGCGCTGCTGGACGGCCTGCTGGCGCTCGCCCCGAAGCTGCTGCCCTTCTCGGAAGCCATCTGGGAACGGCTGGACGCGACCCGCCACAACGGCCAGCGCGTGCTCTTCGAGGGCGCCCAGGCCGTCATGCTCGACGTCGACCACGGCACCTACCCCTACGTGACCAGCAGCAATACCTGCGCCGGCGCGGCGGCGGCAGGCGCCGGCATCGGACCGGATGCCATCGGCATGGTGCTCGGCATCGCCAAGGCCTATTCGACCCGGGTCGGCAGCGGGCCTTTCCCGACCGAGCTGAAGGACGAAATCGGCCAGGGCCTCGGCGAGCGGGGCCGCGAATTCGGCACCGTCACCGGCCGCCCGCGCCGTTGCGGCTGGTTCGACGCCTGCATGGTCCGCCAGGCGGTCAAGACGGGGGGCATCCAGGGCCTGGCGCTGACCAAGCTCGACGTGCTCGACGGCCTGACCGAGCTGAAGATCTGCACCGGCTACACCATCAAGGGCGAGACCTTCCGCCGGCTGCCGGCCGCCGCCGGCGCCCAGGCCGCGGCCGAGCCGGTCTATGAGATCCTGGAAGGCTGGACCACCTCCACCCGCGGCGCCCGTTCCTACGGGGAACTGCCGGCGGCGGCGGTGAAATACGTCCGGCGGATCGAGGAGCTGGTCGAGGCCCCGGTGGTGCTGCTCTCCACCAGCCCGGACCGCGACGACACCATCACCCTGCGCGATCCCTTCGCCGGCTGATCCGGGTGGCGGACACGGTCTTCGTCGTCACCGACATCGAGGCCGACGGGCTGCGCCCGGGCGAGCATTCGATGATCAGCTTCGCCTCGGTCGCCATCACCGAGGCGACCGGCGAGGACGTCGGCCGCTTCGCCGCGACGCTGCGGCCGGTGCCGGGCCTGGCCACCGAGCCGGCGACCATGGACTGGTGGCGGACCGAGCCCGAGGCCTGGGCCGCCGCCACCCGCGACCCGCGTGACCCGGCCGCGGTCATGGCCGATTACGTCGCCTGGGTCCGCGCCCTGCCGGGTCCGGCGGTCTTCGTCGGCCAGCCGACCCTGTTCGATGGCGCCTGGATCGCCTGGTACCTCTGGCGCTTCGCCGGGGTCCGGCTCCTCCATGGGCCCCGGCCGGGCAGGCCGTTGTTCGAGGGCGGCGGCCTCGACCTCGCCTCCTTCGCCATGGGCGCCACCGGCCGCCGCTATGCCGAGAGCGACCGGTCCCGTTGGCCGGCTGCCTGGTACGGCGGGCATGGGCACACCCATTGTGCCCTGGATGATGCCCTGGGCTACGCCGCCGCACTGCGGCACCTGCTGGCCACGGCGCGGCGGCAGGCCAGCCCAGAGCAAACTCCGATCTGATGGACTCATCAGACCGGAGATGTTTGCTCGCCAGAACAACAGGCTAGAGCGGGCTCCGTGAGCCGGTGCGAACGGAACCCGCTCTAGCCCAGGAGGTGCAGGCCGTGGCCGAGCTGGGTCAGTTCGTCCCGCGCTATGGTGAAGGCGTCGTTGCCCGTCGCCACCGCATCGGCCCGCAAGGCGCCGGCCCAGGCCTCGAACAGCCCCTGGGCGGCCTGCGGGTCCCGGCCGTCGCCGTCGTAGATGGCCCGCAACGCCAGCAACCCGGCATCGGCCACCGGCGCCTCCGGCACCACCACCTCCTGCTCCGGCTGCGCCGCCGCCAGGGCGACGCTGCCGGCATAGAGCTCCGGCGCATGCTGGCCGACGTCCAACTGGGCCAGCCCGGCCACCGCCGCCGCCGGCGAGACCACCCCGTCGTGCCCCGGCAGCACCACGAGCTCGCCACGGTTCTGGTAGTTCACCGTCAGGCTGCCGAGGCTCGCCAGGGCCTGGTCCGCGGTCAGCCCGGGGAAAGCCGCTGCCGCCTCACGTGCGGCAAGCTGCGCCAGGGCCGGCTCGGCACGCAGGATCTCCCCTACCTCGGCCCGATGCGCGCCGAGCGCCACCGCGGGATCGTCGGCGATGACGAAATTCGTCACCCGCGCATCATCGCCGGCCGGCAGGAGGGCACCGGGCGAGCCGAAGGTGGTCGCGTCATGGGCCAGGCCACCGGGCTGGTCCGGGTGCTCCGCCATATAGAGCTGCGCCATGGCGCCGCCGAGGCTATGGCCGGTGACCACCACCTGGTCGTAGCGGCCGCTCGCCGCCGCCGCGTCCACCGCCTGGATCAGCGAGGCGAACAGCGGGTAGTCCGCGTTGATGTTCTGCAGGTCGTGCAGGCTGTCGGTCGCGTCGTCGCTGCCGCGGAAGGCGACGATCAGGCTGTCCTTGCCGTCGAGGGTCGCCTCGGTGGCGAGGGCGGCGGCATTGGCGCTGTGGAAGACGCCGCCGGCGTAGGTCTCGCCGGCGCTGAGGGTCACCGGCAGGCTGGCGGCGACGAAGCCGGTCGGCAGGACCGGGGTGTCGGCATAGGCGTCGAGCGAAAGCTGCGCCAGAACGGCGTCCGTTGCGGTCGTCAAGGATGTCTCTCCTGCGAGGGCCGCCCGGGTCAGGGGCGGGGAGGCGGGTCGGCACCCTCAAGGGGTGGGCCACGCCGGGGCCGCGGGTCGCGGCACTCACGGATGAAACACACCGGACGGCGCCAGGGTTCCGCCGCCAGACCGTGAACCGCGCTTCCGGCAGCGCGGATCACGGTCCAGCTCATTGTTTGGTCACGCGATTCACGCCTTTCGGTGGGTCCACCCGGACGATCGCGCTCTACCGCTTGATCAGCTCCAGCCCATGCTGTTCCCGCACCGCATGGAAGCGCAGCATCGGCCATTCCTCCTCGGCCCGGTTGCGCCGCCAGTCGGAGCTGAAGAAGGCCACCAGCTCGCCGTCGTGATCCTCGCCGGCATCCCGCCGGCTGGCGGTGGCGAAGCGGTCCAGCGCCGCCTTGTCGGCGGCATCCACCGGGGTGACCCAGCGCATCATCGACCAAATGGTGTCGTCGAAGCCGGCGGGGACGCCGTATTCCACCTTCAGCCGGCTGGCAAGCACGTCGAGCTGCAGCTGCCCGACGACGCCGACCACCGGGTTCGACCCGTCCAACGGCCGGAACAGCTGCACCACGCCCTCCTCGGCGAGCTGGGAGAGCGCGGTCTTCAGCTTCTTCGCCAGCATCGGGTCCTCGAGCCGGACGTGGCGGAGGATTTCCGGCGCGAAGCTCGGCACCCCCCGGAAATTCAGCGCCTCTCCCTCGGTCAGGGTATCGCCGATCCGCAAGGTGCCGTGGTTGGCGACGCCGACCACATCCCCCGGCCAGGCTTCCTCCGCCACCTGGCGGTCCTTGGCGAAGAAGAACAGCGGCGCGTTGACCGGAACCTGCTTGCCGGTCCGGGTCTGGCGCAGCCGCATCCCCTTCACCAGCTTGCCGGAACAGAGCCGGACGAAGGCCACCCGGTCCCGGTGGTTCGGGTCCATGTTGGCCTGCACCTTGAAGACGAAGCCGGTCAGCGCCGGCTCGCCCGGCTCCACTGCGCGGGTATCGGCGCTGCGGGCCTGCGGCGGCGGGGCGTAGCGGGCGAGGCCGTCCAGCAGGTGGCCGATGCCGAAGTCGCGGAGCGCGCTGCCGAAGAAGACCGGCGTCAGGGTGCCCTGGCGGAAGGCCTCCAGGTCGAATTCGGGGCAGCCGGCCTCGGCCAGGCCCACTTCCTCGGCCAGGGCCGCGGCGCGGGCGGCACCAACCAGCCCGGCCAGCTTCGGGTCCTCCGGCCCGTCCATGTCGACGGCGGAGCGGTCGTCGGCGTCCACCGGCAGGAAGTGGCGGTCGAGCATGTCCCAGGTCCCGGCGAATTCCGAGGCACGCCCGACCGGCCAGGCGACCGGGGCGGCGTCGAGGGCCAGGGTCTGCTCGATCTCCTCCAGCAGCTCGAAGGGCTCGCGCGCCTCCCGGTCCATCTTGTTGATGAAGGTGATGATCGGGATGTCGCGCAGGCGGCACACCTCGAACAGCTTCTTGGTCTGCGCCTCTATGCCCTTCGCCGCGTCGAGCACCATGACGGCGGCATCCACCGCGGTCAGGGTACGGTAGGTGTCTTCCGAGAAATCCTCGTGGCCCGGCGTATCCAGCAGGTTGAAGACCAGCCCGCCGCGCTCGAAGGTCATGACCGAGGTGGCGACCGAGATCCCGCGGTCCTGCTCGATCTTCATCCAGTCCGACCGGGTCCGCCGGGCATTGCCCTTGGCCCGCACGGCCCCCGCGAGCTGGATGGCGCCGCCGCGCAGCAGCAGCTTCTCGGTCAGGGTGGTCTTGCCGGCGTCGGGGTGGGCGATGATGGCGAAGGTGCGCCGCCGGGCCGCCTCGGCCGAAACCTGGTTCGGGGCCTCCGCAACGGATTCGGCCGGAGTAAGGGCGTCCACGGGCAGATCTCTTCTCGGGTCAGGGTTGCCCACGATCTAGTCGTCCGGGGCCCCCAAGACCAGAGCCCCGAGGGGGGATGGTGTGGACAGGACGGCCCGGCGGGACAATGTTAGCCGCCAAACGGAGGGACTGGGCATGGAACTGGGACGTCTCGGGGTCTGGTACCCGACCGACCGGCTGGACGCTGCCCAACTGGCGGCGCTGGCCCGCAGCGTGGAGCAGCTGGGCTACGGCACCTTCTGGTACCCGGAGAGCCGCGGCTATGAATCCTTCTCCCTCGCCGCCCATCTGCTGGCCTCGACGACGACCCTCAATGTCGGCAGCTCCATCGCCAATATCTATGCCCGGGATGCCTTCACCGCCCAGCGCGGCATGGCGACGCTGAATGCGCTGAACGGCGGCCGCTTCATCCTCGGCCTCGGCGTCAGCCATATCCCGATGGTCGAGGGCCTGCGCGGCCACCGCTACGACAAGCCGATCCCGGCCATGCGCGCCTATCTCGACGGCATCCAGAAGGACACCACCGAGGACTGGCCCATTGCGCTGGCCGCCCTTGGCCCGAAGATGCTGGAGCTCGCCGGCAAACGCACCCGCGGCGCCGTGCCCTACAACGTGACGCCGGAGCATACGGCACTGGCCAAGTCCATCCTCGGCCCCGACAAGTGGCTGGCGGTGGAGCAGAAGGTCTGCGTCGAGACCGACCTTGCCAAGGCCCGCGCCCTGGGGCGGAAAGAACTCTCCCGCTACATGGCGCTGCCGAACTACGCCAACAACTGGCTGCGCATCGGCTTCACTGAGGCCGACCTGGCCGATGGCGGCAGCGACCGCTTCATCGATGCCATGGTCCTCTCGGGCGACGCCGCGGCGGTCAAGGAAAGGCTCCGCGCCCATTTCACCGCCGGCGCCACCCATCTCTGCATCCAGCCCGTCCATGCCGAGGGCGACTTCGCCGCCCGCGACGCCATGTTCGCCGCGCTGGCGGATACGTAAGGAAGACCCATGCTCACCATCGGCTACAAGGCGTCCGCCGAGCAGTTCGCGCCAAGCAAGCTGCTCGACTTCGGCATCCTGGCGGAGCAGGCCGGGTTCGACAGCTGCTTCATCTCGGACCACTTCCAGCCCTGGAAGCACACCGACGGCCACGCGCCCTATTCGCTGGCCTGGCTCGGCGCGCTCGGCGCCCGCACCTCGAAGCTGGTGATGGGCACCAGCGTGATGACGCCGACCTTCCGCTACCACCCCTCCATCGTGGCCCAGGCCTTCGGCACGCTCGGCGCCATGTTCCCCGGCCGCGTCATCCTCGGCATCGGCACCGGGGAGGGGTTGAACGAGGTGCCCTCCACCGGCGCCGTCTGGCCGGAGTTCAAGGAACGCTTCGCCCGCATGCGGGAAGCCGTCACCCTGATGCGCCAGCTCTGGTCCGAGGAGCGCGTCACCTTCGAGGGCACCTACTACCGCACCGAGAAGGCCACCATCTACGACAAGCCGGAGCAGATGGTGCCGATCTACGTCGCCGCCGCCGGCGCCCTGGTCGCCAAATATGCCGGCCGCGCCGGCGACGGCTTCATCTGCACCAGCGGCAAGAAGCCCGAGCTCTACACCGAGACCCTGCTGCCGAACGTGGCTGCGGGGCTGGAAGCCGCTGGCAAGCCGAAGCCCAACTACGACCGCATGATCGAGATGAAGGTCTCCTTCGACACGGACAAGCAGCGTGCGCTGGAGGACACCCGCCACTGGGCGGCGCTGGCGCTCTCGCCCGAGGAGAAGATGTCGGTCGAGGACCCCGCCGAGATGGAGCGCCTGGCCGATGCCCTGCCGCTCGAGCGCGCCGCCAGCCGCTGGATGGTCTCGAACGACCCGGAGGAGCTGGTCGAGCGCATCGGCACCTACGTCGCCCTCGGCTTCAACCACCTGGTCTTCCATGCCCCCGGCCCGGATCAGGCGCGCTTCCTGACCCTGTTCGGCGAGCACGTCGCCCCCTTGCTGCGCCGGCGCTTCGGCTGAGGCGATGCGCCGGCTGGAACTGATCGCGCTGCCCGGCCTGCCGATGGTCGCGGCGGGAGACGATCTCGCTGCGCTGATCGAGGCCGGGCTCGCCCGCGCCGGGTTGGCGCTGGTCGAGGGCGACGTGCTGGTCCTCGCCCAGAAGATCGTCAGCAAGGCCGAGGGCCGCAGCGTGGCCCTGGCCGATGTGCAGCCCACGCCGGAGGCCGAGGCGCTGGCCGCGCGCACGGGCAAGGATCCGCGCTTCGTCCAACTGGTTCTTGCCGAAAGCCAGCGCGTGGTCCGCGCCCGGCCGGGGTTGCTGATCGTCCAGCACCGGCTCGGCTTCGTCTCCGCCAATGCCGGCATCGACCAGTCGAACCTCGGCCAGGAGGGCCATGCGCTGCTGCTGCCGCGGGACCCCGATGGCAGCGCCGCCGCGCTCGCCGCCCGGTTCGGCTGCCCCGTCGTCATCTCGGACAGCTTCGGCCGGGCCTGGCGGCGGGGGACCGTCGGCGTGGCGATCGGCGCCGCCGGCCTGCCTGCGCTGTGGGATTTGCGCGGCCGGCCGGATCTGTTCGGCCGCACCCTGCAGGTCAGCATCAGCGGCTTCGCTGACGAGATCGCGGCTAGCGCCTCCCTGCTTCAGGGCCAGGGCGCCGAGGCGCAGCCGGTGGTGCTGGTCCGCGGCCTCGCCTGGGACGCCCCGCCCAACCCCGCCGCCGAGTTGATCCGCCCGGAGTCCGAGGATTTGTTCCGATGATCATCGCGCTCTCGGGCGGCATCGGCGGCGCCAAGCTGGCGCTCGGCCTCAGCCAGGTGCTGCCGCCCGGGGAGCTGCTCATCGTCGCCAATACCGGCGACGACTTCGAGCACCTCGGCCTCAGCATCTCCCCGGATATCGACACGCTGACCTATGCCCTGGCCGGGCTCGACAATACCGAGCTGGGTTGGGGCCGGCGCGACGAGACCTGGTCCTTCATGGAGACGCTGGGGGCGATCGGCGGCGAAACCTGGTTCCGCCTCGGCGACCGCGACCTGGCGCTGCATGTGGAGCGCACGCGGCGCCTGTGCGCGGGTGAGACGCTGTCGGCCGTGACCGCCGATGTCGCCCGCCGCCTCGGGATCGCGCCGCGGCTGCTGCCGATGAGCGACGATCCGGTCCGCACCCGCATCCTGAGCGATGGCGTCTGGATCGACTTTCAGGACTGGTTCGTCCGCCAGCGCTGCGCCCCGGCCTTCCACGGGCTGGAATTCGCCGGTGCCGCCGAGGCCCGGCCGCAGCCCGAATTATTGGCCGCGCTGCGGGCCGGGCCGCGGGCGGTGGTGATCTGCCCCTCCAACCCCTTCATCAGCATCGAGCCGATCCTGGCCGTGCCGGGCCTTCGCGCCGCCATCGCCGCTTGCGGCGCGCCGGTCATCGCCGTCTCCCCGATCATTGCCGGCCAGGCGGTGAAGGGGCCGACCGCGACCATGTTCGCGCAATCCGGCACGGCGCCCAGCGCGGCCGCCGTCGCCGCGCGCTATGCGGATATCCTGACCCATTACGTCATGGAGCCGGGCGACGACGCGGCCGGCATCGCCGCCCGGGTCAGCCGCGCACCGATCTTGATGCGGACGCTGGAGGACAAGATTTCACTCGCTCGTGCCGTACTGGCCGCCATCGGATGATCTGGGCGATCCTGCCGGTGAAGGAGCTGGAGGGCGCCAAGCAACGCCTCTCGCCGCATCTCCCGCCCGATCTCCGCCGCGCGCTGATGCAGGTGATGATCGGGGAGGTGCTGGAGGCGCTGCTCGCCGCGCGCGGCCTCGCCGGGGCGATGCTGGTGACGCTCGATCCCTGGGCCACGGCGCTTGCCGCGCGGCTCGGCGCCCGGGTGACGACCGAGGGGGCGCGGGATGGCCATACCGGCAGCGTCACCGCCGGTGCGCGCCTATTGGCCCGCGAAGGCGCCAGCGGCGTCCTGACCATGCCCGGCGACATCCCCGCGGTGACCGCGGCCGAGGTCGAGGCGGTGCTGGCCGCACATGGTCCCGCGCCCGCCTTCACCATCGCCCCCGCGCATGACGAACTCGGCTCGAACGCCGTGCTGATGTCGCCGCCGCTCGCGGTGCCGCTGCGCTTCGGCGAGGACAGCTATGTCCCGCATCTGGCCGCCGCCCGCGCCGTGGGGATCGAGCCGCGTGTCGTGCCCTTGCCCGGCATCGGCATGGACATCGACCACCCCGCGGATTTGCTCGCCTTCGCCCGCCTACCGGAGGCGAAGGGCACCCGCACCCTGGCATTCCTGCACGAACACGGCCTGACCTAACTCAGAAAAAGGAATGGGGGGGCTTGGGGAGGAAACACCTTTTCCTCCCCAACCTTGCCTCACTCCATCGTCGCGCCGGACTGCTCCACCAGCGCCTGCCACACCTTCTCCTGCGCCTGCAGGTATTCGCCGAAGGCTGCCGGCGTCGCATCGGCGACCGGGGTGAAGCCGATCGGCTCCATCCGCTGGCGGAAGGCGTCCGAGTTGACGACCTCGGTGATGGCCTTGTGCAGCAGGGCGATGCGGTCCGCCGGCACGCCGGTGGGGGCGTTGACCGCGTACCAGCTCTGCATGTCGATGTTGGCGTTGGGCAGCAGCTCCTTCATCGCCGGCACCTCGCGCAGCTCCGGCACGTAGGTGATGCGCTCGGCGCTGCCGACGGCGAGCGGGCGGAAGCTGCCCTCGCGGATGTTGCCGATCGCCGCCGGGATGACGTCGAACATCATGTCGATGTTGCCGGCCAACAGGTCCTGGAAGGCCGGCCCGCCGCCGCGATAGGGCACGTGGGTGATGTCGACGCCGGCCGCGCGCTTGAGGGACTCGATGGCCAGGTGGCTGACGGTGCCGGTGCCGGAGGAGCCCATGGTGAGCTTGCCCGGGTCCTTCTTCGCCGCGGCGATCAGCTCGGCGAAGGTCTTGATCGGGCTGCGGCCATTTACGATCAGCACCACCGTGCCGGTCGTCACCCGGGTGATCGGCGCCAGCTCGCGCAGCGGGTCCAGCGGCATCGACTTGCGGAACAGGAACTTGTTGGCACACAGGATGGAGGCCGAGCCCAGCAGCATGCTGTAGCCGTCCTTCTCCGCCTTGGCGACGGCATCGGCACCGATGTTACCGCCGGCGCCGCCCTTGTTCTCGACGATCACGGTCTGCCCGAGGATCGTCCCCAGGCGCTCCGCCAGGAAGCGGCCGGTGAGGTCCACGGCGCCGCCGGGGGCGAAGGGCACCACGATCCGCAGCGACCGGGTCGGGAAGGCGGCCTGGGCGGAGGCCGAGGAGAGGGCGGGCAGGGTGAGGGCGGCAGCCCCCAGCAGGGCGCGACGATGCAGCATCGGTGGTCTCCGGCAGGGTTCTTTGGCGCAGCCTTAACGCGCCACCGCCGAAAAGACGATGGCCGGCCGCCGGTCGAACCGCCCGCGGATCAACCGGCCAGCGCCGGCTTCCGCCGTGGCGCGGTCTGCACCACCGCGGTCAGCTCGGCCGCGGCGTAGGAGGCCTGCTTCCGCTCCTCCGGCACCGCGCCGTAGAGGGTGGTGCGCTGCTCGGGATGCCGGCCGATGGAGCGGATCAGGGATTCCATCGCATCGGGCGGGAATTCCTGGCCGTGCTGGGTGCCGGCGGCGCGGCTGATGCTCTCGTTCATCAGGGTGCCGCCGAGGTCGTTCGCCCCGGCCTGCAGCGCCAGCGCGGCGCCGGCCGGGCCCATCTTCACCCAGCTTGTCTGGATGTTGGTGATATGGGGGTGGAGGACCAGCCGCGCCACGCTGTGCATCAGCACCGCCTCGCGGAAGGTCGGCCCGCGCCGGGCCAGGCCCCGGAGGTACATCGGCGCTTCCATATGCACGAAGGGCAGGGGGACGAATTCGGAGAAGCCGCCCGTTTCCGCCTGGAGGTCACGCAGCGCCAGCAGGTGCCGGGCCCAGTTCTTCGAGGTCTCGACATGGCCGTACATGATGGTGCTGGTGGTGCGCAGCCCGAGGCCATGCGCGGTGCGGGCGACCGCCAGCCATTCCGCGGTGTTCACCTTGTCCGGGCAGATGATGGCGCGGATCTCGTCGTCGAGGATTTCCGCCGCCGTGCCCGGCAGGGTGCCGAGCCCGGCCGCCTTCAGCCGCGCGAGATAGTCGTGCAGCGAGAGGCCCAAGGTCGCCGCGCCCTGCGTCACCTCCAGCGGGGAGAAGGCATGGATATGCATCTCCGGCAGCACCGCGCGAATCGCGGCGCAGATGCCGGCATAGGTATCCCCGGTGTAGTCCGGGTGGATGCCGCCCTGCAGGCAGACCTCGGTGGCGCCACGGTCCCAGGCCTCCACCGCGCGGCGGACGATCTCGCCGTGGTCGAGGTCGTAGGCGGGACCGCGCAGCGCCTCATGCGTCTTGCCCTTGCTGAAGGCGCAGAAGGTGCAGCGGTAGGTGCAGATGTTGGTGTAATTGATGTTGCGGTTCACGACGTAGCGGACGGTCTCGCCACTGACCGCCCGGCGCAGCGCATCGGCCGCCGCGGTGACATGGGCATGGTCGGCATCGCGGGCCGCGAAGAGGTGCATGATGTCGGGCGCCTCCAGCCGCGCGCCCGCGGCGCCGCGTTCCACCAGCCGCGCCAGCCCGGCATCGGCGCGCGTCAGCCGGGCCGCCGGCAGCGTCGGCGGCGTGGTCTCGCCGGGGGACCAGCTATCGCCCCGCGCCCATCCCTCGGCATCGCTCGCCTGCCGCACCAGAGTCGCCACCGCCGGCGCCAGCCAGGCCTCCGGCGCGCGGGCATAGGCCGGGTAGGCCGGCAGCCGCTGGACCAGCACCTTGCCGCCCTCCGCCGTACGGGCCGCCAGGGCTTCCAGCGCCGGCCAGGGTGCCTCCGGGTTCACATGGTCCTGGGTCACCGGGGAGACCCCGCCCCAGTCGTTCAGCCCCGCCGCCACCAGCCGCTGATAGACACCCGGCGAGAGGTTCGGCGGCGCCTGGATATTGGCCTCGGCGCCCAGGATCACCCGCGCCGCGGCGATGGTCCAGAGCAGGTCCTCGAGGTCCGGCTCCTCCGCCTCGGCCAGCTTGGTCGCCGGCTTGGCGCGGAAATTCTGGATGATGGTTTCCTGGATATGGCCGTGCTCGGCATGCAGCGCGGCGATGGCCCGCAGCGCCTCCAGCCGCTCCGCCCGGGTCTCGCCGATGCCGATCAGGATGCCGGTGGTGAAGGGCACCCGCAGCTCCCCGGCCAGCCGCAGCACCTCCAGCCGCGCCGCCGGGTCCTTGTCCGGGCTGCCGTAGTGGACGCCGCCGGCCTCGCAGAGCCGGGTGCTGGTGCTTTCCAGCATGATCCCCTGGCTGGCGGTGACCTCGCGCAGCGCGGCGATCTCCCCCCGCGTCATCAGCCCCGGATTCGCATGCGGCAGCAGCCCGGTCTCCCGCAGCACCAGCCCGCACATCGCCACCAGGTAGTCGATGGTGGTGGCGTAGCCGAGCGCCGCCAGCCCCTCCCGCGCCGCGCGCCAGCGCAGTTCCGGCTTGTCGCCCAGGGTGAAGAGCGCCTCGGTGCAGCCCGCCGCCGCCCCGGCGCGGGCGATCGCCAGCACTTCCTCCGGTGAGAGGAAGGCGGCATGCCCCTCGCGCGGCTTCTCCGCGAAGGTGCAGTAGTGGCAGACGTCGCGGCATAATTTGGTGAGCGGGATGAAGACCTTGCGCGAATAGGACACCAGCCTTCCATGGCCGGCATCGCGCAGCGCCGCCGCCTCCGCCATCAGCGCGTCCAGCGGCATCGTCAGAAGCCGGTCCTGCACGGTATTCATTCCCTTACCCTTGCTCGCCTCGGCGACTGGCCGCATCGTGTGGGAAGGCCCGGCGGGATGCAATGCGCGGGGAGGAGGACCCACCCATGCAGATCGGATTCAGCGCCCCCGCCGGCGGACCCCTGGCGACCCCCACCGCCATGACCAGGCTGGCGGTGGAGGGCGAGGCCATGGGCTTCGACTATGCCACCTTCAGCGATCACATCGTCATCCCGACCGATATCCACGCGAAATACCCCTATACCGATACCGGCGAATTCCCCGCCGGCTCGCGCGGCGAGCGGCACGAGCAGCTGACCCAGGTGGCCTTCATCGCCGCCAAGACCCGCAAGTTGCGGCTCGTCACCTCGGTCATGGTGGTGCCGCACCGCCCGGCCATGCTGACCGCCAAGATCCTTTCGACCATCGACGTGCTGTCGGAAGGGCGGCTGACGCTGGGCATCGGCGCGGGCTGGCTGCAGGAGGAGTTCGAGGCGCTGCAGACCGAGGATTTCGCCGCCCGCGGCAAGGTCACGGATGAATACATCGCCGCCTGCCGCGCCCTCTGGACCCAGGAGGTGCCGAGCTTCGCCGGCGAATACGTCCAGTTCGGCAACGTCACCTTCGCGCCGAAACCGGTGCAGTCGCCGCTGCCGGTCTGGGTCGGCGGCGAGAGCGGCCCGGCGCTGCGCCGCACCGCCCGGCTCGGCGACGGCTGGTACCCGATCGGCACCAACCCCTCCTTTCCGCTCGACAGCCTGGAGCGCTACCAGGCCGGCGTCGCCAAGCTGCACGGCCTGCTGAAATCCGCCGGGCGCGACCCGGCCGGCGTGGCGCTGGCCTACCGCGTGCAGAAATACGGCGCCGAGGTCCCGGCCCAGGCCGGCGACGGCAACCGCCGGATGTTCGGCGGCAGCCCCGACGACATCGCCGGCGACCTCCGCGCGATGAAATCCCTCGGCGTCGCCGCCATCGACTTCAGCTTCGCCGGCACCACGGTCGAGGACGTGCTGGCCGCCATGCAATCCTTCCGCGACAGCATCCTCGCCAAGGTCTGACAATAATGAAACTCGGCATCACCATCGGCATGATCCGCGGCGCCAGGCCGCGCCTCGAGATGGACCTGGTCCTCGAGGCCGAGCGCCTCGGCTACGACGCGGTCTGGTGCGGCGAAGCCTATGGCACCGATGCGGTCACCCCCATCGCCTATGTCCTGGCGCAGACCACCCGCATCAAGGCCGGCACCGGCATCATGCAGATGCCGGCGCGCACGCCGACCTGCGCGGCGATGACCGCGATGACCCTGCAGGCGCTGTCCGACAACCGCTTCCTCTGCGGCCTCGGCCCCTCCGGCCCGCAGGTGGTGGAGGGCTGGCATGGCCAGCCCTATGGCAAGCCGATCGGCCGCACCCGCGAATACATCGCCATCATGCGGCAGATCCTGGCCCGCGAGGCGCCGCTCGAGCACGAGGGCGAGCACTACCAGATTCCCTACAAGGGCCCCGGCGCCAGCGGCCTCGGCAAGCCGCTGAAGAGCATCATCCACGGCGACCCGGGCCTGCCCTTCTACACCGCCTCCATCACCCCCGGCGGCATGCGGCTCTCGGGCGAGATCGCCGACGGCAACCTGCCGATCTTCATGTCGCCGGAAGCCGCCGACGCGGTGGTCGGCCCGACGCTGGAGGGCATGGCCAAGGCGGGCCGCGCGCCGGACCTCTCGAACTACGACATCGCGCCCTATACGAAAATCCGCATGGGCGACGACCTGCAGGCCTGCCGGGACGCGGTGAAGCCGGAACTTGCGCTCTACATCGGCGGCATGGGCGCGCGGGGCAAGAACTTCTACAACGACTACTGCAAGCGGCTCGGCTACCCCGATGCCGCGGTGGCGATCCAGGATGCCTTCCTCGAGGGCCGCAAGGGCGAGGCCGCCGCGGCCGTCCCGGACAAGCTGGTGGACGAGATCGCCCTCGTCGGCCCGGCCGACCGGATCAGGGGCCGCCTGGAAGCCTGGAAGCACGTGGCGAAGGACCGCAAGGTCGGCACGCTGGTGCTGACCGGGGCGACGCCGGAAGCGCTGCGCGTGGTCGCCGAAGCCGTGCTCTAGGCGCCGGCGGGCCGCCATGTTTCATTCGGCAACCGGCGCATCCCCGGGCTGACGGCGGCGTTAGCCGTGGGAGTGAACATGGCCGGCGGCCTTCGCCCCGCCGTGGTTCCTCCCCGGGGAGCAGGACATGGTCGACATCAGGGATTTCACGCTGGCGCAATTCGCCAGCACGGCGTTTCAGAATGCGCCGGCCGGCCTGCCCGGGGGCTTCACCCCGCTCTCGGCCGCGGCGCTGGGCGTGGTCGTGGATGCGCCGGGCGAGAGCTACGCCAACGGCCTCTATCGCCAGGACAATGCCGCCGCGCTCGTCGGCACCGGCACCCTGGGCGGCCAGGACACCCTGGTCCTCGCCTTCCGCGGCGCCGACGACCGGGCGGATTCGAACACCGTGCTGCGGAACCCCGCCGCGGATTACGGCAAGTTCGCCGAGCTGGTCGCGGCCGTCGACCGGCTGGCGGCCAGCGGCAGCTACGAGCAGGTGGCGATCACCGGGCATAGCCTGGGCGGCTCGCTGACGCAGATCTTCATGGCGAGCCATCCCGCCGGCACCACCCCGGTGCGGTACATCGCCGATACCTTCGGCTCGCCCGGCGCGCTGGTGCCGGACGCCAACGACGGGCGCATCACCAATTTCGTGATCGTGGACGACCCGGCGGTCTTCCTCGGCGAGAACCGCGCCGGCGTCGGCAGCGCGGTCTCCGGCAATGCGGTGCTGGAGCGAGGCGCCGCCGCGGTCGCCAGCCAGGCCTTCCCCGGCCTCACCGAGGATGATGCCCGCAGCGCCATCCCGAGCTTCACCAGCAACTACGAGAATGCCGGCGCCACCGTGAACCTCCCCGGCAAGACCGGCGGCACCGGCCCGATCAGCAGCGTCACCGGCCTGCTGCAGGCCGACCCGGGGCAGCATGCGGTCTCGCTCTATGTCCGGGAGGTCGGCGACCTCGCCCTCCGCCTGCCGGCCGGCGGCACCGATCCGCTGTTCGACCGGGGCTTCTACCTCGCCCAGAACCCGGATGTCGCAGCGGCCGGCGTGGATGCGAAGCAGCATTTCGACAGCAACGGCTGGCGCGAGAGCCGCGACCCCTCGGCCCTGTTCGATACCAGCTTCTACCTGCAGCACGGCCCCGATGTCGCCGCCGCCGGGCTGAACCCGCTGGTCCACTACCTGCTGTTCGGCTGGAGCGAGGGCCGCAACCCCGGCCCGGATTTCGACGGCGGCGACTATCTCGCGGCCAATGCCGATGTCGCCGCCGCCGGCGTCAACCCGCTGGCGCACTACCTGCAGCATGGCATCGACGAAGGACGCCTGATCGCCTGAGGCGCGGGCGGGCGGCGCGCCGCCTCAGATCCGCCGCGCCGCCTTCACCGCCGAGGCGCTGCCCCAGCCGACGATGCCGCCCCAGAGCCGCGCCGCCAGCCCGCGCCCCGGGCCGAGCAGCCCGGCCGCCTCGTCCCGGTGCTCGACCTCCTCCAGCCGGCAATGCTCCAGCAGCGCCCGCAGCGCGCCTTCCTCGCCGGTGGTGCCGAGCCGGTCGATCTGGGCGCGGTAGTGGTGGTCGACGAAGCTCTCCACCGCCTCGATCGTCACCTGCACCGCAGCGGGCCCGACCAGGGCCGGCAGCGCCCCGGTCAGCCAGCCCGCCACCCGCCAGATCGGCAGCAGCCGGCTGTGCCCCGCGGGCGGCAGCATCGCCTCCAGCAGCCGCAGGTGCCCCGCCTCGGTCTCCAGGTGCCGCGCCGCGAAGTCGCGGATGCCGGGGTCCCGGGCGAAGGCCAGGATGCCGCGGTAGATCATCACCGCGCCCGTCTCCCCCGCATGGTCCGAGCGCAGGTCGCCGAGCAGGCCGGGAAGGCGGGCGCAGAGCCGGGCGACCGCTGCGGCGCTCGGGGCAGGCGGGGCGGGCGAATGCATGTCCATGCGGCGCAGATGGCATCCATCGGCCGCGCAACAACCCCCTCAGGCGACGGCGCGCACCAGGGCCGCCCAGCGGTCGAGCTCCGGCAGGATCACGTCGCGCTTCGCCGCTGCCAGGCTGAGCACCACCCGGTCCACCCCGAGGTCGCGGTCGGCCAGCAGCGCCTCCCGGTCCTCCCGCACGCCCCAGATGGTGATGGGCAGCTCCGCCTCGCCCCGGCCGGCCGCCGCCGCCTCGGCGCGGAACTGCGGGATCAGCGCGGCGACGTCGGCATAGTGCTGGCGCACCCGGTGCGGCATCCAGCCGTCGCCGTAGCGGATCGCCCGCTTGGCGCCCCAGGGCCAGGCGCCGCCGACGATCACCGGCGGATGCGGCGTCTGCACCGGTTTCGGCCAGGCCATCATCGGCTTGAAGTCCACGAATTCGCCGTGGTACTCGGGCTTCGACGTCGTCCAGATCAGCTTCATCGCCTCGATCCGCTCCCGCGCCAGCTTGTGGCGGGTGGCGAAGGCGGTGCCGTGGTCCTCGATCTCCTCCTGGTTCCAGCCATTGCCGACGCCGAACAGGAACCGCCCGTCCGAGATCCGGTCGATGGAGGCCACCGACTTCGCCGTCTGGATCGGGTCGCGCTGCACCACCAGGCAGATGCCGGTGCCGACCTTGAGCGTGCTGGTCGCCGCCGCCGCCGCGGTCAGCGTCACGAAGGGATCCATCACGTCGTAGTACTGCTTCGGCAGTGCCTCGCCGCTCGGGTGCGAGACCCGGCGGACCAGCGGGATGTGCGAATGCTCCGGCGCCCAGAGGCTGTCGAAGCCGCGTTCCTCCAGCGCCACGGCGAGTTCCGCCGGGCCCATGGAGTAATCCGTGAAGAACATCGCCGCGCCGATCTTCATTGAACCCGCCTCCCGTTTTCCGGCAGGCTGGACCTTCGGGCGCGGCGGCTCAAGAGGCGAAGAGGCGGCTCCGCGGCCGGGCCAGGCCGAGGTGGTCGCGCAGCGTCGTCCCCGCATACTCCCGCCGGTAGAGCCCGCGTTCCTGCAGGATCGGCACCACCATGTCGACGAAGTCGTCGAAGGCGCCGGGGAAATAGGCCGGCAGGATGTTGAAGCCGTCGCAGGCCCGCTCCTCGAACCACTGCTGCAGGGTATCGGCGATGGTCTCCGGCGTGCCGCAGATCACCCAATGCCCGCGCGCCGCGCCGGTCAGGTTGAACAAATCCCGCCAGGTCATCCGGTCGCGCAGCGCCTTGGCCAGCATGGCGCGGGCGAAGCCATGCGAGCTGTCCGGCAGCGGCAGCTCCGTCACCAGATCGTCGGGCGGGAAGCGCGAGACATCCTGACCGAGGCGGGAGGAGAGCATCGACAGCGCATTCGTCGTGTTCACGAAGCCCTGCAGGGTGTTCAGCTTCTCCCGCGCCTCGGCCTCGGTGCGGCCCACCACCGGCATGACCCCCGGCAGCACCGCGATCTCATCCCCGTGGCGGCCGAAGGCGGGCATGCGCGACTTCAGCGCGACATAGCCGGCCTTCGCCTCCTCGAGGTCCTGCACCACGGCAAACACCACGTCCGCGGTGCGCGCCGCCAGCGCCAGCCCAGGGCCGGAGGAGCCGGCCTGGAGGATGATCGGCTGGCCCTGCGGCGTGCGGCTGGTCGGCAGCGGCCCCTTCACCTGGAAGAACCGCCCCTTGTGGTCGAGCGTGCGCACCTTGGCCGGGTCGATGTACTGCCCGGTCTCGAGGTTGCGCACCACGGCGCCATCGTCCCAGCAATCCCAGAGCCCGCGCACGACATCGACGAATTCCTCGGCGACCTCGTAGCGCGCGTCATGCTCCGGGTGGATGCGGCCGAAATTCTCCGCCGCCTTGCCGCCCGAGCTTGTCACGGCATTCCAGGCCGCGCGGCCGTGGCTGAGGTGGTCGAGCGAGGCGAAGGCCCGGGCCACGTTGTAGGGCTCGTTGTAGGTGGTCGACGACGTCGCCCCCAGCCCGACATGCGTCGTCGTCGCGGCGAGGGCCGCCAGCATCGTCAGCGGCTCGAAGCGCGCGGCGAAGGAGGGATGCATCCCCGGCTCGGTCGCCAAGTTGTCGCCGAGGAAGATCAGGTCGAACTTCCCCCGCTCGGCGATGCGGGCGATCTCCTGCACGACGGAGAGGTCCTCGAAGCTCTGCGCCGCCCCGGGGTAGCGCCAGCCGGCGATGTGGTTGCCGGTCCCGAGGACGAAGACCCCGAGATGCATCTGGCGGCCGGGCGTGGTCATGCGGCGGAACTCCTGAACGATCGTCCGCGGTGCAGCAAGATCCGTGCCCCGGGACGGCTGGCGTCGCCCGGACGGGCAGGGGAGTATGGCATGCGGCACTGACGCCGCCACCCCGCGCGCACCTGCAGGAGGACCGCCGCAATGTCCGAAACCGCTCCGATGGTCGCCGGCCTCTTCCATGTCGCCGTCAAGACCAACGACCTTGCCGCCACCACCGCCTTCTACGTGACGATCCTCGGCCTGCGGGAGGCGCCGCGGCCGGACTTCGGCTATCCCGGCGCCTGGTTCGCGGTGCCGCTGCCGGGCGGTCCCGCCATCCTGCATATCTATGCCGGCGGCCCGGCGCTGGGGGCGGAGGGCCGCGCCCCCTCGGGCACCGCCGCCATCGACCATGTCTCGCTCGCCTGCCGCGGCTACCACGGCTTCATCGCCCGCTTCCGCGCGGCCGGCCTCGCCTGGCGCGAGTTCCTCGTCCCCGGCACCACCCTCTGGCAGCTGTTCGTCTACGACCCCTCCGGCGTGCAATGCGAGCTGACCTTCGAGGGCGCGGCCGAATCCGGCCCGGGGCCGGACATGTCGCCCGGCCGCGCCTATGTCGCCGGCAGCAGCTTCTTCGAGGCCGCCGCCTATCCGGCGCTCACTGGCTGAATTCCTCCGGCCGCGGCACGTCGGTATAGAGCCGGCGCAGCTTGGCGAGGAATTCCGGCTCCCGCTTGGCCAGCGACCCCGCCACCGGGTCGGCGCCGGGGAACATGGTATCGGTCGCCTCCAGGCTGAAGCGGCGCACGAAGCCTACCCGCGTGTCGCGCCAGGCGGCCACGTCCTCGGCCCCGCCGCCGCGCGCCAGCACCGCGCCGGCGACGATGCCGTCCTCGATCGCCTGGGTCGCGCCCTGGCCGAGCGTCGGGACCATGGCATGCGCGGCGTCGCCGAGGAACAGCACCCGCCCCGCCCCGGCGGTGCGCTGCAGCGGCGCCTCCTGCAGCCGCGCCCAGTGGATCGAGTCCACCCCCGCCGCCAGGCGCTCGACCATCCAGGCGACGGCGGGGCAGGCGGCGCCGGTCTCGGGCGTATAGAGCGCCCGTTGGAAGGCGGCGGTCCTGGCCTCGGGCGGGATCTCCGCCTCGGGCGCGGCGAGCGGGAAGCCGCCGGCGATATAGGCGGCGCCGCCCGGCAGCCGGTAGGAGAGCAGCCGGGCATTGCCGTTGAACCACTGGCCGTAGTCGTCGTAGGGGCAATCCGCCGCTTCCGGCACCAGCAGCCGGGTCATGGCGATGCCGTGGAAGCTCGGCGTGGTCGGGCCGGCCGCCAGCGCCCGCAGGGCCGAGTAGCGGCCGTCGCCGGCGACCAGCAGGTCGTAGCCGCGCGGCCGCAGTCGGGCGCCGTCGGCGGCCTGCAGCACCGGCACCAGCCGGCCCACCGCATCCTCCTCGATCGCCACCAGCTCCAGCCCGAAGCGGGTGATCCCGGCGACCGGGGCCCGCAGCAGCCGGTACAGCTCCGACCAGCGCAGGCGGATCCCGGCATCCTCCGCCACCTCCGCCAGCGGCAGGTCGAACAGCCGCCGGCCGCTGGCCAGGTCGATGAACCAGCGCGTCCAGGGCAGCGAGGCCGCCCGCACCGCGTCATGCCGGGCCGGCAGGTGCAGCCGCAGCGCCTTCATCGCATTCGGCCCGACATTCAGCCCGGTGCCGGAGTCCTCGACCGCGTCGGGCGGCAGCCGGTCATAGGCCTCGACGGTGATGCCGGGGGCCCGCAGCAGCCTCTCGGCCAGGACGCTGCCGGCGACGCCGCAGCCGATGATGCCGATCCTCATGCGCCTCGCTCCGCCGGCCGGGGCAGGTAGCCGAGCAATCCCCGGGCCAGCGGCGCCGGCCTCAGCCGCCGGTCGGCATGAAGCGGAAGCCGTCGCCCCACCGGGTGAGGTGGCCGGTGGAGGGGGAGGGGAAATGCGCGGTGCACATCAGCCGCCCGGTGTCGCAGTGGCACTCGAGGAATTTCCGCCGCGTCACCGCCGAGGCCGCCTGGTCGTAGTCCGCCCGCATCGAGATCTCGGGGTAGCGCGCCTGCAGCGGCGAGTGGATCAGGTCGCCGGTCAGCACCGCGACCGTCTCCCCCTTGCCCAGCTCCACCGCGAAGTGGTCCGGCGTGTGGCCCGGGGTCGGCGTCAGCCGCACGTGGTCGCTGAGCGCGCTGTCGCTGCTGGCGAGCTGCGCCTGGCCGGCGGCGATGATGGGCAGCACGCTATCCTCGAGGATCTGGTTCGGCGTCCTGGCGTGCTCGGCCTCCCAGTAGGCCAGCTCCTTCTCGGCGAAGACGTATTTCGCGCGGGGGAAGGTCGGCACCCAGCGGCCGTTCTCCAGCCGGGTGTTCCAGCCGACATGGTCGACATGCAGGTGGGTGCACATGACGTAGTCGATGTCGGCCACGGAATAGCCGGTGGCCGCTAGGTTGCGCTCCCAGGTGTCGTCGGTCTTCTGGTTCCAGAAGGGCCGGTTCGGCCGCTGCTTGTGGTTGCCGACGCAGCTGTCGACCAGGATGGTGTGGTGCGGCGTGCGCACGATGTAGCTCTGGATGCAGAGCTTCAGCTTGCCGGTCGCCGGGTCGAGCGCCGCCGGCTCCAGCCAGCCGCGGTTCTCGGCCAGGGTCTCGGCGGTCAGGTTGGGGAAGAATTCCAGCGGATCGAACAGCGGGCGCTCCTCCTCGACCACGCGATGGATGGTGAGGTCGCCGAGCTGGAAGCCTTTGGCCATGGTGCAGTCCCTCCGTGCGGCGGCAGCTTACCGCCCCGGCGCCGTCCCGCCAGCCATCATCGGCCGGCGCCCGCGGCGGCGGCCGGCCGGCCCGGGACCGGAGGCGCCCTGCATCGATCCGATGCGGCGAGGTTGCATGTCGAATCCGCTCGCCTGGATGGTCGAATGCGGGAGAGGATGCAGCCTCGATCGCGGGTCCAGCAGGAGGGAGGTAAGCCAATGGCCGGTTCGCGCGATGTGCTGCCGCCGCAAGGCCGGAGGGGCCAGCTCGCCCCCCGCCAGGCGCCGAAGATCGGAGAGCTTTGGCTGCTTGCCAATCCGAGGGGGCGCCGGGACGAAGTGGCCAAGCTGTCCCGCGACGGATGGATGCTGTCCTCCGGGCTCTACTCGCATGAGGAGATCCAGGGCTGGTCGCCGAAATTCCGGGTGGCGTCGGTGGCCGAGCAGATGTTCCGGATCATCACCTCGGCCTCCTAGCGGGACGGCCTCAGCCGCCATCCTCCGCAGGCGTCTCGGGGGCCGAGGGCGTCGGGAAGCGGAAGGTCCACCGCGTTCCCGCCGTGACGTCGAGGCTGGTCGAGCCGTCGAGCTGCTGCATCAGCCGCCGCACCAGGCCGATCCCGTGCCGCTTGCTGCCGGCGACCTCGGTGAAGCCGGGGCCATCGTCGCTGATGGTCAGCACGGCGCCCGGCTGCGCCCCGGCGCGGCGCAGCTCGATGTCGATGAGGCCGGAGCCGTTGGGGAATGCATGCTCGTAGCTGTTGGATACCGTCTCCGCGACGATCATCCCTATGGCGGTGACGGTATCGAGATCGACCGGCAGCGTCACCGTCCGGCAGCTCAGCAGGATATCCTTCGAGAAGCTGTTCTGCAGGGTCGGGAGGTTCTTGCAGACGGCATTGATGTATTCGCCGAGGTCGATGCTGCGGCCCAGGCCGGTGCCCAGCAGCTGTTCGTAGACTTCCGCCAGGGTCATGACGCGGCGAATCATCGCCATGACGGAGACCTTCTGCGCCGGCCCGGCCACGGCCCGGAGATGGCTGTCCAGCATGCCGCTGATGAGCTGCAGGTTGTTCCGGACGCGGTGCTTCAGCTCCTCGGCCAGCATGTCCTTCTCGACCACGAGCGCCTCGGCACGGGCGAAGGCCACCCGCAGGGCCTGCACCCGCTGGCTCGTGGCCACCGCCTCGGCCAGGATATTGGCGAAGCCGGTGAGGAAGGCCACGTCGTGCTGGTCGTAGTCGTGCTGCACCGCACTATCGATCTCGAGCACGCCATAGGGCTCGCCGCTCAGGCCCTTGATGATGACGTCGATGGTCGAGATGATGCCATGCTGCGCATAGAAGGCCGGCAGCACGACGTCACCGCATTCGCGCTGGTCCTGCAGATCGTGCAGGATCACCGGCTGCTCGGTGATGAAGGCCCGGCCTTGCGGCGTCGAATGATCGGCGGCCGATACCACATGGCCGATGACGCCGTCCCGCCAGCCGTAGCCTGCCTCGATCAGCAGGTCGTTCTCCGCAGGACGATAGCGGCAGATTTTGCAGAAGGGGACGTCGAGGCCCTCGGCACAGGTCCGGGCCGCCTCGTTCAGGATCTTCAGCAGGACCGGTTCCCGGAAGGCGTAGCTGCCGAACCGGGCCAGGGCAGCCTGCTGCCGCAGCAGCCGCACGGTTTCCGTGGCGTTGTCCTGATGAGACAACATGCACCCTCCGATTGAAAAATTTCTCTAGGAATGCACGCTGTGATAATAGTACTCATGTACCATACCGTACTCTTGGTTTGACGCAGCCAAATTTCGTAACGGAAGGATTGTCGCATGCCCAAGGTCATGATCGTCGAGGACGACTTCATGATCGCCGACAGCCTCGAGGAGACACTGATTGCCGCCGGCTACGAGGTCTGCGGCATCGCCAAGGGGGTCGGGGAGGCGATCGCCCTGGGCAGGAGGCATCGCCCCGATCTGGCCGTCATCGACCTTCGCCTGTCGCAAGGCGGGTACGGCACGGAGGTGGCAGCCGCCCTTGGTCCCACCGATGGGCTCGGCATTCTCTATGCCAGCGGCAATCCCGATCATCCCCTGCTGCAGCGGGCGATCGGCGAGGCCTGCATCAGCAAGCCCTATACGGCGACGGCGGTGGTGGCGGCCTTGCAGGTCGTCAGCGAGCGGATGGCGCGGCGATCGACCCTGACCGCCTTCCCCGACGGCTTCCGGCTGTTGCACGCCTGAACGCGGGTCCCAGCCGTCCCGGCGCCAGCGCCCGGATCATGGGGCCGGGCGGGCCACTCAGTTCTTGCGCCCTTCCGGCCGCGGCGCGAAGCTTCCGCCGCACACGTCGGCGCAACGGTCCGCCCGCATGGTCCGGCTCCGACTTCGGAGGAAACACGCCATGGACGGCATGACCAAGGTCGAATGCCCCTTCAACCGGACCGCCGAATCCCTCGGCAATTCGGTCGAGTTGCAGCACGTGAACCTGCGGATCCCCGACCCGCTGCTGGGCACCGCCTTCTACATCAGCGCCCTCGGCCTGACCCGGGACCCCTATCTGGTGACCGGCATCGAGAACATGTGGGCCAATGTCGGGGTCAGCCAATTCCACCTGCCGACCGGCCCGGCGCAGCGGCTGCGCGGCATCACCGGGCTGGTGACCCCCGATCGCGAGTTGCTGCTGCACCAGCTGCAGACCGCCCGCCGCTGGCTGGGCAACACGCAGTACGGCTTCACCGAAGCCGCCGACCATGTGGACGTGACCTGCCCCTGGGGCAACCGCATCCGTGTCCATGCCCCGGATGCCGCGCGCTTCGGCCGCATCACCCTCGGCATGCCCTATGTCGCCTTCGACGTGGCGCCGGGCACCCTGCCGGGCATCGTCCGCTTCTATCAGCAGATCGTCGGCGCCCCGGCGGCGCTGCTGGCCGACGAGGCGCGGGTGACGGTCGCCCCAGGCCAGCACCTGATCTTCCGCGAAACCGATGCGCCGCAGCCGGCCTACGACGGCCACCACATCCAGCTCGCCCTGGTCGATTTCGGCGGCGTCCACGCCAGGCTGGCGGCGCGCGGGCTGATCAGCCAGGAGGACAGCCAGCACCAGTACCGCTTCATCGACATCGTGGACCCCGAGGACGGCCGGCTGCTGTTCCAGGTGGAGCACGAGATCCGCAGCGTCACCCATCCGCTGTTCCGCCGGCCGCTGGTCAACCGCAACCCGGCGGTGAGCAACCAGCTCTATGCCCCGGGGCATGAATCCTACGCGCCGGCGATGGCGCCGGGTTGAGGCGCCTTACTTCAGCTGGCTGTCCTTGCTGCCGCGGCGGTTGAAGCCGAAGGCGGCGGGGCGGCTGTCGCGGGCGGACTGGCATGCGATGCAGGTGCGGACGCCGGGGAGGGCGCGGCGGCGGGCCTCCGGGATATCCTCGCCGCACTCGATGCATTGCAGCGCGGCCTCGCCCTTCGGCATGCTGGCCCGCGCCCGCAGCACGGCATCCGTGACGGTGTCGTCGATCTGGTCCTGCACCGCCCCATCCGGGGCCCAGCCGCTCGCCATGCTCGCCTCTCCCATATCCGGCCGGTGGATATGGGGAGGCGCGCGTCCCGCTGCTAGCGCCTGGTCAGCCAGCGCTTGGCGATGCGGCAGGCCACCGTATAGGCGGGGTTGAAGACATTGCCGACGTCGTAGCGCACCACCTGGCCCATCAGGTGGCTCGCCGCCCGCGCATCGAGGCCGTAGTCCTCGCCCAGCCAGCGCGACATCTCGGTGGTCGCATGCTGCAGCGCCTGGTCCAGCGGGCGGGCATTGCCGACGCAGAAGATGTCCTCGGCCGTCTCGCCGCGCGGCCAGGCGATGCTGCGCTTGAGGACCTGGAAGGTGACCTGCATCTCGAAGGAGGTCTCGATGCCGGTGCCGGTGATCTCGCCGTCGCCCTGGCAGGCGTGCCCGTCGCCCAGGTAGAACAGCGCCCCCGGGACCGAGACCGGGAACCAGGCCGTCGTCCCCGGGGCAAACAGCCGGTAGTCCATGTTGCCGCCGTTCTGCGCGCTGGTCGCGGTGGAGAAGGCCTGGCCGCCCGCGGGCGCCACGCCGAAGCAGCCGATCATCGGCGCGATCTCCGGGGCGAAATCCTCGAGGCCCGGCGACGGCTCCTGCAGCTTCACCGTGCCGGCGTTGCGGTTGATGTCCCAGACCACGCGCTGCACCGGCGGCCGGTCGATGATCGCCGCCGGGTCCAGCACCGTCAGGGCGAGGGGGGAGTAGGTCCAGCCGGTGGCGCGGCTCGGCGTCAACCGGTCGATCCGCACGGCCAGCGTGTCGCCCGGCTCGGCGCCCTCGATGAAGAAGGGCCCGGTCATCGGGTTCGGCCGGGGGGCGACGGCGACCTCATGGGCGTCGAGGCCGGAGGCGTCGATGGTATCGGTGATCAGCGTATCGCCATCGGCGAGGCGGAAGCAGGGCTCCGCCGTCCCGATGGCATTGTGGTAGCGGGTCGGCGTGAAGCGATGCGTGGCCATGATGTCCCCCGATGCTGCGTCGCATCATCCCAGAGCAAAACCGACAGAAAGAGAAGGGGGCCCTGGGGGAATACCTTTCCCAGCCTTGCCTGCCCGCGTCGGACCCGCCACCTTGCGCCCCGCAGCAGGAGAAGACCGCCCGATGGCCCATGTCCTGGGGACCCCCACCGCCCCCGCCATCCTCCGCAACTCGGACCTCGACGCCGAGGCCGTGCAGCAGGCGCGGATCGACCTCGCGGCCTGCTTCCGCATGGCGGCGAAGCTCGGCCTGCACGAGGGCATCTGCAACCACCTGAGCTTCGTGGTGCCGGGGCGGGACGATCTGTTCCTGGTGAACCCCTATGGCTGGGGCTTCCACGAGATCACCGCCTCCCGCCTGCTGGTCTGCGACTTCCACGGCAATGTCGTGGCCGGCGAGGGCGTGCCGGAGGCGACCGCCTTCTTCATCCATGCGCGCGTGCACAAGAACGTCCCGCGCGCCCGCGCCGCCTTCCACACCCATATGCCGAATGCGACGGCGCTCGCCATGCTCGAGGGCCCGCCGCTGGTATGGGCCGGGCAGACCGCGCTGAAATTCTACGGCCGCACCATGGTGGACGAGCAATACGCCGGCCTGGCGCTGGACGAGGCGGAGGGTGACCGGATCGCCGCCAGCATCGGCGATGCCGACATCGTCTTCATGAAGAACCACGGCATCATGGTGGTCGGCGGCAGCATCGCCGAGGCCTGGGACGACCTCTACTACCTCGAGCGCGCCTGCGAGGCGCAGCGGCTCGCCATGTCCACCGGCCGCAAGCTGATGCCGGTGCCGCCGGAGATGGCGCGGCGGACCTACGAGCAGATGCGCATCGGCGACCGCGAGAGCGCCCGGCTGCACCTCGAAAGCGTCAAGCGGACCCTGGCCGCCGAGGCGCCGGATTTTGCCACCTAGCCTGACCAACTCGTGACCGCCGGGGCCGCGCCCTGCGCCGCGTCCCGGGCTACACCCCGGGCCCGGCCGGACCGACCAGGAGTGAGCATGCAGCGCAGGAATTTCGCGGCCTTCGGGCTTCTGGCGCTGCTTGCTCCCGGCCTGGCCGAGGCCCGCCCGGCCCCGCTGCGGCCGGCGCGGACCCGGCGCGGCATCGCGGTCTGGTACGGCGGGGACCGGCACGGCCAGACCATGGCCAATGGCCGGCCCTTCGACCAGCGGGCCATGACCGGGGCCAGCGTGCATTTCCCGCTCGGCGCCCGGGTCCGGGTGACCGACCTCGAGACCCGCCGCAGCGTGACGGTGACCATCACCGACTTCACCATCCCCCGCAGCAAGGTGCTGATCGACCTGTCCCATGGCGCCGGCCGGGCGCTCGGCATCGAGACCCGGGGCAAGGCGCGGGTCGAGGTGAAGCAGATCGGCTTCGATGCGAACCAAGCCCGGCGCCGCTCCTGAGCGGCCGCGGCCGACGGGTTCACGCGCTCGTCACGCTACGGCCCGATTCCGCCGGCATCGCGCCACATTGCGGCTACGATCGGGGGCTTAGTTGAGGTCACGGACCCAAGGAGGGTCCTGACCATGAAGCTCCGTATCGCTGTCGCCGTGGCGCTGGTTGCCGCGGGCCTCTCCGCCCCCGCCGCCCAGGCGCAGGGCTGGCATCGCGGCCATGGCGGCGGCTATGGCTACGGCGGCCCGCCACCGCGCCGCCACGGCGGGGCCGGCGCGGTCGCCGGGATCGTCGGCGGGCTGGCACTCGGTGCCCTGGCGCTCGGCGCGGCCAATGCCTATGCCGCCCCGCCGCCGCCGCCCGTCTATTACGCGCCGCCGCCGCCGCCGGTGTACTACGCCCCGCCGCCGCCCCGCTACTATGAGGCGCCGCAGGCCTATTATGCCCCGCCGCCGCGCTACTACGCCCCGCCGCCGGTGGCCTACCGCCCCTATGGCTACGGCTGGTAGCGCCAGGGGGGCACGCTAGGCCCCCTGGTCCAGGCCGCGCCGCAGGGCGCGGCCTTCCTCGCTGGCGGCATCGATCAGCCCCTCCCGCAGGAAGAGGTCGATGAGCACGAGGTTCACGTTGAACTTCACCGCATCGGTGTCCCGCACTGCCTCCAGCAGCCGTCGTGCCGGCCAGAGCTCGAAGCGCTCCACCTCGCCGTCGTTCGGGATGGGGGTGAAATCCTCCGGCAGCTCCAGGTCGAAGGCGTGCAGGATGTCCCGCCGCATGCCCTGGTTGTCCCGCATGACGTAGGAGAGCCGGGCGGTCCGCTTGGCCTTGATCGCCAGCCCGGCGGGGATGGAGGCCTCCTCGGCCGCTTCCTTGACCAGGCATTCCTCCGGGCCCAGCCCGGCCGGCATGCCGCCGGCGACCAGGTGGTCGAGCTGGCCCGGCGCCACCGCCTTGCTGCGGGAGCGCACCGCGACCCAGACGTGCAGCCCCTCCGGCCGCCGCACCAGGCCGTTCAGGTGGACCCCCTGGGCCATCACCCCAAAGGCGGGGATGGCGCCGCGGTCCAGCATGGCCAGCACCGGCCCGTCCGGCGCCGCCCGGACGTCGAAGGGCTCTCCCCGCAGGGTGAAGAAGCCGCGGCGGGCCAGGGACTGCGCCGTGGTCGCCAGCGCCTCCGCCCGGGTGCCGGGACTGCGGAGGCGGCCGGCCAGCGCCACGCCCTCGGCGTCGAAATGGAACTCCCGCGGGAAGAAGGTCAGCGCCCGCGCGAGCTCCGGGCCGAGCCAGCCGACCTGCGCCGCGCCGATCCGGAAGGGGATGAATCCGGCCGGGGAGGGGAGGTTGTTGCAGGCGTCGATATGGCGCTGGAAGGGGCTCATGCCCCCGCTTCTAGCCCCGGCGGCCCGGCCGGGACCAGATGGGGGCCACATGGCCGGTTTGTCCGCCGGGCGTTCCGGCCTATGTGCGGGGCATGAGCCAGTCTTCATCCAAAGCCGCCGCGCCGCCGGAACGATCCCATTGGCAGACCCTGCTGACCCTCGCCCCCTGGCTCTGGCCCAAGGGGGAGACCGGGCTGCGGGCGCGGGTGGTGGCCGCGCTGGTGCTGCTGGTGGTGGCCAAGGGCGCCAACGTGCTGGTGCCGCTGGCCTATGCCAAGGCGGTGGACGCGCTCGGGCCGGCCGCCGGCGGCATCGCCACCGTCCCGGTCGCGCTGGTGGTCGGCTACGGGCTGCTGCGGGCGGCCAGCTCGGTCTTCGCCGAGCTGCGCGACGCGATCTTCACCAAGGTGCAGGCCCGCGCCACCCGGCGGATCGCGCTGCAGGTCTTCCAGCACATGCACGCGCTGTCGATGCGCTTCCACATGGACCGGCAGACCGGCGGGCTCTCCCGCGTCATCGAGCGCGGCACGCGCGGCATCACCTTCGTGCTCGACTTCATGCTGTTCAACATCATCCCGACCCTGCTCGAGATTCTGCTGGTCGCGGTCATCCTCTGGGGGATGTTCGACATCCGCTACGCCGCGGTCACCCTCGGCACCATCGCGGTCTACATCGCCTTCACCCTGATGTTCACCGACTGGCGGCTGCGCTTCCGGCGGGAGATGAACGCGACCGACCAGGAGGCCAATACCAAGGCCATCGACAGCCTGCTGAACTACGAGACGGTGAAGTACTTCAACAACGAGCCGCATGAGGAGCGTCGCTACGACGCCTCGCTCGCCCGCTACGAGCAGGCCTATATCCGCTCCGAGATCAGCCTCAACGGGCTGAACGGCGGCCAGGCGGTGATCATCGCCGGCGGGCTGACCGCGGTCATGCTGATGGCCGCGCATGGCGTGGCCTCGGGTGCCATGTCGGTCGGCGACTTCGTGCTGGTGAACACCTACCTCATCCAGCTCTACCTGCCGCTGAACTTCCTCGGCTTCGTCTACCGCGAGATGAAGCAGGGGCTGACCGACATGGAGGCGATGTTCCGCCTCATGCGCGAGGAGCGCGAGGTCGCCGACCTGCCCGGCGCGCCGCCGCTGGCCGCCGGCCCCGGTGCCCTGGTCTTCGAGGATGTGCATTTCGGCTACCGGCCGGACCGCGAGATCCTGAAGGGCGTGTCGCTGACCGTGCCGCCGGGCAAGACCCTGGCCATCGTCGGGCCCACCGGGGCGGGCAAGTCCACCATCTCGCGCCTGCTGTTCCGCTTCTACGACGCGACCGGCGGCCGCATCCTGGTCGATGGCCAGCCGATCGAGGGCGTGACGCAGGCCTCGCTGCGCGCCGCGATCGGCGTGGTGCCGCAGGACACCGTGCTGTTCAACGACACCATCCGGTACAACATCGCCTATGGCCGCCCCGGCGCCTCCGAGGAGGAGATCGTGCAGGCGGCCAAGCTGGCCCAGGTGCACGACTTCGTCGAGCGGCTGCCGGAGGGCTACCGCACCATGGTCGGTGAGCGCGGCCTCAAGCTCTCGGGCGGCGAGAAGCAGCGCGTCGCCATCGCCCGGACCATCCTGAAGGACCCGCGCATCCTGGTGCTGGACGAGGCGACGAGCGCGCTCGACACCCGCACCGAGCAGGACATCCAGGCGGCGCTGCGGCAGATCTCGGCCAACCGCACCACGCTGGTCATCGCCCACCGGCTCTCCACCGTGGTCGAGGCCGACGAAATCATCGTGCTGCAGGACGGCCGCATCGTCGAGCGCGGCAGCCATGCGGCGCTGACCGCGGCGGACGGGCTCTATGCCGCGATGTGGCGGCGGCAGTCCGAGGCGGTGGCGATGGCCGAGGCGGCGGCGGCGGCGCAGCGCGCGGCCGACCTCGACCAGCCGCGGGTGCGGCTCGGCGAGGCGATCCCCTGAACGGGGGTTTGCGCGGCGGCGCCGGGCGCCTATGTGCCAGGGCTGACAGGAGGACGCCTAATGCAGTTGGATCCCCAGGGCGTTGCCCCGGATGATTTGAGCCATGCCGGTTCGGTGGTGGACAAGGCGATCGAGTACATGATCGAGCAGAAGATCGCGCCGATCTCGGTGGCTTCGGCGCTGCTCGGTGGGGCGCTAGGCCTGCTGGCGCGCACCATGGACGACCAGGCGATCGGCGCGGTGCTGCGCAACGCCTTGGCCAGCGTCGAGAGCGGCGAGCTGCGGGAGATGCGGGACCAGCTGCCGGGCGGGAACGCGCCGGTCTAGCCGCTCTCAATTCGGCTCAAATCCGCTCAATTTCCCTCAATTTCCTGGCGCTAACACGCTGGAATTCCTGGGTTCTGGCCCGGGAATTTTTAGAATTGAGGCTTGAGCGGGGGTGGGCTGCGGGACCATCCTGCCGGAAGGATTATATTCCTTTCGACTGGCTGGGTGCAAGGCTGAAGCCCGGCCCAGGCCGCGGGATCTTCGCCCGGGGGGCGAACGAATATACTGTTCTTCAATCGCAATCGTTCTAGTCTGCCGGCCGGGACGCAGCGGGATCGCGCCAGGCTGCCGCCCGCCTGCCGGAGACCCGCATGATCCGCCGTTTCGCCCTCTCGCTCGCGCTGCTCGGCGCCTTCGCCCTGACCGAGGCCGCCGCCCAGGGCTGCGACACCTCGATCGACGTCGTGAACAATTCCGGCGTGCAGATCGACGAGCTCTATTTCAACCCGACCAGCAACAGCAACTGGGGCCGCGACCGCCTGGGCCAGAACGTGCTGACCCCCGGCCGCAGCGCCGGCTTCCGCCCGGGCCGCGGCGGCACCTACGACTTCAAGGTGGTCTGGAGCGGCGGCAACGAGGCCGAGATCCGCGGCGTCGACATCTGCACCATCAGCCGGGTCATCGCCGCCCGCGGCCGGCTGGTCGCGGAATAGCCTCAGCCATAGGCCTCGACGTCGAGCTCGACGCCGCGGCTCATCTGCCTCGGCACCTCCTGGCCGGTCGCCAGGAGGGCCAGCGCCTCCGCCACCCGGATGCCGTCGACCCCGGCGCTGAGGATGCCCCCGGCATAGCCGGCACCCTCGCCGGCGGGAAACAGGCCCGGGGTGTTCAGGCTCTGGAAGTCGAAGCCCCGCCGGATGCGGATCGGGCTGCTGGTGCGGGTCTCGACCCCGGTCATGACCGCATCGGGCCGGGCGAAGCCGGGGATCTGGCGGTCGAAGGCGATGAGGGCCTCCCGCATGGCGGCCACCGCGAAATCCGGCAGGCAGAGCGCCAGGTCGGTCGGGGTCACCCCCGGCTTGTAGCTGGGCAGGACCTCGCCGAGCTCGGTCGATGGCCGGCCGGCAAGGAAGTCGCCGACGAGCTGCCCGGGCGCCCGGTAGGCGCCGCCGCCGGCCGCGAAGGCGGCGCTCTCCCAGCGGCGCTGGTAGTCCATGCCGGCGAGGACGTCCCCGGGGTAGTCGGCCGGGGAGATGCCGACGACGAGGCCGGCATTGGCGTTGCGCTCGGCGCGCGAGTACTGGCTCATCCCGTTCGTCACCACGCGGCCGGGCTCGCTCGTCGCCGCCACCACGGTGCCGCCGGGGCACATGCAGAAGCTGTAGACGCTGCGGCCGTTGGCCGCATGGTGCACCAGCTTGTAGTCGGCCGCACCCAGCAGCGGGTTGCCGGCATTCGGGCCCCAGCGGGCGCGGTCGATCATGCCCTGCGGATGCTCGATGCGGACGCCGATGCTGAAGGGCTTGGCCTCCAGATGGACGCCGCGGTCGCGCAGCATGGCGAAGCTGTCCCGGGCGCTGTGGCCGATGGCCAGCACCACCTGCCGCGCGGCGATCTCCTCGCCCGACTCCAGCGCCACGCCGCGCACGGCGCGGTCCCCGTCGAGCAGCAGGTCGGTGACCTTGCAGCCGAAGCGGTATTCGCCACCCAAGCGCTCGATCTCGGCGCGGATGCTCTCGACCATGGTCACCAGGCGGAAGGTGCCGATATGGGGGCGGGAGACGTAGAGGATCTCCTCCGGCGCCCCGGCTTTCACGAACTCCTCCAGCAGCTTCCGGCCGTAGTGCCGGGGGTCCTTGATCTGGCTGTAGAGCTTGCCGTCGGAGAAGGTGCCGGCACCGCCCTCGCCGAATTGCACGTTGCTCTCGGGCGTCAGCACGCCGCGGCGCCAGAGCCCCCAGGTATCCTTGGTGCGCTGGCGGACCACGGTGCCGCGCTCGAGGATGATGGGGCGGAAGCCCATCTGCGCCAGGATGAGCGCGGCCATGAAGCCGCAGGGGCCGGTGCCTATGACGATGGGGCGGGGGCTGCCCGCGGGCGCCCGGGCCACGAATTTGTAGCGCGTGTCGGGGGCGGGGCGGATATTGGCGTCGCCGGCGTGGCGGGCGAGTACCGCGGCCTCCCCGGCCACCTCCAGGTCGAGCGTGTAGACCCACATGATGGCGCGGGGCTTGCGCGCGTCATGGCCGCGGCGGAACACCGTCAGGCCCCGCAGCGCGGCCTCGTCCAGCCCGAGGCGGGCGAGGGTGGCGGCGCGGAGGGCCTCCGGCGGGTGGCCCAGGGGCAGGCGCAGTTCGGTGAGGCGGAGCATGGGTTTCCAGAAGGCGACCGGGGCGGGCTAGGCTTCCCTTAGCCGGGAGGGCATTGGGATGGAACAGCGGGTCTTGGGGCGCACGGGGCTGAAGGTCTCGGTGCTGGGCTACGGCGCCGGGGCGGTGGGCGGGCTGATGGTGCGGGGGACGCCAGCCGAGCAGGAGCGCTCGGTCGGGACGGCACTCGATGCGGGGATCACCTATGTCGATACCGCGCCCTCCTATGGCAATGGCGAGAGCGAGCGGAACCTCGGCCGGGTGCTGAAGGCGCTGGGGGCGAGCCCGGTGCTGGGGACCAAGGTGCGGCTGCCGGCCGAGGCCCGGGGCGATATCGCCGGGGCGATCACCGCCTCGCTGGAGGCGAGCCTGGCGCGGCTGGGGCGGGAGAGCGTGGACCTGTTCCAGCTGCATGACCCGATCGGCGGTGCCGAGGGCCTGAGCCTGGCGCAGGTGCTGGAGGAGGCGGTTCCCGCCATGCAGCGGCTGCAGGCGGCGGGGAAGTGCCGCTTCCTCGGCATCACCGCGCTGGGGGAGGTGGCGGCGTTGCAGGCGCTGTTCGCCAAAGGGGTGATCGATACGGCGCAGGTGCCGTTCAATGCGCTGAACCCCTCCTGGCTCGGCCTGCTGCCGGCCTGCCTGCCGGGGCAGGACTTCGAGGCCTTGGGGGTCGCGGCGGCGGCGCAGGGCGTCGGGCTGATCGGCATCCGCATCCTCGCCGCCGGGGCGCTCTCGGGCGAGGCGGCGCGGCACCCGACCGCCATGCCGGAGGTGGCGCCGATCGCCTCGGCCGCCGATTACGCGACCGACCTGGCCAATGCCCGGCGGCTGGCGCCGCTGGTGGCGGAGGGGGCCGCGGCGTCGCTGGCCGAGCTGGCGATCCGCTTCGCCATCTCCGCGCCGCTGATCGGCACGGCGCTGATCGGCACGGCATCCCAGGAGCAGCTGGAGGTGGCCCTGGCGGCGGCGGCCAAGGGGCCCTTGCCGGCGGCGGTGCTGGAGCGGGTCGCGGCGCTGATGGCGTGAACGGCGCCCTCTGGGGCGGCTTCGGCTACCTGATGGTGACGGCCACGGCCTGGGGGCTGAACTGGCCGATCATGAAGCTGCTGATGCAGGACTGGCCGCCCTTCTCCTTCCGGGTGCTGGCCGCCTGCGGCTCGGTCACCCTGCTCGGGCTGATCGCCCTGGCGCAGGGCGACGGGCTGCTGCCGCGGCCGGAGCACTGGGGGCGGCTGGCGGTCGCCGGGGTGCTCAACGTCACCTCCTGGCTGCTCTTCGCCCCGCTGGCCATCCTCTGGCTGGATGCCTCGGAGGCGGCGATCATCGCCTATACCATGCCGGTCTGGGCGACGATGCTGGCCTGGCCCTTCCTCGGGGAGAAGCCGGGCTGGCGGCGGGTGGCCGGGCTGGTGCTGGGGCTGTCGGGGGTGAGCCTGCTGATGGCCGGACGGCTCGACCTCGGGGGCGGCCCAGGGGCAGGATCCTGGGGCAAGCTGCCGGGCGTGGCGGCGATGCTGATGACGGCGCTGCTGTTCGCCTGCGGCACCATCTGGACCAAGCGCTTTCCCGTCGCCATGGCGCCGGTGCCGCTGGTCGCCTGGCAGATCGCCATCGGCGCGCTGCCGGTCGCCGTGGTGGCGCTGGCCTTCGAGACGCTGCGCTTCGGCGCCGTCGGCCGGCTGGGCTGGGGCTGCCTGGTCTATGCCTCGGTCATCGGGCAATGCCTGGCCTACCTCGCCTGGTTCCGGGCACTGAAGCGGCTGAAGGCGGGGACGGCGGCGATCGGCTCGCTGCTGGTGCCAGTGGTCGGCGTGCTCGGCAGCGCGGCGCTGCTGGGGGAGCCGCTGGGGCTGCGGCAGGGGGCCGCGCTGGCGCTGACCCTGGGCGGTGTCGCGCTGGCGTCCCGCGGCTGATCAACATGGCTTGGTGCCTGACGGTGTCAGCGAAGTCGCCGCGGGCCATGGCATTGCTGTGACAGTCTCGGATGCATCATCGTTTCGGGGCTTCGTTGCTCTGGGCCATGCAACTGCCGCCCCGTCCCCGCGGTTGTCGTCCTGCCAACCGGAGGAAAGCACCATGGAAAACGACGTCCGCGAATTGCTGGTCGCCCAGCTGAAGGATGCCTACAGCGCCGAGAAGCAGGCCCTGCGGGCCATGCAGAAGTCCGTCCGCCAGGCGAGCGATCCGACGCTGAAGGACTGCATCACCCTGCATATCGAACAGAGCCAGGCGCAGATCGAGAAGGTCGAGCAGGCGCTCGAGTCGCTCGGCGCCAAGCCCGGCCGCGTGGTCTGCGAGGCGATGCGCGGCCTGGTCGAGGAAGGCACGCATGAGATGGAGGACCACGAGAAGGGGCCGATCCTCGACCTCGTGATCGTCGCCAGCATGCAGCGGATCGAGCATTACGAGATCGCCGCCTATGGCACCGACATCGCCCTGGCCCAGGCCCTCGGCGAGGGCACGGTGGTGGCGCTGCTCGAGGAGATCCTCGCCGAGGAGAAGCAGACCGACGTCAAGCTGACCGAGGTGACGCAGTCCAGCCTGATGGCGGCGGCGATGGGCGGGGCGGCGGCGAACGACGCCAAGTCGGGCGGGAAGCGCAAGGCGTCCTGAACCCTCGGCGGGGGGGCTGGCAGGCGGCCGGGGGTGATGTTATCTCATAACATCATGTCCTGGCCCTTTCCCGACCCGCTCGCCCTGTCCTCCGGCGCCGCCGCCCGCCTCGTGCTGGCGGCGGCCGTCGCGGCCGCGCTCTGGGCCGGCGTCGCCTGGGCCATGGCGGCATGAACGGCGTCGCCGCCCCGGCCGAGATCCGGCTCGCCGACCTCACCGTCAGCCATCAGCGGCGCGCGGCGGTGCACCACCTCTCGGGCCGCTTCGCGCCGGGCAGCCTGACCGCCGTGGTCGGCCCCAACGGCGCCGGCAAGACCACCCTGCTGCGGGCGCTCGCCGGGTTGCACCGGCCGGACCACGGGCGGATCGAGGGCGCCGCCGGGCAGGTGGCGCTGCTGCCGCAGCAGGCGCTGCTCGACCGCGGCTTCCCGCTGTCCTGCCTTGATGCCGTGCTGTTCGGCCTGTGGGGCGAAAGCGGCGCCTTCCGCGCCATCGGCCGGGCCGGCCGCGACCGGGCGGCCGAGGCGCTGGCTGCCGTGGGCCTGCAGGGCTTCGCGCGGCGGCCGGTCGGCAGCCTCTCGGCCGGGCAGTTCCAGCGCGTGCTCTTCGCCCGGCTGCTGCTGCAGGATGCGCCGGTGATCCTGCTGGACGAGCCCTTCAACGCCCTCGACGCCCGCACCGCCGCCGAGCTGCTCGGCGTGGTCCGCCGCTGGCATGGCGAGGGCCGCACCATCGTCGCGGTGCTGCACGACCTCGAGCTGGTGCGGCGCGAATTCCCCGAGACCCTGCTGCTGGCCCGAGACTGCCTCGGCTGGGGCCCGACCGGGGAGGTGCTGACCGCGGCCAACCGGCTCCGCGCCCGGATGATGGCGGAAGCCTGGGACGAGCAGGCCGAGGCCTGCGCCGCCTGATTCTCGATCCCTTCCTCGAATTCGGCTTCCTGCGCCGGGCGCTAGTCGGCTGCCTGGCGCTGTCGGTGGCGGCGCCGCCGCTCGGCGTCTTCCTGATGCTGCGGCGGATGAGCCTGACCGCCGACGTGCTGGCGCATGGGATCCTGCCCGGGGTCGCCGCCGGCTTCCTGGTCGCCGGGCTGTCGCTGCCGGCCATGGCCTTCGGCGGGCTGGTCGCCGGGCTGCTGGTCGCGGTCGGCGCCGGGGCGCTGTCCCGCGCCACGGGGGGACGGGAGGATGCCTCGCTCGCCGCGCTCTATCTCGTCGCGCTGGCCGCCGGCGTCGCCATGGTCTCGATGCGCGGCGGCGCGGTCGAGCTCACCAACCTGCTGTTCGGCAGCGTGCTCGGGGTCGACGACGGGGCGCTGCTGCTGATGGCGGGGGCGGCCAGCCTCACCCTGCTGGCGCTGGCGCTCGCGTGGCGGCCGCTGGTGCTCGAATGCTTCGACCCCAATTTCGCCGCCGCGGTCGGCGCCCGCGGCGCCGGCTGGCACCTCGGCTTCCTCGGGCTGGTGGTGCTGAACCTGCTAGCCGCCTTCCAGGCGCTGGGCACGCTCATGGCGGTCGGGCTGATGATGCTGCCGGCGATCGCGGCGCGGCACTGGGCGCGGCAGGTGGGCGGCATGGCCTATGCGTCGGTCGCCATCGCCATGGTGGCGAGCGCGGCCGGGCTGCTGCTGTCCTTCCATGCCGATGTCCCGGCGGGGCCGGCGGTGGTGCTCTGCGCCGGCCTCGCCTGGCTGGTCTCGGTGGTGGCGGGGCCGGTCGACGGGCTGCTGGCCCGGCTGGTCCGCCGCCGCCACCTGGCGGGGTAGCGCCGGGGCTCAGGCCGCCGCCAGCACCATCTCCGCCGCCTTCTCCCCGATCATGATCGCGGGCGCGTTGGTATTGCCCGAGGTCAGCGTCGGCATGATCGAGGCATCGGCCACCCGCAGCCCGGACAGCCCGTGCACCCGCAGCTGCGCATCCACCACCGCCATCGGGTCCTGGCCCATCCGGCAGGTGCCGACCGGGTGGTAGGTCGTCTCCGCCGCGCGCTTCACCCAGTCCAGGATCTCGTCGTCGCGCTCCTGCGCCACCCCGGGGGCGATCTCCGAGATGCCGAGCGGGGCCAGCGCCCGGGCATTCATCACGCTCCGGGCGATCCGCACCGCCTGCACCGTCAGCGCGGCATCGACCGGCGAGGAGAGGAAGTTGAAGCGGATCGCCGGCGGCTGGCGGGGATCGGCGCTGGTGACGTGGATGTGGCCGCGGCTCTCGGGCCGCATCGGATGGGCGTAGCAGGTCATGCCCGCCTGCGCCGCGATCCGCGGCCCCTGCGGCCCCGGCTCGGTCAGCATCGGCACCCAGCCGAGCAGCAGGTCCGGCGCCTCCAGCCCCTCGCGGGAGCGGACGAAGGCGCGCAGCGGCGCCGCCACCATGCCGAGCATGCCGCCCCCCGAGAGCGCATACCGCAGCGCCTGCCGCACCAGCCCGACGCCGCGGCCGCGGTCGTTGAAGGTGACGCCGCGGCTGCCGACCGCCCAGCGGGTGCGCGGCGCGTAGTGGTCGCGCAGGTTCTCGCCGACGCCGGGCAGGGCGTGCCGCACCGCGATGCCGAGCGCCCGCAGCCGCTCCGGCTCGCCGATGCCGGACAGCTCCAGCAGCTGCGGCGAATTGATCGAGCCGCCGCTCACCACCACCTCGCGCCCCGCCCGCGCCTCGCGCGGCTGGCCGCCCACCGAATAGCGCACCCCGATGCAGCGCTGGCCATCGAGCAGCAGCGATTCGGCCAGCGCCCCGGTCTCGATCCGCAGGTTGGGCCGGCGGCGGATCGGCGCGAGGTAGCATTGCGCCGTGCTCATGCGCCGGCGGGCGGCGATGGTCGCCTGGCTCATGGCGATGCCGTCCTGGGTCGCGCCGTTGTAGTCGGGGTTGTGGGCGATGCCGACCTCGGCCGCGGCGGCGATCAGCGCGGCGTAGAGCGGCTCGCTCGGGGCCGGGTTGGTGACCCGGAGCGGGCCGTGGCGGCCGCGGTAGGCGTCGTCGCCCGGGCCCTCGTAGCGCTCCATGCGCTTGAAGACGGGCAGCACGTCGGCGTAGCTCCAGCCCTTGTTGCCCATCTGCGCCCAGGTGTCGAAGTCCTGCGCCTGGCCGCGGACGAAGGCGAGGCCGTTGATGGCGCTGGAGCCGCCGAGCAGCCGCCCGCGCGGCACCGGGATGCGGCGGCCGTTGGTGGCGGGCTCGGGCTCCGCGGCATAGAGCCAGTTCACCGTCGGGTTGGTCAGCAGCTTGGCGTAGCCGATCGGCACATGCGACCAGGGATGCCCGGCCGGGCCGGCTTCCAGCAGCAGCACCCGGTGGCGCGGGTCGGCCGAGAGCCGGTTCGCCACCACCGCGCCGGCGGAGCCGGCGCCGACGATGATGTAGTCGTAGCTTTGCATCGTTTCCTGCCCCCGGCGGTGCCGGCGGCGTCCGCCCCGGCCCCTGTGCCTGCGCCGATCAACCCACGCGCCGCGCTCTTGTGCAAGCCATGCGGGGGCACCAGGCAGCCGCCGTGCTAAGGCTGGCGCGACACGCTGCGCGGAGGAGTGCCCATGTCCCGGATCACCTGCCTCAGGACCATCCGCATCGCCGAGCGGCCCAACCTGATCTGGGTCGAGCTCGAGACCGACGAGGGGCTCACCGGCCTCGGCGAATCCTTCCGCGGCGCCGAGGCGGTGGAGGCGGTGCTGCACGAGCAGGTCGCCCCCTGGCTGGTCGGCCGCGACAGCCGGCGGATCGAGGCGGTCTCGCGCCACCTGATGACCCCCTACCTCGGCTTCCAGAGCACCGGCGCCGAGGTGCGGGCGGCCAGCGCCATCGACCTCGCGCTCTGGGACCTCGCCGGCCAGCGCCACGGCATCCCGGTGCACGAGGCGCTGGGTGGGGCCATGCGGAGCGAGATCCGCACCTACAACACCTGCGCCGGCTATGCCTACAACAGCGGCATCGCCCGCGGCGCCACCGCCGCCGGCCGCCGCGACATCGGCGCCGACGACAGGCCCATCGGCCCCTACGACGACCAGCTCGCCTTCATGCGGGATGCCGGGGCGCTGGCCGAGAGCCTGCTGGCCGAGGGCTTCACCGCCATGAAGATCTGGCCGCTCGATGTCCAGGCCGCGGCCTCCGGCGGGCAGATGATCACCCTGTCGGAGCTCAAGGCGGGGCTCGAGCCCTTCCGCCGCATCCGCGCCGCGGTCGGCGAGCGGATCGAGGTGATGGCCGAGCTGCACAGCCTCTGGTCGGCCGAGGCCGCCGCCCGGATCTGCCACGCGCTGGAGGACCTGAACATTTTCTGGGTCGAGGACCCGATCGCCAAGATGGGCGACTTCAAGGCGCTCGCCGACCTCCGCCGCCGCAGCCGGGTGCCGATCTGCGGCAGCGAGACGCTGGGCGGCGCCGTCAGCTTCCGGCAGATGCTGGAAGCCGAGGCGGTGGATTTTGTCATGCTTGACCTCGCCTGGTGCGGCGGGCTGACCGAGGGGCGCAAGATCGCCGCCCTGGCCGAGGCCTTCGCCCGGCCGCTGGCGCCGCACGACTGCACCGGGCCGGTGACGCTGATGGCCGGCCTCCACCTCGCCATCCATGCCCCGACCGCCATCTTCCAGGAAGTGGTGCGCGCGACGCTCGCCACCTGGTACCGCGACCTCGTCACCGAGCTGCCGCTGATCGTGAAGGGCATGGCCCAGGCGCCGACCCGCCCCGGGCTCGGCACCGCCCTGCTGCCGGATGTGCGCGCGCGGGAAGATGCTACGGTGCGGCAATACGGCACGCCGAACGCGGCCTGAACGGGAGAGAACACCATGCACCGCCGCACCATCCTGGCCGGCTCCGGCCTGCTCGCCATGCCCGGCATCCTCCGTGCCCAGGAGATCACCCAGACCATCCGGCTGGTCGTCCCCAATGCGCCCGGCGGCACCAGCGACATCCTCGCCCGCCTCATCGCCGCGCCGCTGGCCAAGGCGCTCGGGCAATCCGTGGTGGTCGAGAACCGCACCGGCGCCGGCGGCAACATCGGCGCCGACTACGTCGCCAAGAGCCGGCCCGACGGCAGCACCATGCTGCTGCTCGACGTCTCCGTGCTGGCGACCAACCCGGCGCTGTTCCCGAAGCTGCCCTTCGACACCCAGCGCGACCTGGCGCCGGTCAGCATGCTGATCTACGCGCCCTATATCCTGGCGGTCAGCAATGCGCTGCCGGTGCAGGATGCCGCGAGCCTCGTCGCCTATGCCAAGGCCAATCCGGGCAAGCTGAACGCCGCCAATGCCGGCACCGGCACGCTGAGCCATATCGTCGCGCTCTCGCTGGCCAATGCCTGGGGCACCGAGATGACCTCGGTGCCCTACCGCGGCGGCGCGCCGGCGCTGCTGGCGCTGGTCTCGGGCGAGGCCAGCCTGACCATGGCCGGCGCCACCCAGTCCCAGGCCTATGTGGTGAACGGCCAGATGCGCGGCATCGCCGTCTCCGGCCCGCACCGGCTGCCGGCCGTGCCGAACCTGCCGACCTTCGCCGAGCTCGGCTGGCCCGAGCCCGACGCCGGCACCTGGCAGGGGCTGCTGGTCCAGGGCGCGACGCCCCCGGCGCTGGTCGCCCGCATCGAGCGCGAATTGCAGGCCGTACTGGCCGAGCCGGCGGTGAAGGCGCGCATCGCCGAGCTCGGCGGCGAGGTCCGCACCGACGGCGCGGCGGCCTTCCGCGACCGGCTGGCGCAGCAGACGGACTCCTACGGCCGCATCATCCGCACCAACAACATCCAGGTGGATCAGTGACGCGGCTGCATGTGCAGGTGAACCCGGCCTCCATGCTGGCCGGGGAGATCACGGAGGAGCGGGTGCGGGCCGGGGCCGCCGCCTTCGGCGACGGCCTCGCCCTCAGCTTCGGCACCACGCCCGCGGCGCTGGAGGCTGGGCTGGCCGAGGCGGAGGTGCTGCTGCTGACCGGCAAGGCGCCGCTCGAGGACCTCGGCCGCCGCGCCCCGAGGCTTCGCTGGCTCAGCTACACCAGCGCCGGGGTGGAGTGGCTGGTGGACACGGACTTCCCGCCGCGGCTCCAGCTCACCAATGCCAGCGGCACGCATGAGCCGAAGGCCGCCGAGTTCACCCTCATGGCCGTGCTCATGCTGAACAACCACCTGCCGCAGCTGCTGGCGGCAACACGGGAGAGGCGCTGGGCGCCGCGCTCCGGCGGCACCGTCGCCGGCCGGACGGCGCTGATCCTCGGCATGGGCGCGCTGGGCGGCGCCGCGGCGACCGCGCTGCAGCGGCAGGGCATGCGCATCATCGGCAACAGCCACGGCGGCCGGCCGCATCCGGCGGTCGCGGTGATGACGACGGGCGAGGGCTTCCGCGCGCACCTGCCCGAGGCCGATGTCCTCGTCATCGCCCTGCCGCTGACGGCCGCCACCCGCGGCCTCATCGGCCGGGCGGAGCTCGACCTGCTGCCGCGCCACGCCGGGGTGGTGAACATCGGCCGCGGCGAGATCCTCGACGATGCCGCGCTGGCGGCGAAGCTGCGCGAGGGCAGCCTCGGCGGCGCCGTGCTGGATGCCCTGCCGCAGGAGCCGCTGCCGCCGGACTCGCCGCTCTGGGACACGCCCAACCTCATCATCACCCCGCATTGCGGGCTGTACGATCCCACCGCCTACGGCCCGCGCTGCCTGGACGGCTTCTTCGCCAACCTCCGCCGCTTCCAGGCCGGCGAGCCCCTGGCGCACCGCGTCCTGCCCGACCGCGGCTACTGACCCCCGACAAAGGATGACCGCCATGACCCCGCCCGACCGCCTCCGCGCCCTGCTCGCCGAACCCGGCTTCGTCACCATGCCCGCCGTCTGGGACGGGCTGAGCGCCAGGCTCACCGCCGCCGCCGGCTTCAAGACCGCCTTCCTCTCCGGCTCCTGCTGCGCCGCCAGCCGGCTCGGCGGACCCGACCTCGACCTCATCTCCTTCGGCGAGATGTTCGACAGCTTCACCATGGTCCATCGCGCCGCACCGGAGCTGCTGGTGCTGGCCGATGGCGACCACGGCTACGGCAATGCGATGAACGTGCAGCGCACCGTGCGCGCCTATGGCCAGGCGGGTGCCGCCGCCATCCTGATCGAGGACAAGATCACCCCGCGAGCGCTGACCGCCGCCGGCAAGCCCTGCCTGCCGCGCGAGGAGGCGCGGATGAAGCTGCGCGCCGCGGTGCAGGCGGCGAAGGAGAGCGGCATCCTCATCCTCGCCCGCACCGATTGCCGCCCGACCCAGGGCATCGACGAAGCGGTGGCGCGGATCGAGATGTTCGTGGCCGAGGGCGCCGACATCCTCTTCCTCGACAGCCCGGCGGATGCGGATGAATACTGTCGCGCCGTCGCCGCGGCCGGGGGCAGGCCCTCCTTCGCGGTGCTGACGCCGACGCCGACCACGCCCTCCCGCGCCGAGGCGGAGGCGCTCGGCCTGAAGATCGGCACCTATCCGACGGGGATGCTCTCCCCCGCCATCGCCGGCATCCAGGCCGGGCTGAAGGCCTTGCTGGCCGGCGAGGCGGCGGCGCCCTCCGCCCTGCCGCCGGCGGAGCTGCGGGCGACGCTGGGCTATGGCGACTACGACGTGGCGGCCAAGCCCTTCATCAGCTGAGGCGGGGAGGGGGCGGAGGGACTTCGGACCCCGGCAGCAGCTCGGCGCGGATGGCGTCGAGGAAGCCGTGGCCCCATGCGGCGTCGGGCTCGACGTAGTTGCCCTCCGCCCACTCGTTCCAGGCCTTGAGGAAGACGATCCGCTCCGCCGGCGGGTGGTCGGCCACCCGCCGCACCGCCTTGCCCAGCAGGCTGCCGACCATCGCCGGGGTGCTGCCCTCGTAGACCACGCCGCGCGGCCCGGAGCGCGGCGTGTTGTCCCAGCCCGTGAGGACGCAGGGCAGGAAGCGCCGCTCCTCCGGCATGCCGGCGAAGGCTTGCTCGACCACCTCGCGGAAGTCGAAGCGGCGGGGCTGGCCCTGCCGCCGCTGCAGCAACTTGCGGGCGAAGTAGCCGGCCGACTGCGGCTGCAGGATGCGCCTGGCCCGAGCCAGCTTGCCGGCCGGCAGGCTGTCGATGAAATCCTGCGGCGCCAGCTGGGTCACCGCGTCGAAGGGCGCCACCAGCGGATTGCGGTAGGGATCGATGTCCGGGGCGTAGCGGTTGCTGATGGCGACGAAGTACAGGCCCGGCAGCCCCGCCTGCTCGGCCAGCCGGCGCCAGTGCCGGATGAAGGCGGCGGCATCCGGCAGGTCATGCGGGGCGAAGATTGCAAACAGCGGCTTGCCCTCGACCGTCACGTGCCGCGGGTCGCGGAAGGCCGGCAGGCACCAGTCGAAATGCGCCTTCTCGTCCTCCGGCCCGGGATAGGCCTGCTCCATCAGGACGGATTTCGGGTTGCCGTGCCAGATGCCGGTCCAGGACTGGTTGGCCCAGGCCAGGCAGAAGGGGAAGTCCGGCTGGCCGGTCTGCATCACCTCGGCGAAGGGCCGCTCGAGGATGCGGCGGCCGTTGCCGAACCAGTAGTGCCAGTAGCAGAAGCCCTCGATCCCCGCCGCCCGGGCCAGCGCGGCCTGGCGCTGCCGCACCTCCGGCACCCGCAGGTCGTAGAAGCCGAGGTCGGCCGGCAGCTTGGGCTGGGCATGCCCGGGAAAGAGCGGCGTCGCCTTGGCGACGTTGGTCCATTCGGTGAAGCCGGCGCCCCACCAGGCGTCGTTCTCCGGGATGGGATGGAACTGCGGCAGGTAGAAGGCGAGCACACGGGCCTTCGGCGCCGGCAGGGAGGCAGCTTCGGCTACAGTCAAAACAGATATTCCGATGAGGCGCGGCGGCGGCAGGGCTCCATGGAAGGGGAGACCGGCGCAGCCCGCGGTTGTTCACGTACTAAAGCGGTTTCCGTTCGCACTGGCTCACGGGGCCCGCTCTAGCCTGTTGTTCTGGCGAGCAAATCTCTCCTCTCTGATGGGTCCATCAGATCGGAGTTTGCTCCAGGCAGCCCCGCCGTCTGCCGGAAGAGTCCGGCAGCCCGCTCCGACCCAGGGCCCGGCCCGGATGGCCGCAAGGAACGGGGGCTCACGCCCGCGTCACGACCGAACCAGCGTGGGCGTATCGGCGCGGTCCCGGGTCAGGAGCGGGCGGCGTACTCCGTCGGCTGCCAGAGGGCCATGCGGCAGTAGCCCAGCGCATAGGCCAGCCGCCAGCGCAGCCCGAGCGCGATGCTGCTGCGCGAGGGAATCAGCGCCGCCGGGGCGAAGAGCACCGCCACCGCCAGCCGCCGCGGCAGCTCGCGCCAGACCTGCTGAGGCTTGCCCAGCAGGCGCCGGGTGGCGACGGTCGAGGCGCCCTGCCAGTACAGCCGGTTCAGCAGCCACTTCGGCGTCAGCCGCTGGGCCTGGATGCAGTGGTGCACCACGATCCGGGCATCGTGCCGGGTGGAGCGCCCGCTGTCCTGCAGCGCCCAGGCGAGGTGCACGTCCTCGTCCGAGAGCAGCATGTTGCCGCGCCGGCCCAGGTCCTCGAGGAAGCCGCCCATCGCCAGCAGCGCCTCGCGCTCGACGATGAAATTGGCGCCGTAGGGGCCGAGGCCCTCGGGCACTTCCTTGGTGCGGTATTCGCCGCGCCCTTCCCATTCGGTGATGGTCAGCACGCCGATCAGCTTGTCCGGCCACCAGGCCGGCAGGGGCGCCTCCCAGATCGGCAGCGCCCGGCCGCCGAGCACGGCCGGCCGGGCCGGGGCCTCGGCCACCACGCGCATGATCTGCTCCACCCAGTCGGGGGCGGCCTGGGCGTCGTCGTCGATGTAGGCGACGTAGTCCCCGGTTGCGGCGCGGGCGCCGGCGTTGCGCGCCAGGCTGATGCCGAGGATGTCGGCGCGGACCAGGGTCGCATTCGGCATGGCCGCCACCAGGCGCGCGATCTCGGCCGCGGCCTCCGGGCCGGAGCAGCTGTCGACCACGACGATGGTGAAGCCGTCCAGGCCGACGGTCTGCTGGCGCAGGCTGTCGAGGCAGGTTCGCAGGTAGCCGGTGCGCTCATGCGTGCAGATGCACACGGTCACTGAACGGCCCCGGGTATCGGTCGGGCCGGCGTCCATCTGGTCGGGTCGCACGGCGAGAGAGTCCGCCGGCATCTCCATCATGCCTTCCATGGTCTAGGCAACACTCCGGGGGCTATGCATGGGGTACTCTCCTGGTGGCTATCCAAGGGTAATCGATCCGACTGGTTCCCGAAGGAAAGGCAATTTTTTGTAAACAGTCTGAGGGTTCCGCAATGAGACGCCGTTGCAGAGCGAGAATGCGTTGCAAGTGTAGCATGATGCGTCATTCAAAAGTATTCACCCGTTGCCGTTACTGAGCTCGTGCCCGAGTAATCTTCAGCCCATGAAATACCGTTCGCGCTTGTGATATACCATTCCGCTTCCGTTCTTTCAGTCGAAGCGAAGCCCGGCATAGGCGCGGATTTCCTGGACGACTGTCGCCGACCATCCTTATGCAGTTGCCCTGAGCCACGCCGCTGCCGTGATTTGTACCCCCCGATGCCCTATGGCAGGACCCGACCGCCCTTTTCCTCCGGGACTACTTCGATGCCCCCTGTCGCCTCGGTCGTCATCCCCGCGCATGACGCCGCCGCCTTCCTCGGCGAGGCGCTCGCCGCCTGCCTTGCCCAGACCCTGCCGGAGATCGAGGTGATCGTCGTCGACGACGGCTCCCGCGACCGGACCTGGGATATCCTGACCGCCGCCGCGGCCGGCGACCGCCGCATCCGCCCGCTGCGCCGCGCCGCGGCCGGCGGCCCCGGCGCCGCCCGCAACGCCGGGCTGGACCTGGCCGAGGGGCGCTGGGTCGCCCTGCTGGATGCCGACGACCTGTTCCTGCCGGACCGGCTGCAGCGCCTGGTCGGGCAGGCCGAGCGGCTGCAGGCCGATCTGGTGGCCGACAACCCGGAACGCCGCGACTTCGCCAGCGGCCGCCGCCTCGGCAGCCTGCTGCCGGCCGCCGCCACCAGCGCCGGGCCGCTGTCGCTGCTGGCCCTGGTGCAGGGCGACATGCCGGACCAGCCGGCCGACTCGAAGCTCGGCTACCTCAAGCCGGTCTTCCGCCGCAGCTTCCTCGAGCAGCACCGGCTGCGCTACGCCGAGGACATCCGGGTCGGCGAGGATTTCCTCTTTCTCTTTGAATGCCTCGCCCGCGGCGGCCGCTGCCACCTGCTGCCCGAGCCCGGCTACGTCTACCGGGTGCGGGAGGGCTCGCTCTCCCAGGGCAATGCCGGGGCGCTGCAGCTCAGCCGGGCCAACCGGCGGCTGCCGGGGCTGCTGCCGCCCGGGGCCGAACCGGCGCTGCGGGCGCTGCTGCGGCGGCGCCAGCGGCTGATCGACTTCGACTGCTTCGCCTTCGAGATCGCCGGCGGCCACCCCGGCGCGGCGCTCCGCCACCTGCACTGGGGCGGGCCGGCCCATGCGCTGCGGCAGTTCCGCCTGGCCGCGGGCGCCGCCCGCCGGCGCCTCGCCGGCCGGGGCTGAGCCGCCGCCGCCGCGGCTCAAGCGCCGCGCGCCGTGCGCCAGGCCGCGGTGTCCCGCATCAGCCCGAGGCCGACGAGCTGGTCCGGCGATTCGTAGTGCAGGCTGCGCGGCCCGTGCAGGCTGAATTCCGGGTCCCGCCGCAGCGCCGCCAGGTAGCGCCGGTACTCCGCCGAGCCGTCGAAATGCGCGTCCCGCGCCACCGCATCCAGCACCCGGGCGTGGAAGTCCTGGAGGAATTTGAAGTGCAGCAGCACCCCGCTGGGCTGCTCCGGCGCCACCGCCACAGGCGAGAGCGAATGCGCCGTGACGAATCCCACCCCCTCCCGCCAGCGGACCAGGGGCACCTTGGTCATGTTGGGCGAGCGCTTCGGCGCCAGCGCCTGGAAGCGGGCCGAGCGGCGCAGCCAGGGCAGCCGCCAGCCGAGGTTGTAGGCCCGCTGGTAGGCCCGGCGCAGCAGCCGCGAGGGATCGGCCTCGGGGAAGAAGAGCCGCTCGCGCACCCCGCCGTACTCGGCCTCGAAGGGGAAGTGCGGCGCCGCCTCCCGCCGCAGCCGGGGCGGCTCGAACCAGGCGGCGGCCTCGGGCAGGGACTGCTCCGGCCGGTACGCCACCCGGGCCAGCGGCGCCTGGGGAAAGAGGTCCAGCATCACCACCCGCAGGCACTCCGAGCCGAGCGAATCGAGGTGGCCGCAGAGCCGCGGCAGCGCCGCCGGCCGGTCCGAGCCGGGGAAGACCAGCACCTCGTCGGCGTCGAACATCAGCGCCCAGTGGCCGCGGGCCCAGCGGTCGAGCACCGCGTTGATCCAGGCGATGCCGAAGCCGGAGCCGGCGTAGCTCTCCGGCGCCTCGACCAGGTGCACCCGGTCGAAGCCCGCGGCCACCGCCCGGGTCTCGTCGGTCGAGAGGTTGTCGATGACGATGACCGGGCCGATGCCGAGCCGCCGCACCTCGCGCAGGGCGGCGCCCAGCCGCAACGCCTCGTTGCGCGCCACGACCACGCCCACCACCTCGCCCGGCCGGGGGGCCGGGGGCGGCCCCACCACCGCCAGGCCGAAGGGCAGCGCCGCACCCGTCTCTGCCGTCAATCCATCGCTCCTAGGTTCCGTGGGGCTTTCCATCGGCGCCGAGATGGCACACATCCGGCCCGCCAGTCCCATGCACCGTGCCACTTCACGCCATGATGTGAATGGGCGCCCGGCCGCGGGAGGACTATGGGTGCGCCCGGGCCGGCACCCGCCCGGGGCACGGCCGCCCGGTCGCCGGCGGCCGCCGCATCCCGCAACCCGGCCGCGCCGGCGTCCCGTTTCACTCACCGATCGGAAGGCATACCGCTTGCGAATCCGCCTGCCTGGGCCCCAGGCACCCGCCTGGGTGCTGGCCGAAAGCATCGCCGCGGCGATCTTCTCCTTCGCCTCCATGATGCTCATCGGCCGGGTCATCGGCCCGCATGCCGCCGGCGTCGGCACCATCGCCATCGCCACCTTCCTGCTGCTGGAGGTCTTCGGCGCCACCCTCTTCCCCGATTCGCTGGTGCAGCACCCGAAGCTGGCCGAGCGCCATGCCAGCAGCGCCGCCACCGCCTCGGTGCTGCTCGGCCTGGTGCTGAGCCTGGCCATGGCCGCGGCCAGCCCCTTCATCGCCGACCGCACCGGCAGCCCCGAGGTGGTCTGGCTGATCCTGGCACTGGCCCCGATGATGCCGCTGGCCGCCTTCTCCGGCACCGCCTCCGGCCTGCTGCTGCGGGACCAGCGCTACCGGCTGATGTCGCTGCGGCTGCTGGTCGGCCAGCCGCTGGCGCTGGCCGCCGGATTGGGCGCCGCGGCGGCCGGCTACGGCCCCTGGGCCATGGTGATCAACCAGTGCGTCTCGACGGTGGTGACCTTCCTGCTGCTGCTGCGGGGCGGCCGGCTGCGGCTGCGGCCGCAGCTCGACCGCGCGGCGCTGGCCGAGCTCTGGCCGGTCGCCGGGCCGCAGGTCGCCGGCGTCGCCGTGCTGGTCGGCCGCTACCGCCTGTTCCTGCTGGCGCTTGGCTTCGTGGTGAGCCAGTCCGTGCTCGCCGTCTCGCATTTCGCCTTCCGGCTGCTGGATGCGGCGCTGGCGGTGGTCTGGCAGACGGTCGGCCGGCTGGCCATGCCGCGGCTCTGCGCCCTGCAGCACGACCGCCCGGCCATGGCCGAGGCCTATGGCGAGCTGGCCCAGCTCCAGGCCCTGCTCGGCCTGCCGATCGCCGCCGGCCTGGCGCTCATCGCGCCCGACCTGGTGCATACGCTGCTCGGGCCGGAATGGGCCGGGGCCGCCAGCGCCGCCCGGGTGGCCGGCGTCGCGGTGATGTTCACCTTCCTCTACGGCGACCAGATCAGCCTCTTCGTCGCGGTCGGCAAGGCGAAGTGGAATTTCTACGTCGCCTTCGGCACGCTGGTGCTGCCGATGATCGCCCTGGTGCTGCTGAAGCCGGAGACGCCGGAGGACGTGGCCCTGGTCTGGGGCGCGCAATGCATCCTCTTCGCGCCGCTGCTGACCTGGCTGGTGCTGCGCGAGATCCACCGGTCGGTCTGGTGGCTGGCCCGCCGCATCGCCCCCGGGGTGCTCGCCACCCTGGCCATGGCCGTGGTGGTGGCGCTGGTGCAGCAGGGGCTGAACCTGCCGCCGGCGGTGCGGATCCTGGCCGCCATCGGCGCCGGCGGGGCCACCTACATCGGCGTGGCCTGGCTGGCGCTCGGCGGCCGACTGCCGCCGGCGCTGCTGCGGGCCGCGCTGGTCCGCAGCTGACGGGGCAGGGGGGCGATGCCTCTTGCATCCGCCGGCGGAATCGGCACGTAAGGCAGGCAGGAGCATGCCCATGGCCGAAGACGACGACATCCCTCTCACCGGCGCCATCCGCGAGAAGCTGGTGGCGACCAAGCAGGCCTGGGCCCGGGCCGGCCGGCTGCTGACCGGGGTGCATGGCAACCCGGCGGTGGACCGGCTGCCGCCCGGCCAGACCCTGGTGCAGGACTGGCCGGTGCTCGACCTCGGGGTGCAGCCCGAGGTCGCGCCGGAGAAGTGGCGGCTGCGGATCGAGGGGCTGGTCCAGGCGCCGGTGCGGCTGACCCTGCCGGAATTCATGGCCCTGCCGCAGGCCGAGATCGTCAGCGACATCCACTGCGTCACGCAATGGAGCCGCTACGACAACCGCTGGCAGGGGGTGCTGGCCCGCGACCTGGTGGCCATGGCCCGGCCGAAGGAGGAGGCCCGCTTCGTCGCCTTCACCAGCTACGACGGCTATACCACCAACGTCCCCCTGGCCGAGTTCCTCGAGGAGGACGTGCTGCTGGCCCATGCCTGGGAGGGCGCGCCGATCACCCGCCAGCACGGCGGGCCGGTGCGGGTGGTGCTGCCGCGCCTCTACCTGTGGAAGTCGCCGAAATGGGTGACCCGGATCGAGCTGCTGCGCGACGACCGTCCCGGCTTCTGGGAGGTCCGCGGCTACCACAACAACGGCGATCCCTGGCAGGAGGAGCGGTATGGCTGAGCTGTCGCGGCGCCATGCGCTGCTGGCCGGAGCCGCCCTGGTGACGACCGAAGCCGCGGCCGCCGCCCCCGCCACGGCCTTCGACTTCCGGCTGGAGGCGATCGAGGGCGGGCCGCTCGACCTCGGCGGCTTCCGCGGCCGGCCGATGCTGGTGGTCAATACCGCGAGCTTCTGCGGCTATACCCCGCAGTATGCCGGGCTGCAGACGCTGCACGAAAAATACGGCCCGCGCGGGCTGGTGGTGCTCGGCGTGCCCTCGAATGATTTCAACCAGGAATCGGCCGACGCCCGCACCATCAAGCGGTTCTGCGAGGCGAACTACAGCGTCGACTTCCCGATGACCACGCCGGCCCGGGTGACCGGCGCCCAGGCGACGCCGCTCTTCGCCTTCCTGGCGGCCCAGGGCGGCGGCGCCCCGCGCTGGAACTTCCACAAGTACCTGGTGGCGCGGGACGGGCGGCGGGTGCGCGGCTTCCCGACGCAAACCGGCCCCGAAAGCCCCGCCCTGGTCCAGGCGGTCGAGGCCGCCCTCCAGGCGTCAGCCTGAACTCAGAGAAATAGATGAGGGGTTTGGGGAGAATACCTTCTCCCCAACCTTACCCTTCCATTTTCTCCGCCGAGATAATCACCACCGCGCTGGCATACGGATACTCATCCGTCATGGTCAGCGCCACCCGCGCCACATGCCCCGGCGGGGTGATCGCCGCCAGCCGCGCCGCCGCGCCGCCGGTCATCTCGAGCGTCGGCTGCCCGCTGCGGAGGTTCACCACCCCGAGGTCGCGGAAGAAGACCCCCGCCCGGAAGCCGGTGCCGAGCGCCTTGGAGGCCGCCTCCTTGGCCGCGAAGCGCTTGGCATAGGTGCTGGCGCGGATCCGCTCGGTCCGCCGCTCGGCTTTGGCGCGCTCCACCGGGGTGAAGACCCGCTCCAGGAAGCGCTCGCCATGGCGGCCGATGGTCTGCTCGATCCGCCGGATGTCGACGGTGTCGTTGCCCAGCCCCAGGATCACAGGAACATCATCCGCGCGCCCGCTCCACCCGCAGGTTGTCCGCCGGCGCCCGCAGCGCGCCCATGATCCGCTCGAGGTGCCGCAGGTCCCGCACCTCGACGTCGAGGGCGATCTCGCAGCTCTCGGGGTCGCGGTGGTTCACCTTTAGCCCGGCCAGCACGCCGTCCTGCTGCGCCACCGTCTCGGCCAGCGAGGCCATGGCGGAGGGGCGGTTGCGGGTCTCGACGATGATCCGCCCGACCTGGCCGGAGACGGCCTCCTCGGCCCAGTCGATGTCGAGGAAGCGCTCCGGCGCGGCGGAGAAATTCTCGAGGCTGTGGCAATCCGCGGCATGGATCGTCACCCCCTTGCCGGTGGTGACGATGCCGAGGATGCGCTCGCCCGGCAGCGGATGGCAGCAGCCGGCGAAGTGGTAGGGCATGCCGCTGACCAGCCCGGTGACCGGCATCCGCACCGGCATCCCGGCCGGCGGACCGGCGCCGCGGCTGCCGCCCGGCCGCTCCACCCGCCCGCCCAGCAGCGGCCCGGCGCCGAGCCGGCCGCGCGGCCGGGCCAGCGGCAGGGTATCGGCGATGCGCGGCGGCGCCCTGAGTTCCGGCACCGCGGCCTGCACCACGTCCCGGGCCGAGAGCGAGCCGGAGCCGACCGCCAGGTAGAGCTCCGGCAGGCCCGGCTGCTTCAGCGCCTTCAGCGCGCCTTCCAGCAGCTTCTCCGAGCCCTCCAGCCCTTCCTGGCGGAAGGCCTTGATGATGGCCGACCGCCCGTTCTCCTGGTGCTCCTCGCGCTGCCGGGCATGGACGAAGCGGCGGATCCGGGCGCGGGCCTTGCCGGTGACGACGAAGCGTTCCCAGGCCGGGTTGGGCTGGCCGCCGCGGGCGGTGATGATCTCGACCTGGTCGCCGTTCTCGAGCTGATGGCGCAGCGGCACGATCTTGCCGTTGACCTTGGCGCCGACGCAGTTGTCGCCGACTTGGCTGTGGACCTCGTAGGCGAAGTCCACCGGCGTCGCGCCGCGCGGCAGCTCGATCAGGTCGCCCTTGGGGGAGAAGCAGAAGACCAGCTCGCGGTGCAGCTCGAGCTTGGTGTCGTCGAGGAATTCCTGGGCGCCCTCGGCATTCTCCAGGATGTCGAGCAGCGCCCGGACCCAGGGGTAGCGCTTGCGCGCGGTGCCGCCCGGCGCCCCCGGGCCCTGCTTGTAGATCCAGTGCGCGGCGACGCCGTATTCGGCGACCTCGTGCATCTCCCGGGTGCGGATCTGCACCTCGATCTTGGCGTTGCGCCGTTCCGGCACCGTCACCCCGGTGTGGAGGGACTGGTAGCCGTTGGTCTTCGGCGTGCTGATGTAGTCCTTGAAGCGGCCGGGGACCACGCGGTAGGCGTCGTGCACCGCGCCCAGCGCCACGTAGCAGGCGGCGCGGTCCTCGACGATGACGCGGAAGGCCATGACGTCCGAGAGCGCCTCGAAGGCCACGTTCTTCTTCTGCATCTTCAGCCAGATGGAATAGGGCGACTTCTCCCGCCCCGTCACGTCCACCGCCGTGGCGCCATGCACCGCCAGCACCCGCCGCAGGTCCTGCTCGATCTCCTTGATGAGGTCGGCGCCCTGGCCGCGCAGGAAGGTCAGCCGGGCGGCGATGGTCTGCCGCGCCTCGGGGTGCAGCGCCTGGAAGGCCAGGGTCTCGAGCTCGGTCTTCAGCGCATCCATGCCGATGCGCTCGGCCAGCGGGGTGAAGATCTCGAGCGTCTCGCGCGCGGTCTTCTGCCGGCGGGCGAGCTGCGGCACGAAGTGCAGCGTCCGCATGTTGTGCAGCCGGTCGGCCAGCTTCACCAGCAGGACCCGGATGTCCTCGCTCATCGCCAGGACCAGCTTGCGGAGGTTCTCCGCCTGCTTGGTACGTTCCGACTGCAGCTCGATCCGGGTCAGCTTGGTGACGCCGTCGACCAGCCGGGCGACCTCGGGGCCGAAGCGCCGCTCGATCTCCTTCAGCCCGGTCGAGGTATCCTCGGCCACGTCGTGCAGCAGCGCGGTGGCGATGGTGGCGCTGTCGAGCCGGTAGTCGGCCAGGATGCCGGCGACCGCCAGCGGGTGGGTGATGTAGGGGTCGCCGTTGTCGCGTTTCTGGGTGGCATGCGCCTCGGCGGCCAGTTGGCCTGCCCGGGTAATCAGCCCGACGTCGGCGCGGGGGTCATAGGCCAGCACCCGTTCGGCGAGCAGCGCGGCCTCGGCATGGCCCGGCGGCAGGGCCGGGTCAGGAGGCGGCGCGGGGGCGGGAATCACGGGGGCGACGGCCGGCAGGACGCCGCCCGCCGGGCCCTCGGGCGCGCGCGGCACCGGGGCAGACGGCCACCCGGTGTCGCGCGCGGTCAAGCGCCCTGCCTCAGCGGCGCCCGCCGCCGCTCAATTCGGCGGCGATGGCGGCCTCGATGTCGTCGGGCGAGAGGTCCTCGCCGGCGCCCTCGACCGGCAGCTCCTCGTTGACGTCCATCACCCCGAAGATGTTCTCGTCGGTGGCGATGAGGTCGAGCACCTCCTCCTCGGCCGGCTCCGGCTCGGGGGCGCGCTGCAGCGACTTGATCAGGTCGGCCTCGACCATGCCCAGCTCGATCGTCTGCTCGGCGATCTCGCGCAGCGCCACGACGGGGTTCTTGTCGTTGTCGCGGTCGAGGGTCAGCTCCTCGCCGCGTCCGATGTTCCGCGCCCGCTGCGCGGCGATAAGGACCAGCTCGAACCGGTTCGGGATCTGGACAATGCAGTCTTCGACGGTGACGCGCGCCATGACGGCCTCGTACGGTTCGGATGCGCCGCCGAAGCAGGCGGGCAGCGCATCGGCGTGGTGTGAACCTTCCAGATAGCCACCACCGCCCGATTCCGCAAGCGCCCCGCCGCACCGCAGCACAACTAGCCGGGCAACGGCTCGGCCAGGCCTTCCCCCGGCGGCTCCGGCGGCAGGCCGGCCAGCAGCGCCGCGACGCCGAGGCCAAGCCGCGGATGCACCCAGCCCGGGGCGACGTCGGCCAGCGGCGCCAGGACGAAGCGGCGCAGATGCGCCCGCGGATGCGGCAGCGCCAGCTCCGGCGTCCCGAGCAGCAGCCCGTCGAGGTCGATAATGTCGAGGTCCAGCACCCGCGGCGCATTGGGATAGGGCCGCTCGCGCCCGGCCGCCGCCTCCAGCCCCTGCAGGGCGGCCAGCAGCGCAGCCGGATCGGCCGGCCCGGCGCCGTCGAGCCGGGCCACCCCGTTCACGAAAAGCGGCACCCCGGGCACAGGTGGAACCGGCGTGGTAGCATACCACCGGGACAGGGCGACCAGGCGCCAGCCGGGCAATCGGTCCAGCGCCGCCGCCGCCGACCGGCAGGTCGCCAACGGCGGCGCCCCCGCCCGGTCCGGCAAATTCGCCCCTAAGGCGATAAAGGCCGTGCTTTTTCGCTTTATTAAGGTCAATGGACTCATACACTCCCCGAGCCTAAGGCCTGACCCATATTTTGAGAGCATGGAACTTGCAGCCCGATCGTATCGAACGCCTCGCCGTCTTTATCGATGGCGCCAATCTTTACGCCGCATCCCGGTCCCTCGGGTTCGACGTGGACTACAAGAACCTCCTGGCGCATTTCCGCCAGCGCTCCTACCTCATCCGCGCCTATTACTATACCGCGCTGCTGGAGACCGAGGAGTACTCGCCGCTGCGGCCGCTGGTCGACTGGCTCGGCTACAACGGCTACGCCGTGGTGACCAAGCCGGCGAAGGAATTCACCGACGCCAACGGCCGCCGCCGGGTCAAGGGCAGCGTCGACATCGAGATGGCGGTGGACGTGCTCGACCTCGCCGGGCACCTCGACCACGTCGTCATCTTCTCCGGCGACGGCGACCTGCGCCGGCTGGTGGAATCGGTCCAGCGCCGCGGCGTCCGAGTGACCGTCATCTCCACCATCCGTACCCAGCCGACGATGATCGCCGACGAGCTGCGGCGCCAGGCGGATGTCTTCCTCGACCTGGCCGACCTGGCCGAGCACATCACCCGCCGCCAGGTCGAGCCGCGCCCGCGCGGCGTGCCGCCGCCCTCCTTCACGCCCTTCTTCACCGACTGCGCCTGGCGGCTCAGGTCGATGTNCCCCGGCCGAGCCCTTCCGCGAATTGCCCGAGCTGCCGGAATGAGGCGCAGCCGTTGACGGCAGCGCCGCCGGCGCCGCAGCCCGACCGCGACTGCCCGCTCTGCCCCCGCCTCGCCGCCCTGCGGGAGGCGAACCGCGCCGCCCAGCCGGGCTGGCACAACGCCCCCGTGCCCTCCTGGGGCCCGGCCGCGGCGCCGCTGCTCGTGCTCGGCATGGCGCCCGGGCAGAAGGGGGCCAACCGCACCGGCCGCCCCTTCACCGGCGACCATGCCGGGAAGCTGCTCTATGCCACGCTGCTGCGCTACGGCCTGGCCGAGGGCGAGTACCTCGAACGGCCGGACGACGGGCTGCGGCTGACCGGCTGCCGGGTGACCAACGCGGTCCGCTGCGTGCCCCCGGCCAACCTGCCGGAGCCGGCCGAGATCCGCGCCTGCAACGGCTTCCTCCAGGGCGAGCTCGCCGCCATGCCCAATCTGCGGGTGGTGCTGGCGCTCGGCACCCTGGCGCACAACGCCTTCCTGCGGGCGCAGGGGCTGAAGCTCAGCGCCATGCCCTTCCGGCACGGCGCCTTCCACGCCCTGCCGGGCGGGCTGCTGCTGGCCGACAGCTACCACGTCAGCCGCTACAACACCTCGACCCGCCGGCTGACCGCCGCGATGTTCGAGGCGGTGGTGGCCGAGGCGTTGCGCCGCCTGGACCGCTGATCAGGCCGCCAGCCGCTGCCTCGCGCCGGCCTTGACCAGGTCGGCGCATTTCTCCCCGATCATGATCGCCGGCGCATTGGTATTGCCCGAGACCACGGTCGGCATGATCGAGGCATCGGCGACCCGCAGCCCCTCGATGCCGCGCACCCGCAGCTCCGGGTCCACCACGCTGGCGGGGTCGCCGCCCATGCGGCAGGTGCCGCTCGGGTGGTAGATCGTGTTGCCGGTGCGGCGGATGAAGGCGAGGATCTCCTCGTCGCTCGCCGCCGCCGCGCCGGGGACGATCTCCGCCTCGACGAAGGCGCCCAGCGCCCGGGTCTGCGACAGCCGGCGGCCGAGCTTGATGCCCTCGACCATGCAGCGCCGGTCGGTCTCGGTGCTGAGGTAATTGGCATGGATCAGCGCCTTGGCATGCGGGTCGGCGCTGGCGAGCGAGATGGTCCCGCGGCTTTCCGGGCGGAGCTGGCAGGCGCTGATGGTCATGCCGGGGAAGTCGTGCAGCTTCTCCATGGTCTTGTCGGCGGAGAAGGGCAGGAAATGGTACTGCACGTCCGGCGTCTCGCTGGTCGGGAGCACCCGGGCGAAGAGGCCCGAGGTCCCGGCGCTGACCGTCAGCGGCCCGGAACGCCGCAGGGCGAATTCGGCCCCCATCAGGAACTGCCCCCAGCGGCTGTTGGTGCGGGAGTTCATGCTGACCGGCTTGTTCACCCGGAACTGCAGCCGCGCCTGGAAATGGTCCTGCAGGTTGGTGCCGACCGCCGGCAGGTCGTGCGCCACCGCCACGCCCATCGCCTGCAGATGCTCGGCCGGGCCGATGCCCGAGAGCAGCAGCAGGTGCGGCGAGGCGATGGCGCCGCCGCACAAAATCACCTCCCGCGTCGCCCGCAGCGTGAGCCCGGCGCCATGCCGCTTGAACCTCACCCCGGCGGCGCGGCGTCCCTCCATCAGCAGCCCGGTCGAATGCGCATCCGGCACCACGATGAGGTTGGCCCGGCCGCGCGCCGGCTTCAGGTAGGCGGTCGCCGCGCTGCAGCGCCAGCCGCGCCGCGAGGTGGTCTGGTAGAAGCCGGCGCCCTCCTGGGTCTCGCCGTTGAAGTCGTCGTTGCGGGGGAAGCCCAGCTCGGCGGCGGCCTCGATGAAGGCGACCGCTAGCGGATTGCGGTCGCGGATGTCGCTGACCGAAAGCGGTCCGCCGGCGCCGTGCAACGCGTTCGCCCCGCGCTCCTGGTCCTCGGCGCGGCGGAAGTAGGGCAGCACATCCTCGAAGGACCAGCCGGTGCAGCCGAGCTGGCGCCAGTGGTCGTAGTCGGCATGCTGGCCGCGCACGTAGAGCAGCCCGTTGATGGCTGACGACCCGCCGAGCGTCCGCCCGCGCGGCCAGGGCACCTGGCGGCCCTCCAGCTCCGGCTCCGGCTGGGTCATCAGGTTCCAGGAGAGCGTCGGGTGGTACATGGTCTTGGCATAGCCGATCGGCACGTGCAGCCAGGGGTTCCGGTCCCGGGAGCCCGCCTCCAGCAGCACCACCCGGACGGTGGGGTCCTCCGAGAGCCGCGCCGCCAGGGCGCAGCCGGCCGAGCCGGCGCCCACCACGACGTAATCCGCGCTCTCCGGCACCGCGTCGCTCATCGGCGTGTCTTCCCCTGGATGTCCCGGGCGCCATCAAGCCCGTGTTGCGGCTGCGCGCCAAGGGGGTTGCTGCGGCGAGGGGGCGGCGGGAGACTGCGCGGATGACCAGCCTCGACGCCCTGGCCGAAGCCCTCGGCCCAAGAAACATCCTGACCACCCCGGAGGACATGGCGCCCTATGCGGTGGACTGGCGCGGCAGCTATCGCGGCACGCCGCAGGCGGTGCTGCGGCCGGGCACGGCGGCGGAGGTCGCCGCGGCGCTCCGCATCGCCACGCAGGCCGGGCTCGCCGTGGTGCCGGCCGGCGGCCGCACCGGCCTCGCCGGCGGCGCCGTGGTGCGGGAGGCCGGCCCGCCCGCGGTGGTGCTCAGCCTCGAGCGGCTGAACCGCATCCGCGACGTCGATGCCCGGGATTTCTCGGTGGTGGCCGAGGCGGGCTGCATCATCCAGCAGGTGCAGCAGGCGGCGGTCGCGGTGGACCGGCTGTTTCCCATCGCCTGGGGCGCCCAGGGCTCGGCGCAGATCGGCGGAATGCTCTCGACCAATGCCGGCGGCATCCGCACCATCCGCTGGGGCAACGCCCGGGACCTGGTGCTGGGCCTTGAGGTGGCATTGCCCGATGGCCGGGTGCTGCACGACCTCCGCCGGGTGCGGAAGGACAACAGCGGCTATGCGCTGCGCCACCTGTTCATCGGCGCCGAGGGCACGCTCGGCATCATCACCGCCGCGGCGCTGCGGCTGGTGCCGCCCTTGCGCGCGGTGGAGACCGCCTTCGTCGCGGTGCCCTCGCCGGATGCGGCCCTCGCCCTGCTGTCCCGGGTCTATGGCGCCGGCGCCGATGTCGTCGCCTTCGAGCTGATCAGCCACTCCTGCATGGCGGTGGTGGCGCGGTATGCGCCGCAGATCCGCCTGCCACTGCCGGTCGAGAGCCCATGGTTCGTCATGCTGGAACTCGCGGCGTCCCATGCCGCCGTCCCGGTGCGGGCGATGCTGGAGGCCGCGCTGTTCGCCGCCGACGAGGCCGGCGAGATCACCGATGGCGTCCTCGCCGAGAACGAGGCGCAGCGCCTGGCCTTCTGGCGCATCCGCGAGGACTACCCGGAATTCGCCCGCGCCGCCGGCCCGGCCATCGCGACGGATACCGCCGTGCCCGTCTCGGCCGTGCCGGAATTCCTCGCCCGCGCCGAGGCGGCGCTCGCCGCACGCTGGCCGGAGGGGCGGATGCTGGCGCTCGGCCATGCCGGTGACGGCAACATCCACCTCAGCCTGCGCGCGCCCGAGGGCATGTCCCGCGAGGACTGGGCCGCCCGCGCCGGCGGCGCCGACATGGTGGTGAACGAGATCGCCGTCGAACTCGGCGGCAGCTTCAGCGCCGAGCATGGCATCGGCAGCCTGAAGCTGCATGTCATGCAGGCGCTGAAGGACCCGCTGGCGCTGGAGCTGATGCGCGGGATCAAGGGGCTGCTCGATCCGCGCGGGCTGATGAATCCGGGGAAGGTGCTGCCGGGCAACTGATCGTACGGTTTCAAGGCAAGGCCAGGGAGGAGGTATCCTCCCTGGACCCACCTCTATTTTTGTGAGTTGGACACGCGCTGTGCGGTGAGTGCCGACTCACGAAAAGACATTAGCCCTTGGCGAATTCCGCCAGCATCCGGGCATGGCTGCGGGCGCCCTGGTGCAGGCAGCGGAACTCGAATTTCTCGTTCGGGCTATGCACCTGGTCGTCGTTCAGGCCGAAGCCGACCAGCAGGCTGTCGAGGCCGAGCAGCCGCCGCATGCTCTCGACCACCGGGATGGAGCCGCCGCTGCCGATCAGCACCGCCGGGCGGCCGTATTCCTCGGCCAGCGCCCGCCGCGCCGCGCCGACCCAGCGGCTGTCGGCCGGCACCTCGATCCCCGGCGTGGTGGTGAAGACCGTCACCTCGACCTTGGCATCGGCCGGGCGGCGCTCCTCGATGAAGGCGCGGATACCTGCGGCCACCTTCGCCGGGTCCTGGCCGGGAACCAGCCGGCAGGAGAGCTTGGCATGCGCCTCGGCGGCGATGACGGTCTTGCTGCCATCCCCGGTATAGCCGCCCCAGATGCCGTTGAGGTCGGCGGTCGGCCGTGCCCACAAGCGTTCCAGCCCGCTGCGGCCGCGCTCGCCCGAGGGGGTGGTCAGGCCGATGTCGCCGAGGAAGCCGGCCTCGTCGAAGCCGAGGCTGTCCCATTCGACCCGCTGCGAATTGCTGATCTCGGCGACGCCCTCGTAGAAGCCTGGGATCTGCACCTTTCCGTTCTCGTCGTGCAGCCCGCCCAGGATGCGCGACAGCGCATTCACCGGGTTCAGCGCGGCGCCGCCGTAGATGCCGGAATGCAGGTCGCGCGAGGCGGCCTTGAGGTCGATCTGCGCATAGACCATGCCGCGCAGCCGCGTCGTGATGGCCGGCGTGTCGATGTCCCACATGCCGGTATCGCTGATGACCGCGACATCCGCCGCGAGCTCCGCCTTGTTGGCCGCGAGGAAGGCGTCGAGGCTCGGCGAGCCGACCTCCTCCTCGCCCTCGATCAGCACCGAGACGCGGCAGGGCGGGCCGCCGGCGACCGCATGCCAGGCCCGCAGCGCCTCCAGCCACATCGCGCACTGGCCCTTGTCGTCCACCGCGCCGCGGGCAACCACCCGGCGGCCATGCGGGCCCTCCACCACCACCGGGTCGAAGGGGGGCGAGGTCCAGAGGTCGAGCGGGTCGGCCGGCTGCACGTCGTAATGGCCGTAGAACAGCAGATGCGGCGCATCGGCGCCCGGACCGGGATGGTGCGCGACCACCACGGGGTGGCCGGCGGTCGGCCGGATCTCGGCGGTGAAGCCGAGGCCCGCGAGCTCGCCCCGCACCCATTCGGCGGCGCGCAGGCAATCGCCGGCATGGGCGGGCTGGGCGCTGATGCTGGGAATGCGGAGCCAGTCGATCAGCCGCGCTTCGGCGGCCGCCGTCCCGGCATCGAGATGAGCGAGGATGGCATCGAGGGAAGGGGTCATGCCCCCATTTCACCATGCGCGAACTCGCCGGGGAAGTGGCAGGCGGCCCAGCGTCCCGGCGCATGCTCGGCCAGCGGCGGCGCCGTTGCGCAGACGGGACGGGCGATCGGGCAGCGGGCGCGGAAGACGCAGCCGGTGGGCAGCACCAGGGTGCTCGGCGGCTCGCCCTGCAGCACCACCCGGGTGCGGCCCGGCACCGGCACGGCGGAGATCAGCACGCCGGTATAGGGATGCAGCGGCCGGGCGAACAGCGCGCCCGCCGGCGCGCTCTCCATCACCTGGCCGAGGTAGAGCACCGCGACCCGGTCGCAGAGATGCCGCACCACCGCCAAGTCATGCGCGATGAACAAATAGGTCAGCCCCATCCGCTGCTGCAGGTCCAGCATCAGGTTGAGGATCTGCGCCTGGATATTCACGTCGAGCGCGCTGATCGGCTCATCCGCCACGATGAACTCCGGCTCCAGCGCCAGCGCCCGGGCGATGGAGATGCGCTGCCGCTGGCCGCCGCTGAACTCGTGCGGATAGCGGGCTTCCCAGGCCGGGTTCAGCCCCACGGTGGAAAGCAAGTCCCGCACCCGCTCCCGCGCCGCCGCGCCGCGCCCCACCACCCCATGCGCGACCAGCGGCTCGGCGAGGATATCGCCGATGGTCATGCGCGGGTTGAGCGAGGCATAGGGGTCCTGGAAGACCATCTGCATCCGCCGCCGCAGCGGCCGGATCGCGGCCGGGCTGGCGGTCGCGATCTCCTGCCCGGCGAAGGTGATGCTGCCGGCGGTCGGCGCATGGATGCGGGTGATCAGCCGCGCCAGGGTCGACTTGCCGCAGCCGCTCTCGCCGACGATGCCGAGCGTCTCGCCGCGGGCGACGTCGAGGTCGATGCCGTTCACCGCATGCACCACCCGGCGCGCACCGAAGAGGCTCTCGCGCGGCAGCGGGAAATGCTTCACCAGCCCCCGCACCGCGAGCAGCGGCTCGGTCGCGGTGCTGGCTGCCCGGGTCCCGCCGAAGCCGGCACCGCCGGCCCTGGGCAGCACCTGCCCGGCCTGGGTCACCCAGCAGCGCGCCAGCCGGCCCGGCGCGACCTCGGCCAGCGGCGGATGCTCGGTCTCGCAGCGGGCGATCTTGAAGGGGCAGCGCGGCGCGAAGCGGCAGCCCGCGGGCAGGGCCAGGGCATCCGGCGGCGCGCCCTCGATGCTGACCAGGCGGCGGTCCTCGCCGAGAGGCTGGTCGATCCGCGGCACCGCATTCACCAGCGCCCAGGCATAGGGGTGGCGCGGGTCGGCCAGGACCTCGGCGGTCGCCGCCTCCTCCACCACCTCGCCGGCATACATCACCGCGACCCGCCGGCAGACCGCGCCGATGACGCCGAGGTCGTGGCTGATCAGCACGATCGCGGTGCCGAACTCGGCGTTCAACTGCCGCAGCAGGTCGAGGATCTGCGCCTGGATGGTGACGTCGAGCGCCGTCGTCGGCTCATCCGCGATCAGCAGCGCCGGGTCGTTGGCGAAGCCCATCGCCAGCATCACCCGCTGCCGCATGCCGCCGGAGAACTCGTGCGGGAAGCGCGAGACGGTCTTCTCCGGCGCAGTGATCCCCATGCGCCCGAGCAGACCCACCGCGCGCTGCTTCGCCTCCGGCGGGGTGAAGCGGCCATGCGCCACCATCGGCTCGGTCAGCTGCCGCAGGATGCGGATGACCGGGTTGAGCCCGGTCATCGGGTCCTGGAAGACCATCGCCATGCGGTCGCCGCGCAGCGCCCGCAGCTCCTCCGGCCGCATCGCCAGCAGGTCGCGGCCCTGGAATGTCATGGAGCCGCCGACGATCCGCGCCGGCTCCTCCAGCAGCCGCATCAGCGACAGCGCGGTGACGCTCTTGCCGCTGCCGCTCTCGCCGACGATGCCGAGCGTCTCGCCGGCGCCGACCGAGAAGGAGACGCCATCCACGGCGCGGACCGGCCCCGCATCGGTGAGGAAGACGGTGCGGAGGTCGCGGACCTCAAGCGTCGGCGGTATGGAAGGCGGCCGATTCACGCCTTGCGGCTGCGCCTCCAGGCGATCGGACGCCGTCACCGGCGCGCCTTCGGATCCAGCCAATCCCTGACCCCATCGCCCAGGAAGTTGAAGCCCAGCACGATGGTCAGGATGGCGAGCCCCGGGAAGGTCGCCACCCACCACTGCTCCACCAGTTCGCGCCCCTCGGCGACCATCGCGCCCCATTCCGCGGTCGGCGGCACCACGCCGAGGCCGAGGAAGGACAGCCCGGCGAAGGTGATGATGGCATTGCCGACATCGAGGGTGACCAGCACCACCAGCGGCCCGATCGCATTCGGCACGATATGCCGCCCCAGGATCCGCGCCGGCTTCAGCCCCAGCACGACCGCGGCCTCGACGTATTCCTGGCTGCGCTGCACCAGCGCCAGGGCGCGTGCCAGCCGGGCGAATTTCGGCCACCAGACCACCAGCATGGCGATGATGGTGTTGCGCGTGCCAATCCCCAGGGCCGCCGCGATGGCCAGCGCCAGGATGATCGGCGGGAAGCAGAGCACCAGGTCGGTCAGCCGCATCAGCGCCGCATCGGCGAGCCCCCGCGCATAGGCCGCGACCATGCCGACCAGGGTGCCGAAGGCGGCGCCGATCGCCACCACCGAAATCCCCGCCAGCAGCGAGATCCGCGCGCCGAAGATCAGGCGGGAGAAGCAGTCCCGCCCCAGCGCATCCGTCCCCAGCCAATGCGCCGCGGAAGGCGGCCGCAGGCGGTTGGTCACATCGACGAAGTCGGGCGGCCAGGGCGCCAACCACGGCGCGAAGGCGGCGACCAGCACCCAGGCCAGCACGATGCCCGCGCCGACGCCCGCCAGCCCGTAGCGCCGCCAGAGCCGCGCCCGGCGGGACCGCACCGCCGGCAGCGCGATGGCCGCGCTCACCGCCGCACCCGCGGATCGAGCAGCGCATAGGAGAGGTCGACCGCGAGGTTCACCAGCAGGTAGGTGACCGAGACCACCAGCGTGATGCCCATGATCGCCGGGAAATCCAGCGCCGCCGCGCTGCGGAAGGTGTAGCGGCCGAGCCCCGGCCAGGAGAAGACCGTCTCGGTCATGACCGCCCCCGCCAGCAGATTGGCATAGGCGAGGCCGCCCAAGGTCACCACCGGGATCAGCGCATTCGGCAGCACGTGCCGCAGGATGGTGTAGCTCTCCCGCATGCCCTTGGCGCGGGAGACGCGGACATAGTCCTGCCCCATCGCCTCCAGCATCGCCGCGCGGGTGGTGCGGGTGATCAGGCCGATGGTCGCCGCCGCCAGCACGATGCTCGGCAGCACCAGATGCGCCGCGGCATCGTGGAAGGCCTCCCAATCCCCGGCGAGGAGGCTGTCCACCAGGAACAGCCCGGTCACCTCCTCCGGCGGGAAGGCGATCGGGTCGAGCCGGCCCGGGCCGGGGGCGATCTGCAGCCCGCCGTAGAAGACCGCCAGCATGACGAAGGCCAGCCAGAAGGTCGGCGAGGAGACGCCGATCAGCGAGATCACCCGCGCCGCCGCATCCACCCAGGTATCGCGCCAGACCGCGGCGGCGATGCCGAGCGGGATGCCGGTGCCGAGCGCCAGGGCGAAGGCGATGCTCGCCAGCTCCACCGTCGCCGGCGCGTATTGCGCGATGTCGTCGAGCACCGGCCGCTGCGAGGCGATGGAGGTGCCGAGGTCGCCCTGCGCCAGCCCCTGCAGGAAGATCCCGTAGCGTTCCCACAGGGGCAGGTCGAGCCCCCACTTCGCCCGCCATTCCAGCACCGTCGCCGGGTTGCTGGCGGCGATGTCGCCGAGCTGCGCCAGCACCGGGTCGCCCGGGACGGTATTGGCGATGAGGAAGATCACCAGCGTCGCCAGCACGGCCATGATGGCGGCGCCCGCCAGTCGCGTGACCAAGGTCCGCAGCATCCGCCTGGTGTCTCCCCGCCCTCGTTGCCTGTAGTCTAGCCGTGAAGCCCTGGGAGGGAAGCATGCTGGTCTATCTGACCCATACCGCCGACGCGCTCGAGAATTACTACGGCCCGCGGGCGCTGGCCGCGCTGCGGGCGGTGGCGGCGGTGCGGCTGAACGAGACCGGCCGGCACCTGGCCGGCGCCGAGCTCGCCGCAGCCGCCGCCGGCTGCCAGGCGATCGTCAGCTACCGGCAATCCCCCGGCGAGGCCGCGACCTTCGAGCAGGCGCCGGATCTGGTCGCCTTCCTCCGCTGCGCGGTCGACATCCGCAACGTCGACGTCGCCGCCGCCAGCACGCAGGGCATCCTGGTGACCCGGGCGACGCCGGGCTTCATCGCCTCGGTCGCCGAGCTGGTGATCGGGCAGATGATCGACCTCGCCCGCGGCATCGGCGACGCCGCCGTCCGCTACCACCGGGGCGAGGTGCCGGCGGCGCGGATGGGGCGGCAGCTGCAGGGCAGCACCCTCGGCATCATCGGCTACGGCGCCATCGGCCGCTACCTCGCGCCGCTCGGCCTGGCGCTGGGGATGCGGGTGCTGGTCGCCGACCCCTTCGCCGCCATCGAGGATGCCCGGCTGGAGGCGGTGCCGCTCGAGGCGCTGCTCGCCGAGAGCGACTTCACCGTCTGCCTCGCCGTCGCCAACGAGCAGACCGAGAACCTGATGGACGCCGCGGCCTTCGCCCGGATGAAGCCTGGCGCCTGCTTCCTCAACCCCTCCCGCGGCAACCTGGTGGACGAGGCAGCGCTGCTGGCCGCGCTCGACGGCGGCCGGCTCGCCGGCGCGGCGATGGACGTCGGCCGGGCGCCGGACCAGATGCCGACGCCCGCGCTCGCCGCGCATCCGAAGGTGATCGCCACGCCGCATGCCGGCGGCCTGACCCCGGCGGCGATCGAGCACCAGGCCTTCGACACGGTGCGGCAGGTGACGGCGCTGGCCGCGGGCCGGCTGCCCGATCATGCGGTGAACGCGGCCCGGGCGCATCGGCTGGCCCGCCTCGGCATCACGCCCTAGCCGGGCTTCACCGCCCCGATCTCGAGCTGCCAGCCGGCCGCGGTGAGGGGGAACTGCTTCACCGCGGCCCGCACCGCGATCTGGTAGATCGGCTGGAACAGCACGAAGTGGTTGGCCTGGGCCACCATGGCCCGCTGCCATTCGACCCAGAGCGCCGCGGCGCGGGCCTTGTCCGGCTCCTCCGCCGCGCGCTTGACCAGCGCCGTCATCTCCGGCGGCACCGGCCAGTGGACGCGCCGCGCGACGCGCTCGACCACCGCCGCGGCCCAGAGCTCGTTCTCCACCGCCGGCGGGTTCCAGAAGGTCAGCACGCCGCCCTGCGAGCGGCCGGTGGTGAAGGTGGTGCGCAGGTTCACCTGGTCCATCGGCGCCAGCTTCGCCCGGATGCCGACGCGGGCGACATCCGCCTGGATCTTCTGCGCCAGCAGCTGGTACGAGACGCCGGCGACCGCGGCATTGCCATAGGCGATCTCGAATTCGAAGCCCTCGGCGAAGCCGCCTTCCTGCAGCAGCCGCTTCGCCTTCTCCAGGTCCTGCTTGAAGCCGACCTCGCGCGCCACCGTCTCGGTGCTGCCGTTCACCCCGATGGGCAGGAAATGCGCCGGCCGCAACGCCGCGCCGCCGAGCATGCTGCCCACGATCCCGTCGTAGTCGATGGCATGGCCGATCGCCTGGCGGCATTCCCGCTGGCCCAGCGCGCGGTTGAACTCGGCATTCTGGGTCAGCGCCATGTAGACGAAGTCGAGGCTCGGCAGCCGCTCCGCCCGCACCTGCGGCTCGTCGCGCAAGGTGGCGATCTGCTCCGGGATCAGGTTGAAGGCGGCCTGGATGTCGCCGCGGCGAATGGCCAGGAGCTGCGCCGCGCTGTCACTGAAATGCCGGATCACCACGCGCTCATAGGCCGGCGCGCCGCGCCAGTGGTGCGGGTTGCGCACCAGCTGGATCTGCTGGTTCCGCTCCCAGCGCACGAGGCGATAGGGCCCGGTGCCGGCGCTGTTCTGGTTCAGCCAGTCGGTCGCCTTGTCGGTGTCCTTGGCGTCGGCGGCCATGCTGCCGCCGTGCTGCGTCACCAGCGCCTTCTCGGTGATGCCGAAGGTCGGGGCGCAGAGGATGTTCAGCAGCGGCGCCGCCGGGTCGTTCATCACCAGGTCGATGGTCCTGGCATCGACGATCTCGCAGCGGTCCACCGCCTTCACGTACTGCTGGGTCTGCTCCTTCATCGCCAGCAGCCGCTGGAAGGTGAACTGCACGTCCTCCGCAGTCATCGTGGCGCCGGAGGCGAATTTCACCCCCTCCCGCAGGGTGAAGCGCCAGCCGCGGCCGTCCGGCGTCCGCGCCCAGGACGTCGCCAGCGAGGGCTTCGGCTCGACATAGTCGCCGGGCGAGAGCGTCATCAGCGCGTCGTAGGTGGCCGCCAGCGTCATCGGCGGCGTGTATTGCGCCTGGCGGGTCGGATCGAGGGTGATGGTGTCGCTGATGTCGATGCCGATCACCAGCGTGGCGCCGCGCGCCTGGGCCCAGGCCGGGCCGGCCGGCAGCGCCGCCGCCGCGCCGGCGCCGAGCAGCGCCAGCAGGTCGCGCCGGGTGATCGGCTGCATCGTCTCGGTGACCATCGCGGACCCCTCCCAGGGCGGCCCCGCGGTTTGCCCGCGGCGGCCGATGCGCCACGATAGGGGCGGGGCAGGGGAGATGGGAAGCCATGGCACGGTGTTTCGGCGTGGGGCTGGTCGGGCTCGGGATGGCGGTGGCGCCGCACATGCTGGCGTTGCGGGAGCTGGAGGCGGCCGGCCGGGTCCGGCTGCTCGGCGGCTTCAGCCCCTCCGCCGGGCGCCGCGCCGCCTTCGCCGCCCGCTGGGATGCGCCCTGCTTCGCCAGCCTGGAGACGCTGCTCGCCGCGCCCGGCCTCGACCTCGTGCTGGTGCTGACGCCGCCGGCGGCGCATCTGCCGGTGGCGCGGGCGGCGGCGGCGGCGGGCAGGCACCTGCTGGTGGAGAAGCCGCTGGAATTCGATGCCGCCCGCGCCGCCGAGTTGGTCGCGGTGGCCGCTGCCGCCGGCGTCACCCTCGGCGTGGTCTTCCAGCACCGCTTCCGCCCGGCGGCGCTGCGGCTGCGCGCGGCGCTGGCCGGGGGCGAGCTGGGCGAGCCGCTCTCGGCCTCGGCCAGCATCCGCTGGTGGCGCGATGCCGGCTACTTCGCCGAGGCCGGGCGGGGGATGCAGGCGCGCGACGGCGGCGGGGTGCTGCTGACCCAGGCGATCCACACGCTCGACCTGCTGCTGCACCTGATGGGCCCGGTCGCCGGCGCCGCCGCCTTCGCCCGCACCAGCCCGCTGCGGGCCATCGACACCGAGGACATCGTCGCCGCCTGCCTCCGCTTCTCGAACGGCGCCATCGGCACGCTGGACGCCACCACGGTCGCCCGCCCCGGCTTCCCCGAGCGCATCGAGATCGCCGGTACCCGGGGCAGCGCCCGTCTGGTCGCCGAGCGGCTGGAGCTGCATCGCGCGGGGCTGCCGCCCGAGATCCTGGAGGGCGCCAGCGCCGGCGGCGGCGGGGCCGACCCCATGGCCTTCGACCACGGCCCGCACCGCGCCCTGCTGGCGGAGACGCTGGACGCCATCGACCAGGGCCGGGCGCCGCTGCACGCCGGGGCGACCGGCCTCCCGGTGCAGCGGCTGATCGAGGCGCTGCTGCGCGGGGCAGGGCGGGGCGAATTCGTCTCGCTATAGCCCGCCAGCTATAGCGCACGGGTTGCCGCGGGCCGGCCGCGGCCCCAAACTAGGGGCAAGCCCGGCGGGGCAAGACCCGCCCAATCCCCGGCGAAGCCCCTTCGCCGGCCATCGAGGAGAACCCCATGGCCTATCCGACCGTCCAGCTGCACATCAACGGCGAATGGCGCGCCGCCCGCGGCGGCAAGAGCCTGCCGGTCATCAACCCGGCGACCGAGGAGGTGATCGGCGAGGTCGCCCATGCCTCCACCGCCGACCTGGACGAGGCGCTGGACGCCGCGGCCCGCGGCTTCGCCACCTGGAAGAAGGTCTCCGCCTTCGACCGCTCCAAGCTCATGCGCAAGGCCGCCGACCTGCTGCGCTCGCGCGCCGACATGATCGCCGCGCTGATGACCGCCGAGCAGGGCAAGCCGCTGGGCGAGGCCCGCATGGAAGTCATGGCCGGCGCCGATGTCATCGACTGGTTCGCCGAGGAGGCCCGCCGCGCCTATGGCCGCGTCATCCCGGCCCGCGCCGAGGGCGTCTACCAGCTGGTGATCAAGGAGCCGATCGGCCCCGTCGCCGCCTTCACGCCCTGGAACTTCCCGATCAACCAGGTGGTCCGCAAGCTCTCCGCCGCGGTCGCCACCGGCTGCTCCATCATCGTCAAGGCGCCGGAGGAGACGCCGGCCTCGCCGGCCGAGCTGGTCCGCTGCTTCGTCGATGCCGGCCTGCCCGCCGGCGTGGTTGGCCTGGTCTACGGCATCCCGGCCGAGATCAGCGAATACCTCATCCCGCATCCGGTCATCCGCAAGGTGACCTTCACCGGCTCGACCCCGGTGGGCAAGATGCTCTCGGCGCTGGCCGGCAAGCACATGAAGCGCGTCACGATGGAATTGGGCGGCCATGCCCCCGCCATTGTCTTCGACGACGCCGACCTCGACCTCGCCGCCCGGACCCTGGCCGGCGCCAAGTTCCGCAACGCCGGCCAGGTCTGCGTCAGCCCGACCCGCTTCCTGGTGCAGGAGGCGATGTATGCCCCCTTCGTCGAGAAATTCACCGCCGCGGCCAAGGCGCTGAAGGTCGGCAACGGCATGGAGGAAGGGGTCCAGATGGGCCCGCTGGTGCACGACCGCCGCATCCCCTGGGTCGAGGGTCTGATGGCCGATGCCCGCCAGCGCGGCGCCGAGGTCCATACCGGCGGCGAGCGTATCGGCAACAAGGGCTATTTCTACGCCCCGACCGTGCTGACCGGCGTGACCAAGGAAGCCCGGATGATGAACGAGGAGCCCTTCGGCCCGCTCGCCATGATCTCCTCCTTCAAGGACTTCGACGAGGTGGTCGAGGAGGCCAACCGGCTGCCCTACGGCCTCGCCTCCTATGCCTTCACCCGCTCGGCCAAGACCGCGAACGCCATCGCCTCCAAGGTCGAATCCGGGATGATGACCATCAACCACCTCGGCCTGGCGCTGCCGGAAGTGCCCTTCGGCGGCATGAAGGACAGCGGCTACGGCTCCGAGGGTGGCTCGGAGGCGATCGAGGCCTACCTCAACACGAAGTTCGTGTCCCAGGCCGGCCTCTAGGCTGATCCGGGGCCGCGCGCCGGTGGCGCGCGGCCCCGGCCGTCACCGCGGCGGCTCGATGCCGGCGGCATCGAAGACCGCCCGCGACTCAGGCCCGACCAGCCAGCGCAGCAGCACCGCCGCCGCGGCCGGGCCGTCCGGCAGCAGCGCCGCGCCATAGGTGGTGTAGGATTGCACGTCGAGCGGCAGCGGCCCGACGTAGCGCAGCTCGCGCACCATGCGGATCTCCGGGATGGCGCCGAAGCCCAGCTCGTCGCCCGAGCCGCGCAGCAGGTGATCCATCACGTCGGCGCCCGCGGCATAGCGCCGCGCTTTGGCCGAGACCAGGGCGGTCAGCCCCATCTGCTCGAACAGCCGGTCGAGGTACATGCCGGTCGAGGCGCGGTTGTAGATCACCGCCTGCGCCTGGGTGAGGGCCCGCCGCAGCCCCTCGGCATCCTCCACCACCGGCACCGGCGCCCCCACCCGCACCGCCATGCCGACGCCGACCCGCCCCAGCGGCACCGGCCGCCCGGCCAGCCGCCGCGCCGCGGCCATCTCGTCCAGCAGGCGCATCGGGGCGAGCAGCAGGTCGGGCGCCTCGGCATCCTGCAGCATCTCGCGCAGCCGCGGCGCCGTCCCGTAGCGGATGCGCACCGCCTGGGAGGAGGCGCTGCGGAAGTTCTGCACCGCGGCCTCGAGGCCCGGCTCCAGCGCCCCGGCGCTGACAACCTGCAACTCGGCGGCCTGCACGCCGCCGCAGGCCAGCAGGATGGCAAACCCGATGACCCGCAACAAAGGCCGCATTCCGAAGCTCCGCAACGCAGGGTAGTCCTTAACCTAGGATGTACACCTTCGCCCCATCCGCCGCTCGCGAAATCGCATCCGGCCGCGCCGGCCCCGGGCGGGGCGGCGGGCTCAATTGGCGGTGGTGATCAGCCCGGCGGCGGCGGCCTCGGCCCAGCGGCGGTTGTCGCGGTCGAGGTAGCCGGCGAAGTCGGCCGGGCCCAGGGTCGCCAGGTCGGCGCCCAGCTCCTGCAGCCGCTGGCCGATCGCCGGCCTGGACAGCGCCGCCTGCACCGCGGCGAAGATCCGCTGGACCAGCGGCGCCGGCAGCCCGGGCGGCCCGTACATCCCGTACCAGCCGTTGTACTCGTAGTCCGCCAGCCCCGCCTCGGCCATGGTCGGCACCTGCGGCAGCAGGGCGGAGCGCCGGGTCGAGGTCACCGCCAGCACCTTCACCGCGCCGCTCGCCACATGCTGCAGCACCGCGACGGTGCTGGTGACGCCGAGCGGCACATGCCCCGCCAGCAGGTCGTTGAGCTGCGGCCCGCTGCCGCGGTAGGGCACCTCGATCAGCGAGATCCCGGCCTGGCGGGCGAAGGAATTGCCGGCGTAGCTGGTCGCCGCCTCGGTCGAGCTGAAGGTGATGGTGCCCGGCCGCGCCTTGGCCGCGGCGATCAGCCCGGCGATGTCGCCGAAGGGCAGCCTCGCGTTGGCGGCCAGCACCAGCGGGAAGCCCGAGAGCATCGAGACCAGGGTGAAGTCCTTCACCGGGTCGAAGGGAATGCTCGGCATGGAGTAGCGGTTGATGACATGGGCGCCGGTCGCGACCATCAGCATGTGGCCGTCGGCCGGCGCGCGCTGGACGTATTCGGCCCCGACCACGCCATTGGCCCCGGCCCGGTTCTCCACCACCACGGTCTGGCCGATCGCCTCGCGCATGCCCTCGGCCAGGGCGCGGGCGAAGATGTCGGTGCCGCCGCCGGGGGCATAGGGCACCACGATGGTGACCGGCCGGTTGGGCCAGCTGGGCTGCGCCCCCGCTTGCGCGGCCAGCGCCGCCGCCGCCATCCCGCCGAGTGCCGCGCGCCTGGTGCTGGCCATCCTGGTTGCCTCCCCCTCAGTAGGGCGTGTCGCGCATGCCCAGCGCCGCCGCCGCCCGGGCCTGCCAGGCCATCATCGCGGGCGTCACGCCCTGGCCCTTGAAGCCGCCGCGCACCGTCCCCGGCGCCGCGGATTTGTAGACCCCGGCGAGGCCGTCGCACAGCGGCCGGCCCTGCGGCACCGCGAGCCAGAGCCGCAGCAGGTGGCGCTTCAGCTCCGGCTCCTCGAAGTCCTGGTAATGGGTGCGGGAATGGATCGCCACGTGGTTGTTCACCAGCTGCAGGTCGCCCGGCTCCAGCCACATCGAGAAGCAGAATTCGTCGGAGCTCGCCAGCGCCTGGATCGCGTCCAGCGCCGCATGCTGGATCTCGGTCAGCCGCGGCTCGCCCTCGATCAGCTGCGTGGAGCGGATGTGGTTGCGGATGTAGCGGCTGGCGAACCGCCCCTCGGCCAGGCTGTAGACCGGGGCGAGGTAGGTCGGCGTCTCGTCCGCCGCCTCCTCCTTCTGCCGGCTGTGCGGGAAGGGGCCGTAGAGGGTCTCGACCAGCTCCGGCCGCTCCGCCAGCAGCGCGTCGTGGATGGCGACCGAGCTCGCCACCCGGCTCAGCCCGCCGCTCTGCGCCGTCCTGAGACACAGCAGCCCGACGACGTCGCTGCCGTCGGTGTGGAAGTCGAGCTCGGCATTGGTGTTGTAGCCGCGGCCGCCGGCGCCGCGGTAGGTGCCGCCGGCATCGCGCACGTCGGACATCAGCTGGCTCGCCTTGCCCTGCGGCCGGGCCACGCCGAGATGCGTGCCGATGCCCCAGAACAGCAGCCGCGCATCCTCGACGGAATACTCCCCGACCGGCAGGCCGCGCAGGGTGCGGAGGCCGCAGCCGGCCTCCAGCTCCGTGGCCGCCTCGGCCAGCACCGCGGCGAAGGCGCCGAGCGGCATGTCGTCCCTGGTGATCTCCAGCATCGGCTTGCCGCCGGCCTTGAGCCGGGCGAAGCCCGCCCGCAGGTCGGCGATCTCCGGCGCGGTGAGCCGGCGCAGCCAGCGGCCGGAGGATTCGAGGTCGCGGGCGCGCCAAGCGGCCGCGGTGGCGACGGGTTGGATCATGCGTGCTTCCTCCGTCCGGGAGGATGGCCAACCGCGCCCGGCTTGTCGAGGCGCCCCGCATTGACCGCCCGCCACGGCGCCCGCAGCATGACCGCATGTCAGCATCCAGCAGCGGGCCTTCCCCGGGGCACAGGCCAGGGCCCTCCCGCCAGGCCTGGCTGATGCTCGGCGGCGCCTTCCTCGCCTTCACCGTCGGCGCCAGCCTGATGCATTCCTACACCGTCTTCCTGCTGGCCTTCGTCGCCGACTTCGGCTGGACAAGGGCGGAATCCTCGCTGGCCTATTCGGTCGGGCAGCTGGTCGGCGGCGCCAGCGCGCCGCTGGTCGGCGGGCTGGTGGACCGCATCGGCGCCCGCCGCTGCGTGCTGCTCGGCGGCAGCCTGCTCACCGTCGGCCTGTTCGGCAGCGCCTGTGCCGATGCGCTCTGGCAGGTCGTGTTCCTCTATGGCGTGGTGATGACCATCGGCGCCAATTGCCTCGGCCTGCTGGTCTTCGTGCCGCTGATCTCCCGCCTGTTCGTCCGCCAGCGCGGCATGGCGATCTCGGTGCTGCAATCGGCCAACGCCTTCGGCCGCGCCGTCTCCGCGCCCACCAGCCAGATGCTCATCACCGGCCTCGGCTGGCGCGGCGCCTACCTGGCCGAGGGCGCGCTGATGGCGGTGCTGATCCTGCCGCTGGCGGCCTTCTTCCGCCGCACCCCCGCCGCGCCGGCGCCCGTCCCCGGCGCCGGCGCGGTGCGCCACTGGACCCTCGCCGAGGCCATCCGCACCCGGCCGTTCTGGCTGCTCTTCACCGTCTACATGTTCACCAGCATCGGCAGCTTCCTGGTCTCGCTGCACCAGATCGCCTTCGCGGTGGATGCCGGCTTCGACCCGCTCTATGCCGCTGGCGTGCTCGGCATGGGCAGCTTCCTGGCGCTGCCCGGGGTGATCCTCACCGGCACGCTGTCCGACTACATCGGGCGGGAGAATTCGGCCCTGCTCGCCTATGGCATCTCCATCATCGGGGTGGTCTGCGCCATGCTGATCACCGGGCCGGACCAGCACCTGCTGCTCTGGCTGCACGGCTGCTTCTTCGGCCTGACCTGGGGCGCCCGCGGCCCGGCGATCACCGCCAAGACCGCCGACCTCTTCCCCGGCCCGCGGCTCGGCACCATCCTCGGCGTCATCACCATCGGCTCCGGCCTCGGCGCCGCCATCGGCTCCTGGGCGGCGGGCTGGATCTTCGACCTCTCGGGCAGCTACCGCATCGCCTTCCTCGGCTCGATCGCCGCCTATGTCGCCGGCTCGGTCGCCTTCTGGCTGCTGCGCAGCCCGGCGGACCGGCGGCCGGCCTGAACCGGCGCCCGGGCCTTTAACCGGAAGCGTATAGATAGCGGAGAATGCCCACCTTTTCGTAGTCGTGGGCCGATATCGCGGCACAGGATTCATCCCAGATCACGAACACATGAGTAACGTTTTGAACAGTTGGCAGGAAAGCCGGGACGCGATCTTGCCGTGACTTGATCCCGGAGGCAGGGTTCCGCCTCCTGGACCCGGGCCGATCATGACGCAACGAAGCAAACTGCCGCATGATTTGGTATCGCCACGGGACAACCTCGACGCGGCAGAGCCGCCGCGCGGCATCGCGGCGCAGGAGATCGCCGGCCGCTACCTCCGCCGCGGCACGCTCGGGACCGGCTCCGGGACCGTGGTCCACGAGGCCTTCGACCAGCTGCTGGAACGGCGGGTCGCCATCAAGGTGGTGGCCCTGCCGCCGGCCGAGGACCCCGAGACCGCCGAGGCCATCGCCCGCTTCCGCCGCGCCGCCCGGGCCGCCGGCGGGCTGCGCCATGCCAATATCGTCGCGGTCCTCGACTACGGCGAAACCGCCGAGGAAGCCTGGATCGTCATGGAGCTGGTCGAGGGCGGCTCGCTGCAACGCCTCCTCGACGGCGGCGGACCCCTGCCGCCCGACCGGGCGGCCGGGATCATGGTCCAGCTGCTCGAGGGCCTCGGCTATGCCCATGCCCGGGGCATCGCCCACCGCGACCTCAGGGCGGCGAACATCCTGCTGACCCCGGCGGGGACGGTGAAGCTGGCGGATTTCGGCATCGCCCGGCCGGCCGGTCTCGCGCTGGCCCCGGTCAGCCCCGTGGCCAGCCCCATGGCCAGCCCCAAGGCCGCCTCGCCGGGACCGGCGCGCGGCGGGACCCCCGAGCAGCGGGCGGACATCCGCGCCGCGGGGGCGGTGCTCTACCAGATGCTGACCGGGGAACGGCCCCTCGGCGGCATCGCCGCCTTCCTGCCGAAGGCGCAGCAGGCCGGGCCCGTGCCGCCCTCCCGGCTGCGGCCGCAGGCCGGGCTGGAGGGGTTCGACCCGGTGGTCGCCCGGGCCATGGCGCGGGCGCCGGCCGACCGCTTCCCCACGGCGGCGGATTTCTGCGCCGCGGTGCAGGCGGC
>NZ_JAUFPN010000128.1 GCF_030409335.1 Paeniroseomonas aquatica
GGGCGCAGGTAGTCGTGCTGTTGTCACACAACGGCTACGATGTGGATTGCAAGCTAGCGGGCCGGGTCGAAGGGATCGACGTGATCCTGGGTGGCCACACGCATGATGCACTACCCCGCCCCACCGTCGTCGGCCGCACACTGGTGCTCGCCTCCGGTTGCTCCGGCAAGTTCCTCGCCCGGCTCGACCTTGATGTTCAAGACAAACAAGTGAAGGGCTGGCGGCACCGCCTGATTCCCGTGTTCAGTGATGCCATTGTGCCTGACCCGGCTATGGCCGCCGCCATTGAAGCTGTCCGCGCACCCTACAAGGCTGAGCTGTCGCGCGTGCTCGGCCGCACTGAAGGTTTGCTTTACCGCCGCGGTAACCTGGGTGGAACGCTGGACGACCTGATCTGTAATGCCATGCTCGAGGGACGCAATGCGGAGATTGCGTTGTCACCCGGCTTTCGGTGGGGGCCAAGCCTGCTACCAGGCCAAGCGATCCAAGCGGAGGATCTCTACAACGCCACTGCCATGACCTATCCAGCGTGCTATCGCACTCCGATGACCGGCGCCCGCCTACGCGAGGTACTGGAGGACGTAGCCGACAACCTATTCAATCCCGACCCCTACTACCAACAGGGCGGCGACATGGTTCGCGTGGGCGGTATCGGCTACGCACTAGACCCAACAGCCCCCATGGGCCGTCGTATCCAGGACCTGCGCCTGCTCAAAACCGGCGCTCCGATCGAGGCCGGCCGTGAGTACCAAGTTGCGGGGTGGGCCAGCGTTAACGAGGGCACCGAGGGCCCCCCCATCTGGGAAGTGGTCGAGGGCTGGCTCAAGCAACATGGAACAGTACAAGCGGCTCCCGCCGGCAATGTGCGAATGGTGGAGACCTAGGCAATGGCATTGAACAAGCAGTTGGCCCGGTTTTCGCGCCGCGGGATGATTGGAGGAGCGGTTCTCGCCGCTGGCACCGGCCAAGCCGCCACACCAACACCCGACCCCGCGATCATGGAGCTACCAGACTGGACCCGCGTCCTGGGCGACGGTGTGCAGCAACGCCCGTACGGCCACCCCAGCCCGTTCGAGAAGAACATTGTTCGCAAAGACGTTTCCTGGCTGACGGCAAGCGAGCAGAGCAGCGTTAACTTTACCCCGATCCATGCGCTAGACGGCACCATCACGCCATCGGGCCTATGTTTTGAACGCCATCATGGCGGCATCGCTGAGGTCGATCCCAGCGCGCATCGCCTTATGATCCACGGCTTAGTCGACAAACCGTTGGTGTTCACGATGGAGGACCTGAAGCGGTTGCCACGCGTGAACCGCACTTACTTCCTGGAGTGTGCCGCGAACTCTGGCATGGAATGGCGTGGCGCCCAGCTCAACGGTTGCCAGTTCACCCACGGCATGATCCACAATGTCATGTACACCGGCGTCACCTTGCGCACTCTTCTCGAGGCGGCCGGACTTGACGCTCGTGCAAAGTGGTTACTTGTAGAAGGTGCAGACGCAGCGGCCATGACCCGTTCTCTGCCGCTGCACAAGGCAATGGATGACTGCCTAGTTGCCTTCACTATGAACGGTGAAGCGTTGCGGCCAGAGCAAGGCTATCCACTTCGGCTGGTGGTACCGGGCTGGCAAGGCAACATGTGGATCAAATGGCTACGGCGCATCAAGGTAGGTGACGAGCCGTTCATGACACATGAGGAAACCAGCAAGTACACCAGCTTGCTCGAGGATGGCCGGNNNNGATGCCGCTAAAGGAGCGCGGCCGCAACGTGCTCACGGGTATTGCTTGGTCCGGGCGCGGCGCGATCACCCGGGTCGACGTGACACTGGATGGCGGCCGCAACTGGCAAGAAGCGCGGATCGATGGTCCAGTCACACCCATGGCGTTGACCCGGTTCTACGTCGACCTCGACTGGGACGGGCGCGAGATGATGGTGCAGTCACGCGCGCATGACAGCACAGGTTATCTCCAGCCGACAAAAGAAGAACTGCGAAAGATTCGCGGCGTAAACTCGATTTACCACAATAATGGAATCCAGACTTGGCTCGTGCGCAGTGACGGAGGGTGCGAGAATGTCGAAATTTCGTAGCGCACTGGCAAGCTCTGTCATCGGCTTGACCGTACTGGCGGGCGTAGCATGGGCCGCTGGAGACACGCCTGTGTCCCCCGGTGTCGGTCGCCCTGCACTGCCTGCGGAAATCAGTGCCTGGAACATCGATGTCCGCCCTGANCTGCCCGTGGGACACGGCACAGCCCGCGAGGGCGAGGTGTTATTTCAGGAACGCTGCGCAGTCTGCCACGGGGATTTTGGCGAGGGCGCAGGTCGGTGGCCCGTGTTGGCGGGTGGACAAGGGTCATTACGAAGCGAGCGGCCGGAGAAAACGATCGGCTCCTTTTGGCCGAATGTAAGCACCGTGTTTGACTACGTTCGCCGAGCTATGCCGTATGGCAACGCGCAGTCGCTGGAACCGAACGAGGTCTACGCAATAACTGCTTATCTTCTGACCTTGAACGATATCGTCACGGACCAAGACCAAGAGTTGAATGAGCGTAATTTGGCCAACATTCGTCTACCGAATGAAGCCAATTTCTACGACGATGATCGCGAAAAAACTGAACGGGCGTTCTGGAACCAGAGTGCCTGCATGAAGGATTGCAAGCCCGGTACGCCGCAAGTGACCAGCCGCGCGAGAGCATTGGACGTCACGCCGGACGGCACGTCTGGCCCAAAGGTGGAGTAGTGACATGACCAACCTTGGAAGGCGTGGACTAAGTGGCTTGATTGCAGCCGGGGGTGTGCTGGCGGTGCAGACCGCGCGAGCTGCACCTAAGGAAGTGGAGCCCAGGAGTATTGAAAAGGAGGCAGATGCGGCCGCGGCATATCACTTAGATTTTGGTGATCCGAAGCGCTACTCGCAAATGCTGGACAATGCCCGTAATCACCTTGCTGCCTATGATTACGACACGATGGCACTTCGCATCGTCTTCGTTGCTCATGCAGCAGGCATCAAGTTTTTTCTAAAAACGCTGGATGGCACTCCTTGGGCCGGGGAGACGCTCGATCCTGATTTTGTTGCTCGATTAAATGGTATCGCAGCCTTCGGGCTGCAGGTCCTGCTGTGTCGATTAACTTTTGAGAAAAATAATATTCCCCTCGATCAAGCGCGAACTGAAGCCTGGATCCAATCGGTCCCTTCGGGAATTGCGACGGTTTCAGCTCTGCAGAACAAGGGGTTTTCTTATATAAAAATAGGCTAGGTTTTCATTTTATCGGGTTGTTCCAAATATCTATACCGAACGCTTAGATCTTCGGTCCGGTAAGAATCTAAGCAGCGACTTACATAGCGAGACAAAGCCATGAACAGCTGCTGCGGACCAGACTTTAAAGTCCAAAAATTAGATCGGCGAGATATGTTCCGATTTCGCCGACGCAAGACATCATTGATCTGTACGCTTATGGTCGCAGCAGCTTCAGCAAACACTGCTCGTGGTGAAGTCCGTACCAGTTACCCAGCATTGCTTCAGGACATTGTTTTAGAGCAAATTCCGAACACAAATATTTATTACGTGATTGGGCACTACGCCGTGCCTGATCAGCGTAACGAGGGACACACATCAAACGCAGGCTTTGTCGTGACGTCAGAAGGTGTAGTTGTTTTCGACGCACTGGGTACGCCAAGCCTCGGGTGGGCATTATTACAAAAGATCCGAAGCGTTACCGACCAACCAGTCCGTTACGTCGTTATAAGCCACTACCATGCCGACCATATTTATGGTCTTCAGGCATTTCGAGATCATACCGATGCGGTGATACTCGCTCAGGATACAGCACGTAACTACAGCAATCCAGCCAATAATGACGAATTAGCAGCCCCCCGGCTCGAGCAAAGACGTGCGGCTCTCGCTCCCTGGGTAAATGAATCCACTCATATCGTTCAACCAAACCGCACTTTTGCCAGTGAAGATCGTTTTGAACTCGGTGGGCAAAGATTTAGGCTTGTCTATGCAGGGCCGGCGCATTCTTCAAGTGACGTGATGATGTTGGTCGAGCCCGCTGGCGTTCTGTTTGCTGGAGATATTGTCCAAGCTGGTCGCATTCCCTTCATGGCGAGCGCAGCAGTTGACACAAAAAACTGGCTGCGCGGGCTGAACGAAGTCAGCGACATGCAGCCCCATGCCGTTATACCGGGGCACGGACCTTTATCAACTGGAG
>NZ_JAUFPN010000129.1 GCF_030409335.1 Paeniroseomonas aquatica
GTTGCGGGCCTTGTCGCCCAGGGCGCGCTTCAGCGCCGCATTGCAGGCATGGTAGAGGCCGGCCCCGCGCGGTGGCGAGATCGCGCCCGTGACGCCCTCCGCCGCATCCTCTACCGCCTGCGCCGCCACCTGCTCGCTCAGCCGGTGCCGCAACTGCCGCTCCGCTCCAGAAGGCGTCAGGAAGTCCCCCTGTGGTTCGGGCTCCCGCGCCGCTGCCAGCCCGGCCGCCAGGTCCGGACCCGGCCGCAGTGTACTGAACCGCAGGGTCAGCGCACTGCTCTCGAGCGGGATGATGTCATGGCGCTGGCGCGTCTCCGCGATCTCCTCCTCCAGCCAGTCCGGCAGGTCGAGCGCCGGCTGGCGCGGGGGCCGTAAATCCGGCTTGGTTTTGGGTGCCCTGCTCGCGCTCCATCCGCCAGCGGAACGGTGCAAAAAGCGGGTCATCAGGATGGAAGACCAGGGCCCGCCGCGCCGCATAGGGCCCCACATTCGGATCCACCCGCGTCGCCCGCGCCACCATCTGCTCCAGCCAGGGGCGCGAGCGCACATTCGTCAACGCCGCCACCACCGCCACCTCCGGCGCATCCAGCCCCTCATAGGCCATGGCGACCGTGACCAGCACTGAAGGCTCGGCGGTCAGCCGGAAGGCCGCCAGGGTCTCCTGGGCGCCGCGCTCGTCGGAGACCGCCAGGGCCATGCTGCCGGCCTGGGCCGGCGGCACCCAGCCGCGCAGGATCTCGAGGTAGCGCGGCGGGCCTGGATCTGGACGGGCGCCACCACCAGCAGTTTGCCGAGGCCGCGCGGGGTCTCCTCCGGCGCGGCGCCCAGCGCCAGCCGTCATTTGGCCCGGAGCCTGCGCGTCGCCTCGAAGGCCCGCCGCAGCAGGCCCTCGGCGAAGCCGGTCCGTAGCGCAGTGAACAGGGCCGGACGTGTGGACTCCTGCGGCGCCGGCGCCCGGAGCCGATGGGGTCCGAGATGCGGCCGCTGGCCGCCCTGCCACTAACCATGGGCGAGAGGTCACGCGCCGACGTGAATGCGTCAAGGACCCGCAGGATTTCGCGAAGACGCTGGTTGCGCCGGAGCCGGAGGCGGTCGGGTGGGCTTGCGACTGTATCAGGCCACTTCTGGGCGCGATGCGGGCCGATCAGGCGGCGCTGATTCAACGTCTCGATCCCCGCAGCGATCCGAGCGAAGGCGTGGCGGCGGATCTCGGTATCCTGCCGAATGCGCTGCACGTGCGGCACCATCGGGCGCGGCGCGCGTTGGTGTCGCTGCTGTTCGCCGCCTGTGTCATCTGCCCGTTGGAGAGCTTCATGCGCTGCGCCTGCCCGAAGCCACCTGCGGTGGACAAGGCGCGGCGGACTCGCGTGGCCGCCTAAAGAGTTCGTACGCGATGGCGTGGCGGCGGCGGGCAGAACCGCGGCGCGGCAGACCAAGCGATTGATTTGGCTCAAGGTCAGGGCAGCGTGACTTCGATAGACTGAAGCATGCCCGAAATCGAAACCGAGCTGCGGTGGCATGGGAGTTGCAGGAAGCAACCACTTTTGGAAAGAGGAAAAGTCGAATGATGAGATTGAAAAGCACCGGTATGGGCTTCGCCGTGCTACTGACGGCAGGCCTCTCCGCCTGCGCCCCGCAGCAGCAGGCTGCGCCCCCGATGGCCGTAGCGCCTGCCGCGGCCAGCACTGCCGCAACGGCACCTGCTCCGGGTGACCATCAGGCGATGATGGCTCATTGTGCCGACATGCGGCAGCAGATCAGGCAGGGCACGCCGGTGTCGCCCGACATGCAACGGATGGTGACTTATTGCCAGCATATGGACCACACCATGGGTGCCCAGCGCGGCCGCTCCGGCCCGTATTAGCACGTCCATAACGGCGCTGCCTGGTGGCCGCGCCATCCGTGGGTTTGTGCCGCGTGGCGCGCCTAGAACAGGAGGCGCGAGATGGCTTGGATGGGCTTCATGCCGTGCCCAAATCTGGCGATGGTCTCACGGTTCGCCTTGAGTTCCCCGTAGGGCAGATAGCGTACCTTGAGATCAGCCACGCGACTAAAGGCAGGCCGCGCCAGCTGGTCGCGCACCTCGTGTTCCCGGCCGTCGGGGGCAACCAAAAACATGCCCTCGAGCGAGTGTGCTTCGGGCCCAAGCGCCAAATCGAGCATGCGGACGATGCCGGAGTAGATGGAGGTGGTATGTTCCACCTCGTAGGCGGCAACAATGCGGTTCGAAGCCTTGTCAAGCCAGAGCACGTCGATCAGCCGGACGGCGTCCGCGCCCGCGCCTGTGGCAAAGCCGGGTAGAACAGCGAGGCAGCCATCGCCAAGCCTGCCATCCCCGAGCAGGCGGTTGCGATCGTTGGCAGCAATCCAAACGTCGTAGCCGAGGGACAAGCCGAGGTCGCGCAGCCATCCCTGGACGGCGGTGTGGGTTTCGTCTTCCTCGCGGGCCGCCGCCAGCGCCTTGGCCGCTTTGGCACCGTTTTCGCGCACGCGGGCAAGGTCCGCCTTCCATACGGCCCGGGCGCTCGCGTCGTCCTCGCGCGGCGGCGCCGGATAGCGGCCACTGCCGATATCGAATAGCAGGCCGCCAATGGCGCCGAGGTCGTTCGAGAGCAGACCGCGGTGCGCGGCGTTCAGCGCCAGGATTCCTTGACGCATGGCCAAATACTCTTCCCATCGGCCGAGTTTCACGCGGGCGCCGGTCAAAGCGTTGTAGCCGTTGACGATGGCGGTGTTGAACGGCGGCGCAATGGTCGGATGCAGGAAGTAGAGCAGATTGGCAACGGCGGGGCCAAGGCCCTTGATGGACCGGGCGTCGATCTCTCGGATGGCCGCTATAACCTGCTGTTCCATCGTGCAGCAGACGCAAGTGTCGAGCAGGCGCCCAAAGGCGCGCTGGTTAACCGGATTCTCATAAATGTCGGGAATGCGTAGTTTGGGCTTCCACAGAAACGCGTGGTCGGCGCCCTTGAAAATTTGCCGCTGCTCCGCGACGGAATGGACAACGGTCTCCAACGAGGAGCCTCGGTAGGCGACACCGAAGGTACCTGCCTTGATATCGGCGACCACCTGCTGGATGCCACGACGGATGGAACGGAAGTTTTTTACGCGCTCTTCCCAAAGAAACCAGCTTCGATAAGTGCCGCCCGGGTCTTCCCGCCAGCGCTGCAGCAGCGAGGTCATCAGGTCCGGTGCACTGGCCCCAACTGCGCCGGAAGTCAGGGCGCATGTTACAATCTGCATGTCGTAATCCTGAGGGTGCCGGGTCCGGTCGCCAATTCCAGCTGACGATGATGAAACATCTGACCGGTCCCCTGCCAAGCGGTGATGAATGTCCGCTGCCTGACGCGCCGGCATACTTGAAGCGTTGAACGGTCGTGCTCATTTCTCACAAGTGAATCCGCTCCACCTCGGTCAGCGTTACCTCGTCATTCGTGCGGTCATAAAGCTTGGTCGTGCGTGGGCTGGAATGCGCCGCCATTTGCTGGGCATGCTCTAACGTGCCGCCGTTTTCCAAATAGTTGGTGATACCGATCGCCCGCCAGCTATGGCAGCCTATGGTCGTGTCGATCCCGGCGGCGAGGGACCGCCGGCGGATCACGCTGTATGCTTCGCGCGCCTGCAGTCGGTTGGTGATGAGGCGGTCGCCGCTGCGGCCTGGGGCGGTGCGGAACAACGGCGCTTTCTTCTCGGCTTCAATGCCCGCCGCGGCAATGTATGCGTCCAGATACTCCTCCAGCGCGTGATGTACCGGCATCTCGCGCATCTTGCCGCCCTTCTCGTGCAGCCGCACGCGGCCTTGTTTACCAAGTGAGAAATAATCTCCAACATTGATATGCAGTGCCGCCTCGATGCGGGCAAACGTATAGAGCAGAGTGGCGATCAGTGCGCGGTCACGCAGCCCAATCAGCGTGTCAGTTTCAATGGCATCATTGACTGCCTTGGCTTCCTCACGCGGCAGGACCGGCGTCTTGCCGCGGCTCACGACATGCTTCGGGCCGCGGACGGAAGAGGCCGGATTATGCGGTACCACTTGGCCGACGACGAAACAGTCAAAAAGCATACGGATGGCAGCCAACTGCTGCTTGACGCTTGGCGCGGACAAGGGCGCCAGTGTTCCACCCGGGTGCCGTGGCACGCCGGTCTGCATGAACTGCTCGATATAGGCCGCCACATGCGCCGGCTCGATGGTCGGCAGGGTCAGGTGGCGCTGTTCGCACGAATGCAGAAAGTCCGCGGTCGCCCGCGCGTAGGCGCGGCGGGTATTGCGGTTGCGGATCTGCGCAACAAAGAACTCGATATAACGGTTCGACGCACGCTCACCCTGGCCAGCGATGAGCGACGGCACTACCGGCTCACCGTAGGGCAGGGCGGGGAGAGGCAGGGCAGGGGTGATGACCAGCTCGCTGCTCATGACGCTGCCTCCTGACCCAGGACCCCCACGCCACAGGCGGCTGCCGCTTTACGCAGCTTTTTATCAAGTGACGCCAAAGGCAGCGCGAGGCGCAGCGCCAGCTCTAGATAGCTTGCGTCATAGACGGTCAGGTTCTGCGCCTCGGCTAAGCTGAGTGTCTCGTCCCAGGCATGAGCCGCCGTATCGGGATCAATGTGAATTGGCAGCCCGCTGAGAATGATTAGCGCCTGGCGACGCTCGGCGGTGCTGATGCGCTTGGCTTTTTCCGCATGCAGCAGCACATTGCCCGTCTCCAGCGCCCAGAGCCCCGGTGTCGTGGCACCGGCGGCGGCCACGTCATCCAGCAGGGCTTCTGTCGCTGCATCGCCTTCGCCCGGCAGCACCCAGGCCATCGCCACCGAACTATCGAGCACGCAGTGGGTCATCGACGGCCCTTATCCCGGAAGCGTTTGAGCTCATCCCAGGACAGTGACACGCCGCGCTCGGCGATGGAGGCACGCAGCGCACGCAGATCTGTCACGGCGCGGTCGATCTCCGCTCGTCGCCGACTGACCTCGGGCACGATCCGCGCGATGGCACGGCCATGACGGGTGATGATGATGGTCTCACCACGCTCGACCTCATCGAGCAGTCGCGGCAGATGCGTCTTTGCCTCGGACGCCTGGATCTCGCGCATATCGATTTCATTCCGACTGGTCATATCAACTAGTCTAACTAATCTGCAACGAAAAGCAAGCCCAGAGTCGCCGCATCCGATAATGTCCTTTATCTGATGGGATTCTGGCGGGCATTCGTTTGCCGAATTTCTCATCTCAAGGCGTATCAGTTCGGCCTCGCTGTCGCGACCCGGCATTGTCCGGCCGTCGCCCTGCGAATGCAGGGCAGATGCCCTGCATCATTCCTTCTTGACCTTCCCATCGCGGAAAGCCGCAGGGTCGCTCCCATCGCCATGATGAACTGAACCGGAGATGGCTATGCGACATCCGCTACTGCTTGAAGAACGGATCATTGCTGCGCTCCGCCAGGCGCTGGCCGAACAGCAGACGGAAGCGGCCGAGCATCTGCTGCGCGCCATCGAAGCGCTCTGCCAAGATGCCACCCCCGGGACGGCGCTGGCCGAGGCATATGCCGCTGCCTTCGACGTGTCGCCGCAGCGGTCGATGGCGCGGATCTTTCGTCAATGAGCGTGGCCGGCGCAGACCACCTCGTGCTCGCCGCGGCGCATGACTGGCCACGGGCCCTTCGCGTCTATCTGGGCGTCATCGCCATCGGGAATCTTGCCTGGGAAGCCGCCCATCTTCCCCTCTACGCCCTGTGGAACACCGGAACGGCACGAGAGAAGCTGTTTGCCATCGTTCACTGCACCGTAAGCGTTGTGGCGTTGGCACATTGCGGCGCGG
>NZ_JAUFPN010000013.1 GCF_030409335.1 Paeniroseomonas aquatica
CCGGGCCCGGCTGTAGCCGACCACCGCCCAGCCCGGCGCTAGCAGGTCGACCTCCTGCCGACCGCCCGTCCCGCGGCGATAGGGCAGCCAGAGGATCCGCCGCCCATCCGCCCGCTCCAGGGTGCCGGAGAGCAGCAGCCGCACCGCCGATAGCGCCAGCAGCGGCTCGATCGGCGCCGACCAGGCGGCGGCGACATCCTGGACGGCATCCCGGCCGCCGGCGGTATCGGCCTCGTTGAGGCCGGGCAGGTGATGCACCTCGTCGACCACCAGCAGGTAGCGATGCCGGCGGAAGGCGGCGAGGTGCAGGTCTGGGGCCGCGGCGATCCCCTGGTAGGTCGTCACGTAGCCAGCCAAGCCCCGGCAGGGGTCGCCCGGGGCATTGTCGGCGGCGCGGACCGAGAGGTCATGCCCCAGGGCCTGCCGCCAGGCCGGGTCGGCGAAGACCTCCTCGGCCTGCAGCCGCAGGCTATCGCGCGGCACCACCCAGCAGATCCGCTCGCAGATGCCGGCGGCGATCAGCGCTTGCGCCGCCAGCACCGGCAGCAGCGACTTGCCGCCCCCCGGGGTGACCGCGGCGAGGACATCACGGACCTCGGCCGCCTCGCCGGCGGCGATGGCCTGGACCACCTTCAGAAGCTCGGACTGGTGACTGCGCAAGGATCGCGGGATCAGGCTCTACTCCTGTGGCGGATGCGCCGCCGGCCAGTTATGTCATTTCGCAGAATCACGACACACGGCAATCCACTTCCACTGCCCTAATGTCACCGGTAGCCTGATGCAACGCCATCGTAGCCATCGTGTGGTTTCAGTCTGGCGTCGCTGGTGAGATAGTGCCCCGGCTGGTGAAGGCCACCAACGTCTCGGCGTGGCCGCATTTCGGACAGCGCTGCGGATGGCAGGCCCGGCAGTAGGGACGGCCGCATTGGAGGCACGGCGCCAGCCCTGCCGGCGCCACCAGATGCAACGCGTCATCGCATGCCAGCCGCGTCCGCTCGGTCGACCAACTTGCCTCGCAGGGCGGCAGTTCCAACCGTCGGGCCAGAGCGTTCCAGTCCAGCGCCATAATCCGTTCGGCCTTGCGGCGGCGGATCTGCACGGTGAGCCGATGCACGGGCATCACCAGCTCCAGCGTCCGGACCCAATCCACCGTGATGCGCAGCGCGTATTTATGCGCCAGATCATCGAGCTTCGCCCGGTATTCCTTGGCAATCGCGGCAAGGCGCATTTGCTCGCGCTGGTGACCGGTGTCGGCCGCGGTCAGTTGCGCCGCTCGCTGCCCGGCTTCCCGGTGCAGGTCGTTGTGGTATGCGTGGAGCCGGTCTAGGTCGCGGACCAATCGCCGGTGGAGCCCGGTCATGAAGGGCGCCAGCGCCGTCTCGACCCGCCAGGGCAGGGCGTGCTGCATCCGCTCGATCAGCCGCGGACCCTCCCAATCCGCTGGCAAGACGGTCCCGGCCGGTATGGGGCTGTCTTCATGCTCGGCGAGCCAGGGTACCATCCGCTCCAGCATCGCCTCCGGCATGGCGCCGGTCGCCAGATTAATCGCCAGACGCTGCGTGCCCTCACGCTTCTCCTCCGACAGAGCTGTATAGCGGAACTCCAGCACCAGGTAGCGGGTCCAGGCGGGGGCGGCGCCAAGCAGACGGAAGGTAGCATTCTCCAGTCCCAACTCCCGCTCCAGCAGCGGCTCGGCATCCGGGGCTTTGCGGGTTTCGGGATCCAGCACGCGGCGGTCCCAGCGGCCCCGTTCACCCAGCACCCTCCCGAAGCGGGCAAGCCAGTCGCTTTCGATGCCGACCCGCTGCGCGCCCTCGGGCGGGGTCGTGCTAAAGCCCAGACGGCAGAACTCGCCCACCTCCAGCGCCTGCTGCAGCGGCGGCGGTACCAGCACCTCCAATCCCTCGGATCCCAGTGGTTCGACCAGTGCGCCGCCCTCCGTCAGCAGGGCGGCAACGAAGCGCTGCATGCGGCCGTCTTCAAGCGGCATCCAGGTCATTCCCAAACAGCGCCTCGTCCAACTGCTGAGCGTCCTCGTACTGCCGCCGCGCTGCCAGCAGCTGGCCTTCCAGTGCGTCGAAGGCGGCGGCACGGGCCTCCTCGGTGCTTTGCAGCCAGGCATCAAGTACCAGGGACGGGAAATCCTGCTGCTCGTCGATCTCACCCAGGATGGCGCCCACCTCGCCGACCACCAGCTCGAACATGTTGATCTTCTCGTCGAGGATGCGGAGCATGGCATCCTCGATGGTACCCGCGGTCACCAGGTTGAACACAAAGACCTCGCGGGTCTGGCCAATCCGGTCGATGCGGCCGATCCGCTGTTCGATCGCCATCGGGTTCCAGGGGATATCGAAGTTCACCAAAGTATTGCAGAATTGCAGGTTGCGTCCCTCGCCACCGGACTCGCTGCACAGCAGCAGCGTGCCGGTTTCGCGGAACGCCGCCACCGCCGCGTCCTTCTCCGGCCCGGACATGCTGCCATCGAACAGCAGCGGCGCTAGGCCCTGCCGGCGCAGCAGTCCGACCAGATGGGTCATGCTGTCGCGGTGGTGGACGAACACCATTTTCTTCTCGGCCGGGTTTTCCGCCAGCAGCTTCAGCAAGGCCGCCTGCTTGGCGCCAGAAGGTACTGCCCGGTATCGCGTCACCAGTGCGGCCCAGCCCGGGATGTCCGGATGCCGCTCGGCAAAGCGGGATACCGCGGCCGCGGCCGCGGCCGGCGAGGACCCCGCCGCGGAGAGCAGGTGCTGCACCGCCAGCCGTGCTTGGCCGCCGGTCGCCGCGGTGCGGGCAAGGGCGGTCAGTTCCTGGTAGCAGGCTGCCTCGGCCGCATCCGGTGTCGCGCGGATGGTGGTGGCATGGCGGCGCGGCAGGCGCAGCGCCGCAAGTGCCCGGGTGTTACGCACCATCACCCCCCGCATCAGAGCGCGCAGCCGGTCCTGGTTGGCTGGCTCGCGCGGCTTGCCCGGTGTCATGTAGGCGGTGCGGAATTCCTTCTGGGTGCGGAAGATGCCGGGCTGCAGCAGGGTCAGCAGATGGTACAATTCCAGCAGACTGTTCTGTACCGGGGTCGCTGACAGCAGTAGCAGGAAGCGCTTCTGCAGGGCATTCACCAGCCGGTAGCTGGCGCTGGCCTGATCGCGTAGGTGGTGCGCCTCGTCGACCACCACGATGTCATAGGGGTGCTGCACCAGCAGTTCGGCGTGTTCGCGGCGGCGCGCCATGGCGATCGAGGCGATGATGCAGGGCTGTCCCCAGAAGGCGCCGGGATCGCTGCGCGCCAAGGGATCATGTGTGGTCGCGCAATCGATGCCGAACTTGGTCGCCATCTCATCGCGCCACTGACCGACCAGCGGCGCCGGCACCAGGATCAGCAAACGCTCCGCCATGCCACGCAGCAAGTATTCCTTGAGCACCATGCCGGCTTCGACCGTCTTGCCCAAGCCCACCTCATCAGCCAGCAGCACCCGGCCGCGGTACTGCTTGAGCACCTTGCGGACCGTCTCGATCTGATACCAATGCGCTTCCACACCCTGCAGAGTAGGCAGGCACAGCAGTTCGTCGAAACCTTCAACCAAGCCAAGCTGCGTCAGCTCTCCGCGCAGCCGAAACCACGCCGGCTCGGGCGTGCCGCCGGAAACTTGAATGGCATCCGGATCACCGAACTTGAACGCCAGGCCAAGGGACACCTCCAGGCGCGGCAGATCGGGCATGGACGGTGGTGCCTCGACAACCATGGTCACCGGCTTCGTCCTGGCGGATGTTGCAGGGGGAGCTGACTGGTCGGCGGGTTTGCCAGTGGCCCGCGGCGTGCCCTGGCGAGCTTTCCGTTGCTCGCGCTGGTGATAGGTGCGGATTTCCGTCAGCTGGGTGAACAGCCAGCCCGCCATGGCTTGGCCGCCGATGAACCAGCATATGGCATCGTAAGGATCGAGCAGCCCGTCCTGCTCCAGCAATGTCCAGGTCCGCGCAGCGTGGCCTTTGCGGGCGAGGGCAAGCGCGGTCAACAAGGCTACCGCTTTGTCCGCCTCAAACTTCCACTCGAACCGCTTGAGGAAGGTGATCGCCCGGTCCGGTTGCCCCGCCACGAGCGCGGCGAGCGCTGCCAGCAGCAGCAGCGCAGAATCGCCCGGACAGGCCCGCACTGCAGCATCTGCGATCCGCAGCGCATCCGGCGAGAGGTCGGCAAGGACCGTATGCAGCTGCTCCAGCCAGTACGATCTCGCATCTTTCCGCGACCCTGGAGGCCCTCCGCCAAGCCCTGGCAGAAGGGCTTGGCGGGGCTTGCCGGCCGTGGGTGGGCTGCTATCCATCCAGCATGTATCCCCTGGCGCTGTGCGGGATTACAGCCCGCCAGCGCCCCTGCGGCAATCATCCCATCGCGGATGACGGCGCCGGAATGGGCCGAGATGATAGGCCGATCAGGCCTCCGACAGGGTCTTCGACGGCCGGCGCGGAAGCTCCAATCAGACGATGGACGGCTGGCCGTAGCTGCCTGTGGACTGGTGCGATGATTCGCCGCCGATTCGCAGCTTTGCCCCCGCCAAAGGCCCGACGAGCGTGACCATTGGCTAGGACGGGCAACGATTCGCTGATGGTGCAGTCTCCCGGCCGAACAATCGGACGTCATGGGCGGCAATGGCCGCATCCTCGCTTACCAACGTTAGGTCCTCGACGCGGGATTGAGCGACAAGCATGCGGTCAAAGGGGTCAGCACGGTGACGCGGCAGCCCTCCTGCGGCGACGGCATGGCCAGCATTGATCGGCAGATGCTCGTAGCCGGCCTGCGCCAGCACCGCATCAAGCTCCTCAAGTGGGAATTCCAGCCGCCCGAGCACACGCTTGATGGCGATCTCCCAGACCGTGGCGGCGCAGATCCTGCGGCGAGGTCTTCGGGCTAGGGGGACAGGTCAGGGAGGCCGCGTCCGTTTTGCCGGGTCGCACATGCGTCAACGCCAGACGAATTTTGTCTCATTGTGACATGCCGCTTGAGCGGCAAGCGATGCGTTCTTCCTGGATTGTAGTTGAGGAGGCCGCTGATGGAGACGTCCGCCCACGTCCAGCCCTGCCTAGACTGCCACCGCGCCTGCACCGAGGCCGTCACAAACCTGTTGCACGGCAGGATCAGTCCGGGCTACGACGAGAGTGTGCACCTCGTCGTTCTACTAGATTGCGCGCACATCTGCGTCGTCTGCGCCGACTTCATGACGCGTGGCTCGGTGCACCACAAGCACGTCTGCCGCGTATGCGACGAAATCTGCGAGGGCTGCGCGGTGCTGTGCGAGAAGTGCCCAGATCCAGACGACATTTTTAGCGCTCCGCCGAAATATGCCGACGCTGCGCTACCGCCAGCCGCAAGACAGGTAGTTACCACTGCGTCGTCCCGTCCGTCGCTGGCCAGCATGCTACATTGATAGCGGAGGCACGTGAGTATCAAAAGGGACGGAGTGGCGCCGCATATCGTCGTCAAAGCCGCCGTGGCGGATGGTGCATTCGCCTCGTGAATCGAATATGTCTGCGGTGTTTGCTGCCCGAGTCATTGTCTGTTGCGGTCACCCAATCAGGAGATAAGCACATGCCTGTTTCAAATGCCCTGCTCGGCGCTGTGATCGCCGCCGGAATCTCCGCCATGGCGCCTCCAGCGATCGCGGACGGCTTTGCTGATCGGGACTTAATATTGGCGCAGGCCACCGGACAGCAGGAACAGCGCCCGCAGGGTCCGCACTTCGACCCGACGCAGGGCGGCGGCCAGCAACCTCACAACCCGAACGCCGCGCCCACCCAATCCGGCGGTCCTCCGGCGCACTTCGACTCTACACAGGGCGACGGCCAGCAACCGCACCGTCCAGATACCGCGCCCGGCCGGGCCAGCAGCGGACCGGGAGCGCACTTCGACTCCACGCAGGGCGGCGGCCAGCAGCCGCACACTCCAGGCCGCGGCGCGCCCCAGCCCGGCCGCTGATCAGAAGCACCAATGACGCCCACCATGTGGCATCCAGAGGCCGGGCGTACGGCGCCCGGCTCGACCGCATCTCCGGAAAGGTGACGCTGCTCCGCTACATCGCTGCCATGCGTTCATGAGTGCTCACGTCGACGATGGCCTCTGCCAAGACCAGCTTGTGGGCCATCGCCGAGGCTGGCTGACCCTTAATTCGGAAATTAAACTCATGACGCTCATCTCGAGCAGCTGACAGGCTAACTTACCCCTGAGCTGTTCCAGGCGCATGGCATAAGCGCGGGCAGTGGCGCTGAGATGCTGCTATTCTTTGGCGACAACCGTGAGCGCATCCGCTCCGAGGTAAGGAACTAACGCGAAATAACCGAATCAAATCGGATATCTGGTTTCAGGGGTGCAATTCACCCGGTAGGAATGTCAAGCGTCCATCTTTGTCAGTAAGAAGCCGACTTATCTTGCTTCATGAAGGCTTTTTGCCTGCAAATGCCCGACCGGAAGCGGAACATGGACAATACGCAGGCGTGGATAATTTCGATACTTTTTACATTGGTTTCTGGTGCGGCCGAAGGTCAACAGAAAAAAGTAATGACGGAAACAAAGCATTTGGCCAATGGATGGCAGGGTAAATGGCTATGGGTAGCCAGGTCGCGTGCGCAGTTGTGGCCGTTAATGCCGATTATGACACATTTTTGTTGAACATTTCTCCCGATATGCAGACGGAACAGCCAATTCTTAGTGTATCAATAATAAGAAAGTCAAATTTTTCAGGCGGATGAGCTAGTCTTGATTGGGATTAGCAGGCGGTCATTTATATTCCCTCGTATTCTGCACTTGCTGGGCCGTCCGGCGTCGATGCTAATTTTCGCGCAGTCGGAGCAGGAAAATCGAGTTTTCCTAGAGATGACGGATATCCTGTTTACGGGTCAAGAACAGCCAATCAAAATTATTGTTGGGCATGGTCGTCTAATGGAATTCTCACTACAGGATTTCAGACCCGCCATGGCAGAAGCGCAGCGGTGCGGGGAACAACAAGGCTATGTTTCACTCGCGCCCAACAGCCCGATACGTTAGCTCGACTTAATTCATTCAGGCAGCTTGGCAAATTGCGTAGGCAAAGTCCTTCACGGAAAGCAGAAAGAAGTTTCGGTGGTTAGTGCGAAATAGATATGGATGGTATCGAAATGAATTCAGCGTTTAGAAGATCTCAAGATGAAGGTGGCGCTATTGGTGGTGCAGGGTGGTTTCGCTACAACGTAACTGACTTCGAGGCATAACATCCATTAGCGAATGATCGGCGACTTTAGATCGGCAGGTAACGCACATGCACCTTCTGCCTCTGCACTTCTTCGCATTACCACCCGTAAGTTCATGGCCGAATTGTAAGAATATTGCCAGGGCTACCGTGCAAGGCGTCAAGCGTTGCACATACGCTGTCAAGGAGATCGTAAGACAATGAGTGGACACGCAGCTGCATCCAAACCTTTTCTTAGCGATGTTAAAGCGTTACGTGAAAGAGCCCGTCAGCATCTCTCTGACGGGGCAGTCACTTCTGCCTACATTGGCGATGTAACGCAGACCATAGCAATCCTGCAGACTGTGTTGGCAACCGAGATCGTTTGCGTTCTACGCTATACGATGCACTCCATTGCGGCGACCGGGATTTCCTCCGAAGGCGTCAAGAAGGAGTTTGCGGCGCATGCCCGTGAAGAACAAGAACATATGAATACCGTGGCTGAAAGAATTAACCAACTCGGCGGTAAGCCTGATTTCAATCCTGAAGGCTTGGCAACACGCGCAACTTCACAATACGCGGAAGGAGAAAATCTGGTTGATATGATCAGGGAAAATTTAATCGCAGAGCGCATTGCCGTCGAACATTACAGAGAGCTAATTCGATATTTTGGTAATGACGATGCCACGACGCGGGTTATGCTGGAAAGCATCCTTGGGGTCGAAGAGGAGCATGCCAACGACATGCATGATTTGCTAGTGGCTCATGAAGGCCAACCATACTTGGAGCGGTAAAGCCCGCCATATTATGTTGAGTTGGTAAATCCTTTCCAGCAGTGGGCGTACTGACGCTCAGCGGAGGAGTGCCAGGGCGTTTTGGTTGAGTCGCCCCAGTCCTTGTTCAGGCGTTGGTAACAGTTCAACCGAGTGATGGTACACTCCACCATCCATCACTGCGGCAACACGACGAACTTGCCGCCGGTAGATCGCCTGGCAATTTTCATGTTTACGGTGCGGCAGACCGTCATGCCCGCCTGGACTTTGGCCCTTGTAACCGGCATTGGCTGAGAGCCTTAGCGTTAACGGATAAATCTTGAACAACGTCGCCATCAGCAGCATTCTGCCATCGCAATTCTGGAAATCGACCGGGTACGGCTCTTGCTCACGATTTCAGACGCTTCGGGCGCCCTCATCCATCGCTGCGGTGAAAATCACCACCTCCTTCCACGCCGCCGTCGTCCAGCGCTGGTTACTGGCCTGCGCGCTCGGTGAGGCCAGCAATTGCGCTCGCCAGCGCTGCAGTGTGCCGATACTGACGCCGACCTCGCGCAAGACCACCTTGAAAGCCGCACTCTCTGGCGGCAGCCGCCGTGCGACAATGCGATCCCCGAATGTTTGTCCGCATCGCGCCATGTCTCATCAACCGCGCCCCCTCACCGCGCAATCCTATCCAAGCAAAAACTCGTCTATCATAGGGGGGGTGCACAGGGTTCGAGGTGCTTAGCTCGACTCGTATGAGGCGGATCGGCAAGCGGCTTTGTCATGGCGAGCGTCGTTTGGGCGGGGGTGAGCCGGGCAATAGCAGCGAAGGGCTCGCTGCTTCACTCGTATCCGGCGGAACATGGCGTTCCCACCAAGATGCCTCATTCAGGGCAGGCCGGCTCGGGGTGGTGGGACCTATCTTTGGCAACGGTTTTGAAACCCCGTCGAGCTCCGGTCACACACCACCCCCGCCCGGCACGACGCGTCGAACAGCGACGCTTCGGCCGAACCTTGTTGATCAGACGCTGGCCGTCTTCAGGCGCGCTCCCTCGGGCACCAGGCCGGTTGTGACGTAGCGCCACAGGGCGACCAGCAGCTTCCTTGCCAGGGCAACGGCCGCAATCTTGCGCATGCGTCCGCGGATTTCACCGACCCGCCCGGTGAACCAGTGCGCGAGGGCGCTTCCTGGTTGGTAGCGCAGCCAGAGCCAGGCGAGCTCGACCATGCTCTTTCGCAGGAGAGGGTTACCCGCTTTGGAAATGCCCTGGTCCCGCTGCCGATCACCGCTGGCAAAGTGGCTGGGCGTGAGCCCAGCATAAGCAGCGATTTCCTTGCGGTTGGCAAAAGAGCGGTACAGCGCCTCGCGCACCAGCACCGTTGCGAGTTCGGTACCGATCCCGCCGAGCTTGGAAAGCAGCACGACCTTCTCGACATCAGCGTCCTCCGCCACCGGCTGGGCGACCGCCGCATCCCGCTCGGCCTCTGACGCCGCGATCTGCTCAAGGACGAGTTCCAGGCGCGTGAACTCGCGCTCGATCTCCCGGCGCAGGCGCGGCGGCAGATCACGACCGTCCCCGGTGCGCAATTCCCCAAGCCGATCCCATCGGCCTTGGCGAAGGGGCTGAAAATTGTAGATGCCCTGTGTCGCCAGTAGCCCCTTAACTCGGTTCACGTGCTGAACGCGCTCTGCGATCAAGCGCTGGCGCTCGCGATGGGTGCGCCTCGCGTCCTCCCGCTCCACCGAGGGCACCTGCACCATATTACACGCAGCCCGGTCGCCACGGCACCAAGCCATGAGCGCTCGAAGCAGCATCGCCGCATCCAGTCGGTCGGTCTTGGCCCGCCGTGCCCTACGGTCCACCTGCAAACTACCCGGGTCCATCACCCAGCAGGTAATCCCCTCGGCAGTGAGGCGGCGCTGCAGCCAAAACCCGTCGTACCCGGCCTCATAACCGAGGACGATCTGGACCTCCTCGCCATCCGCAGCCCGCTCACGGGCCTGCAGGCGCCGCAATAGCGCCAACAGGCCATCGGGATCGCCTCCGTCTAGCCGGTGCGACGACACCTTTCCACTCGGAGCTGCCTGTGCGGCAAGGAGCCAAGCGCTCTTGCTGAGCTCCAGAGCAACAAAGACCACAGCACCATCCTGGGGTGCTACGACGTGCTTGATCTGAGACATCGGCCAACTCCCTTCAGGTTTGGAGGAGCCCAAATACTGGCCCAATCCCCGGCGGCCTGCATGGTATCTTTGGCCATTTCCTGGGCTGAGGCGGCGAAGCGGGAGGTCGGCTAGGATGGTGAGGTCTGAGATGGTCCCCGGATCTCGGACAGATGGTTAAGCTCGGTCCGCCTCTGAGAAGGACGGACCCGGATGACGGGCAAGCGGACGCGGTATTCGGCGGATTTCAAGGCGAAGGTGGCGCTGGAGGCGCTGCGGGGTGAGCTGACGACGGCACAGCTGGCGGCCCAACACGGCATTCACCAGACGATGGTGGGCGAGTGGAAACGGCAGGCCATGGAAGGGCTGACGGCGTTGTTCTCTGGCAAGTCGGCGGCGCAGGAGAGCGCTAAGGCGGCCGAGGCGGATGTCGAGAAGCTGCACGCCAAGATTGGCCAGCTGCTGGTGGAACGGGATTTTTTGGCGAAAGCGTCCGGTCGATGAACCTGGAGCGGCGGCGCCAGATTATCGAGCCGAGGCATCCGCAGCTGTCGATTGTGCGGCAGTGCGAGTTGGTCTCGATCAGCCGGTCGGGGTTCTACCACCGGCCTGCGGGCGAGACTGCGCTGAACCTCGAGCTGATGCGGCGGATCGACGTGCAGTTCCTGGAGACGCCCTGGTACGGCTCGCGGCAAATGGCGCGGCATCTGCGGCGCGAGGGCCACATGGTCGGCCGCAAGCGCATCCGACGGCTGATGGCGAAGATGGGGCTTACGCCGATCTACCGTAAGCGTCAGCCTATCACCACGGCTTGACCATCTGGTCTGAGGTTCCACGGCAGCAGGTCATCGATCCTGCTTGCGAGGTGTCCCTTCGCCAGCCGGTCGAGCACGGTGGTGATGTAGGCCTCTGGGTTGTGGCCGTTGAGCTTGGCGGTTTCGGCGATGGTATAGATGACGGCAGCACGCTCGCCGCCGGCATCGCTGCCGAGGAACAGAAAATTCTTTCTCGTCACGGCAATACCGCGCAGCAGCCGCTCGGCTAAATTGTTGTCGATTGAGAGCCGGCCATCCTCGAGGTAGCGCATCAGTGCGTCCCAGCGGCCGAGTGCATATTGCAACGCCTTGCCCAGGTCCGACTTGCCGGAGATCCGGCGTCGCTGCGCCTCCATCCAGTCCTGCAGCGCCGCGAGCAGTGGTTTGCTGCGGGCCTGGCGCTCGGCGTGGCGGCACTCCGGCGGCAGGCCGTTGATCTCGGCCTCAATGGCGTAGAGCGCCTGGATCCGCCGCANCGCCGCGAGCAGTGGTTTGCTGCGGGCCTGGCGCTCGGCGTGGCGGCACTCCGGCGGCAGGCCGTTGATCTCGGCCTCAATGGCGTAGAGCGCCTGGATCCGCCGCAGACCCGCTTCGGCGATCGGTGACTTGGTGCGCTCGAACTCATCGAACAAATAGCGGCGTGCATGCGCCCAGCTTGCG
>NZ_JAUFPN010000130.1 GCF_030409335.1 Paeniroseomonas aquatica
GCCGAGGCCAGCCGCCTGACCGCCGCCGCCGGCGCCGCCAGCAGCCGGCTCGGCGCGCTGGAGCCTCAGCTCGCCCGCCTCGCCACCGAACTGGCCGAAGCCGAGGCCGCCGCCGCCCCCGCCGCCGAGGCGCTGGCCGCCCTGCCCGCCCCCGCCGCTGCCAATGCCGAGGCCGAGGCCGCCGGCCGGGCGGAGGCCGCCGCCGCCGCCGCCGAGGCGAATGCCCGGCGCGCCCGGGCCGAGGCGGAAAGCGCGCTACAGCGCACCCGCGCCGCCGCCTCCAGCCTCGCCGCCAACGCCGCCCAGGCGGAAAGCCGCATCGGCGCCCTGGCCCCGCAGCTCGACCGCCTGACGGCTGAACGCACCGAGGCCGCCGCCGCCGAGGGCGCCGCCCAGGCCGCGCTGGACGCCCTGCCGCCGCTGGCCACGCTCCGCACCGCCGCCGAGGCGGCCCGGCAGCAGGAAGACGCGGCGCTGGCCGCCGAAGCCGCCGCCCGCGCTGGCCGCGCCGCCGCCGAGGCCGCCCTCCAGGCCGCCCAGGCCGAGGCCGCCCGGCTGACCGCCGCCGCCGCCCAGGCCGAAAGCCAGGTCGCCGCCCTCGCCCCGCAGCTCGAGCGCATCGCCGCCGATGCCGCCGAGGCGACCGCCGCGCTGGAGCAGGCCCGCGCCGCCCAGGCCGCCATCCCCGACCTCGCCGCCATCCGCGCCGGTGTGGCCGCCGCCCGCGAGGCGCTCGCCGGCGCCCGCGCCACGGAAGGCGCCACCCTCGTGCTCGAGGC
>NZ_JAUFPN010000131.1 GCF_030409335.1 Paeniroseomonas aquatica
TCACCCGCCTCGTCGGGGCTCTGCTCCTCGAGCAGTCCGACGAATGGGCCACCCAGCGCTCCCGTTATATGACGCTGGAGACCATCGGCGCCGTGAGCAATACTCCCTCCGTCAGCCTGCCCGCTGCGGCGACCTGACACGGCGGCTCAGCCCGCTGAGGAGCACCGCTCCTACACCACGCCGGGGGACACGACCGGCATGTTGGCGTGGACGAAGCGAGCCGCGGTGATTGTGCGGGCCATCCCTGCGCCATCGTTGTAGCTGTCAGGCCCCCAGAGCGGTGGGAACTGGTACCGCTTGCCTTGCTCTGCCGCTTCCGCCGCTTCCAGGCGTTGTCCCTGGCCATCCTCGCCATGGCAGGAGGCGCAGGTGGAGGCAAAGACCTCGCGGCCCCGTTCTGGGTCGGCGGCGCGTGCCGGCAGCGGTAGGGGGGGTGCGCCACGGCCTTCGAGCGACCTGCCAACCTGCTGCGCTTCGCTGATGTAGCGAACATATGTGACGATTGCCTTCATCTCCGGACCGTCCACGGGCAGCGCCCGGCCGTTCATGCTGCGCTCCATGCAGCCGTTGACGCGCTCCTGCAGCGTGCGAACCTCATTCTCCCGCCCAATGTATTGCGGGAAGACCCCCCAGACCCCCGCGAGGGGCAGGCCGTATTGCTGGGTTCCCGCCTGCAGGTGGCAGGATTGGCACGTCAGTCCGTTCCCGGCGAAGCGCATAGCTGGATCTTGCGCGTCCGGGCCAATAAGTGACGATGTCCGCGAGATCAGATCTCGGCCACGCCGAACAGTCTGGCCGAAGATGTCATGGGCGGGCAACGCGTCCGGGTCTGGTACCTCCCAGGACGCAGCAGCAGGCGGCGACGGTGCAGGTGCCGCAGCGGGCGAACCGCCTCCAGGCGCCGCTACGATAGCTCGAGGCGGCGCCGCTTGTTGCGTGACCGCAGCAGGCGTGGCTTGCCGCACCGGAGTCCGCGGCTCGATAATCCGTGCAGGAGGACGCTGATGGAGAGATAGCAGGATTGCGGTCAAGCCGACCGAGACCAGCGAGACTGTCATAATGGATGGCGTGCGCATGATCTGGCTTTTTCCGAGTTCCGACGGCTCGTTTGAGGGGTCGCCTTGGTGGATCGCTGGCGGGGTTTTGCAGCGGCTAATCAGCTAGACGTGGGCGTGCCAGCCATTCCCGGCCCTTAAGCATGCCTTTCCAGTAGATCAGGGGCAGGATGCGCTCCTTGAGTAACCAGGCCAGGCGGCTCGGTTTGGTGCCGTCGATGAGCCACGCGGGAAAGCTCGGCATGAGCCGGCCCCCGTAGCCGAACTCAGCGAGAAGGACGCGACCACGCTCGACCGTTAGCGGACAGGATCCATAGCCGTCGTAGACCGCATCTGGCGCCCTGATCAGCCCCATGTCCTTCAGCAGGTTATGGGCGACCACCGGGGCCTGCTTGCGAGCGGCGGCGGCGGTCTTAGCGTTCGGCGCATTGCAGGCGTCACCCAAGCCATACACGTGCTTGAAGCTCCTGTGCCTGAGGGTGCCAGCGTCGACATCAAGCCAGCCCGCCGCATCGGCAAGCGGCGAGACACGCAGGAAATCCGGCGACTTTTGGGGAGGAACGACATGGATCATGTCGAACTGCACCTCGATCTCACTCTTTGCGCCGTCCGGCGCCGTCCGGGTGAACCAGGCGGTGCGGCTCGGCCCGTCGATGCGGGTGATGGTGTGCTGCAAGTGCAGGTTGATGCCATAGCGTTTCACTTGGCGCATAAGGGCAGGCACGTAGTCCTTGACCCCAAAGAGCACAGCACCGGCGCTGAAGAAGTCGATCTGCATGTCCCGTAGGCGGCCTGCCTTGCGCCAGAGGTCGGCCGAGAGATACATCGCCTTCTGCGGTGCGCCCGCGCACTTGATGGGCATGGGCGGCTGCGTGAACACGGCGCGGCCACGTCCTAGGTCACGAACGAGCTCGGCAGTGTAGGGCGCCAAGTCGGCACGATAGTTCGAAGTCACCCCATTGCGGCCGAGCGTCTCGACCAGGCCCTCGATGCCGTGCCAATCCAGCATGAGACCGGGAGCTACAACCAACC
>NZ_JAUFPN010000132.1:0-1038 GCF_030409335.1 Paeniroseomonas aquatica
CCGACGTGTCCGACAGCGCGGGCGCCCAGACGATCCTCGCCGCCATCAGGAAACGATGGCCTTGGCTGAAGCATCTCTTCGCGGACGCGGGCTACGACCGAACGACGCTGATGGACAAGGCCGCCTTCCTCGACTTCGTCGTCGAGATCGTCAGGCGCTCCGACCCAAAGGGCTTTCGCGTCCTCCCACGCCGGTGGGTGGTGGAGCGAACCTTCGGCTGGATGATCCGATGGCGTCGTCTCGTCCGCGACTATGAGAGGCGTCTCGACGTGTCCGAGGCCATGATCCACGTCGCCATGGGCGCCCTCCTGCTCCGCCGCGTCGCCCACCGCTAATTCTCAAACAGTCACTAAGCGTTCGCCGCCGTGGTCACGAGCGATCCGCGACGTCAGAACGACGCGCACGAGATTCGTAATCGGCGATGTCACTGTAAGCCACGCGCTCCGCCCCTGCGAGATCGTGGACCTTTAACTGTCCGACTTTTACGAGATCTTCTACACGATCTCGCGGTACCCCCCAGCGGGCAGCTACCTGATTCAGACTTAGGAATGCTGCCTTCTCAAGAACAGGAGAGGCGCTTACATCCCCGCCGACTGGAGCGGAATGCACCTCGAGTGTAGCAAGGTCAATGACGAGGTTCTTCTGCTGCCCGAGTTTAGCCAATTGGTGACGGCGTCGGAGCGGTACAGTTCCCTGTGCGACCCAGGCTCGAATGCCACTCTCCCTAATTGGGTCAGAAAATTCCTTGCTTAGCTGACGTGCCAAACGAGATGACCCACCAAGTGCTGCTACTACATTTCGAACGCAGTCCTACTGGGCGGCTACCAACTCATTTTTATTTTCACCGAGAGCACCATAGTCGAGATCAGCCGTCTCTGATTTCGCAATGTTGTCTTCCTGGTGCGCCGAATGCTGCTGTTGTATGGACTCGCTATCTTCGCTCATAGGAAGTGCCTTCACGTTGTAAGGCATAAGATCCCGCGGCGACGCGAATGGCTCAAGCAGATGAGGCGGTGTCACCCTCGAAGATCTGGAAGC
>NZ_JAUFPN010000132.1:1060-1539 GCF_030409335.1 Paeniroseomonas aquatica
GGTGATAGGCCTTCCCGCAGCTTTCGCACGTCCACTTATGGCCCTCCTTCACCTCGTCCTTCCACAATATCATCGTTGCCGTACAATCGTCGGTCGGACACGGTAATTCCTGCCGGTATGCGGTCCACGCCACTTTGTTGCCGTCCATCTGCACCAGATACTCCGCATGGCACTTGCGATTGGGGCAGATGGCGACAATTGGTTTGCCGTCTTTATGCAGGCGCCTGCGGATCATTGTTTCGCAGCGCAGGCATTTTTCCTCTGAAAACTGGCCTATCGTAAAATTCCAAACGGGTGACCCTAGCACCTCATCGAGAAATTTAACGCAAGCCTCGATCCGCTTACGCAGCTTGACGGGACTGTGCGCGCCGGGATCGTCAATTTGGGAGAGCGTCGGCGTGTGAAGGTAGGAACCGAGCGCACCGTACTGCTTCTTTAAGTTGTCGAGCGTTAAAACGACATCTTCGCCAAGCACTGTC
>NZ_JAUFPN010000133.1 GCF_030409335.1 Paeniroseomonas aquatica
GCGCCGCCCGAGCCGGCGCCGCGCTTCGATGTCGCCCGGGTGGGCGCCCGCGGCATGCTGGTCGCCGCCGGCCGCGCCGCGCCCGGCGCCGAGGTCACGCTGCTCGAGTCCGGCCGCGACCTCGGCCACGCCCGGGCCGATGGCCACGGCGAATGGGTCATCCTGCCGGGCGACCCGCTGCCCCCCGGCCTGCGGGAGCTGTCGCTGCTGGCGCGCCTCGCCGGGGCGGCGCCGGTGCCGTCCGCCGAGACCGTGCTGCTGCTGGTGCCGGAGCCGCCGCCGGGCGCCCCGCATCCCCGGGGCCCGGCGCCGCCCGGGGCCGAGGCCCTGGCCGTGCTGCTGCCCCCGACCACGGCGGCGGCCGCCCCGCGCCCGCTGCAGGGCGAGGCGGTGCCGCAGCCCGGCCCCCGCCGGCTCTGGCTCGACGTGGTAGATTACGACGAGGCCGGGGGCATGCGCTTCGCCGGCAGCGCGCCGCCCGGCGCCCGGCTCCGGGTCTATGTCGGGGCGCAGCATGCCGGCGATGCGGTCGCCGATGCCGCCGGCCGCTGGACCCTGACGCCGGAGCAGCCGCCCGCCATCGGCCGCCATACCCTGCGGGTGGACCAGCTCGCCGCCGCCGGCACGGTGGCCGCGCGGCTCGAGCTGCCCTTCCTGCGCGACGCCAGGGCCGACGAGGCCTTCCGCGACGAGGCCCTCCGCGACGGCCGCATCATCGTCCAGCCGGGCCTCAGCCTCTGGCGGATCGCCCGTCGGGTCTATGGCCGCGGCCTGCGCTACACCGTGATCTATGCCGCCAACCGGGACCAGATCCGCGATCCCGGGCGGATCTACCCCGGCCAGGTGTTCAGCGTGCCGGACGAGGCGCCGCCGCAGGCCGTCTCCAACCGGTCGAGGTAGGGGTCCATCGCCAGGGCGAAGCGGACCATGGCGGCGACCAGCTCGGTCGCGGTCGGCGGCTCCGGCAGGGCGGCGTGGGATTCCAGCAGGATGCGGTGGTCCGGCAGCAGCCGGGCCTGCCAGCCCGGCGGCAGGCTGGCCGGGAGGGCGGCCATGGCCTCGAAGGCCTGCGGCCGGTCCGCCCCGGATTCGGCGGTGGAGGGGATGCGGGCCGCGACCGCGGCGAGGCGCACCGCTTCGGGCGAGAGCAGGGCCTCGCACCGGCGGCCGCGCCAGGCGAATTGCATCGCCGGCCGCACCCCGGCCTCCCGCGGCTGCAGGGTGCCGTCCCGGTCGACGGCGAAGGGCCCGAGGGTCAGGCCCCGGGCCGGGTTGGGCGTGGAAGGGCTTTGCATCACCGGCACAGCTTGCCGCACAGGCATGAACACACCATAAACCGCGCCCATGGCCCTTGGACAAAGTCTGCAGATCGTGCTCGCCCCGCCGCATCCGGCGGGCCGGCCCTTCCTTCTCATCGGCGCGGCGGTCGCGGTCCTCGGCGGGCTGCTGCTCGGCGCCTGGCTGTTCTGGCTGGGGCTGATCTTCGTCCTGTTCTGCCTCTACTTCTTCCGCGACCCGACCCGCGTGGCGCCGGAGCGCGAGAACGTGGTCGTCGCCCCGGCCGACGGGCACATCGTCAGCATCGTCCAGGCGGTCCCGCCGGAGGAACTCGGCCTCGGCCCGGCGCCGCGCTGGCGCGTCGCCATCTTCCTCTCGGTGATGGACGTGCACGTGAACCGGGTGCCGGCCAGTGGCACCGTCACCCGCATCGCCTATCGCCACGGCAAGTACCTCAGCGCCAACCTCGACAAGGCCAGCGTCGACAACGAGCGCAACGCCATCGCCATCCGCCTCACCGATGGCCGCGACCTCGCGGTGGTGCAGATCGCCGGGCTGATCGCCCGCCGCATCCTCTGCGACCTCCGGGAGGGCGACACGGTCCAGGCCGGCGACCGCTTCGGCATCATCCGCTTCGGCAGCCGCACCGACGTCTACCTGCCGGAAGGCATCCGTCCCGGCGTGATGGAAGGCCAGACGATGATCGGCGGCGAGACCATCATCGCCGACCTCACCCCGCCGAAGCTGGCGCTGTGAGCGGGACGGACCCCGGGTCCAGGCCGGGTCGCGGCCCGGGCGGCCGCTCCGGCCTCCGCGGCCGGCTGCGGACCCGGCCGCGCTACACGGGGCCCAGCTTCAACCGGCTCATCCCCAATATCCTGACCCTGCTCGGCCTCTGCGCCGGGCTGACCGCCATCCGCTTCGCCCTCGATGCGCAGTGGGAGAAGGCCGCCGTCCTCATCGTGGTCTGCGCCGCGATCGATGCGCTGGACGGCCGGCTGGCGCGGCTGCTGAAGGCGACCAGCCGGTTCGGCGCCGAATTCGACAGCCTGTCCGACTTCCTCTGCTTCGGCGTCGCCCCGGCGCTGATCCTGTTCCTCTGGACCCTGCACGACGGGCGCGGCCTGGGCTTCGCCCCCTGCCTGCTGTTCGCGGTCTGCTCGGCGCTGCGGCTGGCGCGCTTCAACGCCTCGCTGTCGGATGCACCGGCGCTCGCGCTGGGCGGGCCGCCGCCGGCCCCGGCCTATTCGCAGAATTTCTTCACCGGCGTGCCGGCGCCGGCCGGGGCCGGGCTGGTGCTGTTCCCGCTGTTCGCGGCGCTGGTGCTGCAGGACTGGGGCTGGGTGAAGCTGGCCGGGGCGGTGCGCCACCCGGTCTTCGTCGGCACCCTGCTGGTGGTGGTCGGCGGGCTGATGGTCTCGACCCTGCCGACCTGGAGCTTCAAGAACTTCAAGGTCCGGGCGGACTACGTGCTGCCGCTGCTGCTCGGCATCGGCGCCTATGTCGCGATCATGCTGACCGAGCCCTGGGCGGCGCTCGCCACCGGCGGGCTGATCTACGCCGGCATGCTGCCCTTCTCCGCCCGCAGCTACCACCGGCTGAAGCGCGAGGCGGATTCCCGGCTGGAGCCGGTCGCGGCCGACCCGGAGGAGGCGACCGGCTGACTGCGGCATCGGGGTGAAGGCCTGCGCTTCGGCCTTTCCCCCCATCCGGTAGCCAGCTAGGCTTTGCGGCAGAGAAGGCGGCACGACCCGCCCGCAACCCCCGGAGGGGCCTGCCATGAAGCTGATGTGGTTCCACCTCATGCCCTACACGGAACTCCCCGAGGATTTCCGCGAGGCGCATCCCTCGGTCTGGGTCGATATCCACTCCTCGCTCTTCGACCCGAAGCGCGCCCACCTCATGTACAACGACTTCATGGATGAGCTCGAATACGCCGCCGACTGCGGCTACGACGCCATCTGCGTGAACGAGCACCACTCGAACGGCTACGGGCTGATGCCGAGCCCGAACCTGATCGCCTCGACGCTGGCGCGCCGCACCCGGGACGTGCCGATCTGCGTCCTCGGCAACAGCCTCGCCCTCTACAACCCGCCGACCCGCGTGGCCGAGGAATTCGCCATGCTGGACGTCATCAGCGGTGGCCGCCTGATCGCCGGCTTCCCGGTCGGCACGCCGATGGACACCTGCTTCGCCTATGGCCAGAACCCGAGCCAGCTGCGCGAGCGCTACCTCGAGGCGCATGACCTGGTCATCAAGGCCTGGACGGAGAAGGATACCTTCGCCTTCAACGGCCGCTACAACCAGCAGCGCTACGTGAACATCTGGCCACGCCCGCTGCAGCAGCCGCATCCGCCCATCTGGATCCCCGGCGGCGGCAGCGTCGAAACCTGGCAGTGGTGCGCCGAGATGGACTACGTCTACTGCTACCTGTCCTACTACGGCTACAAGGCCGGCAAGGCGACCATGGACGGCTTCTGGGCCGAGATGGACCGGCTCGGCAAGGACCGGAACCCCTATCGCGCCGGCTTCGCCCAGGTCATCGCCGTCGCCGAGACGCGCGAGCAGGCCATCGAGCTCTACACCGAGGCCGCCGAGTATTTCTTCAACCGCTGCCTCCACGTCGACCCGCGCTTCGCCTCGCCCGCCGGCTACAGCACGGAGGCGACGCAGCGCGCCGGGCTCGAGAGCATGGTGAAGAAGGCGGCGAATGCGCAGACGCTGATCATGGGCGACAAGACCAACCGCGCCCTGACCATGGCCGACTTCGTCGACCGCGGCTACGTCGTCATCGGCTCCCCGGACGAGGTGGTGGACCAGCTCAACGCGCTGGCCGACGACCTCAACGTCGGCCACCTCATGGTGCTGATGCAGTTCGGCAACATGAACAAGGACCTCACCAACTACAACACCAAGCTCTTCGCCGAGCAGGTGATGCCGCGGCTGAAGACCCGCTTCGCCGAATGGGAGGACCGCTGGTGGCCGCAGCCGATGGCCGCCGGCGAGCGCGCGCCGGTCACCAACCTGGCCGCCGAATAGGCCGGCCGGGATGAGCGAGCCCGAGGTGCAGACCGTTGACCTCAACGGCTTCCCGACGCGTGTCTGGCGGAAGGGCAGGGGGGCGCCGCTCGGCATCCTCGCCGGCTTCGGCGGCCTGCCGCGCTGGACCCCCTTCCTCGATAGGCTGGCCGAGCACCGCAGCGTCATCGTCCCCTCGCTGCCCGGCTTCCCCGGCGGCGACCGCGGCCACAGCGTGCTGGACAGCCACCTCGACTGGCTGGTCGCCACCCGGCAGCTCCTGCTCGCCGCCGGGCTCGAGGGCGCCGACCTCGCCGGCAGTTCCATCGGCGGCTCGCTGGCCGCCGAGATGGCCGCGCTCTGGCCCGCCTCGGTCCGCCGCCTGGTGCTGACCGCGCCCTTCGGCCTGTTCGACGAATCCGATCCCCCGACCGACCCCTGGGCCCAGCGCGCCGACCGCGTCCCCGGGCTGCTCTGCGCCGACCCCGAGACCTGGAAGGCGCTGAAGGCCATGCCGGAGGGCGCCAATTCGGTGGAATGGCCGATCGAGCAGACCCGCGCCACCGAGGCCGCCGCCCGCATCTTCTGGCCGCTCGGCAATACCCGCCTGGAGAAGCGCCTGCCGCTGATCACCGCGCCGACCCTCCTCCTCTGGGGCGAGGCCGACCGCATCCTGCCGCGCAGCTACGCCGGCCGCATCGCCGGGCTGCTCGGCGGCCCGCACGAGACCCGCATCATCCCCAGCGCCGGGCACCTGGCCGAGCTCGACCAGCCCGATGCCGTCGCCTCCGCAATCCTGTCCTGGATAGGCTGACCCCATGCCCATCGATCCCGGCGCGCTCCGCGTCCTGCAACTCATCAAGGAGCTGGGCCGCCCGCCCCTCCATACCCTCAGCCCGGAGGAGGCCCGCGCCGCCTCCGCCAAGTCGCGCAGCGTGCTGCAGCCGGACGGCGAGGCGGTGGCCGAGGTCGAGGACCTGACCTGCCCCGGCCCGGCCGGCCCCATCCCGCTGCGCCGCTACCGCGCCGCCGGCACCGACGCGACCGAGATCCTGCCCTGCCTGCTGTTCCTGCATGGCGGCGGCTGGGTCATCGGCGATCTCGACAGCCACGACCAGCCCTGCCGCACGCTGGCCAATGCCGCCCGCTGCTGCGTCATCGCGGTCGACTACCGGATGGCGCCCGAGCACCTCTACCCCGCCGCGGTCGAGGACAGCGCCGCGGCGCTGCGCTGGGTCGCGGCCAATGCCGGGCGCCTCCGCATCGACCCGTCCCGCCTCGCGGTCGGCGGCGACAGCGCCGGCGGCAACCTCGCCGCCGTGCTGGCGCTGATGGGCCGCGACGGCGACGTGCCCGCCGTCGGCTTCCAGATGCTGCTCTACCCCGCGACCGACATGGCCGCCCGCCGCCCGGCCTATGAGCGCTTCACCGAGGGGCTGATCCTCACCGACCAGACCATGCGCTGGTTCGTCGAGCACTACGTTCCGGACCGGGCCCGCCGCTACGAATGGCAGGCCTCGCCGCTGCGCGCCGCCAGCCTCGCGGGCACGCCGACCGCCTATGTCATGACCGCCGGCTACGACCCGCTGGTCGACGAGGGCCTCGCCTATGCCCGGCGGCTGGAGGAGGACGGCGTCCGCGTCACCCAGGTCCACATGGCCGACCAGATCCACGCCTTCCTGACCATGGGCAAGTTCATCCCCGCCTCGGACCTCGCGCTCCGCCACGCCGCGCTGTCGCTGGCCTATCACTGGCAATACGGCGACGCCGCATGACCACCCCGAGGAAGGGCATGCTCGACGGCAAGTCGGCGCTGATCACCGGCGCCGCCTCCGGCATCGGCCGCGCCGCGGCGCTCGCCTTCGCCCGCGAGGGCGCCTGGGTCGCCGCTGCCGACCTCACGCTCGAAGGCGCCCAGCGCACCGTCGCCGCCATCGAGGCCCAGGGGGGCGAGGCGGTCGCCATCGCGGTCGACGTCACCGACGATGCCGCGGTGAAGGCCATGGTCGCCGCCGCCGTCGCCGCCTTCGGCGGGCTCGACTGCGCCTTCAACAACGCCGGCATCGCCCCCTACCAGCTCAACTCCGCCGGCGTGCCGGTGGCCGACATGGAGGAGCCGGCCTGGGCCCGCATGCTCGACGTCAACCTCACCGGCGTCTGGCGCTGCCTGCGGCATGAGGTGGCGCAGATGCGGACCCAGGGCGGCGGCGCCATCGTCAACACCGCCTCGATCATGGGGCTGGTCGCAGGGCCCGGCGCGGCCGCCTATGTCGTCAGCAAACATGGCGTCATCGGCCTGACCAAGGCCGCCGCCCTCGACCATGCCGGCGAGGGCATCCGGGTGAACGCGGTCTGCCCCGGCTACATCGAGACGCCGATGACCGAGGACACCATGCGCCGCCGCGGCGAGCGGATCATCGGCCGCACCGCGCTCGGCCGCATGGGCAAGCCGGAGGAGATCGCCGAGGCGGTGGTCTGGATGTGCTCCGACCGCGCCAGCTTCGTCACCGGCTCCGCCTGGACCGTGGATGGCGGCTACACCGCCCTGTAGGCCCTATCTGGCGAAGCGGTTCTTCAGCGGGATGGCGGCGAGCGACAGCGCCGCCAGCCCGAGCAGCGCCCCGATGATCTGCGGCGTCAGGATGCTCCGCAGCTCGAGCTCGCCGCCCGAATCCAGCACCGAGCCCAGCCCGGCGCCCGAGAGGCTGAAGACCGCCGTGCCCGGCAGGATCCCGAAGAGGGTGGTCAGCGCATAGACCGGCAGCCGGACGCCGACGAAGGCCGGCACCAGGTTGACCAGGAAGAAGGGGAACAGCGGCACCAGCCGCAGCACCAGCAGGTAGGACCAGGCGTTGCGCCGGATGCCCTCGGCCAGGCTCCGCCCGCGCTCGCCGAACCGCTCGAGCGCCGCCTCGCCGAAGATCGCCCGGGCAAAGAGGAAGACCAGCACCGCGCCGCAGGTCGCTCCCACCACGCTGAGCAGCGTCCCGAGCAGCGCACCGAACAGGAAGCCGCCGGTCAGCGTCAGGATGACCGCGCCCGGCACCGAGAAGGCGACCGCCGCGGCATAGGCCAGCACGAAGCCCAGCGCCGCCAGCGGCAGGTTGCCGCCGACCCAGCCGGTGAGTTCGGCCCGGTGCGTCCGCAGCGTCTCGAGCGACAGCAGCCCGCCCAGCCCGGAGAACCGCAGCCCGAGGATCACCGCGACCGCGCCGAGTCCCAGCCATAGCCGGCGGTCCCGCAGCAGGCGGGCGCCGCGCGAGCCGGCCTCGCTCAGAACTGGAAGCCGGCGAGCAGGAACATGCCGAACAGCAGGCCCAGGGCCGTCGCGCTGCCGAGCAGGTAGCGCAGCAGCCCGGTGGTGCCGGCCTGGCCATGGCGGGTGGTGATGGGGCTTGCCTCGATCATGTCCGACACCGGCTGATCCTCCTGGGTTGAGACGTGGGAGCGGCGTCCCGGGACGTCCAGGGCCGCTGTCGATTGTTGGTCGGCGTGGCGCCCGGGCCACCACCCACAGGGTGCATGCCATGATAGCATTACTCGTCCAGGGTGTATCCAGTGCGGTGAGCCGCTCGGCAAACTCGCTAACGAGGCGGAAACACCCTTCGTGCAAGTGGTCGAGCGCGAGGGAAGGCTATACACTATGGTGGAAGGTTCTCGGGGGCTGTTCGACCATGGAGCGTGAAATCGCAAGGGTGGCTGCTGCCTGCGACCTCAGGGCCTTCCGCTACCTCCCCTTCGCCGGCATTCCCTTCGACCCGGTGCCGATCATGGTCGCGGTGGAGCCCGCCGCCGAGGCCGTGGCGGAACCGGTGGCCGAGCCGCCGCCGGCCGCCGAGCCCGCCGCGCCGCCCGTCCTGGCGGCCGCGCCCCCGCCGGCCGCTCCGCCGGTGCCGGTGCCGGAAGCCGCGCCCGAGCCGGCCATGGCCCGGAGGCACCGGGCCGAACCGGCCGCGGCGCTGCCCTGGTCGCCCCCGCCCCGCCCGGCCCCGCCGCGGGAGGCCGAGCCGCACCGCTACCGCATGCTGCAGGACCTCGCCCTGGACCAGGCCGCGCCGGAGGCCGAAGCATCCCCGCCGCCGTACCGGCCCGGCCCGCGCCCGGCCATGCCGGCGCTGAAGGCGGCCTATCCGCCGGAGCCCGCCGCACCCTTCGACACCCTCTCGCAGCGGCCACTGGCCGGCGCCCCGCTGCGCGCACCCGGTACTCCGCCGCGCGGCACCCGGCCACGCCGCGCCTGGCCACGATAAGGGACGCCGCGGCAAGATGCCTCTGATCGCATTCGTTTCCCCCAAGGGCGGCGTCGGCAAGACCACGCTCGCCGCCCATGTCGCCGCGCTGCTGGCCCAGCGGGGCCACCGCGTCCTCGCCATCGACCTCGACCCGCAGAATGCGCTGCGCCTGCAGTTCGGCCTGTCCTACCGGGACGAGGCCGGCTTCCTCGGCGAGATCGCCCGCCGCCCGGCTTGGCGCCAGGCGGCGGTCGAGACCCGCGCCGGGGTCCGGGTCCTGCCCTATGGCACGGTCGATCCGATGACCCAGCTCGACACCGCCCAGGCGCTCTACCAGACCCCCGAACTCCTGGCCGGCCCGGTGCGGGAGATGCTGGCCGACCCCGACCTGGTGGTGGTGGTCGACAGCCCCCCGGGCCCGTCCCCGGCGATGGGCGCCCTGCTGCCCATGGTCGACCTCGTGGTGGTGGTGCTGCTGGCCGATTCCGCCAGCGCGGCGCAGATCCCGGCCATCATGACCAATCGCTGGCTCGGCCGCGGCCGGCTGGCCAGCCGCGCCGGGGAACGCGCCGTGGTGGTCATGAACCAAGTCGACCTCGACGCCCCCCTCGCCAGCGCGGTCTTCGACGGCGCCGCCGAGGCGCTGGGCGCCCGGCTCATCGGCGCCGTCTGCCGCGACGAGGCGGTGACCGAGGCGCTGGGCGACAAGCGCATGCTGCTCGACCCGCACGACGGCCCCGCCGCCGAGGACCTCGGCGCCGTGGCCGACGCCATCGCCGCCCGGCTGCGCCTGCCGCTCGGCGGCGCAGCCGGCGGGCGCCGCCGCAGCGGNCGCCCGCCGCCGCAGCGGCTTCTCCGCACTGTCCGACTGGGGCCTCCGATGAGCGACGCCGCTGCCTTCCCCATGCCGCCCGCCCCGCGCGACCGGCTGCTGCGCGGCGCGCTGGTCGCCCTCGGCCTGTTCGGCTGCCTGGTCTTCGTCACCCTGCCGATGCAGGCGGAGCAGCAGGCGCTGCTGACCGCCGGCGGCATCATCGCCTTCCTCGCGCTGAACCGCCTGAAGTCGCGCCGGATCGGGCTGGTGCTGGTGGTGATGTCCATCGCCATCACCTCCCGCTACCTGTTCTGGCGGGCGACCGAGACGCTGGAATTCGAGACCGTCCCGCAGATCGTGCTCGGCGGCCTGCTGTTCATGGCCGAGCTTTACGCCGGGCTGCTGATGTCGCTCTCCTACCTGCAGACCGCCTGGCCGCTGGACCGCAAGCCGGTGCCGCTGCCGGCCGACCCGCGCCTCTGGCCGACCATCGACGTCTACGTGCCCTCCTACAACGAATCGCTCGACCTGGTGCGGCCGACCGTGCTGGCGGCGATGAGCATGGACTGGCCGCGGGACAAGCTGAACGTCTACATCCTCGACGACGGCCGCCGCCCGGAATTCCGCCAATTCGCCGAGGACAGCGGCTGCGGCTACGTCATCCGCCCGGACAACCTCGGCGCCAAGGCCGGCAACATCAACCACTGTCTGCGCCACACCAAGGGCGAGTTCATCGCCATCTTCGACTGCGACCACGCACCGACGCGGTCCTTCCTCCAGCTCACCGTCGGCTGGCTGGTGCGCGACGCCCGCATCTCCATGGTGCAGACCCCGCACTACTTCTACTCGCCCGATCCCTTCGAGCGGAACCTGGCCCGCAAGCGGCCGGTGCCCAACGAAGGCCTGCTGTTCTACGGCGCCATCCAGCCGGGCAACGACCTCTGGAACGCCGCCTTCTTCTGCGGGTCGTGCGCCGTCATCCGCCGCACCGCGCTCGAGGAGGTCGGCGGCGTCCCCCACATCACCGTCACCGAGGATTGCCACTGCTCCCTGCTGATGCAGAAGCGCGGCTGGCACACCGCCTACATCCGCCTGCCGCTGGCCTCGGGCCTGGCGACGGAGCGCCTCGCGCTGCACATCGGCCAGCGGCTGCGCTGGGCCCGCGGCATGATGCAGATCATGCGGCTCGAGAAGACCATCGTGGCCAAGGGCCTGAACAACTGGCAGCGGCTCTGCTACTTCATGGGCGGCTTCGGCTTCCTGTTCGCGATCCCCCGCCTGATCTTCCTCACCTCGCCGCTCGCCTTCCTCTTCTTCGGCGAGAGCGTCATCGCCGCCAGCCCGCTCGGCATCATCGCCTATGCCGGCTCGCACATGTTCCACGCCGTCGCCACCACCGCGCGGCTGAACGGCAAGCACCGCCACTCCTTCTGGTCCGAGATCTACGAGGCCTCGCTCGCCTGGCCGTTGATCCCCGTCACCTTCAAGACGCTGTGGGACCCGACCAAGGGCAAGTTCAACGTCACCGACAAGGGCGGCATGGTCGAGGAGGGCTACCTCGACCTGCCCATGGTGCTGCCCATGGTGATCCTCACCGGGCTGCTGCTCATCGGCCTCGGCATAGGGATCGTCGGCATCATCATCACCGACAGCAGCACGCTGGAGTATCGCGCCTACCTGCTGAACACCATCTGGGCCGGGCTCTGCGTGATCCCCGCTTCGGCGGCCGTCGCGGTGGGCCGCGAGCGCGAGCAGATGCGCGTCCGCGCCCGCACCGACGCGGTGGTCCCGGCCACGCTGAAGCTGGCCAGCGGCGAGGCCATCAAGGCCCACAGCTCGAACATCTCGCTCTCCGGCGCCCGCATCACCCTGGCCCGGCCGCTCGGCGCCGCCGACGGCGACCGCGCCATGGTCGCCTTCGAGACCTGCGGCGAGGTCATCGAGGTCGAGGCCGAGGTGCTGCGCTGGGTGCACGACGAGGTCTTCCTGCGCTTCGTGGTCGACAACCTGGCCCAGGAAGCCGCCGTCGCCCGGCTCTTCTTCGGCCGGCCGGACGCCTGGCTGCACTGGGACGACTGGCCGGTGGACCGGCCGCTGCGCTCGCTGCTGAACGTGGTGCTGGCCACCGCCGACGCGGTCTTCCGCAAGTACCGCATCGCCTTCCCGAAGCAGCTGGTGCAGCGCCCGGTCCCGGCCGGCGCCGCCCAGGCCGCCCCGGTCCGCATCTCCGACGTGGTCGAGCCGCGCCGCCCGCGCATCGCCGCGACCGCCGCCGGCGCCGTGCTCGGCCTGCTGCTGCTGGCGCCGGAGGCCCTGGCCCAGTCGCGCCAGCCGCTGCCCTCGCTCAGCCCGCCGCCCGGCCTGGCGGCGCAGCTGCCGGCCGCGCCGGCGCCGATCCCGGCCCAGGCCGCGCCCGGCCGCGCCTTCCCGCCGGAGGCGGTGGACGGGGTGCGCGAGATCCGCCCCACCCTGCGCGAGCTCGGCCTCGGCGGGCCGATGCAGCTGCGCGGCGTCTCCGACCTGCAGGGCGTGCAGTTCGGCCTGCGCGCCGACGAGGTGGTGACCGAGGCCCGGCTGTCGCTGGCCGGCGGCACCTCCCCGGCGCTGATCCCGGCGCTGTCGCAGATCACCATCTCGCTGAACGACCAGTTCGTCGGCACCGTGCCGGCCGATCCGGCCCGGCAGTCCTTCGGCCCGCTCGACTTCCCGCTCGACCCGCTGTTCTTCAGCGAGATCAACCGGCTGAACTTCCGTTTCTCCGGCCGCTACGCGGTCGAGTGCAACGACCCGCTCTCCGGCCTGCTCTGGGCCACCGTCTCCGACCTCTCGACCGTCGCCATGCGGATCGAGCGGCTGCCGCCGCAGCGCGACTTGGCCCGGCTGCCGGAGCCGCTGTTCGACCGCCGGGTGCTGCGCGGCGCCCTGACCCTGCCGGTGGTGCTGGCCGAGGGCACCGGCCCTGCCGGGCTGCGCGCCGCCGCCGTCGCCGCCTCCTGGTTCGCGGTGCAGGCGGACTACCGCGGCGCCACCTTCCCGGTGGACCGGGCGCCGCCGCCGCGCGGCGACGCGCTGGTCATCGCGGTCGGCTCGGACGCCATCCCCGGCCTCGCCCTGCCGCGGTTCGAGGGGCCGACCATCGCCATGGTCGCCAACCCGAACGACAGCTACGGCACCCTGCTGGTGGTCGGCGGCCGCACCGAGCCGGAGGCCGCCGCCGCCGCCGCCGCGCTGGCCGTCGGCCGGGCGGCGCTGTCGGGCGAGGTGGCGCGGGTGGTGCAGCCCAGCATCGCGCCGCGCCAGCCCTACGACGCGCCGCGCTGGGTGGCGACGGACCGCGTGGTCACCCTCGGCAGCCTGGTCGAGCGCGCCGACCTGCAGGGCGCCGGCTATGCCCCGGCGCCGATCCGCGTGCCGCTGCGGACCTCCCCGGACATCTTCACCTTCCGCAACCGCGGCTTCCCGGTGGACCTCCGCTTCCGCGCCCCGCCCGGCCCGGTGGTCGACATCGGCGCCTCGCGGCTCGACGTCTCGGTCTCCGAGACCTACCTGCGCTCGCTGCCGCTCGGCGCCGGCGAGCTCTGGGGCCCGCTCGACTACCTCCGCCGCCAGGTCTTCGGCGATGCCGAGGTCCGCCGCGGCCATGCGACGGTGCCCTCCTACCTGCTGCTCGGCCGGGACGAGCTGCAGCTGCGCTTCGACCTCCGCCCGCTGGCGCGCGGCGAATGCGTGGCGACGCCGGGCGACCTGCGCGCCTCGGTCGAGCCGGACAGCACCATCGACCTGCGCCGCATCCACCGCCATGCGCGCATGCCCAACCTCGGCTTCTTCGCCTCCGCCGGCTTCCCCTTCACCAAATATGCAGATCTCTCGGGTACCGCTGCGGTGCTGCCGGAACGGCCGAGCGCGACCGAGATGCAGGTCTTCCTCGACCTGGTCGGCCAGCTCTCGGTGCTGGTGGGCCTGCCCGCCACCGGGCTGCAGGTGGTGCATGCGAATGCGCTGCCCTCGGTGGCGAACCGCGACCTGCTGGTCATCGGCGCGCTCGGCCGGGCGCCGGCGCTGGCCACCCTGCTGAAGGACACCCCGGTGAAGCTGGACGGCGAACGCCTGGTGCTGGCCCTGCCGGATGCCTTCCAGGACGTCCGGGCGCTGTTCCTCGACGCGCCCGGCCGCGGCGACCGCAACCGCGCCGCCGCGGCGCTCACCGACAGCGGGGAGGGGCTGGGCGCCATCATCGGCGCCGAGAGCCCGCTCGCCTCCGGCAAGTCCGTCGTCGCCATCACCGGGGCGACCCAGGCCGCCATGGCCGCCATGGCGCAGGCGCTGCGGGACCCGGTGCAGTCCCGCCGGATCCAGGGGGATGTCGCCATCCTCGCCGGCGGGCCGGTGGCGGCCTACAGCGCCATGCCGCGCTACGACGTGGGGACGCTGCCCTGGTGGCTGCTGCCGCAGCTCTGGCTCGGCAACCACCCCGAGCGCGCCCTGCTGCTGCTGCTGGCGGCGGCGCTGATGATGGGCGGGTCCTTCTACTGGATGCTGCGGCGCCGCGCGATCAACCGCCTGCGGGCGCGCACGCCCGTCGAGAAGGGGCACTAGGATGCGCCGCACCGCACCCCTCTGGGCCCTCGGCCTGGCCGCCGCCCCGGTTTGCGCGCCGGCCTGGGCGCAGCCGGCGTCCTTGCCCCCGCTGGCCGAGGCACCGGCAGGCGCGCCCGCCGCCGGCCGCGCCAGCATCGACCTGCTGGTTCGCCAGGCCGAGCGCTGGCTGGCGCAGGACCGCGCCGACCTCGCCGCGCTGTCGGTCGAGCGGGCGCTGCAGGCCGACCCGCGCAACCCCAATGCCCTGGCCGTCGCCGCCCGGGTGGAGGCGGCGCGCGACAACCGCGCCGCCGCCGCCGGCTACCTCGCCCGGCTGCGGGCCGCCGGCGGCACCGAGGAGCAGCGCGCCCAGGTCGACAGCGCCGTGCGCGGCGCCAGCATCGACCGCGCCGGCCTCGACCTCGCCCGCCAGCTTGCCCGCGACGGCAAGTCGGCCGAGGCCGCCTCCCGCTACCGCGCCCTGTTCGGCGCCGAGGGGCCGCCCGAGCAATTCGCCCTGGAATACTACCAGACCCTGGCCGGCACCGACGCCGGGGCCGAGGAGGGCCGCCGGGGCCTCGGCCGCATCGCCGAGCGGCAGAACGCCGACCCGCGCGCCCGGCTGGCCTATGCCCAGACCCTGACCTACCAGGCCGGCACCCGGGCCGAGGGCATCCGCCGCCTGGGCGAGCTGGCCGACCAGCCGGCCGTCACCACCGAAGCCCGCCGCGCCTGGCGCCAGGCGCTGCTCTGGAGCATCGGCGACCCGGCCCTGGCGCCGCAGCTCGAGGGCTACCTCACCCGCTTCCCCGACGATGCCGACCTGCGCCGCCGGATCGAGGCCGCCCGCCTGGCCGCCGGCCCCGGCGCCGCCGCCGATCCCGGCTCCGAGGCCCGCCGCGGCGCCTTCACCAGCCTGGAATCCGGCGGCCTGCGCGATGCCACCCGGCAGTTCGAGGCCGCGCTCGCCGCCAACCCGAACGATGCCGACGCGCTCGGCGGCCTCGGCGTCGTCCGGCTGCGCGAGGGCAAGCAGGCCGAGGCCCGCTCCCTGCTGGAGCGCGCCATGGCGGCCGACCCGGCCAAGGCGGCGCAGTGGCAGCGTGCGCTCGACGGCGCCAGCTACGGCGCCGAGCTGGCCGAGGGCCGCGCCCTGCTGCGGGCCAACAAGCTGGACGAGGCCGATGCGGTGCTCCGCCGCGCCATCCGGCGCGAGGCCGAGGACAAGACCGATGCCGAGACCCTGCTCGGCGAGCTGGCGCTGCGCCGCAACGACCCGGCCGCCGCCGAGCAGCGCTTCCGCACCGCGCTGGCCCGCCGCCCCGGCTTCGTCACCGCCCAGGCCGGGCTGAACCAGGCGCTGCGGGCGCAGGGCCGGGTCTCCGAGATCATCGCCGTGGCGGCGCCGCGCAGCCCGCAGTCCGCCGCCGAATCCCAGGCCGCCGAGATGCGCGCGGAGGCCGCCCGCAGCGGCGACCCCGGCGTCGCCAGCGCCATCCTGCGCAACGCCATCGCCCTGGCGCCGGCCGACCCCTGGGTGCGGCTCGACCTCGCCCGTGCGCTGCGGCGCCAGGGCCGCGCCAGCGGCGGCCTCGCGCTGGTCGAGGGGCTGGCGGCGCGGGCCAGCGCCGCCGACAGCGTCATGGCCGCCGCGCTCTTCGCCGACGAGGACGGCCGCCCCGCCGATGTCGAGGCGCTGCTCGGCCGCATTCCGCCGGCCCGGCGCAGCGCCGACATGGGCCGGCTGCAGCAGCGCGCCCGCACCCAGGCCGAGGTCGCCCGCGCCAGCGCCCAGCTCCGCGCCGGCGGCGGGGAGGGGCGGCAGCAGCTGCTCATGCTGGCCGCCCGGCCGGATCCCTCGGGCAATACCGCCGCCGCGGTGATCCGCGCCTTCGCCGAGGTGAACGACCGCTTCGGCGCGGCCGAGGCCGCCCGGATCGGCCAGGCGGTGAACCGCACCGGCGGGCCGCGCGCCCAGGTCGCCATCGCCGGCGCCCTGCTCGGCGCCGGGCTCGAGGCCGAGGCGGCGGCGCTGGCCGATACCGCCGAGCGCGCGCCCGGCCTGCCGGCCGAGCAGAAGCGCGACCTCGCCTCGCTCCGCACCGGCATCGCGGTCCGCGCCGCGGACCGGCTGAACGACGCCGGCGACCAGGCCCAGGCCTTCGAGAGCCTGCGCCCCGCCCTGGCGGCCAACCCTGACAGCCCCGAATTGAAGCTGGCCCTCGCCCGGCTCTACCAGGGCGCCCGCCGCCCGGCCGAGGCGCTGCGCATCACCGAGCAGGTGCTGGCGCGCGACCCGCGCGACCTCGATGCCCGGCGCAGCGCGGTCGATGCCGCCGTCGCCATGCGCGACCGCGACCGGGCCGAGGCGCTGGTCGCCGAGGGGCTGGCGCTGTCGCCGCGGGACAGCCGGGCCACGGTGCTCGAGGCCCGGGTCGCCCGCGCCTTCGGCCAGGACAGCCGCGCTCGCCGCGCGCTGGAGACCGCCGCGGCGCAGCGCCAGCAGGAGCTCGGCCGTCCCGCCATCACCGCCCAGGCGGCGGGCGCGCCGCCCTCCAGCTTCCCCGGCCAGGAGAATCCCTTCGCCCGCGGCGGCGTGCCCGCGCCGGGCCGGCCGCAGTTCGTCGCCCTGCCCAGCGACCCGGTGGCACGCGACATCGCCGCGCAGCTCGCCGCGCTCGAGGAGCAGACCGCGCCCCGGGTGCTCGGCACCGTCGGCGGCCGCAGCCGCTCCGGCTCGGCCGGCATCGACCGGCTGCAGGAGATCTCCGGCACCTTCCAGGCCTCGGTCTCGCCGGGCGTGCTGGGCGGCCGGCTGAGCGCCACCATCAGCCCGGTCACCGCCGATGCCGGCCGGCTCGGCAGCGACCCGGGCACCCGCCGCCGCTTCGGCACCGGGACGATCAACCCGAATTCCGCCAGCACCAACAGCTCGGCCTCGGGCGTCGGCTTCGGCCTCGCCTATACCGCCTCGGACTGGCTGAAGGCCGACATCGGCACCACGCCGATCGGCTTCCACAGCACCGCCATCCTCGGCGGCGTCGAGCTCGCCCCGGCGGTCACCGACACCCTCCGCTTCCGCTTCACCGGCGAGCGCCGCGCCATCACCGACAGCCTGCTCTCCTGGTCCGGGGTGCGCGACCCCGGCACCGGCCGCTACTGGGGCGGCGTGACCCGCACCGGCGGCCGCGGCCAGGTCGAGATCCCGGTCGGCCGCGGCTATCTCTACGCCGGCGGCGGCTATTCGCAGTACCAGGGCGAGAACGTCGCCACCAACAACCGGACCGAGGCGGGCGCCGGCTTCGGCTATCCCATCATCCGCGAGGGCAATACCGAGCTCAGCACCGGCATCGACCTGGTCTACTTCGGCTTCGACAAGAACCTGCGCAACTTCACCTTCGGCCAGGGCGGCTACTACAGCCCGCAGAGCTATGCCGCGATCAACATCCCGCTGGAGTACCGCAGCCGCGTCGGCGACCTCAGCTACCGGGTCGGCGGCACCGTCGGCTACGTGAACTGGCGGGAGAATGCGAGCGACCTCTACCCGAACGACCCGGCGCTGCAGGCACGGGCGGTGCAGGCCGCCGCCGCCGACCCGACCGGCGCCACCGTCTCCCGCTTCCCCAGCCAGACCCAGAACGGCTTCATCGGCGGCATCCGCGCCGACCTCGACTATGCGCTGACACCGCAGCTCAGCCTCGGCGGCGCCTTCCGCTACGACAAGGCGGCCAATTTCGACGAGACCCGGGTCCTGCTGCGGCTGAACAACCGCTTCTAGGCCAGCCCCGCACGGCCGCCACCCCCGCCCAGCTGCGGCCGACCGGGCAAAAAAAAGGGCCGGCGGGGATGGGCGCGATGCCCATACCTGCCGGCCCGAGTGGCGATCCGTGCCCAACCCCAGGTTGCGGCACCAAATCACTGGGAGGAGACGTCCAAGGCAGCTGCCTGAACAAGAAGAGTATACACTGTCACGCTTACGTGAGCCCAACTTTCGCATTAAATCACGGAAATGTGAGGCGAATTTTGGCGATGGTTTTCACGCTCCGGTAGTGAAGCGTGCGGCGCGCCTGCCGGTGCTGTACAGCGCGGCATGCGCCTTCTCCTGCCCCTTCTGCTGCTTTCGGCCTGCGCCGTCGCCCCGCCCCGACCCGACCCGCCGCTCGCCTATCCCCCCGCCGCGCGGGAGCGGATGGTCCGCCTCGCCCTGGCCGAATGGCGGGACTGGGGCGGCATCGTCGCTGCCCCGGGCGCGACCCCCGCCGCCCGGCCGGCGGAGAGCGACCCGGCCAATTTCCCGCGGCTGCTCGCCTATTGGCGGGCGGTGCCGCAGGACGAGGGGGCCATCGCCCGCAACCGCCGGCTCTACGCCGCCGCCCTGGCCGGCGCCCCGGCCGGCGCCGCGCTCTGGCGCGAGCCCTTCTGGTCGGCCGCCTTCATCAGCTGGGTGCTGGCCGGGGCCGGGGTGGACCGGCGGGAATTCCCGCCCTCCGCCGCCCATGCCGACTACGTCGATGCGCTGATCCGGGACGCGCTGGCCTTCCCGGCGACCGCGCCCTTCCTGCCGCGCCGCCCGGGGGAGATGGCGCCGCGCCCGGGCGACCTCCTCTGCGCCGACCGCGGCCCGGCGCCGATCCGCGACTGGCGGCAGCGGGCGGCGGATGCGGGGCGGTTCCGGCCGATGCATTGCGACATCGTGGTGGCCGCCGGCCCTGGCGCGGTGGAGGCGGTCGGGGGCAATGTGTCAGACAGCGTGACCCTCAGCCGGCTCGCCGCGGATGCCCAAGGGGTTCTGCTGCCCCGCGCCGCGGGCGAGCCGGCCTGGTTCGTCCTGTTCGAAAACCGTCTCGGGCGCCTGCCGCCCTGGAGTGCCACCCCATGACCGACCTGTTTGCCCCGCTCAGCCTCCGGGGCGTGACCCTGAAGAACCGAATCGGCGTCTCGCCCATGTGCATGTACTCCTGCGCCGAGGACGGCCAGCCGACCGACTGGCACTACCAGCACCTGATCTCCCGCGCCGTCGGCGGCGCCGGGCTGGTGATGACCGAGGCGGCGGCGGTGACGCCGGAGGGGCGGATCTCCCCGGCCGACCTCGGCATCTGGTCCGACGCGCAGATCCCCGGCCATGCCAGGCTGGCCGCCGGCATCGCCGCCATGGGCGCGGTCCCGGCGATCCAGATCGCCCATGCCGGGCGCAAGGCCAGCCGCCGCCAGGCCTGGGAACACGGCCCGGCCACCCCGGGCTGGGAGCCGCTGGGCCCGAGCGCCGTCGCCTTCGGCGACTACGCCACGCCGCATGCGCTGAGCGAGGCCGAGATCGCGGCGGTCATCGCCGACACCGCCGCCGCGGCGAAGCGCGGCATCGAGGCCGGCTACCGCTTCATCGAGCTGCACGCGGCGCATGGCTACCTGCTGCACCAGTTCCTCTCGCCGCTGTCCAACCAGCGCAACGACGCCTGGGGCGGCGACCTCGACGGCCGGGCGCGGATCGTCGAGGAGACCACCCGGGCGGTGCGGGCGGCGATCCCGGACGAGGTGCCGCTCTGCATCCGCCTCTCGCACACCGACTGGGTCGCGGGCGGCTGGACCACCGCGGAGACGGTGGTGCTCTCGGCCCGGCTGAAGGCGCTCGGCGTCGACATGATCGACGTGACCTCCGGCGGGCTGCACCACGAGCAGAAGATCCCGCTCGGCCCCGGCTACCAGGTGCCGGGTGCCGAGGCGGTGAAGTCGGGCGCCGGCATCCCGGTCGCGGCGGTCGGGCTGATCACCGAGCCGGAGCAGGCGCAGGAGATCCTGGCCGCGGGCAAGGCCGACCTGATCCTGCTGGCGCGGGTGCTGCTGCGCGAGCCCTACTGGCCACTGCGCGCCGCCGCCGTGCTGGGCCGGACCGAGACGCTGCAGGTGCCGCCGCAATACGAGCGCGGCTGGAACACCCTCGGCAAGATGCAGCGCGAGGCGTCGATCGGCGTGCCGATGGCGCCGCTCGCCTGAGCCAGGCCGGAGGCGGCCGGGCCGGCGCGGGGGATGGTCCCCCGCCCGGTCCCGCCGCAGGGGAGGAAGATCCATGAGCGCCTATCTGATCGCCAATATCACCGTGACCGACCCGACCGGCTTCGCCGCCTACCGCGACCGGGTCGCGCCGATGATCGCCGCCCATGGCGGCCGCTACCTGGTGCGCGGCGGGGCGGTGACGCCGGTCGAGGGCGAGCCGGGGGCTGGACCGGGTGGTGGTGCTGGAATTCCCCGACATGGCGCGGCTCGAGGCCTTCTACCACGGCCCCGACTATGCCCCGCTGATCGCCATGCGGCAGGCGGCGACGGTCTCGAGGGTGGCGCTGGTCGAGGGGGTCTGACCGGCGACCGCAGCCGGCGCTCAATTCCGTGAAATTCGGCTCAATTTCCCTCAATTCGCCTCAAACCCCGCCAGCCAACCCCTTGTTGCCAAAGGGTTAGGCCTGCGGAATTTTAGAATTGAGGGATCGGGCGCCCCATCGCAGGGACCCGGGCGCAGCCCGCCCTTGGGCAGATAATCCTATAACCCGCCGGCGGGCGCGAAGGCAAGCCCGGCGATCGGGCGGCGCGCCCCGCCCCCGGGTCAGCGCCCGGTGAGGATGCGCTCGACCAGCTGCTTCGCGGTCGGGATGAAGCCGTTCGAGTAGAACGGGTCCGAGGCGAAGCGGTAGGCGTTGTGGCCCGCGAACATCAGGTTCTTCTCCAGCGCGCCGTCATGCGCCACGTCCTGAAGCGTCTTCTGGATGCAGAAGCTGCGCGGGTCGGCCTTCTTGCCGTTGTCGTAGGTCGGCTCGTGCTGCGCCCAGTTGGAGAAGCGGCAGGAGGACAGGCAGCCCATGCAGTCGATCTGGTCCTGCACGATCTGGCCGTGGTCGGCCGGCGTCACGAAGATCAGGGTATTGTCCGGCGTGCGCATCGCCTCGGTGTAGCCGGCCGCCTCGAAGGCGGCGACGCGCGAGCGGTCGTGCGGGGTCAGCCAGACCTTCCGCTTGCGCGGGCCGACGCCGTATTCCGCCACGTGGTCGCCGACCGGCTCGGCGGTATAGGCCACCTGCCGCTCGTTGCGGGCCTCGAGCTCCTCGAGGAACTCGTTGCGGATGGCGCTGCTGTAGAAGCCGGTGGGCGAGAAGCGCTGCAGCAGCACGTCGCCGTTCTGCAGGGTCAGCAGCCGCTGCTTCCAGGCCTCGGAGATCGGGCTTTCCTGGGTCAGCAGCGGGCGGGTGCCGAATTGGAAGGCGATCGGGCCGAGCTCCGGGTTGTCGATCCAGTCCTGCCATTCCTCCAGCCACCAGACGCCGCCCGCCATGATGATGGGGGTGTCGCCGAGGCCGAATTCGCGCATCTGCTGGCGCAGCTTGAGCACGCGGGGGTAGGGATCCTCGGGCTTCAGCGGATCCTCGGAATTCGAGAGGCCGTTGTGGCCGCCGGCCAGCCAGGGGTCCTCGTAGACCACCCCGCCCAGCCATTCCCGGGTCTTGCCGTAGGAGCGCTTCCAGAGCGCGGCGAAGGCGCGGCCGGAGGAGACGATGGGGTAGTAGAAGACGCCGAAGTCGCGGGCGATGTCGGCTAGGCGGTAGGGCATGCCGGCGCCGCAGGTGATGCCGTTGATCAGCCCCCTGGCGCCTTCCAGGATCCCCCGCACGACGCGTTCGGCGCCGCCCATCTCCCAGAGGATGTTGCAGTGGATGCGGCCCTGGCCGCCGGCGCGCTCATGCGCCTCGCGCGCCTGGGCGATGCCGCCGGAAATGCCGTAGGCGACGAGCTCCTCGTGCCGCTCCAGCCGGGTCTTGCCGTGGTAGACCTGGCGGATGACCCGGCCTTCCGCGTCATAGCTGTCGGCATTGACGGCGGAGAATGTCCCGACGCCGCCGCCCGAGGCCCAGGCGCCGCAGGTGCTGCCGTTCGAGACGGCGACACCCTTGCCGCCCTCGACCAGGGGGAGGACGTCGCAGCCGCCCATGCGGATTGCGTTGATAGCCTTCACGCGCCTGCCCTCAGCTTCCGTAGCCCATAGGGTACGATATGGTACTCCCGGCGCCGGGGAGGAGGCCCCCGGCGCCGGAATGGCTCACTCCGCGGCGTCGGTACGCTCGCGGCGGGGGCCACGGTCGCGGCGGAACTCGCCGCGCGGCTCGCGAGCCTCGCCCTCGCCGCCCGGGCCCGGACGGCGGGCGCCGACCTGGTCGGTGATGTCGGCGCCGGTGGCCTGGTCGACCACCCGCATCGAGAGCTTCACCTTGCCGCGGTCGTCGAAGCCGAGGACCTTCACCTTGACCGCATCGCCCACGTTCACGAGGTCCGTCGTCCGGTTCACCCGGTCGTTGGACAGTTCGGAGATGTGGACGAGGCCGTCCTTGGCGCCGAGGAAGTTCACGAAGGCGCCGAACTCGGCGGTCTTCACGACCTTCCCGTTGTAGATGGCACCGATCTCGGCCTCGGCGGTCAGGCCGCGGATCCAGTCGATGGCGCGCTGCGCCTGCTCGGTGCTGGTGGCCGCGACCTTGATGGTGCCGTCATCCTCGATGTCGATCTTGCAGCCGGTCTGCTCGCAGATCTCGCGGATGACCTTGCCGCCGGAGCCGATCACTTCGCGGATCTTCTCCTTCGGCACCTGGATCACGGTGATGCGCGGCGCATTGGCCGAGACCTCGCCGCGGGCGCCGGTCAGGCCCTTGGCCATCTCGCCGAGGATGTGGAGCCGGCCGTCCTTCGCCTGCTCCAGCGCCTCGCGCATGATGGCGAAGGTGATCGAGGTGATCTTGATGTCCATCTGCAGGGCGGTGATGCCCTGGTCGGACCCGGCCACCTTGAAGTCCATGTCGCCGAGGTGATCCTCGTCGCCCAGGATGTCGGAGAGCACGGCGAAGCCGCGGTCCTCCTTGATCAGGCCCATGGCGATGCCGGCGCAGGGGCGCTTCAGCGGGGTGCCTGCATCCATCAGCGCCAGCGACGAGCCGCAGACGGTCGCCATGGAGGAGGAGCCGTTGCTCTCGGTGATCTCGGAGACCACGCGGAGGGTGTAGGGGAACTTGTCCTTCTCCGGCAGCAGCGGACGCAGCGCGCGCCAGGCGAGCTTGCCGTGGCCGACTTCGCGGCGGCCCGGGCTGCCCATGCGGCCGGTCTCGTTCACCGAGTAGGGAGGGAAGTTGTAGTGGAGCATGAAGTGCTCCCGGTACTCGCCCGGCAGCGCGTCGATGATCTGCTCGTCCTGGCCGGTGCCCAGCGTCGCGACGCAGAGCGCCTGGGTCTCGCCGCGGGTGAACAGCGCCGAGCCGTGGCTGCGCGGCAGGATGCCGACCTCGGCCACGATCGGGCGCACGGTCTTGGTGTCGCGGCCGTCGATGCGGAGGCCGGTATCCAGGATGGCGTTGCGGACGACATCGGCTTCGAGCTGCTTCAGCAGGCCCTTCGCCTTTTCGACGTCGAGGCCTTCCTCGGTGAGCTGGGCGATCAGCGCCTTCTTGGCGGCGGAGACATTCTGCTGGCGGACCAGCTTCTGCGTCTCCTTGTAGGCCTCGGCCATCGGCGCGGTGCCGAGTTCCGTGATGCGGGCCTTGAGGGCGGCGATGGCGTCAGACGGCTCCGGCAGGGCCCAGGGCTCCTTGCCGGCGCGCTCGGCGAGATCGATGATCCCGGCGATGACGGACTGGAAGCCCTTGTGGCCGAATTCCACGGCGCCGAGCATCACGTCCTCGGACAGCTCCTTCGCCTCGGACTCGACCATCAGCACGCCCTCGGCGGTGCCGGCGACCATCAGCTCGAGCTGGCTGGTCTGGCGCTGCGCCATGGTCGGGTTGAGGACGTACTGGCCATCGATGTAGCCGACGCGGGCGGCGGCGACCGGGCCGAAGAAGGGGATGCCGGACAGCGTCAGGGCGGCGGAGCAGCCGACCAGGGCCACCACGTCGGGGTCGTTCTCGAGGTCATGGCTGAGGACGGTCGCGATGACCTGGACCTCGTTGCGGAAGCCCTCCGGGAACAGCGGGCGCAGCGGGCGGTCGATCAGGCGGGAGATCAGCGTCTCGGACTCGGAGGGCCGGCCCTCGCGCTTGAAGAAGCCGCCCGGGATCTTGCCGGCGGCGAAGGCCTTTTCCTGGTAGTTCACGGTCAGCGGGAAGAAGTCCTGGCCCGGCTTCACCGAGCGGGCGCCGACCACGGTGCAGAGCACGATGGTGTCGCCAAGACGGGCCACCACGGCACCATCGGCCTGGCGGGCGATCTTGCCGGTCTCGAGGGTGAGGAGCTGGCCGCCCCAGGCGATATCCTTGCGGAAGTAATTCTCGAACATGCGTCGTTCCTTGGCCGGGCTTGCGCCCGGGCCGGCCTATCGGAGGCCGGTCTTGCTGCAGGACCAGGGGCGCCGCCTTGAAGGACGCGGCCCTGGGGTGCGACGGGGTGGGTGGCAGGGCAGGCCATGCGCCCGGTGGGCGGGGCGCGGCGCTTCGGGCTGCATGGACTGCGGACCCCTCCGCCTGAGGGGAAGGCCGCCCCCGTTGCCGGGGCTCCATGTGGCCGGAAACGCCGTCGCCGTCCCGGGTTGGGGTGCGAGGCTTGTCCTGTCAGCCCGCCACGCGCGGCGGTCGGCCGACGCATCCGCCCATGCGGGCGCGGTTCGGCCATCAGGCGGAGATATGGCCCGGCCGGGCGCGGATTGCCATGGAAATCTGCGGCCCGGGAATCGGGGAGGGGCGGGGAGGCAGGCCTGCCCGCCCCGGACCTCGCCTTGAAGCCGGCGGCCTGGGGCCGCCGGCCCTGGTGGCCTTAGCGGCGCAGGCCGAGGCTGGCGATCAGCGCGTCGTAGCGGGCGCGGCTCTTGCCCTTGAGGTAGTCGAGCAGGCCACGGCGCTGGCCGACCAGGACCAGCAGGCCACGCCGGCTGTGGAAGTCCTTGGCGTGGATCTTGAGGTGCTCGGTCAGGCCGGAGATGCGCTCGGACAGCAGTGCGACCTGCACCTCCGGGCTGCCGGTGTCGCCGGGCTTGGTGGCGTATTGGGTAATGAGCGCGGCGCGGCGCTCGGCCGTCATGGTATTCGTCGACATCGGGTTGTTCTCCGTATTGGCCGGGCCCCTGCGGGCCTTCGGCGACGTTCAGCCAACCGGTTGCAGACCTTCCTGCGACACCAGGCGCTCGGCCTTCATCAGGCCGGAGTCCAGGCGGCAGAGCCCCACGAACCGTTCCCCCGCCATGGCGCGCACGAGACCCCCGTTGGGGTTCGCGGCGTCCGGAATGCGGCCCATGAGGTCGACCAGGCTGAAGGCCTGGCCTTGTCCGAGCCGCATGGCTTCCGCCTCCGTGAGGGCCAGTGCCGGGATGTCGGCCAGCGCGGTCGCCACGGGAAGGAGGAGGTCCGGGGAAGGGGGCGGGGTATCGCCGGTACCGCAGAGCTTGTCCAGCGGAATCGCGCCCTGCTCGTGGAAGGGGCCGACCCGCATGCGGCGCAATGCCGCGATATGGCCGACCGTGCCGCAGGCGCGGGCCAGGTCCCGGGCCAGGGAGCGCATGTAGACGCCCTTGCCGCTCTCGACGAAGAAGATGGCGGTATCGGCGTCCGGCCGGCTCTCCAGCTCGAAGCGGTCGACGCGCGCCGGGCGGGGTTGCAGCTCCACCGCCTGGCCGTCGCGGGCCAGGTCGTAGGCCCGCTCGCCGCCGAGCTTGATGGCGGAATAGATCGGCGGGACCTGCATGATGTCGCCGGTGAAGGCGGGCAGGGCGGCGCGGATCTCGTCGTCCGTCGGCCGGGCGTCGGACGTCTCGATGGTGCGGCCATCGGCGTCGTCGGTGTCGCGCAGGTCGCCGAAGCGGAGGGTGAAGCGGTAGGACTTCGTGCCGTCCATCACGTAGGGCACGGTCTTGGTGGCGGTGCCGAAGGCGATCGGCAGCACGCCGGTGGCCAGCGGGTCGAGCGTGCCGCCATGGCCGCATTTCTGCGCGTCGAAGGCGCGCTTCAGCCGGGTGACGACATCGGTCGAGCCGAGGCCGGAGGGCTTGTCGATGATGAGCCAGCCGTCGATCACCTTGCCCTTCGGCTTCCTGTGCTGGCGGTGGTGCGGCTTGCGGCCCTGCTGCGGCTTGCCGCCGCGGGGGCGGTCGCCGCGGGGCTCGTCGCCGCGGGTCAGGTCGATGATCGGGGGGGTGGTGTCGTCGGTGGACATCAGGGAGCCTCTGAGGGGACCGGGCGGGGCCGGCCGGCGGCGTCGAGCGCCACGAAGGTGAAGATGGCCGAGGTCACGTGCAGGGTGTCGTCGAACTCGCGGCAGCGCCGCCAGGCCTCGACCCTGATGCGCAGGGAGGTGCGGCCGGTCGAGAGGATCTCGGCATAGAGGCTGACCTCGTCGCCGACCTTGACCGGGCCGTGGAAGCTCATCGCCTCGACCGCCACGGTGGCGCAGCGGCCGCGGCTGCGCTGCGCCGCGGCGCTGCCGGCGGCGAGGTCCATCTGCGACATCAGCCAGCCGCCGAAGATGTCGCCGGCCGGGTTGGTGTCGGCCGGCATGGCGATGGTGCGGATCTGCGGCTGGCGGGCCGGCGGCGCCTCGCTCATTCGGTGTCCGGGGGCTCGGCCTCGGCCGGCTTCGGGCCGAGGTCGCGGGCGACCGCGGGCTGGCGCATCACCTGGTCGATGTGCATGGCGTAGTCGAGCGCGGTGTCCGACTGGAAATGGATGTCGGGCGCCGCCCGCAGCCGCACGGCCTTGGCCACCTGGGTCCGCAGCCAGGGCGCGGCGCGGCGCAGCGCCTTGAGCTGCGGCTCGGGCAGCGGCTTGCCGAGGCCGCTGACGAAGGCGGTCATGTGCTTGAGGTCGGGCGAGGCCCGCACCTCGGTCACGGTCACGTGCAGCCCGGCGAGGTCCGGGTCGCGGAAGTCGGCCCGGGCGAAGACGGTCGAGAGGGTGTGGCGGATTTCCTCCGCCACCCGGAGCTGGCGCTGGGAGGGGCCGGCGGCGGGGCCGGCGACATGCTTGGACTTACCGGAAGGCATGGGGGGGTTGGACCCTTTGGAAAAGCGAAGGGCGCGGCGCCTTGCGGCACCGCGCCCCGGGAAGAAACCGGAGGAGCGGCGCGGTTCAGGTCGCGGCCACCATCTCCACCTCGTAGCACTCGATCTGGTCGTCGACCTTGATGTCGTTGTAGTTGGCGAAGCTCATGCCGCACTCGTAGCCGTTGGCCACCTCGCGGACATCGTCCTTGAAGCGCCGGAGGGTGCTGAGCTCGCCCTGGTGGATGACCACGCCGTCGCGCAGCAGGCGGACGCCGGCGCCGCGCTTGACGATGCCCTCGGTGATCCGGCAGCCGGCGACGTTGCCGATCCGCTTGACCTCGAAGACCTGCAGGACCTGGGCGTAGCCCAGGAACTTCTCGCGCTGCACCGGGGCGAGCTTGCCCTTGTACAGCTTCTCGATGTCGTCCGAGACCTCGTAGATGATCGAGTAGTAGCGGATGTCGACGCCGTCCTGCCGCGCCATGTCGCGCGCCTGGGTGGTGGCGCGGACGTTGAAGGCGACGACCACGGCGCCGGAGGCCTTGGCGAGCTGGATGTCGCTCTCGGTGATCTGGCCCACCGCGCTGTGCAGCACGCGGACCTTCACCTCGTCGTTGCCGAGCTTGCCCAGCGTCACGCCGATCGCCTCGGCGGAGCCCTGGACGTCGGCCTTGACGACGACGGCCACCTCCTTCTGCACGCCGAGCTGAACCCGGGCGAGCATCTCGGCCAGCGTGCCGCGGCCGGCGGTATTCGCCGCCGAGGCTTGGTCGCGGGCCCGCCGCTGGCGGAACTCGGAGATCTCCTTGGCCTGGATCTCGTTCTCCACCGCGACGAAATTCTCGCCCGCGCTCGGCACCGCCGAGAGGCCGAGGATCTCCATCGGCTGGCTCGGGCCGGCGGTCTTGATCTGGCGGCCCTTGTCGTCGAGCATCGCCCGGACGCGGCCCCATTCGGAGCCGGCCACGACGATGTCGCCGGCGTGCAGCGTGCCCTTCTGGACCAGCACCGTGGCGACGGGGCCGCGGCCGCGGTCCAGCCGGCTTTCGATCACGGTGCCCTCGGCCGCCCGGTTCGGGTTGGCCTTCAGGTCCAGGATCTCGGCCTGCAGGGTGATGGCCTCGAGCAGCTTGTCGAGCCCGATCTTCTGGGTCGCCGAGACCTCGATCTCCATCGTGTCGCCGCCGAGGCTCTCCACCACGATCTCGTGCTGCAGCAGCTCCTGCTTCACGCGCTCGGGGCGGACGCCCTGCTTGTCGATCTTGTTGATGGCGACGATGATCGGGACGTTCGCGGCCTTGGCGTGGTTGATGGCCTCGATGGTCTGCGGCATGACGCCGTCGTCGGCCGCGACCACCAGCACGATGAGGTCGGTGACCGAGGCGCCGCGGGCCCGCATGGCGGTGAAGGCGGCGTGGCCCGGGGTGTCGATGAAGGTCACCTTCGAGCCGTCCGCCACCGTCACCTGGTAGGCGCCGATGTGCTGGGTGATGCCGCCGGCCTCGTGGGCCGCGACATCCGCCTTGCGCAGGGCATCGAGCAGGCTGGTCTTGCCGTGGTCGACGTGGCCCATGATGGTCACGACCGGCGGCCGCGGCAGCATGTCCGCCTCGGCGTCGGTCGCGCCCTCGATGCCGATCTCGACGTCGCTGTCGGCGACGCGCTTGATGCGGTGGCCGAACTCCTGGACCACCAGCTCGGCGGTGTCGGCGTCGATGCTCTGGGTCAGGGTCGCCATGACGCCCATGCGGAACAGCGCCTTCACCACCTCGCCGCCACGGGCGGCCATGCGGTTGGCGAGTTCCTGGACGGTGATGGTCTCGGGCACCACCACGTCGCGCACCACGCGCTCGGTGCCGGCCCGCAGCCGGGCGAGCTCCTGCTGCCGCCGCTCGCGCTCACGCGCCCGGCGCATGGAGGCGATGGAGCGGCTGCGGTCGTCCTCGCCCTCGATCGCGGCCTGGACGTCGATGCGGCCGCCGGCGCGGCGGTCGCCCTGGCCCAGGCTCTTCTTGACGGCGGCGATCGCCGGCTTCTTCGGCGGGATGACGGCGCCGCCGGGACGGCGGGCGGCGGCGCGGCGCGCCTCGTCCTCCTCCTCGGCGGTGCGGGCGCGGAGCGAGAGCTTCGCGCCCGGGGCGCCGCCCGGCGCATTGGCCGCGGCCGCGCCGGGGGCGGTGCCGGCCGGGGCGGGGGTGCCGGCCGGACG
>NZ_JAUFPN010000134.1 GCF_030409335.1 Paeniroseomonas aquatica
GGCGATGCCCTCCGTGGCGTCACCCCGCGGCTCGTCGCGCAGCGCCAGCAGGCCGAACGGCAGGCCGTCGGCGGTGACCACCACCACCACGGTCTTGCCGGCCTCCTCCAGCGCCGCCCGGGCCATGTCCTCGATCGGCGCCAACTCAGTTTCCGCCGCCCAGGCCGGGCTGCCGACGGCGCCCCGCCGCCCCTCGACCAGGGCCAGTACCGCTTTGCCAGGGACCGCGGCGGCCTCGGCCGCCACTGGCAACGCGACGCGCCGCCGATCGCCTCCAGCGCTTCGCCGCTTTCACCAACAGCCCGCGCCGCGTGCCGGCCGAAAGGCCGGACGCCATGGCGGCGGTAGAGCCAAGTTCCCTAGACCAGATGTCCGCCTGAGACGGGTCACCCCTATCTCAGGCGGACATCTGGTCTAGTCGCCGCCGAGCAGCAGCGGCGGCATCAGGGCGACCAGCGCCGAGGCCGCCATCGCGCCCGGCGTCCACCAAGCCGAGAATCGCTCGATGAAGCGCTGGGTGCGGCCGCGGGAGGCGGTAGCATCTTCCACCATCCGGGCGATGCGGGCCAGCGTGCTGTCCGCGCCGGCGGCAGTGACCCGGACCAGCAGGGCGCTGTCCACAAGCCCGTAAGCGCCCCAGGTGAGGAGCGACCAGACCCCGCCGGCCGCGAGAGCGGTAGCCCAGACTACCGGCCGCGGACGCGGCGGGCTGCTGGGCGGGTTTCCGCCGCCTGGGAATGGCCCTGGACCCCCGTGCCCCGGTCCGCCCGGGCCGGAAACGCGGTGCCCTCCAGACCAGCCGCCACCCCGGTGAGATCCACCGTGTCTGCCCATCTTCGGCCTCCGTCGCGACCGGCCCCGCGCGGGATCGCGTTCGGCATCGGAGGCCGATATGAGAACTCCAGTCGCTGGATATTCAAGGTTCGGCAAACGTCTCGCGCTGCCCACGTCGCTGCCGCGCCCCCATCCCTTCTCGCGTCGCGCGATCTTGTGACAAGGCGACATCCGGGTTTCGCGGACCTCCCTTGAACCTCTAGCGGCTAGAGGTGTCATCTTCGAGGCCGGACTTGGGAGTGCGCGTGATGGACGGATCGAGGACGGTTGGCGCCGGTCATGGCGGGAGCGCTTCCTGGCGGGTAGAGGGCATGGACTGCGCCTCCTGCGTGGCGAAGGTAACGAAGGCTGTGGAGCGCCTGCCCGGCGTATCCGATGTCGCAGTCAACCTCATGGCCGAGCGCCTTACCGCGACCCTCGCCGATCCCGCGGGTGCGGCGGCGGTGGAGCGGCAGGTCGCCACCCTCGGCTACAAGGCCACCCGGCTCGACGCGCCCCCCGCGACGACGTCTTTCCCTATCATTTCCGCCACGCCGGCGTCCGTCGCCCCCGCAACCTTGGCCTGGCGGGTCGAGGGGATGGACTGCGCCTCCTGCGTCGCGAAAGTCGAGGGCGCGCTGCAGCGCCTGCCCGGCGTCTCCGACATCGCGGTGAACCTCATGGCCGAGCGGCTGACGCTCCGCCTCGCGCCCGGGGGGGGCGACGCGGCCACCATTGAGCAAGCCCTTTCCGGCCTCGGCTACGCCGCCCGCCCCCTGTTGGGGGGCGCCGTGGTTCCGCCCGCCGCGACACGGCCCGCGCATGACCAAACTGAGCCCGATCATGCCAACCATGACCACGCGGGGCACAACCACTCCAGCCATACCCACGCCGGCACCGCCGGCCAAGCAGAGGAGGCGGACAAGGGCCACGGCGGCTTCGGCCACTCCCACGCCGACCATGACGACCCGGCCGACGCGGCGAAGCCCTGGTACGGCACGGGCAAGGCCCGGTTGGTCTGGCTCCTCGGCGCCCTGGTGCTGGGGGCCTACGCGCTCTCCCTCGTCCTGCCGGAGCGGCTGACCTACCCTCTCTTCCTGGTGGCCACCGCCGTTGCCGTCGTGCCCTTTGGCCAGCGGGCCTTCGCGCTGGCCCGCGCGGGCAGCCCGTTCTCGATCGAGACGCTCATGGTCACGGCCGCGATCGGGGCCGCGATCATTGGCGCGGCCGAGGAGGCGGCGGTCGTCGTCCTGCTCTTCGCGCTCGGCGAGTTGCTGGAGAACGTCGCGGCCGGCCGGGCGCGGGCAGGCATCCGGGCCCTCGCCACCCTCATGCCCCGCACCGCGCTCCGGGTGCGGGCCGACGGCTCAACGGAGGGGGTGGACTCCGATCGGCTGGCCGTCGGCGACCTCGTGCTGATCCGGCCCGGCGACCGGGTACCCTGCGACGGATCGATCGAGGACGGCCAATCCGCCCTCGACGAGAGCCCGGTGACCGGCGAGAGCGTGCCCGTTGCCCGGGGCCCTGGGGAAGCCGTCGTCGCTGGCTCTATCAACGCCGACGGGGCGCTCCGCGTCCGCGTTACCCGCGCGGCTTCAGACAATACTATCGCCCGGATCATCCGCATGGTGGAGGAGGCGACCGCCTCCCGCGCGCCGACGCAGCGCTTCATCGAGCGGTTCTCCAAATGGTGGACGCCAGGGGCGATGATCGTCTCACTCCTCGTCATCCTCGTGCCGCCGTTTCTGCTAGGTTGGGACTGGTGGACGAGCATCTACCGCAGCCTCGCCGTCCTCCTCATCGCCTGCCCCTGCGCCCTTGTGATCTCCGTCCCCGCCGCCATGGCCTCCGGCCTGTCCGCCGGTGCGCGCCGGGGCCTGCTGATCAAGGGCGGCGCGGCGCTGGAGAGCATCGGCGCGGCCCGCACCGTCGCCTTTGACAAGACGGGCACGCTCACTGAGGGCCGTCCGCGCATTACCGACGTGGTACCCGCGGCAGGAACGTCGGAACAGGACCTCCTTGCCTACGCCGCGGGCGTCGAGGCGGGATCCGCCCACCCGCTGGCGAAAGCAGTCCTCGCCGAGGCAGAGGCACGCGGCATCGCGGCGCCCCAGTCGTCGGTGGCTGAAGCCGTGCAGGGCCGCGCGGTCACCGCACTCGTGTCAGGGCGGCGCGTCGCCGTCGGCTCTCCCCGCTACGCTGAGGAGATCGGCGCCGACCTCGGCCCGCTCGCAGGACGCGTCGAGACGCTGGAGAGCGAGGGCAAAACCACCGTCGTCGTCCTTGTGGACAGGGCTGTCGCGGGTGTCCTCGCAATCCGCGACGAGCCGCGGGGTGACGCCACGGAGGGCATCGCC
>NZ_JAUFPN010000135.1:0-4529 GCF_030409335.1 Paeniroseomonas aquatica
CCATACCAGACGATCAAGGTTCAAAAGGTCAGCCCCAACATCGGCGCGGTGATTCACGGCGTGGATCTGTCGAAGCCGCTCGGCAATCAGCAATTTCAGGAAGTCCATGACGCCCTGATGGAGAACCTGGTGATCTTCTTCCGAGACCAGACCATCTCGCCCGGCCAGCAGAAAGAGTTCGGCGCGCGATTCGGCAAGTTGCACGTCCACCCTGCAGCGCCCGGCCTGATCGAAGGGCACCCAGAAATCCTCGTTATTAAGGCAGATGAGAATTCGAAGCGGGTCGCCGGCGAGGAATGGCATTCGGATGTGTCCTGCGATCCCGAACCGCCCATGGGCTCGATCCTGTACCTCACGGAGGTGCCGCCGGACGGCGCCGGCGACACCATGTTCGCCAACACCTACCGCGCTTATGAGACGCTGTCGGATCCGATCAAGCGGATGCTCGAAGGCATGACCGCGATCCACGATGGCGAACATGTCTACCGTGGGCGGTACGCCAACGACCGGGGCAAGGAATACCCGCGGCAGGAGCATCCCCTGATCTGCACTCATCCGGTGACCGGGCGCAAGACGCTGTTCGTCAACCGTACCTTCACCACCCGCATCGTGCAGCTGCGCAAGCAGGAGAGTGATGCGGTGCTGGAGATGCTCTACCGCCATCTCGAGACGCCGGAACTGCATTGCCGTTTCCAGTGGCAACCAAACTCAATCGCGTTCTGGGACAACCGCTGCGCGCAGCACCATGCGCTGTGGGACTACTACCCGAACCGGCGTTACGGCCACCGCGTGACGATCTGCGGCGAGAAGCCGGTCTACCGGGCCTGAGGTACGCTTGCCGGAGACTTCTCCGGCAACGCGGGTTTCCGGTTCACGGCGCGGCGAGCCTCTTGGGGCTGCGCCGCGCCAGTGTGGAACCAGCGTGGCGGTTGCGTGGCGCTTGGCGAGCCGCAGGGAAGGAAACGTCGCATGATCCGTCGTTCATTGCTGGCTCTGGTCGCCGGGTTGCCGGCACCCGCTCTGGCGCAGGAGGCATTCCCGATCCGACCCGTGCGGCTGGTGGTCGCCTTCCCAGCTGGCGGGCCGACCGATGTGGTCGCACGCATCATCGCCGAGCGCATGGCACGCGATCTCGGGCAGCCAGTGGTCGTGGACAACCGTGGCGGCGCCAACGGCAACATCGCGGCGGACGCAGTCGCCAAGGCCGAGCCGGACGGCTACACGCTGCTCTACAACACCTCATCAATCGCCATTAGTCGCGCGTTGTACAAAACGCTGGCCTACGACCTTGTGCGAGATCTCAAACCGGTGGTGCTGACTATAGCAGTGCCATCGGTACTCGTGGTCAATCCGGCGCTGCCGCTGCACGATGCTGAGAGTTTTATTACCTGGGCCCGGGCCAATTCAGGGAAAATCACCTACTCTTCGGGCGGGGTTGGTAACAGTTCGCACTTGCTCTGTTTCATGGTGATGCGCCACATCGGAGCGGAGGCGGTGCACGTACCATATCGCGGCACAGCGGCTGCGCTGACCGATACGGCGGCGGGTAACGTGCAGTTCACTTCCGATTCGCTCGTCACGGTTTTGCCACTGGTGCAGGACCGACGGGTGCGTGCCATCGCAGTAAGTTCGGAGGAACGCAATCCGTTGCTGCCAGCAGTACCAAGCATGACAGAAGCATTGTTGCTGCCGCCGGGTCTCGACATCGGCACTTGGCAGGGGCTCATGCTACCAGCCCGAACACCGTCACCTATAGTGGTACGGCTGAACGCGGCAGTGAATGCGGTACTCTCAGACTCTACAATCCGCGCGCGGTTGCAGGCGCAGGGTGCGCACATCGTGGGTGGTAGTCCCGAGGACTATGCGCGCTATCTGGCCAAGGAGATTGTGCGTTGGCAAGGTGTGGTTTCAGAGAGCGGAGCGACGGCGGATTAATGTGCTTGCGAGCAGAAGTGCCCGCTGCCGTAAGCTCTTGCTCTACAGTTCATAACGCTCGTGCAGCACTGGGCTTACGTCTCCGCAAGCATGGCTTGGCGGAGCAATTCAGCGTCACCCACGCCAGCCTCCGCGAATTGCTCACCGCTTTGGAACAGACCGGACTAGCCGAGCAGGATTCCAACCGGGGCACTGCAGTGCCCCGGGACGATGCCGAGGAAGCAGACCGACCGAAGCATATCCAACTTTGCAGCACCCGAACTGCTGTGGAGCGCTACCATGCCTACCTGCTTTGATCGCCAATCCAATATCCAGGCAGCCGATCCTATAAGGTCGGCGGAGCCGGCACTAGGCAGCGCCCCTCCGGTGGCACTATCGTCCCGGAAAAGAACAGGAGGAAGTCCATGACAACGCTTGCCCCCGTCACGGTTGAGGTCGTTCCTTTATCAAGCGGAATCGGCGCCGAGATCCGTGGTGTCGAACTGTCTCGCCTTGACGACGCGACCTTCGGTGCAATCAAGCAGGCCTGGTTGGCGCACAAGGTACTGCGCATACGCGACCAGCGGATCGATGACGACGCGCTGGCGGATTTCAGCCGCCGCTTCGGGCCGCTCGACAAGGCGCCGATCACTACATCAGGCAAGCTGTACCAACCGACGCGGCCGGAGGTGACTGTCATCTCCAACATAGTGATGAGTGGTCAAGCCATTGGTGGGCTCGGCTCGGGCGAGAGCATCTGGCACACGGACATGAGCTACAACGACGTGCCACCCGATGCCTCGGTGCTCTACGGCATCGAAGTGCCGGAAGGTCACGGCGACACTTGGTTTTGCGACATGGAGCAGGCGCTGGCAGCGCTCCCGGCCGCGCTGCGTGAGCGCATCGCCGCCTTGCGGTGCAAGCACGACAGCACCCGCAATAGCGCCGGCGAGCTGCGGGCTGGCTTCCGTGAGAGCTACACACCAGAGGAACAGCCGGGCGCCGTCCATCCTCTGGTGCGCACCCACCCGGAAACCGGGCGGAAGTCGCTCTTCCTTGGCCGTCGGCGCAACGCCCACATCATGGGGCTGCCCTCTGCCGAAAGCCAAGCGCTGCTCGACGAGCTCTGGGCCATCGTCGGACGGTCGGAGTTCAACTGGGTGCAGCAGTGGAAAACGGGCGACCTGGTGATCTGGGACAACCGCTGCGTCATGCACCGGCGCGACGAGTTCGACCCCGCCCTGCGACGTTTGATGCACCGTACCCAGATCCAGGGCACCCGGCCGTTCTGACTATGCGCATCACCCGACGTGCAGCCAGCGGAATGGCTGTGGCCCTGACGGTAGGCCGTGCCCAAGCCCAGAGCGAGTATCCGGATCGGCCCATCCGCTTGGTGGTGCCGTTCGTTCCTGGCGGCAGCGTCGACATCCTCAACCGGGCTTTCGCACGCGCCCTGGGTCAGCAGCTCGGCCAGCCGGTGGTGGTGGAGAACCGGCCGGGCGNGGTACCGCTTACGTGGCGCGTGCCGTGCCGGACGGCTACACCCTGTTGGGCGGTGGCGACAGCGTGGAACTGAACCGCTACCTCATGGCATCGCTGCCCTACGATCCGGACCGCGACCTGGTGCCGATCCTCCAGGTGGCCGACGTGCCCTATCTGCTGATAGTGCACCCCACAGTGCCGGCGCGAAGCCTCGGCGAACTAATTGCCTACGCCAAGGCAAACCCCGGCCGGCTCACCTATGCCTCCTTCGGCATTGGCGGCGGCGGCCATCTGAGCGGGGAACTGCTCTGCCGCATGGCCGGGATCGAGGCCCTGCACATTCCCTATCCTGGGAACCCGCCGGCGCTGATCGACGTGGTGGCCGGTCGGGTTTCAATGATGTTCTGTACCATCCCCGTCGCCCAGCAGGAGGTACGAGCAGGGCATGTCCGGCCAATCGCCATGTCATCGCCGGCCCGTGTGCCAGCGATGCCTGAGGTGCCGACCTGCGCCGAGGCCGGTCTGCAAGGTTATGACTCCACAGGACAGATGACGCTCTATGCCCCACGCGCGGTGCCGCCCGCGATCATCCTGCGTTTGGTTGAAGCCAGCCGCGCCGCCTTGGCAACGCCCGCACTAATGCAGCTGCTGGATGCGCAGGGCTTCGTACTGGCCCCACCGCGCGACGCCGCCGCAACCCTGGCACATATCAAAGCCCACGCCGCTAGATTGGCCGAGGTGATCCACGCGGCAGGCATCCGCCTGTGACAGCGAACTGCGCCAGTCCAATGTAGGCAAGTGGAGTGAAGGCTACCGACCATGGTACCGCACCCGGCCTCCTAGACATTGGCTTGCCTATGTGGCGCGCCCGGATGTCTGCTCCAGCCACACGGCCCGCATGTCGAGTGGGCTGCGGTGGCGGTTCTTCTTGATCAACCATTCGGCATTGTAATGGGCGGCGAAAGCACGAACAACGTCACGGACCTCGTCGATGGTCCAGAAGATGCGGCCATGCACGAGCTGCTCTTCAACGTGCGGAACAGCAGCTCGATGACGCCGTTCGCCTCAGGTTTCGCGACGAAGGCGTGGCTCGGGGCCATGCCCCAGAACCTGATCTGCTTTCGGAAGTGGTG
>NZ_JAUFPN010000135.1:4574-5171 GCF_030409335.1 Paeniroseomonas aquatica
CCAAGCCTCGCGCGAATAGGAGGAGAAGAATGGCCATGATCGGCAGACGAGGCGCGCTGCGAGCCGGCGCGGTACTAGGTTTTGGAGCCGCAGCAATAGCGCGGGCCGAAACGGTGACGCTGCCCTTCGGCAATGGCGAGCGGCCACTTGTGGCCTATTCGCAGAAGCGGCCGCTGATCCGGCTGACCTCCCGCCCACCGCAACTCGAAACACCGTTCGCGGTCTATGGCGAGGGCCTCATCACTCCTAACGACGCCTTTTTCGTGCGCTATCACCTTTCGGGCAACACGCCGCCGCAGGGCCTCGACCCCGAGACCTTTCGGTTGACAGTGAAGGGCCGAGTACAAAATCAGCTCTCGCTATCCCTTGCCGAGCTGAAGGCGATGCCCGCGACCGAGATCGTGGCGGTGAACCAGTGTTCCGGCAACAGCCGCGGCTTTTCCGAGCCACGCGTTGCCGGCGGTCAGGCAGCGAACGGGCTGATGGGCAATGCGCGCTGGCTTGGCGTCACCTTGAAGTCAGTGCTCGACCGTGCCGGCATCGCCGCGGGAGCAATGCAAGTCAGCTTCAACGGGCTCGATGAACCCCCCGCACCCG
>NZ_JAUFPN010000136.1 GCF_030409335.1 Paeniroseomonas aquatica
CAGCCTTCGCGCATAATCCAGGCTAGGGGGGCGGGTCGGCGGGGGTCCGGGCCTCAGGCCAGGTCGCAGCGCTTGGACCAGGGCAGGCCGGCCGGCCGGGCGGGCTGGTCGTCGCCTGGCCGCGGCACCGGCCGGGCCGGCGGGGGCGCGGCCGGCGCCGGCCGGTCGGCGGCGCCCAGGTTCTGGGTCATCGCCCAGATCGCGGCCTGGGTGCGGTTGGTCATCTGCGTCTTGCGGAGCAGCGCCTTCACATGCGCCTTCACCGTCGCCTCGGTCAGGTCGAGGTCGCGGGCGATCTCCTTGTTGGACCGCCCGTCGGTGAGGCACTGCAGGATCTCGCATTCGCGCGGCGTGAGCGCCGTCGTCCGGCGCTGGTCGGGCAGCGGGGCGGCCCCGGGCGGCAGCTGGATGCCGCCCTCCGCCAGGCCGGCGGCGCGGCCGCCGCCCGGGGCCGCCGGCCGCGCCGGGTGCAGCAGCAGCTGCGCCAGGCTGGTGGGCAGCAGGTACTGGCCGAGCAGCACCAGCTCCAGCGCCCGCTGCAGCACCTCCACCGAGATGTCGCGCGACAGGAAGGCCTCGACCCCGAGGCCCACCGCCTTCAGCAGCACCTCCGGCTGCCGGCAGTCCGTGAGCACCACCGACTTGATCCCGGGATGCCGGGCGCGCAGGGCCTGCACGTTGGGCAGCTCGCGCTCCGCCTCGGCGTCCGAGCCGAAATTGTAGATGGCCAGGTGCAGGCGGAGGCCCGGCGGCAGCTCGGCCACCGCCTCGTCCAGGCTGCGGCCCTGGCCGACGACGGTCAGCGGCGGAACCTGCAGGATGCGGTGCAGGGCCTCCCGGAACAGTCGCTGGGAATCGATGAGGACCGCGTGGCAGGACTCATCCGTGACTTCGCTTTCCCGGGCTGGAGGCGACATCTGCATGGCTCCTTACTCAATTCTTGCCCTGAGGCATGAAATTGGTACTTTCGATGCTGGAATGTTTCCCACGATTGATTTTATGCGACGCCGTCGGCGAGGACGCGGGCCCGACCGGGTGCCATGGCGGAATCCCACCTTCTAGCTGGGAATTGCGATGAACCGTTGCGCCCCGGCGGCGGGACCCGCATGCCGTCGGTATCCAATGCCCAAAAAACGATAACCCGTGAATAGAATAATCGGCTTGCCCGTAGGTATCCCAGGAAGCACCGAATACGTGTCTTTGGTTGTCCGGGGGAGCCTTCTTTTCCAAACGATCCGGGTGCCGCTCCTTCAATCCTTACTTTCAGTTGCGGTTGGCGGTGCAAGCCCCGGTCGCAGGGCCAGCGGCAGCGGCCAACCGGTGAAGCGGCATAAGAACCGCCTTGGTAACATCAATCCCTGGCTCAACGCCGCCGGGCGAAGCTGACCCCAGGATTGCGTCCCGGCCCTCACCTCTCGGCGTTGTGAAGCCGGTGCCGGCCCGGGAGCCGGGCCGGCGATGCGCGTCCCCGGCCGCACCGGCATCGGACCAATCACGCTCCCGGCCGGGGTGGCGGCCCGAGCGGCCGGGGTGCCGCCGCCGCCTGCGCCGCCGCCGGTCAGGCCGCCCGGACGCGGGGCGGCGGCGGCGCGCGCGCGAGCCCTGCAACGACCTATTCGGCAACCATGCCGCCGCCGACACGCCAGGCGGCAGCGCCGACCGCGACGACTGGCCGGCCGCGACGGCATCGACCGGTTGTACGGCGGCGGTGGCCCCGACGGGGTGCGGGTGCTAACGGGCGGCGGCACGGCCGGTAGTGACCGGATCAGTGACATCGCTCCGCCGCGGATCGCCGGAGCGATCGCGCCGGCGGCACCCGCAACGCCGCCTCTCCCTCCATCGCCAACTCTCGAACCCCACCAGGGCATGGAGCGCAACGTCGATACAGCATGGGCACTAGCATGACATTCGCAGAACCCGATACCACGCCGGCCGCCTCCCTCGCGGCGGCGCCGTCCGGCGGCTCCTCCGCCCAGCCCCCGCCGGGGGCGGTCGTCGTCGGGGTCGATGCCGATCTCCAGGCCATGGCCGATGCGGCGGGGCCCGGCGCGACCCTCTGGCTCGAGGCCGGCGTGCACCGGGAGCAGGCGGTGACGCCGCTCGACAACCAGCGCTTCACCGGCGCCGAGGGCGCGGTGATGAACGGCGCCCGGCTGCTGGACGGCTTCGTCAGGGACGGCGAGAACTACGTCGTCGGCGGCCAGACCCAGGAAGGCGAGCGCCGCGCCGCCGAGGAAGGGCTCGACGCCTTCCCGCGCGCCGCCTATCCCGATGCCGTCTTCGTCGACGACAAGCCGCTGCAGCCGGTCGACTCCCTGGCCGAACTGGCCCCGGGCCGGTTCTTCTTCGACTACGCCGCCGACCGGATCTATGTCCGCGACGACCCCGCCGGCCATGCGGTCGAGGCCGCGGTCAGCCCCTATGCCTTCGCCGGCGGCGCCACCGGGGTGACGATCGAGGGCCTGACGGTCGAGAAATACGCGGCGCCGGTGCAGTACGGCGCGATCGGCCACAACACGCCGCCGGTCGGCTGGACCATCCAGGACAACGAGGTACGGCTGAACTACGGCGTCGGCATCCTGGCCGGCACCGACACCAAGCTGCTCGGCAACCACGTGCACGACAACGGCGAGATGGGCCTGGGCGGCAGCGGCGACAACATCCTGGTCGAGGGCAACGAGCTCGCGGCCAACGGCTTCTTCTCCGGGATCGATCCCTTCTGGGAGGGCGGCGGCGCCAAATTCGCGGTGACCCGGGGGCTGGTGGTGCGCGACAACCTCTCGCACGACAACAACGGCTACGGCCTCTGGACCGACATCGACAACATCGACACGCTCTACGAAGGCAACCGGCTGCAGGGCAACTCCGGCGGCGGCATCAACCACGAGATCAGCTACGACGCGGTGATCCGCGACAACAGCTTCGCCGGCAACGGCGCGGCGGTGCCGGAATGGCTCTGGGGCAGCGCCATCCAGATCCAGAATTCGCAGCAGGTCGAGATCTACGGCAATACCGTCGACATGACCGGCGGCGGCAACGGCATCGGGCTGATCCAGCAGGATCGCGGCGACGGCGCCCACGGCCCCTATGTCACGGCCGGCAATGCCGTCCACGACAACCTGCTGATCGCGCCCGCGGCCGATGCCGGCGCCTTCGGCGCGGTGGCCGACAGCGACGAGGCCGCGCTGCTCGCGGCCGGCAACAGCTTCGACCACAACGAGTACCGCGTCACCAGCGCCGCGGACGACCACTGGGTCTGGGGCGAGTACTACGACTGGGAGTCCTACCGCGCCGCCAGCGGCCAGGACGCCAACAGCACGCTCGTCCTGCTGTGACCGCGGAGCGGGGCCCTGGCCGGCCCCGCTCCCTCCCCCGCCCCCCTTCCCCGCTGGCATGTCGCTTGCCTGACCCCGGGGCGACACCAGGAGGCGCCCCCATGTTCATGCCACCCCGGGCCATCGGCCAGCTCGTCCCCTCCTCCAACCGCACGGTGGAGCGGACGGTGGAGGCGCTGCTGGGGGGCTATCCCGACTGGGGCGCCTGCTATGCCCGCATCCCCTTCCACCCCGATGGCAGCGGCCAGCCGGCGCATGGCTACGACCTGCCGCCGATCCGGGCGGCGGTGGCGCTGCTGCGCGATGCCGGGGTGGCGGCGATCTCCTGGAACGGCACCAAGGGCTGCTCGGACGGCTTCCAGGTGGACCGCGACCTCGGCGCCGCCATGGGTGCCGTCGCCGGCTGCCCGGTGGTCTCGGTGGCGCTCGACACCCTCACCATCCTCGGCCGGCTGGGGGCGAGGCGGATCGGGCTGGTGGCGCCGGGCAGCCTGCCGCAGGCCGAGCTGAGCGCCCGGCAATTCGGCGCCCAGGGCGTCGCGGTCGCGGCGATGCGGGCCTTCGGGGTGGCGGGCAATCCGGACACCGCCGCGCTGCCGCCGGAGCGCATCGCCGCGGCGGCGCGGGCGGTGGCGCCGGGGGTGGATGCGGTGCTGCTCTGGAGCACCAACCTGCCGGGGCTGCCGGTGGTGGCGGCGCTGGAGGCGGAACTCGGCATCCCCGTGGTGGACAGCGCGGCGGTCGGCGTCTGGGGGTGCCTCGCGGCACTGGGCCTGCCGGGCGGGCCGGCGGCGGCGCTGGGCGGGCGGATGTTCGGGCTGCTGGAGTAAAGGCAGGGCCAGGCGGGGCTTTGCGAACCGGGGGTCAGAAGATGCCGAGGGCGAGGCCGGTGGCCAGGGCGGCACCGGAGTCCTCGCAGCGGGAGAGGGCTTCCGGGGGGATGGTCTTGGGGGCCTGGATGGCCTCCGCGGTCTGCGCGCCGGTGAGGATGATGAGGGGGTCGGCGACGGGACGCAGGCGCCAGCCGGTGGCGATGCGGGCGATCTGCCGGGCGGCGTTCGTGCCATCGGTGCCGGCGCAGACCAGCGTCGCATAGGGGCGGCCGTTGAGCTGGTCGAGCGCGGGGTAGTAGCAGCGGTCGAAGAAGTCCTTCATCAGCCCGGCGATGGCGGCGAGGTTCTCCGGCGTGGCGAAGATATAGCCATCGGCGGCGAGGACGTCGGCGGGGTGGGTGTCCACCGCCGACAGCAGGCGGGTGCGGACGCCGGCCTCCGTGGCGGCGCCGCGGGCGGCGGCCTCGGCCATCTGCCGCGTGCCGCCGGTGAGCGAGTGGACGACGATCAGCAGCGTCCTCACCGCTTGATGTCGGGCTCCACCAGCACGGCCAGGCCCTCGGGCGCCAGCAGCTCGGCCAGGGCGCGGAGGCCGGCCATGCCGCAGGCGATGTCCTGCTCGCCGTTGCCGCCGCTGAGGCCGATGCCGCCGACCACCGCGCCATCCACCACGATGGGGAAGCCGCCGACGAAGACGGCGAAGCGGCCCTCGAAGCTCCACTGGATGCCGAAGGCCTCGTTGCCCGGCAGGGCGGGGCCGTTGGGGGGGGTGTTGAACAGGTGGGTGGACCGCTTGTGGCCGGCGGCGGTGAAGGCCTTGTTCCAGGCGATCTGCGGGCCGGTGACGCGGGCGCCGTCCATGCGCTCCAGCGCGATCGGAAAGCCGCCGTCGTCGGTGATGCAGACGGTCTGCGCCACGCCGATGCGGGCGGCCTCGGCGGTGGCGCCGGCGACCATGGCGCGGGCCTCGCGGAGTTCGAGCCTGAGGCCAGCCTTCATGGGGACGCTTTCATGCGACGGTTCCGGGACGGGGGGCGGCGGGGACCCAGGAGACGGCGACGTCGCCGGTGACGAAGGTCTGGCAGGCCATGCGGTAGCCGGCGGCGAGGTCGGCCTCGGTCAGGTGGCGGCGCTCCTTCGGCTTCACCGCGTCGGTGTTCTCGATTCCCTGCTCCACCTTGCACCGGCAGGTGCCGCAGATGCCGCCGCCGCATTTGAAGGGGATGCCGCCCTTCTCGCGGATGGAGAGGCGCAGCAGGCTGGTCTGCTCCGCCGCCGTCGCCGTCTTGCCGCTGGTGAGGAAGGCGACGGTGATCATGCCGCCACCGGCTCCAGCCGGGCCTGGACGGTGCCGAAGGCGGTGAGCGTCCGCAGCTCGCGGCGGGCGGCCTCGACGGTGTCGAAGTGCTGGAGGAATTTGCAGGGGACGCTGTTGACGATGGCGGCGGGGCCTTCCTCGACCACGCGGATGCGGGGCGTGCCGGCGATTTCGGCGATGACGAAGCGGGCCTTGCGGGTTTCGTGGAAGAGGTAGTCGTAGGTCTCGACCGGGGTGAGGCCGGGGGTCAGCTCGGTGCGGAACTGGCCGGGCTTGCTGGTGAGGATGACGTACATGCTGGGGTCCTCGGGGTCCGTCCGGGAAAGTCTGGTCATTCAGCAGACTCAGAGAAATAGAGCAGGGTCGGACGCACCGCGTCCAACGGGAGGATACCTCCTCCCTGGCCTTGCTTCACACCCCCCGCGGCGGCAAGGGGACATCGTCCTGCACCAGGCTCACGTCATGCGTCAGCCAGATCTGGCAGACCAGCCGGTAGCCCTCGGCGATGCGACCGCCGAGCTGCTTCTCTTCCTTCCAGTTCGGCGCGGGCAGGTGCTCCGCGCCGCCGATGACCCGGCAGGCGCATTTGGCGCATTTGCCCATGCCGCAGCCATAGCGGAGGTGCGGCCAGGGGTATTTCCGGATGCCCGCGCGCACCACGAGATTGGCCTGGTCGGGGACCTCCTCCACGAAGGTCCCCTCGCCTTTATGGAAGGTGACGACGGGCATGCGCGGGTTTACGCCGCGAGGCCGAGCTGCGGCAGGGAGATCTCCTTGGCCACGTAGTCGTTGTAGAGCGCGGTGGTGTAGAGCAGGCGCATCTGGGCGCCGATCTCGCAGATCTTCAGGCAGCGCTGCTGGAGTTCCACCGTGGTCGCGTGTTCCAGCACGATCTGGTAGCCGCGCTCGCCGTGGATCTCGTCGGATACGATGTGCAGGTCGAAGAACTCGACCTCCTCGTCCGAGAAGCCGTACTTCTCCCGCAGGGTCGGGGTCTGCTTGCGGTAGATGCTGGGCACCTGGGATTCGAGGCCGACGACCAGGCCGGCGACGGCGACGATCGGGTCCTCGCGCATGGCGACCGCGTAGCACCAGGACTGCAGGGCGCGGGTGGTCGGGGACATGTTGTCCTCGTCCCGGACGCGGGCGGCGGTGGTGCCGCAGGCCTCGGCGAAGCGGATCAGCAGGTCGGTGTGGCGGTCGCCGCCGATCTCCTCCTCGTACATGTTGGCGAGCAGGAAGTCCTTGGCCTCCTGGTAGTGCGCGGGCATGCGGGCATAGACGTAGCCGAGGTAGTCGGCGAAGGGGCCGACGTAGTGGTAGTGGTTCTCGGCCCAGCGGCAGAGGTGTTCGCGCGAGAGCTTGCCGGTCGCCCAGGCGATGCTGAAGGGGGACTGGTTGGCGCTCTTGCCCTTGATGGCATTCTCGAGCGCGGTGCGGAATTCGTCGTGGTTCATCAGCGTGGCCATCGGAGCCTCCTTGGGTTTGACGTTGCTCACCACAGGACCACCGCGACGATGGTCGAGAGGATGAGGCCGGCGATCACCGGCAGGAAGAGCACCCGCACCGCATCGAGCACGGGCACGCGGCAGAAGCCGGCGACGGCGATCAGCGAGGACCACGCGATGAGCGTGCCGCCGCCGGTCCAGACCGCGCCCATCTGCCCGACCGCCGCGAGGGTGGTCGGGTCGATCCGCGCCACCGGGCCGAGGGCCCCGGACAGCGCCCCGGTCAGCGGCAGCCCGGCGAAGCCCGAGCCGTCGATGCCGGTGATCATGCCGACGATCAGCACCGCGAAGGCGACGATCGTGGGGCTGGGTGGGATGAGGTGCTGCACCGCGCCGATCACCTCGAACAGCAGGCCGGGGCCGGCGGTGCCGGCGGGCAGGCCGAGGATGGCCCCCGACGTCTCGGCGGCGCCGAGGAAGAAGAAGCCGGCGATGGGCAGGACGGTGCCCATGGCGCGGAAGGAGAAGACCAGCCCGTCGATGATGTGGTCGGCCGCCGTGTGCATCGCTTGCCTGCCATCGGCGGCGAAGGTGGCGATGAGCATCATCAGCGCCGCGGTGCCGCCGACCAGGGCCGCCGCATCGCCGCCCTTGAGCTCCGGCAGGCCCGCGACCAGCTTCGGCGCCAGCATGACGAGGATGACCAGGAGGAAGACGATCGGCGTCAGGATCGCCATGGCGTTGCACCAGGGGTGCCGCGGCGCGGGCGGGGCGGCGTCGCCGGTCTCCGGCAGGCCCTCGGCGGCGCGCAGCGCGAGGACCGACTTGTCGAAGGAGCCGATGCTGGGCGCGACCTGCTCGCGCTGCTCGGCCAGGCTGGCGCCGAGCGTGGCGCCTTCCTGCCAGGCGGCGAGGTGGCGCTGCGAGGGCGCCCGGATGTCGCGGCGGATGCGGAGCCAGGCGAGGCCGAGCGCGACAAGGCCGGTGACGAGCGAGAGCAGCAGGGTCTTGTCGGCGATGATGGTCGCGGCATCCGCCATGCCGGCGGCGCGGGCGCTGATCGCCGGCGCCACGCGGATGACGTAGTCCGAGGAGAGCGCCATCCCCTGCCCCGCTATGGCGATGGCGGCCGCCGCGCCCATGGCCGGCAGCCCGGCGTAGATGGCGGCCGGCAGCAGGGTGGCGGCGACCAGCGGCACCGCCGGGGTCGGCCAGAAGAACAGCGAGATGACGTAGGTGACGGCGGCGAGCACGAGGTAGGCGACGTGGCCGTTGGTCATCACCCGCTGGAAGGGCCGCACCATCTGCTGGTCCGCGCCCAGGCTGCGCAGCGCGTTCAGCAGCGCGGTCATGAAGGCGATGACCAGGAAGATGCTGAACAGCTCCTTCGCCGCGACGAGCGAGCCGTTGAAGACCGCGACGGTGGCGGCCAGCGGGCTGCCGGTGAAGGCCAGGGCGACGGCGAAGGTGGCGAGGATGGCGGGGACGACGACATTGGCGCGCAGGACCATCGAGCCGACGATGGCGGCGACGCCCAGCAGGTAGACGGTATGCACCGCGTCGAGCTGGACCCCCATGGGGCGGGCACTCCTGCAGGGGTCACTGACGGAGGCCATCGTTGTATACGGCCACGCGGCCTGTCAACGAAAACCGCCGCGCCGGGGCGGGAGGCACGCCGGGGGAATCATGCCGCGGCGCAGAAATGGCGGCATATTGCGCAATTCCAGCGTCAGGCTGCCGGTCCTGGCGGCACCGGCGACGACCGTTGCAGTTTCTCGTATACGGGGTCGCAGGGGAGATGGTAATTGTCCCGGCGCCTGCTACCTCCAGCGGCGATGGCCCCCGTACCCCGATGAACCGCCTTCCCCCCGCCACGCCCGGCCCCGCGCTGACGACGCCGGCCCGGGCCCCGCTCAGCCGGCAGGCGCTGCAGGCGCTGCGGGAGGCGATCCTGGCCGGCCGGCTGGCGCCCGGCGAGCGGCTGATCGAGGAGAGGCTCTCGGCCGACCTCGGCATGTCGCGGGTGCCGATCCGCGAGGCCATCAAGCAGCTTGTCGCCGAAGGCCTGGCGGTGCCGGCCGAGGGCGCGCGCGGCGCCCAGGTCGCCGAGCTCACCCCGGAATTCGCCGCCGAGCTGATCGAGGTGCGGGCGGTGCTGGAAGGGCTGAACGCCCGGCTGGCGGCACGGCGGCGGGATGCCGGCATGATCGCCCGCATCCGGGCGCTGCTGGCGCGCGGCGCCGCGCTCCCGGCCGGGGCCCCGCCCGCCGAGCTGGCGGCGCTGAACGCCGCCTTCCACGAGCTGCTGGCCGATGCCGGGGCCAACCGCGCGCTGCAGGAGCTGACGCGGCCGCTGCGCGAGCGGACCGAGCTGGTCTTCCGCCGCAACAGCGCCGAGCGGGCCGGGCCGGACTGGCAGGAGCACGCCATGATCCTGACCGCGGTGGCCGAGGGCGAGGAGGAGCTGGCGGCGCTGCTCGCCGCCCGGCACGTCCACCGGGCGGCGCGGGGGCGGCTGGCCTGAGTGGCAGGCCCGGGCGGCGCTCAGCCGCGGTCGGGCAGGATGCTCATCAGCACGCGCAGCCCCTCGGCCCGCAGCACCGCCTGCTCGGCATCGGGCGCGGTGAGGTCGGCGCCGACCAGCAGCGCCAGCTCGGGCCGGGCGGTGAAGATCGGGCCGCCGACCATGATGCCGATGAGCGGGTTGCGCGAGGCCTTGCGGATCGCCCGGATCGCCAGGGCGAGCGGGCCGATGCCCTCATCGGTGCTGAGGGTCAGGCCGGCGACGGCGAACCAATGCTGCCCGACCGCCTCGGCGAGGTCCGCGGCCGCGGCGGGGGTCTCGGCGGTCACGTCCCAGCCGGCCCGGCGGAAGAAGTCTGCCACCATGCCGAGGCCGAAGCTGTGCTGCTCGGTGGCGATGCTGGCGAGCAGCACGCGGCGGGCGGCGTCCTGCGGGGGCCGGCCCGCCTCGGCCGGGCCATGCAGCGCCGCCAGCAGCCGCCGCAGCACGCCGAGGCCGAGCGTCACCTCGGTGAAGGTGCAGAGGTCGTTGTCCCACATCTCGCCGAGCCGGCGCGCGGCCGGGGCCAGCAGCTCGAGGCTGATGCGGGCGGCGGCGACGCCGCGGGCGGCATGCGCCTCGAGGCAGGCGAGGCTGCCGTCGAAGTCCTGGTGCAGCACCAGCGTGGTGAGGGTCTCGATGTCCGGCGGGACGATGGCGGCATTGGCGCCGCGGGCGGGCGCCGGGCGCGGCGCGGCATCGTGCTGCAGGCGGAGGCGGGGCAGGATCTCGGCCTCGAAGGCCTTGGCGATGAGGGTGCGGCGCTGCTTGCGGGGCAGCGACTGGCCCCGGGACGGCAGGGCGAGGCCGAGGCGTTCCAGCATGCCGTCGGGCGGGGCATGGCTGGCCCGGGCCGGGGTACGCCGCAGCTTGAGCAGGATGGGTTCGGCGCCGGCGGCGCCATGCGGATCGTCGCTGCGCTCAGGGACGTCAGCCATCGCACTCGTTCCTTGGCCTGCGCGTGCCACGGCAGGGCCGGTGACGCCGCATGCTTCTTATCGTTTATGCCGCACTCGAGGCCGTCGCCATGACCGGGCGCATCCCAGGCGTAAAGATTGACGCGGATTGAAAACCCGCGTCAACCGTTTAACAGAATGTGACGAAAGCTTAGTCCGCGGCCTGCGATCGTTTCCGCGCGGCAACGTAGCGGTTGACGTGCGGCTTCAGCCCGAGGTTCTCGCGCAGGGTCGCGCCCTCGTAGGCGGTGCGGAAGACGCCGCGCCGTTGCAGCTCCGGCGTGACGTGCTCGACGAAATCCTCGCAGGCCTCGGGCAGGTGTGTCGGCAGGATGTTGAAGCCGTCGCAGGCGCCGGCGTCGAACCATTCCTCCATGCCGTCGGCGATGTCGGCGGCGGTGCCGATGAGGCAGAAGCCGCCGGCGGTCATCTGCGTGTAGAGCTGGCGGATGGTGAGCTTGTCGCGCCGCACCCGCTGCATCATCTGGTCGACGATGCTGCGGACCTGCGGCGGCTTCACCGGCTCCGGCACCGGCCCGTCGACGTCATGGCCGCTGAGGTCGCCGAGCGCGTTGTAGACCCGGGCGAGGCCGACCAGCGGGTCGAGCAGGGACTGCAACTCGTCGAACTTGGCCTGGGCCTCGGCGCGGGTGCGGCCGACGACGGTGCGGAGGCCGGGCATGATCTTCAGGTCGTCCGGGCTGCGGCCGTATTTCGCCATGCGGGATTTCACGTCGTCGTAGTAGGCCTTGGCGTTCGGGATGCTGTCCTGGGCGGCGTAGACGACGTCGGCGGTGGCGGCGGCGATCTCGCGGCCGGGCTCGGAGGCGCCGGCCTGGACCAGGATGGGGCGGCCCTGCGGCATGGATGCCACGTTCAGTGGGCCGCGCACCTGGAAGTGCTTGCCGACATGGTTCAGCACATGCATGCGGCTCTCGTCGTAGAAGAGGCCGCCGGCCTTGTCGTAGGGGAAGGCGTCGGGTTCCCAGCTGTCCCAGAGGCCGGTCACGACCTCGACGAATTCGGCGGCGCGCTCGTAGCGCGTGTCGTAGTCGAGATGCTCCTCCCGGTTGAAATTGCGGGCTTCGGCTTCCGACCAGGAGGTGACGATGTTCCAGCCGGCGCGGCCGCCGCTGATGAGGTCGAGGGTCGCGAATTTGCGGGCGACGTGGTAGGGCTCGTTGTAGGTGGTCGACGCCGTGGTGACGAGGCCGATGTGCCTGGTCAGCGCGCCGAGCGCCGGCAGCAGCGTCATCGGCTCCATCTCCACGATCTCGTAGCCGGAGCGGGCGAGCGAGCCGCGGGGCTCGTCCTTCTCCCGGATGCCGATGCCGTCGGCGAAGAAGATCATGTCGAAGAGGCCGCGCTCCGCCGCCTGGGCGTTGCGGACATAATGCGCGAAGCTCAGGCTGCCGTCGGCCGGCACCTTGGGGTGGCGCCAGGCGGCGGGGTGGTAGCCGAGCCCGCGCATGGACATGCCGAGCCGCATCTGTCGCTTCATCGCAGCATCCCCCCTCAGAATTCGTAGCCGGCCTTTTCCATGTACTGGCGCGAGAGACCGAGGTCGTAGGCGATCGGCTTGAGTGCGTCATGGTCGTATTCCGGGGCGGACCAGGGCATCGGCACCACGCCCGGCTCGCCGTAGCCGCCGGCGATCTCCTTGACGATCTGCTCGCGCGGCATGGCATGGCTGATGGCGCGGCGGATATAGGCGGCGGCCTCGGCGGCGCGCGCGGGGTCCTGCCGGCCGAGCGGCGTGTCGACGCCGGTGCCGAAGACCGGGTGCTTCAGGTTGTAGCAGATGTGCTGCCACTTGAAGCTGTCGAAGGCCTGCACCTTGCCCCAGGCGGGGTCGATGGTGCTGACCTGCGGGCCGATGTCGTACATCGGGTCATGCGCGTCGATCTCGCCGGCCTTGAGCGCGCTGAGCACGCTGTCGGTGCCCTGGATGTTGACGATGTAGAAGGTGGTGACGTTGCCGGTATGCGGCTTCCAGTAGTTCGGGTTGCGCGCGTATTTGTAGGCCTTGCGGGCGGGGTCGTAGCCCTGCGGGATCCAGGGGCCGGTGCCGACGCCGCCGCGGGCGGTGAAGCTCTTGCCGTCCGAGGTCTTCACCGCATAGGTGCCGAGCCAGGTGCTGGCGGTATGGCCGCGCAGGCTCTCCGGGCGGAGGTCCTTGTAGGCGTGCTCGGGCATCATCGCCAGCGCGCCCAGCGCCCAGTCGAGGAAGAGCATGTTGTAGGCCGGCAGCGTGACGGTGACCTCGTATTTGCTGCTGACCTTGTAGTTTTCGGTGCCGCCGAGCACCGCCAGCAGCCCGGCGCGGAGCTGCGAGCCGTAGGCGGCGTTCAGGATGGTGTCCCAGGTGAACTTCACGTCGGCGGCGGTGAACTCCTCGCCGCTGTGCCACTTCACGCCCTGGCGGAGCGAGATCACCCAGGTCCTGCCGTCGTTGGAGACGGTATGGCCGGTGGCGAGGCTGGGGATGAGCTTCTTGTTCTCCCAGCTCTCGTACTCGTACAGGCGGTTGTAGACCGGGCCGAAGATGTTCGATTCATTGTAGCCCGTGGTGTACATCGGGATGAGGCTGGCCGGCGGCGCCCAGGAGGCGAAGGCGGCGGTCGCGTTGCGGCCGGCACCCTCGATGGTCCATTTCTCCGGCTGCGGGAAGAAGACCGGGTTGAAGGTGGTGGCGTCGAAGCCCTTCAGCTTCGGGTTCACCGCGATGACGTCCTGCGGATAGAACAGGATGGTCAGCGGCTCCACCTCGGTCCAGCGCTTCTGGAACGCCTTGTAGGCGGCGCCGCGCTCGGCATCGTCGCGGGTGTTGCTGATGGCATCGAGCGAGGCGTCGATCTGCGGGTCGTTGACGTAGTAGTAATTCTCGCCGCCCGGCGGCATCAGCCGGCTGTGGAACAGCGTGTTCGGCGTGGGCTTGATGGCATTGTAGTAGTAGCGCTCGAGGTAGCAGTCCCAGCCGCCGTCGGGATGCGGCTTGCCCTCCCCGCGCGAGCGCCGCGGGGCGATGACGGTGAAGGGCACGAAGGAGGAGACGACGTCGATGCCGATGCGCGACATCTGCTGCGCCGCCAGCGTGCCCCAGATCATCCGCGCCGGCTGGTTGTTCGGGATCATCAAATAGAGCTTGAAGAAGGGCGGCGCGGCGCGGGCGGGACCGGCGGCGGCGGTGACGGCCGCCGCGGCGGCGGCCTGCATCAGGGTGCGGCGTTTCGGCATGCGGGGTCTCCTCAGTTGAAGAAGCGCGCGGGGCGGAATGCCGCCAGCGCCGGGTCGGGTCGGCCGGTGGTGATCTCCGCCGCGGCGAGCTTGCCGAGCAGGGGCGAGAGGGTGATGCCGCTATGCGTCACCGCGACGTAGTAGCCCTCCATCCGGGGCACCGGGCCGACGATGGAGAGCCCGTCCGGCGGCAGGGGGCGGGTGCCGATGCGGACGGCCTCGGCCTCAACGCCCGCCAGCGCCGGGATGAGGCGGGCGACGCTGCGCATTATCGCCTGCACCTCGGGCATGGCCGGATCGGGCTTCGTATCGGCGGTCACGGCGGCGGCGAAGTCGTTCCAGACCAGCATGAGGCGGCCGGCGCCATCGGGGCGGAGGTTGGCCTCCGGCGCATGCAGCAGGTGGGCGACGGCCAGCGCCACGGGCGGGGTGAAGACCAGGAAGCCGTGCGTCGGGGCGAGCGGGATGCGCAGGCCGGCATCCTCCGCCACGGCATCGGCCCAGCGGCCGGCGCAGTTCACCACGGTATCGGCGGGAAGCGTCGTGCCATCGGCGAGGGTGACGCCGGTGACGCGGCTGCCCTGCATGGCCATGCCGGCGACCCGGGTGTGGATGCGGACCTCCGCGCCGAGGGCGCTTGCGGCGCGCAGCATGGCGCCGGCGTAGGGGACGGGGTCGAGCCAGGCTTCCTCGGGGAACCAGGCGACGGGGACGTCGCCGACGACATCAGGGTCGAGGTCGGGCTCCATCTCCAGCAGGCGGGTGCGGGTGATCCATTCGGCGGCGTAGCCGCGCGCCTGCAGGCGGCGGACATTGTCCTCCAGCGCCGGGACCTGCTCGGGGCGCATCCATTGCAGGCCGCCGGCCGGGTGATACCAGTCGGGGTTGCCGAATTCGGCGGCGAGCTCTCGGTGCAGCGCCATGCTGGCGGTGCGCAGCGCATGGTAGGCGGGCGGGACCTCGCCATTGGCGGAGTTGATCCAGGCGAAGCTGGTGCCGCTGGTGCCGCCGCCGATGCGGCCGGCGTCGAGCACGGTCACCCGGGCCCCGGCCTGGGCGAGGCGGAAGGCGGTGGCGGCGCCCACGGCGCCGGCGCCGATGACGATGACCTGCATCATGCGCATGCTCCTTCCAGGGCGCGACCCGCGCATTGAGACGAAAGCCTAGACCTGCCCGGGCGCCGCTGTCAGCGCCGAAGCGGGCCTAGGCGGGGTTGTGGCAGGCCAGGCGGTGGCCGGGGCCGAAGGCGGTCAGCGGCGGTTCCTCGCGCGAGCAGACCGGCAGGGCGGCGGCGCAGCGGGGGTGGAAGGGGCAGCCGGGGGGGCGGTTCATGGCGCTCGGCACCTCCCCCTGCAGGGCGATGCGGGTACTGGCGGCGCCGGGGTCGGGCACCGGGATCGCGCTCAGCAGGGCGCGCGTGTAGTGGTGGCCGGGGGTGGCAAACAGCGTGTCCACCGGGGCGATCTCGACCAGCTTGCCGAGGTACATCACCGCGACATGGGTGCTGATGAAGCGCACCGAGCTGAGGTCGTGCGAGATATAGAGGTAGGTGAGGCCCAGCCGGTCCTGCAGCTCGACCAGCAGGTTGAGGATCTGGGCGCGGACCGAGATGTCGAGCGAGGAGACCGGCTCGTCCAGGATCAGCAGCCGGGGCTCGACCGCGAGCGCCCGGGCGACGCCGACCCGCTGGCGCTGGCCGCCGCTGAACTCGTGCGGGTAGCGCCAGGCGTGGTGGGGTTCGAGACCCACCATCTCCAGCAGCGTGTCGATGCGGGCCTGCCAGGCGGATTGCTGATCGGCCAGGTGGACGCGCAAGGGCTCGCGCAGGGTCTCGCCGATGGTCCAGCGCGGGTTGAGCGAGAGGTAGGGGTCCTGGAAGACGTATTGCAGGCTGCGGCGGATGGCGAGCTGCGCCCGGCGGTCGCTGCCGCGGAAGACCGGGACGATGTCCTGGCCGGCGAAGCGGACGCTGCCCGCGCTGGGGGTGACGAGGTTGAGGATGGCGCGCGCCGTGGTGGTCTTGCCGCAGCCGCTCTCGCCGACCAGGCCGAGGGTCTCGCCGGGCTGGATGCTGAAAGAGACGTCGTCCACCGCGCGGATCTCGGCGGCCTTCCGCTGCAGCAGGATGCCGCGCTTGAGGACGGGGTAGTGCTTGGAGAGATTGCGGACCTCGAGCAGCGCCTCGGTCATGCGGCGATCCCCTGGCTGCCGCGGCGGATGCAGCTGACGGTATGGCCGGGGGCGATCTCGGTCTCGAGTGGCAGGATGCGGCGGCAGTCGGCGATGGCATCGGGGCAGCGGGGGTGGAAGCGGCAGCCGGCGGGCGGGTCCAGCAGGTTGGGCGGGCGGCCGGGGATGGTGGGCAGCACCTGGCGGGCGCCGCCGGTGTAGCGGTGGTCGATGCGCGGCATGCTGTCGAGCAGGGCGCGGGTATAGGGGTGCTGCGGGGCGCGGAAGATGGTGGCGGCATCCGCGGTCTCGCAGACCCGGCCGGCGTACATGACGGTGATGCGGTCCGCCATGCGGGCGACGACGCCCATGTCGTGGGTGACCAGCACCATGGCCATGCCGAGGCGCCGGCGGAGGTCGGCCAGCAGGTCGAGGATCTGCGCCTGGATGGTGACGTCGAGCGCCGTGGTCGGCTCGTCCGCCAGCACCAGGGAGGGGTTGCAGAGCAGGGCGCGGGCGATGCCGACGCGCTGCTTCATGCCGCCGCTGAGCTCATGCGGGTATTGCCGGAGGCGGGCGGCGGGGTCGGTGATGCCGACCAGGGTGAGCAGCGAGATGACGCGCGCCTCGGCCTCGGCGCGGGTGATGGGCTCGTGCCAGAGCAGGATCTCGCCGAGCTGGCTGCCGATGGAATAGATCGGGTTCAGCGACGTCGCCGGGTTCTGGAAGACCATGGCGATGCGGCGGCCGCGGATGGTGCCGAGCGCCTTGGTCGGCAGGGTGAGGAGGTCGGTGCCCTCGAAGACCACCCGGCCGCCGACGGTGCGGGCGGGGGGCGGGACGAGGCGGAGCAGGGCGAGGCTGGAGACGGTCTTGCCGCTGCCGCTTTCGCCGACGATGCCGAGGGTCTCGCCACGGTTGACGGCGAAATCCACGCCATCGACGGCGCGGACCACGCCGTCCCGGGTGAAGAAATGGACCTTGAGGTCCTCGACCGAGAGCAGTGGTTCGGCCATGGCGCTACTGCCGGAGGCGCGGATTGAAGGCATCGGTGAGCCCATCCGCCAGCAGGTTGAAGCCGAGCACGGTGACGAAGATGGCGACGCCGGGGGCGACCGAGCCCCAGGGCGCGACCTTCAGCGATTCGTAGTTGAAATATAGCAGCTGGCCCCAGGAGATGGCCTTGGGGTCGCCGAAGCCGAGGAAGCTGACCATGGTCTCCGCCAGGATGGCGCCGCCGATGCCGAGTGCGACCAGCACGATCAGCGAGGGCAGCGCATTGGGCAGGATGTGCCGCGCCAGGATGTCCCGCCGCGTGGTGCCGATGCAGATCGCGGCCTCGACGAATTCGGCGTGCTTGAGGCGGAGGAATTCGGCCCGCGCCATGCGGGCGACGGGCGGCCAGCCGAAGAGGCCGAGCAGGGCGATGATGGTCATCAGGTTGAGGTGCGGGACGCGCTCCATCCAGGTGCCGACGACCATGATGCCGAAGAGCCGCACCACCGCGAGGATGACGATGAAGACCGGGATGACCATGAAGAACTCGGCGAAGCGCATCAGGCATTCATCGACCAGCCCGCCGACGTAGCCGGCGATGCCGCCGATGATGACGCCGATGACCGAGGCGATGGCCATGGCGCCGAGGCCGACCGCCAGCGCGGTGGGGGCGCCGTAGAGCACCCGGCTGAGCACGTCGTAGCCCATGCGGTCGGTGCCGAGCCAGTGCAGCGCCGAGGGCCCCTGGCGGGAGGCGCCGCGCAGCATGGCGGACTGGTCGTTCGGGTCGTAGGGCGCGGCGACGAAGCAGGTGAGTGCCACCAGCACGACGAGGGCGACGAGGATGAGGCCCAGCATCCCGCCGCGGTTGCGGCGGAAGCGGTACCAGCCCTGGCGCCAGATGCCGGGTGGTTTTGGGGGAAGGGTGCCGTGCATCAGCCGAGCCTGATGCGCGGGTCGATGACGACATAGGCGATGTCGGTCAGCAGCGTGGCGCCGACCAGCATGACGGTAATGACCATCGTCTCCCCCATGATGAGCGGGTAGTCGAGCTGCTGGATGGCCATGATGTAGAGCGCGCCGAGGCCGGGCCAGGTGAAGACCGTCTCGGTCACCGGCGCGGTCCCGAGCATCAGGCCGAACAGGATGCCGAGGTAGGTCAGCACCGGGATGAAGGCGTTGCGCAGCGCATGGCCGAAGACCACGCGGCGCTCCGGCAGGCCGGAGGCGCGGGCGGCGGTGATAAAATCCTGCCGCAGCACGTCGACGAGCGACGAGCGCATCAGCAATGTCAGCGTCGCGGTGTTGAAGATGGTCAGCATCCCGACCGGCAGCACCATGTGCCAGAGCCCGTCCGCGATCTCGCTGTCCCAGAGCAGGTTGCGGGTGGAATAGGCGCCGTAGGAGGGCAGCACGCCGAGCCAGTAGGAGAAGACCAGGATCAGCAGGATGCCGATGAAGAAGCCCGGCAGCGAATGGCCGAGCATGGCGCCGGCGATGACGGTGAAATCGGTGCGGCTGTACTGCCGCGTGGCGGCGAGGGTGGAGACCAGCACCGAGAGGCCGAGCGCCAGCAGGATGCCGGGGATCTGGATCTTCAGGGTCTCGATCCCGAAGGACCAGAGCATGTCGCCGACCGGCTGGTTGTAGATGATGCTGGTGCCGAAATCGAGCCGGGCGAGGTTGCCGAGCCAGGTGAAGTAGCGGTCGGTGACGCTGCCATCGAGGCCGTAGTATTTCGTCACCGCCTCGATGATCTCCTCGGTCACGCCGGGGCGTTCGGCGAGCAGGATCTCGATCGGGTTGCCGATGGCGTTGATCAGGGCAAAGAGGATGACGCTGACGCCGAGGATGAGGCAGGCGGAGAAGAGCAGCCGGCGGGCGATGTAGTTCAGCGTTCCCATGCTCGCGGCAACTCCTCAGCGCATGCGTGCGCGTAATTCGTCCTTCGTGATGCCGGCGAGGCCGAGCGCCGGCAGGATGTCGTTGGCGGATGCAAGATCACGGCCATAGAGCGCCGAGAGGAGCGCGATGCCACTGTCGTGCAGCGGCGTCGGGATGCCGGCGAGGCGGCCGAGCAGCACCGTGGGCACCAGGCCGAAGGGGACATCCTCCAGCACGTAGCGGGTCTCGAGCGTCGCCGGGGCCAGGGTGCGGTCGCCCTTGGCCACCATGGCGCGGGCCATCTCGCCGAGCGGGGCCTCGGGGATGTGGAAGGAGAGGTGGAAGTGCTCGCGCACGGTGCGGACGGTGGCGCCGAAGGAAGCGGCGATGGCGAGGCGTTCGGCGTCCAGCGCCTCGATCAGCCGGCCGACCGCGTCGGTGATGTTCTCGTTCTGCGCCCAGGCCTCGCCGCGCTCCATGCGCGTCAGGTTGCACAGCGCGATGGCCATGTGGTTCTGCGGATTGACGTTGCTCAGCGCGATGGCGATGAGGTCGTCGCGCGGCACGAAGCGGTCGCCGAAGAGCGTGCGGGAGAGGGCGAGGCCGCCCTCGCCGGCGGGCAGGCCGGCGACGTCGACCTTGGCGCGGATGTTCATGCGCACGGCGGTCGGGCCGGTGCGGCGGCCGGTGGTGACGGTGGTGCCCCAGACCACCATGGGCAGGTGCAGGCCGCGTTCCGCCAGCCGTTGCGCGAGGTAGAGGGCGGCGAAGGAGAGGTGGCCGCTGAACAGCACCGTCTGCCCGGCCGCGAGGTGCGGCAGCACGGCGTCGAGCACCGCCCGGTGGCCATAGGCGGGCAGCGCCAGCATGACGGTCTCGGCGCCGGTGACGGCGGCGCGGGCATCGGCGGCGACCGCGACCGTGTAGCGGCCGGTCAGGGCGCCGGAGGCATCCAGCGGCGCGCCCCCGGCCAGCGCCGCGGCGCCGGTGCCGGAGGGGGACCAGAGCACGGGCTTGTGGCCCTGCTCGGTGAGGAGGGCGGCGGCGCCGAGGCCGATGGCGCCGGTGCCGAGGATGGCGACTCGCATGGCGGCCTATCCCGCGGGTTGCAGCAGGGCGCCGGGGCCGGCGGCGGCCGGCGCGCCGAAGCGGTCCGGCGCGAAGGGGGCGATCGGCATGTTGGTGGCGCCGTCGAGCGCGAGCTGCGCGACGATGCCGCCCATGACCGGGCCAAGCTCGAAGCCATGGCCGCAGAAGCCGAAGGCGTGGACGAGGCCGGGGACCGTGCGGGAGAGGCCGACGACCGGGATCTCGTCCGGCAGCACGCCCTCGATCCCGGCCCAGGCGTGGACCATGCGGGCGTCCTTGAGGATGGGGAAGACGTCGAGCGCGGTCTTCGCGGAGAAGGCCAGGCGCTCGACGTCGAGCGCGACGGCGCCGGTATCGAGGTCGCCGATTCCCTTGTGGCCGCCGCCGATCATCACGTGGCCGGTCTCGGCCTGCTTGAAGGACATGGGACGGCCGGTGAGGCCGACGACGGGGGTGACGAAGGGCGGCAGGGCGGAGGTGTAGATCATCATGAAGGCGTTGAAGCCGAGGGGGATTTCTTCCCCGACGCTGCGCGCGAGGCGGGCGCCCCAGGCGCCGGCGGTGTTCACCAGCATGGGCGCCGTATGGGTGCTGCCGTCGGTGCAGCGGAGCTGCCATTGGCCGTCGCGGCGGTCGAGGCCTTCGACGCCGGCGCCCTCGCGGATGGTGGCGCCAGCGGCCTCGGCGGCGCGCTGGAAAGCCAGGGTGGTGCGGTAGGGGCGGGCGAAGCCGTTGCGGCGGGCGATCAGGCCGCCGGTCGCATGCGGGGCGACGGCGGGGAGGATGCGGCGGAGCTCGGCGGCGTCGATCGCCTCCTCATGGTCCCAGCCGGCGGCGCGCATGGCGGCGGCGCGGGCCTCGAGCTCGGCCAGCTCGGCGGCGGTCTCGGCCACCTTCACATGGCCGGTCTCGTGGAAGTCGCAGTCGTCGCCGACGAGCTCGGCGATGCGGTGCCACATCGCCAGGGATTCGACGGCGAGCGGCACCTCGGCCGGGTGGCGGCCGAGGGTGCGGACGCCGCCTGCCGAGTAGGAGGAGGCATGGGCGGCGACGCGGTCCTTCTCCAGCACCAGCACGCTGTGGCCGCGGCGGGCGATGTGGAGGGCGGCGGACATGCCGTGCAGCCCGCCGCCGACGACGATGACGTCGACGTTCATGCCAGCGTCCCCGTGTCGGCCTGGGTCTCGCGCGGCGTCAGCGTCGCCGGGGCCATGGCGGCCAGCGCGGCGAAGCCGACGTTGCGGGCGGGGGCGGCGACGCTGGACAGGCGGGGGCCGCGGAGCGCGGCCTGGGCGAGGATCCCGGCGCTGCGGGCCGGGCCGGGCGGGGTTTCCAACAGCTGGGCGATGGAAAGCGGGTCGAGGCGGCCGGGGGCTTCGGGCTCGGCCAGGGGGGTGGCGGCGAGCACCCCCTCGGGCGGCAGGCCCGCCAGAGACTGGGCGGCGATGCGGCCCTGGCGGGCGGCCTCCTCGGCCGTGCTGGCGCCGAGGATGGCGCCGGCGGCGTGGATGCCGGGCTGGCTGGTCCGGCCGGTCGGGTCCACCTGCGGGCGGCCGTCGGCGAAGGCGCAGCCGAGGGCCAGCAGCAGCAGGGGTTCGTCGGCGCAGAGGAGGAGGCGGTCGAAGGGCACGGCCTCGACGCCGGCGGCGGTCTCGATCCAGAGGCGGCCGGGCTCGGCGTGCCAGGCGGTGGCGATGAGGCGGGCTTCGGGCAGGATCGCCGCGGCGGCGCTCCCGGCGGGGCCGGCGCCGAGGATGACCAACCCGCTCATTCGGCGGCTTCGGCGGCGGCGACGTAGCGGTTGACCGGCATCGGCACGCCGAGGTTCTCGCGGAGCGTCGTGCCCTCGTATTCCGTGCGGAACAGGCCGCGGCGGTGCAGCTCGGGCAGCACCATCTCGACGAAGTCGTCGAGGCCGAGCGGCAGCACCGGCGGGCAGAGGTTGAAGCCGTCGGCGGCGCCGGCCTCCATCCACTCCACCATGTTGTCGACGATCATCTCGGGCGTGCCGACCAGCACCCGGCCGCCGAAGCCGGCGGCGATGCGGGAATAGAGCTGGCGGATGGTCAGGTTCTCCCGCCGGGCGAGCGCCAGGTTGTTCGCCGCCATGCTGCGGACGCGGGGGTCCTTCGGCTCCGGCACCGGGCCGTCGAGCGGATAGGCCGAGAGGTCGCCCATCTGGCTGTAGAGATAGGAGAGACCGAGCTCGGGCTCCACCAAGTCGTTCAGCTGCTTGTATTTCGCCTGGGCTTCTTCCTCGGTCTGGCCGATGAAGAGGGTGATGCCCGGCATGATCTTGAGGTCGTCCCGGGCGCGGCCGTACTTGGCCATGCGGTCCTTCAGGTTGACGTAATAGGCCTTGGCGGAGTCCAGGTTCAGCGCGCCGGTATAGACCACGTCGGCGCTTTGCGCCGCGATCTCGAGCCCCTGCTCGGAGGCGCCGGCCTGGACCAGGATGGGGCGGCCCTGCGGGGTGCGGGCGATGGTCAGCGGTCCCCGGACCTGGAAATGCTTGCCCTTGTGGTTCAGCCAGTGGAGCTTCGACTGGTCGAAGAAGATGCCGCTGGCCTTGTCGTGGACCAGGGCATCGCCCTCCCAGCTGTCCCAGAGGCCCTTCACCACCTCGACGAACTCGGCGGCGCGTTCGTAGCGCAGGTCGTAGTCCATGTGCTGTTCGCGGTTGAAATTCCAGGCCTCGGCCTCGGACCAGCTGGTCACGATGTTCCAGCCGGCGCGGCCGCCGCTGAGGTGGTCGAGCGAGGCCCATTTGCGGGCGATGTGGAAGGGCTCGTTGTAGGTGGTGCTGGCGGTCGCCACGAGGCCGATGCGGCTGGTGACCGCCGACAGCGCCGAGAGCAGCGTCAGCGGCTCCAGCTCGGCGGTCTGGTGCGAGCGGCAGAGCGCGCCCGGCGGGTCGTCCCGGGTGCGGAGGCCGATGCCGTCGGCGAGGAAGACCATGTCCAGCTTGGCCGCCTCCGCCGTCTGCGCGAGGCGGATGAAGTGGCTGAGCTTGGAGGCGGCGCCGGGGTCGGCCTCGGGGTGGCGCCAGGCGGCGGCGTGGTAGCCGAGGTAGCGGATCGAGACGCCGAGCCTCATCTGCCGCGCGATGGTCATGCAATCCTCCGGTCCGGTGGTCGCATTCTGCGCGCCGGGGGCGAGGGCGCAAGCGTGAAGGGCGGGTTATCTGGCCCTGCCAGCCCTGCCCTGCCCGGATTTGCGGCAGGCGTTGCAGCCGGGCGCCGGGCGGGGGACACTCGCGCCCAAGGCCCGGCAAGGGCCACCACGGGAGAGGAGACGACCATGCGACGTCGCCAATTGCTGGCCGCGCTGCCTGCGAGCCTTGCAGTGACCCGCCTTGCCGCCCCGGCGCTGGCCGCCGAGCCGAAGGTGCTGATCCATGTGCCGCAGGCCAACCTGACCAGCCTGGACCCGGTCTGGACCACCGCCGTCGTCACCCGCAACTCGGCGCATCTGCTGTTTGAGACGCTCTACGGACGGGACGAGCAGCTCAATCCGCAGCCGCAGATGGTCGAGGGCCACAGGGTCGAGGACAACGCCCGGCGCTGGACCATGCGGCTGCGCGACGGGCTGCGGTTCCATACCGGGGAGGCGGTGACGGCGCGGGATTGCGTCGCCTCGCTCAAGCGCTGGATGGTGCGGGACCCGATCGGCCAGACCATCGCGGCACGGCTGGATGCGCTGGAGGCGATCGATGACCGCACCCTGGTCTGGCGGCTGAGGAAGCCCTTCGCCTCCCTGCCCTATGCCCTGGCGAAGACGCAGCCGAGCCCGGTCATCATGCCGGAGCGGCTGGCGCTGACCGACCCGTACAAGCAGGTGGCCGAGTTCATCGGCAGCGGGCCCTTCCGCTGGGTGGCGGATGAATACGTCCCCGGCAGCCGGGCGGTTTTCGCCAAATTCGAGAAATACGCGCCGCGGCCGGAGCCGGCGAGCCATGCCGCCGGCGGCTACCGGGTGCTGGTCGATCGCGTCGAGTGGCAGATCCTGCCGGACCCGGCGACGGCGGCGAATGCGCTGATCAACGGCGAGGTGGACTGGATCGACCAGCCGCTGCCCGACCTGCTCTCCCGCCTCAAGCGGGCGCGGGGGGTGACGGTCGGGGCGATCGACAATTACGGGACCTTCGGGGCGATGCGGCCGAACCATCTGCATGGGCCGACGGCGAATGTCGGCGTGCGGCGGGCGATGATGGCGGCGATCGACCAGGTGGAGACGATGACCGCGGCGATGGGGACCGATGCGTCGCTGTTCCGCGCGCCAGTCGGGTATTTCCTGCCCGGCACGCCCTCGGCCAATGAGGCGGGGATGGAGACGGTGCGGCAGCGGCCGGGGACCGAGGCGATCAAGCGGATGCTGCGGGAGGCCGGCTATGCCGGGGAGCGCATCGTCTGCATGCACCCGACCGACCAGACCTTCTACGACGCCTTCACCAGCGTCGCGGTCGCCGCCTGGCGGGCGGTCGGGCTGAACATCGACGACCAGTCGATGGACTGGGGGACCATCGTGCAGCGGCGGACCAGCATGGAACCGCCGGAGAAGGGCGGATGGTCGGTGTTTCCCTCGGGCTTCCCGGCGGCGGAGTACCGTGATCCGGTCTTCGCCTCCAACCTGCGGGGCAATGGGCGGCAGGCCTGGTTCGGCTGGCCGGACGACCCGGAGGTGGAGCGGATGCGCGAGGCCTGGATGGACGGGACCGACAAGGCGGAGCTGAAGCGCCTGGACCAGGCGATCCAGACGCGGTCCTTCGAGACGGTGCCCTTCATCCCGCTCGGCCAGTATTTGCCCCCCAGCGCCTGGCGGAGCAACCTGCGCGGCATCCTGAAGGGGCCCGTGCCGGTGTTCTGGAATGTGGAGAAGACCTGAGCTGGACTTTGGCCATTTCCTTGGGCTGAGGCGGCGAA
>NZ_JAUFPN010000137.1 GCF_030409335.1 Paeniroseomonas aquatica
GGCCGTCCCGCCCGGCGGCCGCCGCCCCCGCCGCCCCGCCCCGCCGCGGCGCCTGGCACTGGCTGCGCTGGCCGCTGCTGCTCGGCATCTGGGGCAGCGTCGCCCTGGCCCTGCTGCTGCTGGTCTTCGCCTGGGACCTGCCGCGGCCGGACAGCCTGCCGGCTGCGACCCGCCGCCCCTCGGTCACCCTGCTCGCCGCCGATGGCGCCATGCTGGCGACCCAGGGCGACCTGTATGGCGAGACCGTGCGGCTGCGCGACCTGCCGGCGCATCTGCCGGCGGCGCTGATGTCGGTCGAGGACCGGCGCTTCCGCCGCCACTTCGGCATCGACCCCTGGGGCCTGGCCCGCGCCGCCCTGGCCAATTGGCGCGCCGGGGAGGTGGTGCAGGGCGGCTCCACCCTGACCCAGCAGCTGGCCAAGAACCTGTTCCTGACGCCGGAGCGCAACGTCCGCCGCAAGATCCAGGAGGCCCTGCTGGCGCTCTGGCTGGAGCACCGCTTCAGCAAGGACCAGCTGCTCGAGATCTACCTGAACCGGGTCTACCTGGGCGCCGGCACCTATGGCGTCGATGCCGCCGCCCGGCTGTATTTCGGCATCCCGGCCCGGCGGCTGGCGCTCTGGCAGTCTGCGCTGCTGGCCGGGCTGCCTAAGGCGCCGTCGCGCTACAACCCGCGCGCCGCGCCCGACCTCGCGGTCGCCCGCGCCGCCGAGGTGCTGGAGGCGATGCTCGACAACCACGCCATCACCGAGGCGCAGCGCGATGCCGAGCTCTCCCGGATGCGGCTGCCGCCGCCGGGCAGCCGCCAGGCCGGCTGGTTCGCCGACTGGGCGCTCGAGGACCTGGCCGAGGCCTTCCCCGGCAATGCCGACCTCACGCTCCGCGCCACCCTCGACACGAAGCTGCAGGCGGCGGTCGAGGCGCGGCTCGAGGCCCTGCTCGCCGGCCCCGGGGCGCGGGCCGGGGTCGCCCAGGGGGCGGTGCTGGTGATGGAGGCCGAGACCGGCGCCATCCGCGCCATGGCCGGCGGCCGGGACTACCGCGCCAGCCAGTTCAACCGCGCGACCAGCGCCCGCCGCCAGCCCGGCTCCGCCTTCAAGCCGATCTACTTCCTGGCGGCGCTGGAGCGCGGGCTGGGCCCGGACGACCTGATCGCCGATACCCCGCTGATCCTCGGCGGCTGGTCCCCCGGCAACGGCACCTGGCGGCCGCGCGGCGAGATCACCCTGGAGGAGGCGCTGGCCCAGTCGGTCAATACCGCCAGCGTGCGGGTGCTGCTGAAGGCCGGCGGTGCGCGCGCGGCCATGGAGATGGCCGGCCGGCTCGGCCTCGATGGCCGTTTTCCCAACGACGCCTCGCTGGCGCTGGGCACCGGGGAGGTGACGCTGATCGACCTCGCCACCGCCTATGCGGCGATCGCCAACGGCGGCTTCCGGGTGACGCCGCACGGCATCGCGGCGGTGACCACCGCCGGCGGCCGCACCGTCTCCACGGCGGGGGGCCGCGCGGTGCCGGCGGCCGG
>NZ_JAUFPN010000138.1 GCF_030409335.1 Paeniroseomonas aquatica
GTGACCACCTACCAGGGCATCACCGTGGGCCCTGGACCTGCACCTAGCCGCCTTCCACCGGGGCGTCCTGCGAGCTGGCCTCGTCCGGTTCTCGGCCACCCACTTCTGCACCACCTTGGGACCATGCGCGTAGCCGCGGTCCTGCAACTCACGCCAGAGCGTCATAGCGTCCTAGCAGCCCTCGGCCATTCGTGCTTCCAGATGGGCGATGAACAGTAAGCGCGGGGACGAGACCCTTCTTCCGGCATAAGACCTGACTGTGATGGATCAGCTTGGAGCAGAGGGCTTCGAGCTATCGTTATGGATGACGCTAGGGACGACACGAAGGGTGGCGGTTACCGCCGGGTCGAGGTTCTGACGGGACCAGGCCGACGGTGGAAATGGCCTGGCGATGAGAAGGCGCGGATCGTCTCGGAAACATTGCAGCCTAGTACGATGGTGACCGAGGTAACACGTTGTTGGCAGGTTTGCCCGCAGCANCCGACGTCCGCGGCAGAACCGGCTCCGCTACCCCGATCGCCTGCCCCGTCTATCGAGGTGGAGCTGTCAGGCGCCGTGCTGCGCATCCCGGCGGGCATCGATGCGGCGATGCTGACGACGGTACTGCGGGCGATCTGGGCGTCGGCGGCATGATCACGCTGCCGGCGGGGGCGCGGGTACTGTTGGCGACACGGCCGGTGGATTCCGCAAGGGGGCGCATTCCCTGGCGGCGCTGGCGGCCAAGGTGCTGCTTGCTGGTGCTCCACTCAAAGCGCGCCGAGCGGGTCAAGATCGTGGTGTGGGACGGCAGCGGCTTGGTCCTGATCTGAAAGCAATTTGGAGGGCGACGCGTTCCGCTGGCCGCCGGTGGTGGACGGACGATACCGATGACATGGTGCCGTCTCGTCCCATATCATTGCGACGCCGCCTCGCTGCCACCAACACTCCCCAGGGGGACGTTCACATGCAGAAACGCTGCCTGCT
>NZ_JAUFPN010000139.1 GCF_030409335.1 Paeniroseomonas aquatica
GGCCGCCCGCGCGGCGGCCGAAGCCAGCGCCGAGGCCTCCCAGAGCCAGGCCAGCGCCGCGGTCGCGGCCCGGACGGCGGCGGACGCCGCCCTCGTTGCGGCCCGGCAGGAGCGCGACGCCGCCCTCGCCCGCGCCGCCGCGGCCGAAGCCGCGCTGGAGCATCTGCGGGAGGCGCATGCGGCGCTGACCACCGCGCGCAACACCACCGAATTCGCCCGCAACCTGGCCCAGGCGGGGGTGCAGGAGCTGCGCGTCGAGCTGCTGCGGCTGCGCGCCGAATTCGGCGTGCCGCTGGCCGAGCCGGCGCCCGCCGGGCCGCCGGTCCCCTTCGACGAGGACTGGTACCTGGCGACCTATGGCGATGCCAAGGCGGCGGTGAAGGCGAAGTTCTTCGAGTCCGGCCTCGACCACTACCTCAAGCATGGCCGCGCCGAAGGCCGCCAGCCGCTGCCCGGCCCCGCCGCCTGAGCCACGGCCCACCGCGCGGCGGATGGGCCGCGCCGCGGCTCAGGTATTGGCCAGCGGGCAGCCGCCTTCGGCCAGTGGCCGGAAGGCCTCCTCGGCCGGGGTGGTCTGCACCAGCTTGTAGTAGTCCCACGGCCCCTTCGACTCCGCCGGCGCCTTCACCTCGAACAGGTGCACGTCGTGGATCTTGCGGCCGTCGGCCCGGATGCGGCCAGCGCCGAAGACGTCGTCGTCGGTCGGCGCCGCCTTCATCAGGTCGACCATCTCGCGGCCCGAGGCCTTGGCCCGCGCCGCCCCGACCTGGCCGACCATCTTGAGGTAGTGCAGGGCCGCGGAATAGGCGCCGGCCTGGCACTGGTTCGGGTAGTTGTCCGGCGTCTTCGGCAGGACCCGGCGGGTGAAGGCGCGGGTCCGCTCGTTCATGTCCCAGTAAAAGCACTCGGTCAGCAGCAGCCCCTGCGCGGTCTCGAGGCCGAGCGTATGGACATCGTTCACGAAGCCGATGATCCCCAGCAGCTTCTGGCCACGCTTGGTCAGGCCGAACTCGTTCGCCTGCTTCACGCAATTGATGAAATCCGCCCCGGCATTGAGGAAGGCCACCACCTTGGCCCGGCTGGAGGCCGCCTGCACCAGGAAGGAGGAGAAGTCGCTGGTCGCGGGGAAGGGGTAGCGCACCTTGCCGGCGACCCGGCCGCCGCCGGCCTCGATGAAGCGCGTCAGGTCGCGTTCCATCTGGTAGCCGAAGGCGAAGTCGGCGGTGACGAAGAAGAAGCTGTTGCCGCCCGCCTTCACCGTGGCGACGCCCGAGGACCGCGCCAGCATGTAGGTGTCGTAGGTCCAGTGCACGGTGTTCGGGCTGCAGTTGTGCGCCGTCAGCTCGGTGGTGGCGGCGCCGGTGTTGAGGTGGATCTTGTCCTTCTCCCGGACGATGCCGTTCACCGCCAGGGCGATCGAGGAATTGTTGACCTCCAGCACCACGTCGACGCCGCCGCGGTCGAACCATTCCCGCACGATGCCGGTGCCGGTATCGGCCTTCTGCTGGTGGTCGGCCTGCACCACCTCCACCGGGATGCCGCGCTCGATCAGGCCGGAATCCTGCACCGCCTGGCGGACGCAGGCGACGTTGGTCGGGCCCGACAGGTGGCGGTAGGGGCCGGAGAAGTCGCCGAGCACGCCGAGGCGGATCGGCTGGCCCTGGGCGCGGGCGCGGCCCCCGGCGAGCAGGGGGGCGGCTGCCGCCCCGAGGACGAGGCTCCGGCGTGGGATGGTCATTCCTGGGTTTCCTCCGTGGCGGCCGGGGTTCGTGCCCGTCCCGGTTCCGCGCCGGGCCATGGTGACGCGCGATCCGCCCGCCTGGGAAGGGGGCCGGGATCGCTCCGCTTCAGCGGCGCAGCCCCAGCACCACCTCCCGCCGCCAGATGTAGAGGCCGCTGGCCACCAGCACCGCCATGCCGGCGAAGTCCCAGCCATCCGGCAGCTCCGCCCAGACCAGGGCGCCCATCGCCGTGGTCCAGAGGATGGCGGAATACTCGAAGGGCGCCAGCAGCGTCGCCTCGCCGCGGCGATAGGCCTCGGTCATCATCACCTGCGCCACGGCCGAGAGCATCCCGGTCCCGGCCAGCATCGCCCATTGCTGCGGCGTCGGCGCCACCCAGACCGGCACCGCCGCCACGGCCGAGACGGCGGTCGCGCCGAGTGCGAACCACAGCACGATGGTCGCATTGCTCTCGCCGGCATTGCCCATGCGGCGGATGGTGATCATCGACAGCGCCCAGCCCACCGCCCCCGCCAGCACCGCCGCGGTGCCCAGCGCATTGGCCGCGCCGCCGCCGCCGGGCACCGACATCAGCAGCACCCCGCCGAAGCCGACCAGCACCGCCGCGCCGCGGCGCGGTCCGACCTTCTCCCCCAGCAGCGGGATCGACAGCAGCGTCAGGAACAGCGGCATGGTGAAGCCGAGCGCCGTCACCGTCGCCAGCGGCAGCACCGCGTAGCCGTAGAAGGCGCCCACCATGCCCACCAGCCCGGTCGCCATGCGGATGGCATGCAGCTTCGGGTTCCGGGTGCGCAGCGCCGCCCGGAGGCCCTGGCGCCCCCCGGCCAGCCAGACCAGGGGCAGCAGCACCGGGATGCCGAAGAGGTTGCGGCAGACCACCACCTCGGCCAGCGGCAGTTCCCCCTTCAATCCCTTCACCAGCGCGCCGGCGAGGGAGAAGACCGCCGCCGCCCCCAGCACCATCAGCACGGCATGCCGCCGCGCCGCCCCGCGCTGGCGGCGTTCGGCCTCCGCCGAGACAGGCTCGGCCGTGCCCCCCAGGGGGGCTGCTTCCAGTTGTGCATCCATGGACGGCGTTCCGCCCCAAGGCTAGGGTCCCGGCCGCATGAACGCCAGACCCCCCAAGGCCCCGCTCATCCCCGCCCACCCCGGCCTCGAGGTCCGCGCCGACGAGGTGGTCTGGGACGGCCGCTTCCCGCTGCAGCGGGTCCGCTTCACCTATGAGCGCTTCGACGGCGCCCGCTCGGCCGAGCTGGTCTGGGAGCTGTGGCGGCGCGGCCGCGGCGTCGCCGTGCTGCCCTACGACCCCGCCGCCGATTGCGTCGCCCTGATCCAGCAGTTCCGCCTGCCCGCGCTGGCCGCCGGCTTCCCCGCGATCATGACCGAATGCCCCGCCGGCCTGCTTGAGCCCGGCGAGGACCCGGCCGAGGCCGCCCGGCGCGAGACCGAGGAGGAGACCGGCCTCAGGCCGGACCGCTTCGAGCGGATCAGCCATACCCTGCTGATGCAGGGCGGCTGCGACGAGGCGATGTTCCTCTACGCCGCCCGCGTCACCCTGCCCCGGCCGGGCGAGGCCGGCACCTTCGGCCTGGCGCATGAGGGCGAGGACATCCGCGTCCTCATCATGCCGGCCGAGGAGGCCTTCGCCCTGCTCGACGCCGACCGGGTCGGCAATGCGACCGCGGCCATCTGCCTCTGGTGGCTGCGCCACCACCGCGCCCGGCTGCGGCGGGAATGGGCCTGAGGCGGCCTCCCTTCAGGCCAGCGCCGCCCGCAGCCGCGCCCGTTCCGCCCCGCTGAAATCCGCCCAGGCCAGCTCCCGGTCGAGCGGCATCGGCACCCGGCCCGGCGCGCCGACGCCGAGCGCCGGGTCGAGCCAAAACGGCTCCGCCTTGCGCGGCAGCGGCCAGAGCATGGCCGCGCCCCCCTCGAGCGGCGCCGCCTGCCAGCCGTTCTGGTCGCGCCGCAGCATCCGCAGCGGCACCGGCGCCAGCGGCTGGCCCGAGAGCGCCCGCCGGGCCCGCCGGGCCCGCAGGCCACTGCGTAGGCCGAAGCCGGCCAGGGTCAGCATCCGGTTCCACAGATGGTCCTGGCCCATGTCCGTGGTCAGCCAGTCCCGATGGGCCATCGCCGCCACGCTGTGGTCGCCCATGTGCGGCTCGCGGACGGGCACCGCGCCGTCGCGCACCGCGTGGTCCTGCAGCAGGGTCGGGACCACCGCCGCCGCGGCGAACCAGCCGAAGCCGCCCGCCAGGACGAGCGTGGCGGCGGCGAGCAGGAGGCCGCGCACCCAGGTGACCGGGGCCTTCACCGTCAGCGGACGGGACGGGAAGGCAGCCTCGAGGCCCGGCCTGGACAAGCGGTGGCTCCAGGATATCTGAAATTGCATGGAACGCCGGCCGGGTAATTCGCCGGCGGCGGCCTGCAAAGCGCGGCCGGCGCGCCCGGGCGGGAGCATGCCGCCGGGCTTGCCACCGGCCGCGGGGCGGGGGATGAAGTCGGATGCCAACCGAACTGCTCTACCGCGACGACGCCACCCTGCAGCAGGCGGAAGCCCGCGTCCTGGCCGCCGGGCCGGAGGGCGTGCTGCTCGACCGCACCCCCTTCTACGCCCAGGCCGGCGGCCAGCCCGGCGATGCCGGCTGGCTGCGCTGGGCCGATGGCGAGGCCATCGTCACCAAGGCGGTGAAGGGGCCCGAGGACACCGTCCTCCACCAGCTCGCGGAGGGCGCCACCCTGCCCCCCGTCGGCGCCAGCGTCACCGCCGTGCTGGACTGGGGCCCGCGCCACCGCCACATGCGCATGCACACCGCCCTGCATTTGCTCTGCAGCCTGATCCCCGGGGCCGGCGTCACCGGCGGGCAGATCGGCGCCGAGCGCTCCCGCCTCGACTTCGACCTCGCGACACCGCCGACCAAGGAATTCCTGACCGAGGGGCTGAACGTGCTGATCGCCGCCGACCACGCGGTCGGCGAGCGCTGGATCAGCGAGGCGGAGCTCGACGAGAACCCCGGGCTGGTCCGCACCCTCTCGGTGCAGCCGCCACGCGGCGCCGGCCGCATCCGCCTGGTCCGCATCGGCGAGGAAGCCGCCCCCGTGGATCTGCAGCCCTGCGGCGGCACCCATGTGCGCCGCACCGCGGAGATCGGCCGGGTCGAGGTCACCAAGCTCGAGAACAAGGGCAAGCAGAACCGGCGGGTCTACCTCGTCCTGGGAGAGTGAACGACATGCAAGATCTGGTCAGCACCGAATGGCTGGCGGCCGAGCTCGGCAAGCCGGACCTCATGGTCTTCGACACCACCAAATACCTGCCGAACGAGCCGCATGACGGCAAGGCGAAGTACGCCCAGGCGCATGTCCCCGGCGCCGATTACTTCGACATCGACCTCATCGCCGATCCCGAGGCGGCGCTGCCGCACATGATCCCGAGCGCGGCGCGGTTCGAGAAGCTGATGGGCCTGCTTGGCGTCAGCAATGCCAGCCGCGTCGTCTTCTACGACCAGAAGGGCCTCGCCTCGGCGGCCCGCGGCTGGTGGCTGATGCGGCTCTTCGGCCACCACCAGGCCGCGGTGCTGGATGGCGGCCTGCCGAAATGGGTGAAGGAGGGCCGCGCCACCGAGGCCGGCCCGCCGCCCTGCACCACCGCCGCCACCTTCGTCGCCGACTTCCAGGCCGAACTGGTCCGCGGCATCGGCGACGTCAAGAAGATCGTCCGCCAGGGTGGCGGCGGCGCCCTCATCCTCGATGCCCGGGCCCGCGGCCGCTTCGACGGCACCGCGCCGGAGCCCCGCCCCGGCCTGCCCTCCGGCCACATGCCGGGCGCGGCGAACGTCCCGTTCAACGAGCTGCTGAACCCCGACCAGACCATGCTGGACCCGGCCGCGCTGCATGCCCGCTTCGCTGCCGCCGGCGTCACCGCCGAACGCCCGGTCGTCACCTCCTGCGGCACGGGCGTCACCGCCTGCATCCTCTCGCTCGGACTGGTCCGCGCCGGCTTCCCCGAACCCGCCGTCTACGACGGCTCCTGGACCGAATGGGCCGGCCGGCCCGAAACCCCGAAGGTGCATTCCTGATGGCCGACGACCCGAAGGCGCATGGCGTCGCCACCCGCCTGAGCCATGCCGGCCGCGCCGGCACCCATGTGCATGGCTTCGTGAACCCCGCCGTCCATCGCGGCTCCACCGTGCTCTTCCCGAATGTCGCCGCCCGCAAGGAGGGCGCCAAGCACCGCTTCGAGCAGTTCATGACCTACGGGACCCAGGGCGGCCCGACCCACTACGCCTTCGAGGACGTCATCGCCGAGATCGAGGGCGGCACCCGCTGCCTGGTCGTCGGCACCGGCCTCGCCGCCGTCGCCGTGCCGCTGCTCGCCTACCTCAAGGCCGGCGACCACTGCCTGATGCCGGACAATGCCTATGGCCCGGCCCGCAACTTGTGTGAGGGGCTGCTGAAGGGCTTCGGCATCGCCACCACCTACTACGACCCGACGGTCGACGAGGGGGCGATGGCCGCGCTGATCCAGCCAAACACCAAGGTCGTCTATACCGAAAGCCCCGGCAGCCACACCTTCGAGGTGCAGGACATCCCCGCCATCGCCCGCGCCGCGCATGCCCGCGGGGCGAAGGTGCTGATGGACAATACCTGGGGCATCCACCACTTCATGCCCTTCCAGCATGGCGTCGACGTCTCCATCCAGGCGCTGACCAAGTATGTCGGCGGTCACTCGGACATCCTGCTCGGCAGCGTGACGGTGAACGACGAGGCGGACTGGCAGGTGGTGCGGGCCGCCGGCTCGCAGCTCGGGCAATTCGCCTCCCCCGACGACGTCTGGCTGGCGCTGCGCGGCGTGCGCACCATGCTGGTCCGCCTCAAGCGGCAGGAGGCCAGCGGCATCGAGGTGGCGAAGTGGCTGGAGACGCAACCGCAGGTGCTGCGGGTGCTGCATCCGGCGCTGCCCTCGCATCCGCAGCACGAAATCTTCAAGCGCGACTTCACCGGCGCCTGCTCGCTGTTCGGCCTCGTGCTCCAGCCGCACTACACCCCGGAGGATGCGGCGCGCTTCATCGACAGCCTGCAGCTCTTCGGCATCGGCGCCAGCTGGGGCGGCTTCGAGAGCCTGGCCATCCCGACCACCGGCCATATCACCCGCACCGCCGGCACCGGCGACTTCGGCGGCCCGATGGTCCGCATCCACATCGGGCTGGAGGAGCCGGCCGACCTGATCGCCGACCTGACCCAGGGCCTGGCGAAGCTCGGCTAGCCCGGTGGCAAACCTCCGCGACCTCCGCTCCGTCGCCCCCATCCTGATCGGCTCGGCGGTGATGCTGAGCCTGGCGATGGGGCTGCGGCAGAGCCTCGGGCTCTTCATGCAGCCGGCGGTGAAGGACCTCGGCATCGCGGTCGCGGAGTTCACCCTGGCGGTCGCCATCCAGAACCTCGCCTGGGGCTTCCTGCAGCCCTTCGCCGGGGCGGCGGCGGCGCGCTTCGGCTTCCGCCCGGTGCTGGTCGCGGGGGTGCTCTCCTACCTCGCCGGGCTGCTGCTGCTGGCCCGCGCCAGCAGCGCGCTGGACGTCATGCTGGGCGCCGGCCTGCTGATCGGGCTGGCGCTGGCCTGCACCGCCTCCGGCATGGCCATGGCGGTCGCCTCCCGCCCCGTCCCGCCGGCGCTGCGCAGCACGGTGCTGGGGCTGGTCTCGGCGGCGGGGTCGCTCGGCGCCCTGATCGCCGCGCCGATCGGGCAGCTGCTGTCCGAAGGCTATGGCTGGCGCGCCGGGGTCTTCGGCTTCCTCGCCCTCGGCCTGCTGATGCTCCCCGCCGCCTGGAGCGCGGGCAAGGTCGACAAGGTGGCCCTGCCGCCCGCCCGCGACGAGGCCAACAGCGCCATGGCCGCCTGCGGCCTGGCCATGCGGCACGTGCCCTTCCTGGTCATGTCGGGCGCCTATTTCATCTGCGGGCTGCAGCTGGTGTTCCTGACCACCCACCTGCCCTCCTACCTGCAGCTCTGCGGCATGGACCCGATGCTGGCGGCCGAGGCGCTGGCGACCATCGGCGGCTTCAACGTGCTGGGCAGCCTCTTCTTCGGCTGGGCCGGCGGGCGCTGGTCCAAGCCGGCGCTGCTGGGCGGCATCTACCTCACCCGCTCCCTGGTGCTGGCCTGGTACTTCGCGGTGCCGCCGACGCCGGGCAGCACCCTGGTCTTCGCCGCGCTGATGGGCTTCCTCTGGCTCGGCGTCGCGCCGCTGGTCGCGGGCATGACGGCGGAGATGTTCGGGCTGCGCTGGCAGGCGCTGGTGCAGGGCCTCGCCTTCACCAGCCATCAGCTCGGCAGCTTCCTCGGCGCCTTCGGCGGCGGGCTGGTCTTCGACCTGCTGGGCTCCTACGACCTCGCCATCAGGATCGGCGTCGGCATGGGGCTGGTGGCCGGCACCATCCAGCTGCTGGCGGCGCTGCCGCGCTGGCCCGGCTCGATGCGGCCGGCGCTGGCAGGCTGAGCCTGGAGCGCGATCGTCTGAGGTGCAATCACCGAAAGACGTGAATCGCGCGACAAAACAATAAGCTGGACCGTGAACCGCGCTTCTGTCAGCGCGGATCGCGGCCTAGCGCAGGGGCTTCGTTCCCGGGTGCATCCAGCCGCCGTCCGGCATGGGCGGCGGCCCGGCCGGCACCACGCCACAGGCCGGGCGCAGCACGCCGCAATCCCAGCGATGCGCCGCCGGCCGCCCGGTCAGCGTCCCGCCCGGCTGCCAGCGGCATTCGCAGAGCTTGTCGCCGAGGCAGGCGGTCATGCCCTCCCGCCCCGCCACGCAGGCGGGCGGCGCCTGGGCCCCGGCCGGCAGGGCGGCGAGCAGCAGCAGGATGATCGGCAGTCCACGCATGCCGCGCAGCCTGCACCGGTGCCGATGAGCAAAGCCTGAACGGCAAAAAGGCCCCGGCCCTGCGACCGGAGCCCCCGCGAGGCCGAACCCCTGCCCCGCCTCAGTCCTTGAGCTGGACCGCCTGGCGGCCGCGCTGGCCGTCCCGCACGTCGAGCGCGAGCTTCTCGCCCTGCTGCACATCCTGCTTGCCCGCGCGCTGCAGCACGGAGGAATGCAGGAAGACATCCTGGCCGCCGTCATCGGGCGTGACGAAGCCGAAGCCGCGCACCTGGTCGAACCACTTCACCGTGCCGTTGACGGCATAGGTCGGCCCGCCCGCGTCGCGGTCCCCGCCGAACTCGCGCCGCGGCGGCGGCCGGTCGCCGAAGGAGGGGCGCGGCGCGCCGAAGCCGGCGCCCGGCGGGCTGCCGAAGTCGCGGCGCGGCGGCCGGTC
>NZ_JAUFPN010000014.1 GCF_030409335.1 Paeniroseomonas aquatica
GCCGAGCCGGCGCAGTGTCGACCAGATGGTGGCCAGCGAACCCGCCTGGATGCCACGGCCAGTCAGCGCCGCCTGGACCTCGGCCAGGGTGATGCCCGGCTTGGCCATGGTCAGTTCGTGCAGCAGGGCTTCATGCCCAGCCAGCAAGGGCTTCCGGTAGCCGCCAACCTTGGCTGGCGCCGCGCTGCCCGTCGCACGGACCCGCTGCATCAGTTTGATCGCCGCCGAGGGGCTCACCTCAAAGCGCCGTGCCGCCTCGCGTGCCGAACTACCCGCCTCAACCGCCCGGACCAACCGCCGCCGAAGGTCCGCAGANTGCATCACCAGCGTCGAATCAGAACGCGCGATTCCGCGCAACCTCAAAGTGCTCTAGCTTCATCGGGCATGAACGAACGGCGGATTCTTAGCACCGCAAGCTTGATCGAGCATGACTGACACGGGCGCATAGCGGCTGATTCCGTTTACCGGCCACCAATTTCGGGTGGGCCATCGGCACCGGGTCACGGTAATGGGCACGAAGGCTACTTTGAGCCAGTCTGACCGCCAGTTCGCTTCGGGAGCCCGATGTTGTGTGGCCGCAGCGGCCAACATCATGATTTGGGTGCAGCTGACGATCCGAGGGCGGGAGGCGATGGTAACGCTGGTCTAGGACAGCAGCGAGACTTTTTCGACGCCGGCTGGCTCGGCGCTAGTGAAGGCGCTGGCGCAGGCATTCCGGTACCAGCGCCTCCGGGAGAGGGGCCCTACGCCTCGATCATCGAAATGGTGGCCGGGGAAAGCATCGATCGAGGGTACCTCGGGACCCTGCTCCGGCTCATGCTGGTGGTGCCGGACATTGTAGAGGCGATCCTTAATGGCCACGCCCCATCTGCTTCCGGCCTGTCGCGGTTGCTTAAACCGCTTCCGCTGAGCTGGGTTGGAACAGCAACTCGTGTTCATTAATGAAGGCAAGGCGTAGCCCGGCAAATGTCGGGTCGAGAGAGGCGGTGCCCTCGACGGGCCGAAGCCGCCGACCGGGGCTGGCAAGAGCGCTTCAGCTCAGCCCCTGCTGTGGCAGGATTAGAAACTTCTCTCCCGTCACGCGCCGGCAATAGGCCCGCATACTCTCCGGCCGAAACGCCTCGGCCAGGGAAATTTCTGCGGTGTAGTGGCTGGCAAAGGTAGTCTTCAGCTCGGCGGCAACGCGGGCGCGCAGCCGTGCCTCCGCTGTCGCACCCAGCTTCTTCAGCGCCGGCATCAGCAGCCAGCCGCCCAGTCCCCAGGCAAAGCCGATCGGTGCGCGCTCGAAGGTGGTGGGCCCGGTGTTCAACCGGCCGTACAGATAGACCTGCTTGTGCCGGTCCGAGCCGTAATGGTGGTACGTATTGGCGGCCTGCCGTGCCGCAGCCTCCATAGCAGCCAGGATCTGCCCGGCTAGCGGTCCGCCGCCCACTGCGTCAAAACCCAGGGTGGCACCGGTCTCCGTCAGTGCCGCGGTCAGCGCCGCTGTGAAATTCGGGGCACTGCTGTCCACCACGTGGCGGGCACCTTGGCCCTGCAGCAGCGCCGCCTGTTGCGGGCTGCGCACGATGCTCACCAGGCCAATGCCGTCTGCACGGCAAATGCGATTCAGCATCTGGCCAAGGTTGGAGGCCGCGGCGGTGTGCACCAAAGCGGTATGGCCTTCCTGGCGCATGGTCTCGACGAAGCCCAGTGCTGTCATGGGATTGACGTACCAGGAGGCACCTTCGCGCGGCGTTGTCCCCTCGGGCAGCACCAGACAGTCCGCCGCCTTGGCGCGGCGGTACTGCGCCCACATCGCCCCGCCGAATACCGCGACTTGTTGCCCGAGCAGATGCGCGGCCTCGGCACCGGTGCGCACTACGGTGCCTGCGCCTTCATTGCCCACGGGCAGCGAGGCATCGAGCCGGGCGGCGATGGCCGGCAGCGCCGCCGCCGGCACCTGCGCGCGCACCACGGGCCGTGCCGCTGTCCCGGCGAACTCGGCCATGTCGAGCGCCACCGGGCCGAGCAGGACGCCGATGTCCGAGGGATTGATCGGCGTCGCCTCGACCCGCACGACGATTTCGTCGGCGGCCGGTTCGGGCACCGCCGCCTCCTGTAGAGAGAGCTCCAGCACGCCGTCCCCGCTGATGCGCGAGCGCAGCTCCAGCCCGTACAGTCCGTTGCCGTCCATGTCGCCTCCCCCGTGATGCGCCGATAGTCCCGCCCGCTGCGGCCGGACTTTCAGTAGGTGCCGGTCTTCACCGGCTGCGGTGCGAGCGCCACTGCCGCCTCGCCCGTCAGCATCGCCCTCATGCCCGCGCCGTTCGTGCGCCACCAGTTGTACAAAATCCGTACATCCCACCCGATGCAGAAATGCTTCACCCCCATCTCCAGGTACGGCTTCGCGCCCGAGATATCCGCCAGTTCCACACGCGGGTGCTTACCCATTCTCAGCGCCATTTCGATCGTCTTGCGCTCTGCATTCACCACGTCCGGGTGCGATCGCTGTCCGGTCAATCCCAGGCTCATCGAGTAGTCGGATGACCCGAACTGCACCATGTCGATGCCGGGGACCGACAGGATCGCCTCCAGGTCTTCCACACACTCGCGCTTCTCGACCATGATGGCGATCACCACCTCATTCAGCGCATCGACATAGGCCGGCGATCCGCCCTCCAGCACAGTGCCCACATCGCGTCGCATGCCGACACCAAGCCGCCCGCCAGTGCCGGGGGTTTCGGCGCGCACCGCGGCGACGCACGCCTCGGCATCGGCC
>NZ_JAUFPN010000140.1 GCF_030409335.1 Paeniroseomonas aquatica
TCAGAACGCGCGATTCCGCGCAACCTCAAAGTGCTCTAGTGCGTTTACGACGCCAGCCTGCGCCAGCGCGGGAGTCTGACAGTGGTTCAGCGCCGAAGCGATCGAGGGGTGGCGCGCAGCACCGCGCACGACCCCGGGCGGGCAGCCCTGGTACTCCCCTCTAGCAATCCTGACTGCGCTGACCCTGCGGACCATGTTCCGCTTGGCCCTGCGCCAGACGGAGGGGCTGACCGGCCCCGTCTTGAACCTCTCGGACTGGCTCTGGCGGTGCCCGACCACACCACCCTTTGCCGCCGGGCCGGGACGCTGGAGGTGTCCCGGCTGCGGTCATGCAGGGGCGGCAAGGCCATCCACCTGCTGGTCGACAGCACCGGCCTGAAGCTCTGCGGCGCGGGCGAATGGCTGCTGGAGAACACGGCACCAAAACGCGCCGGTCCTGGCGGAAGCTACACATCGGCATGGACGCCGAGACTGGCCAGATTGTCGCAGCACTGCTGACCACCAACGACGTCGATGACGGCTTCCAGGTTGGCCCCTTGCTCGACCAGGTGACGACATCGGTGGCCTCGCTCACCGCGGACGGCGCCTACGACCAGGAAGGCGTTGCCGCTGCGGTGACCGAGCGTCATCCAGAAGCGCTGATCATCGTGCCGCCGCGATCCACGGCCGTGCCGAGCGAGACGGCTGAAACCGCACCAGCGCAGCGGGACTGCCACTTGCAGCGCATCACCGAGCACGGAAGAGCGGCCTGGCAGAAAGCATCTGGCTACACCATCTGAGCCCGCGTCGAAGCCACCATCGGCAGGTTCAAGCAGGTGATGGGTGATGGGCTGCGCAGCCGCACGGACCAGCGTCGGGCGACCGAGGTGGACGTTGCCGTCCATGCTCTGAACCGTATGTTGGAGCTGGGACACCCGACCTCCGTCCGCTCCACCTGAACCCAGCCTGGGCTGAGCTTACTGCGTTCGTCCTGTCGATCCCTGCAACACGGCCGCGGTCGCCGCATCTGGCAAGCTGGCGGCGTTCGAAGGGTACGTGGTGGCGCGGGCAGCCTGAGCGGCAGGGCTTGCACTCACATCTCCGACAGCCTCTAATCATGCTGGAAAGGGCTGTCTCGAAGCGCCCACCCGAGGAGGAGCGTCATATGCCGCGACGGCAGTGCATGCTTGCATGTTGATCTATCTGTCGCAACGGCTCGGGCTCGCGCTCGTCACCTGCATCTGCATCTCCATCCTGACCTTTGTCATCATCCGCTTGCCGCCAGGTGATTTCATCGATGCTTATATCGCTAACCTAACGGCGAGCGGCAGCAGCGTTTCGGCTGAGCAGGCGGAAGCGATGCGGCGCGACTATGGGCTCGATCAGCCCGTGGTCGTGCAGTACGCCCGCTGGATGGGGCGTGTGCTCCAGGGTGATTTCGGCGTCTCCATGGTCTGGCGCAGACCGGTCACGGAAGTGATCGGCGACAGGCTGTGGCTGACCATGGTCGTCTCGCTTGCGGCGCTGTTCCTGACCTGGGCCATCGCCCTGCCGATCGGCATCTATTCGGCGGTGCGGCAGTATTCGGTGGCGGACTACGTCTTCACCACGCTCGGCTTTATTGGGCTCGCGGTACCGAATTTCCTGCTGGCGCTGATCCTAATGTATCTCGGCTTCCGCTATCTCGGGCTCAATGTCGGCGGGTTGTTCTCGCCGGATTACGTCCAGGCGGAATGGTCCTGGGCACGGGTTTGGGACCTGATGAAACACCTGCCGCTGCCGGCCGCGGTGCTAGCCTGGATAATTCGTGAGGCCGACAGCAAGCGTC
>NZ_JAUFPN010000141.1 GCF_030409335.1 Paeniroseomonas aquatica
CACCCTTGCCACGGACCTGATCGAGCGCCAGGGCCGTTCCGTTGACCTGGGCTTGATGCAGGTGAACAGCCGCAATCTCGCAGCCTCGGGCTCACGGTCGCGGCCGTCCTCGACCCTTGCATCAATCTGACAGCCGGCGCCCGCATACTGCGCGATGGCTATGCCGCCGCGCTCCGCGGCGGGGCGGACCCGCAGCAGGCGCTTCGCGTTACCTTCTCCCGCTATAACACTGGTCACCCCGAACGGGGATTCGCCAACGGCTACGTCCAGCGCGTCCAAGGCGCCGCCGAAGCTGTGGTGCCAGCAATCCGCCTACGCGGTGACGCTGCTGAAGCGCCGCAACGCCCGGCCGCCAATCACGATGCCGAGCCGCCCGCCGATGACCCGGACGCACCCCCCGATTGGGACGTATGGGCGTCGGCCATCCACACGAGCCGCCCGCGCCCGCTGGCCATGCCTCGTGCGGTTTCCACGGCGTCGGGGGGCGCCGTGGGAGCTACCTCCACTGAGCCCCCGAGGACTGCAGAATGACCTTCTCACCCAAGGCGCGGAACGCCGCCCTGTTCACTGCCGTCGCCGCCGCCTGCCTGATCCTGCCTGACTTGGCGCATGCGCAGGTGGGGGGCGGCTCCGGTGCCATCACCAGCCTGACGCAGTGGTTCATGACCAACATTGCCCGCGGTCTGGTGATGCTCGGCATCATCGCGGTCGCCATCGGCTTGTTCGTCATGCGTTTCTCGGTCAGCGTCATCGCCTCTGTGGTGGCTGGCGGCATGATCCTGGCCAACGCCGAGACCATCGCCGGCTACTTCGGCTTCTGAGAGCGGCACGACGTGGAACCGCTGCAGGAAGATCCCTTGCACGTCGCGGCGACGCGGCCGGCCATGATGTGGGGCTTACCGCTGCCGCTGGCCCTTGGCCTGTTCGTAGTCGCGGCCGAGGTGCAGGTCGTGTTCAAGGGCCTGACCGGCGTGGCCTGGGCACTCGCCCTCGTCGCCCCGGTCTGGGTTGCCGCCCGGTTCCTCGTCGCCCGCGACTACAACGCGGTCGGCGTCGCAATGCTCTGGCTCAACACCAGCGCCCGCGGCTTCGACACTGCCGATTGGGGCGGCGCCTCCGTCGCTCCCATGCCTGTCGGGAGCGCGCGGGGTCCACGCGGCATGCGCCATGCGTAACCCCTTCCTGTCCGCCTCCGGGTGGAGCGAGCGGGGCGCCGACGACTACGTGCCCTTCGTCGGCCACGTCCGCGACAACGCGGTGCTGCGCACGGACGGGTCGGTAATGGGGATGCTGCGGCTAGTTGGTGCCCCCTTCGCCCTGGAGGATCACGGCCGGCGGAACAGCCGGCCCCGCTTCCGCAACGCGGTCCTGCGGAACATCGCCGACGATACCCTGACGGTTGTAGAGACGATGGTACGGCACGATGGCGCTTCGCCGCTGCCGGGCGGGCACTACCGCAGCACCTTCGCTGCCGATTTGGATGCCACCTACCGGCAGCACGTTCTCGCCGGACGCGAGCGGGTCAACGAGTGGTTCGTCTCGGTGATTGTCACGCCGCGCGCCCCAGTGGCGCGTGGTCTCAACGCCTTGCGCTCGCGCATGGGGCGCCGAAAGGAGGCCACCGCCTCCACGGCCAGCAATGAACTGATCCGCACCCTGGATGACCGGATGCTGGTGCTGTTGCAGGCTTACGCCGAGATGGGGCCGGTACGGCTGGGCATCCGTGAGGCCGGCGGGGTGCTGTTCTCCGAGTTGGGCGAAGCTCTGCGCCTGTTCCTCACGGCGCGCTTTCTCCCCGTCCCGATGGTCAGCGGCTCCCTCGGGGGCTCCATCTACACGGACCGCGTCATCTGCGGCCGGCGCGGCTTTGAGGTCCGCACCCCCGGCCGCCCCTCTTTTGGTACCCTCATGGGGTTCAAGGAATACCCCGACCGCACCCGGCCGGG
>NZ_JAUFPN010000142.1 GCF_030409335.1 Paeniroseomonas aquatica
GGGGCTCCGCTTCGCCATCCGCGAAGGCGGCCGCACCGTTGGCGCCGGCGTCGTCGCCAGCATCGTGAAGTAACGTCAGGCTCAGTCAAGGATCGGTCCGCTTATCATGGACAGCCAGAATATCCGTATCCGCCTCAAGGCGTTCGATCACCGCGTGCTGGATGGCAGCACGCGGGAGATCGTGAATACCGCGAAGCGGACGGGCGCCCGTGTCCGCGGCCCGATTCCGCTGCCGACGGAGATCGAGCGCTTCACCGTCAATCGTTCGCCGCATATCGACAAGAAAAGCCGCGAGCAGTTCGAAATCCGCACGCATCGCCGCCTGCTTGATATCGTCGACCCCACTCCGCAGACCGTGGACGCGCTGATGAAGCTCGACCTGGCCGCCGGCGTGGACGTCGAGATCAAGCTGTAAGGCCAGGGGGAGTTTACTGCCATGGCCGCCAAAACCGGCCGCACCGGCCTTATCGCCAGGAAGCTGGGCATGACCCGGCTGTTCAACGACGATGGCAGCACGGTCCCCGTGACCGTACTCCATCTCGATGAGGTGCGCGTCATTGCCCGCCGTACCACCGAGACCGACGGCTACGATGCCGTGCAGCTCGGCATCGGCGTGGCGAAGCCGAAGAACGTGACCAAGGCCAATCGCGGGCATTTCGCGAAGGCCGGGGTCGCGGCGCCGAAGAAGGTCGTCGAGTTCCGGGTGGGTGCCGATGCGGCGCTCGAGCCTGGCGTGGCGCTGACCGCGGCGCATTTCGTGAAGGGTCAGATCGTCGACGTGACCGGCATCTCGCAGGGCAAGGGTTTTGCCGGTGCGATGAAGCGCTGGAACTTCGCTGGCCTGGAAGCCTCGCACGGCGTGTCGATCAGCCACCGTTCGCCTGGCTCGACCGGCAACCGTCAGGACCCGGGCAAGACCTTCAAGAACAAGAAGATGGCGGGCCATCTGGGCGTGGAGCGTATCACCACCCAGAACCTCGAGATCGCCGGTTACGATCTCGACAAGGGCCTGTTGCTGGTGAAGGGCGCGGTGCCCGGCTCCAAGGGCGGCTACGTGCTGGTGCGGGACGCGGTCAAGCGCGCGCGCCATGCCGATGCGCCCTTCCCGACAGCCGCGGCGTAAGGATTGAGTTCGATGCAGGTTCCGGTCATCACGCTGGATAACGGCACGGCAGGCGATATCGATCTGCCGGAGGCGCTGTTCGCAGCGCAGCCGCGCGCCGATATCATGGCGCGCGTCGTTCACTGGCAGCTCGCCAAGCGGCGGGCAGGTACGCATAAGGTGAAGGGCCTCGGTGAGGTCTCCGGCACCACGAAGAAGCCCTATCGGCAGAAGGGCACGGGCAATGCCCGTCAGGGTTCGCTGCGGGCGCCGCAGTTCCGCGGCGGTGGCATCGTCCACGGCCCGGTCGTGCGCGACCACGGCTACAGCCTGAACAAAAAGGTTCGCCGGCTCGGCCTGATCAGCGCGCTGAGCCAGAAGGCCGCCGAGGGCAAGCTGGTGGTGCTCGACACCGCCGCCTCCGCCGCCGATGCCAAGACCGCGGTTCTCGCCAAGCAGCTCAAGCAGCTCGGCTGGACCAGCGCCCTGGTGGTCGACGCGCAGGTCGACGAGGGCTTCGGCCGCGGCATCCGCAACCTGCCGCATATGCATGTGCTGCCCACCATGGGCGCCAATGTCTATGACATCCTGAACCACGACGTCCTCGCGGTCACCCGCGCCGGCATCGCGGCCCTGGCGGAGCGGCTGGCATGAGCGCGACACAGTCCGCCCCCAAGGTGGCCAAGCCGGTCCTCTCGAAGGAGCGGATGTACCAGACCATCCTCTCGCCGGTGGTCACTGAGAAGGCGACGCTCCTGACCGAGCGCAGCCAGGTGGTATTCAAGGTCGCGCTCGAGGCGACCAAGCCGGAGATCAAGGCGTCGGTCGAGGCCCTGTTCGGGGTGAAGGTGCTGGCGGTCAACACCCTCGTGGTGAAGGGCAAGGCCAAGCGCTTCCGCAACCGGCCGGGTCAGCGTTCCGACTGGAAGAAGGCCGTCGTGCGCCTGGCCGAAGGCCAGAGCATCGACCTGACGACGGGGCTCGCGTAACGTCATGGCACTGAAAAGTTTCAACCCGGTCACGCCGAGCCTTCGCGGCACCATCCTGGTCAAGCGGGATGAGCTGTGGAAGGGCAAGCCGGTCAAGCAGCTGACGGAGGGCAAGTCCCACTCCGGCGGCCGCAACAACCATGGCCGCACCACCGTCCGGTTCCGGGGCGGCGGACACAAGCAGACCTACCGCCACGTCGACTTCAAGCGGAACAGCAAGCTCGGCGTCACCGCGACGGTCGAGCGGCTGGAATACGATCCGAACCGTACGGCCTGGATCGCGCTGGTGAAGTACGCCGACGGCGAGCTGTCCTACATCATCGCGCCGCAGCGCCTGAAGGCTGGCGACGTAGTCGTCGCCGCCGAGCGTGCGGACATCAAGCCGGGCAATGCCATGCCGCTGGGCTCGGTCCCGGTTGGCACCATCGTCCACAACGTCGAGCTGAAGCCTGGCGCCGGCGGCAAGATCGCGCGCTCGGCCGGCACCTACGTGCAGCTGGTCGGCAAGGATGCCGGCTACGCCCAGGTGAAGCTGATGTCGGGCGAGGTCCGCACCGTCCGCGCCGAATGCATGGCGACGATCGGCGCGGTCTCGAACCCGGACAATTCCAACCAGCAGATCGGCAAGGCCGGTCGCTCGCGTTGGCTCGGCCGTCGTCCGCATCAGCGTGGCGTCGTGATGAACCCGGTCGACCACCCGCATGGTGGTGGTGAAGGCCGGACCAGTGGTGGTCGCCATCCGGTGACCCCCTGGGGCAAGCCGACCAAGGGCGCCAAGACGCGCAACAACAAGCGGACGGACCGGCTCATTGTCCGTCGCCGCACCGCGACGAAGGGCTGAGGGCGATGCCGCGCAGCGTATGGAAGGGGCCGTTTGTCGACGGCTACCTGCTGAACAAGGCGGAGGCCGCGAAGGCCTCGACGCGGAACGAGATCATCAAGATCTGGTCGCGCCGCAGCACGATCCTGCCGCAGTTCGTCGGGCTCACCTTCGGTGTCTACAACGGGAAGAAGTTCATTCCCGTGCAGGTCTCGGAGAACATGGTGGGCCACAAGTTCGGCGAGTTCTCGCCGACGCGGACCTTCACCGGGCATTCGTCCGACAAGAAGGCGAAGCGGGGCTGATCCGATGAGCAAGCCGAAGCACGAACGCGGTCTCCCGGAGACCGAGGCGCAGGCCATCACGAAGAACATTCGTGTCAGCCCACGCAAGCTCAACCTAGTCGCCGCGCTGATCCGCGGCCGCCGGGCCGATGATGCCGTCGCCACGCTGACCTTCAGCAAGCGGCGCATCGCTCAGACCGTGAAGAAGACGCTGGAGAGCGCCATCGCCAACGCCGAGAACAACCACCAGCTTGATGTCGATCAGCTGGTCGTTGCCCGTGCCGAGGTGGGCCGGTCCCAGGTGATGAAGCGCTTCTCCGCCCGCGGCCGCGGCCGTGCGGCTCGCGTCGAGAAGTGGTTCAGCCACCTGAAGATCGTGGTCGCCGAACAGCCCGCAGTCGCAGCGGCAGCGCAGGAGGCCGCGTAACATGGGTCACAAGGTCAATCCGATCGGCTTCCGGCTCGGTATCAACCGGACCTGGGACAGCCGCTGGTTCGCGGACGCCGACTACTCCCGGCTGCTGCATGAGGACCTGAAGCTGCGCGACATGCTGCGCACCCGCCTCAAGGGTGCCGGCGTCAGCCGCGTGGTCATCGAGCGTCCGGCCAAGAAGCCGCGCGTCACCATCCATGCCGCCCGCCCCGGTGTCGTCATCGGCAAGAAGGGCGCGGACATCGAGGTGCTGCGCAAGGACCTGGCCCGGCTCGCCGGCGCCGAGGTCTCGCTGAACATCGTCGAGATCCGCAAGCCGGAAATCGACGCGACCCTGGTCGCCGAGAATATCGCGCAGCAGCTGGAGCGCCGCGTGGCCTTCCGCCGCGCGATGAAGCGGGCGGTCCAGTCGGCCATGCGCCTCGGCGCGGGCGGCATCCGGATCAACTGCTCCGGCCGTCTCGGCGGTGCCGAGATCGCCCGGATGGAATGGTACCGCGAGGGTCGGGTGCCGCTGCACACGCTGCGCGCCGACATCGACTTCGGCACCGCGACCGCCAAGACCACCTATGGCTCCTGCGGCGTGAAGGTCTGGATCTTCAAGGGTGAGATCCTGGCGCACGACCCGATGGCGCAGGACAAGCGCGCCGCCGAGCAGGCGCCGCAGCGCTAAGGGATGATGTGAGATGCTGCAGCCCAAGCGCACTAAGTTTCGGAAGGCCCACAAGGGTCGGATCAAGGGTCTCGCCAAGGGTGGGTTCTCGCTGAGCTTCGGCGGGTTCGGCCTGAAGGCGTTGGAGCCGGAGCGGGTCACCGCCCGGCAGATCGAAGCCGCCCGTCGCGCGATCACTCGCGCGATGAAGCGCCAGGGTCGCGTCTGGATCCGGATTTTCCCGGATGTTCCCGTGTCGACGAAGCCGGCCGAGGTCCGTATGGGCTCCGGCAAGGGCGCGCCGGAATTCTGGGTGGCTCGGATCAAGCCGGGCCGCATCATGTTCGAGATCGATGGCGTGTCGCTCGACACCGCCAAGGAGGCGCTGACTCTCGGCGCCGCCAAGCTGCCGATCCGGACCAAGATCGTGTCGCGCCTCGGCGCGGCGGAGGCGTGAGGCGATGACGAAGATTGCGGACATCCGTGCCAAGACCCCGGATGAGCTGCAGACGCAGCTGCTCGACCTGCGGAAGGAGCAGTTCAATCTGCGCTTTCAGCGGGCCACCGGCCAGCTTGAGGCGACCGGCCGCGTCAAGGTGGTGCGGCGCGATATCGCGCGCATCAAGTTCGTAATGTCCGAGCGGAAGCGCTCGGCTCCCGTTCAACCCAAGAACTGAGAGGAGACCAGCGGCAATGCCGAAGCGCGTCCTCACGGGCCGGGTGGTCAGCGACAAAATGGACAAGACGGTCACCGTCCTTGTCGAACGTCGCGTGATGCATCCGCTCTACAAGAAGTTCATCCGGCGTTCGAAGAAGTACGCCGCGCATGACGAAGCCAACCTGTGCAAGGAAGGCGACCTGGTGCAGATCGAGGAATGCCCGCCGCTGTCGAAGCGGAAGGCTTGGCAGGTGGTTGTCCGCAACGGCAGCCCGCTCGCCGCCCCGGCCGAATCCCAGGCTGAAACGGTGTCGGCATGATCGGCGTCGAAGCCAACCTCGAGGTCGCCGACAACTCCGGTGCGCGCCGCGTGCAGTGCATCAAGGTGCTCGGCGGCTCGAAGCGGAAGACGGCCAGCGTGGGCGACATCATCGTCGTCTCCGTCAAGGAAGCCATCCCGCGGGCCAAGGTGAAGAAGGGTGAGGTGCATCGCGCCGTCATCGTCCGCACCGCCTATCCGGTTCGCCGCATCGATGGCACGGCCATTCGCTTCGACAGCAATGCCGCGGTGCTCATCAACAAGCAGGGCGAGCCGATCGGCACGCGTATTTTTGGACCGGTGGTGCGTGAGCTCCGGGCACGGAAGTACATGAAGATCATCTCCCTGGCGCCGGAGGTCCTCTGACCATGGCGGCCAAAATCCGCAAGGGTGACCGGGTTCAGATCCTGACCGGTCGTGACAAGGGCAAGAGCGGCGAGGTCCTCGCCGTGAACCCGACGGAAAAGCGTGCCCTGGTGCAGGGCGTGAACGTGGTGAAGCGTCACCAGAAGCCGCGCGGGATGAATGCCCCGGGCGGTATCCAGGAGAAGGAGGCGCCGATCCACCTCTCGAACCTGGCGCTGCTCGACCCGAAGTCCGGCAAGCCGACCCGCGTTGGGTTCCGGGTGCTCGACGACGGGAAGAAGGTGCGCGTGGCGCGGCCCTCGGGTGAGGTGCTTGACGCATGAGCGATTCGAAGAAGGGCGGCGCTGCCAAGAAGGGCGGCGCCAGCAAGAACAACAACGCCACCGCGAAGAAGCCCGAGGCTTCCAGCGAGGGCGGGCGTCCCGTCACGGCGGTCCCGGCCAAGGCCGGCAAGTCGTCCGCCTCGCCGGCCGAGAAGGCGCGTCTCGCGGTCTTCTACGCCGAGGTGGTCCGGGCGCGGCTGACCGAGGAGTTCGCCTACAAGAACCCCATGGAAGTGCCGAAGCTCGAGAAGATCGTCATCAACATGGGCGTCGGCGAAGCCGCGGCCGATGGCAAGAAGCTCGACGCGGCAGTCGCCGAAATGACGGCCATCGCCGGCCAGAAGCCGGTGCGGACCAAGGCGAAGAAGGCCATCGCGGGCTTCAAGATCCGCGAAGGCCAGGCGATCGGCTGCAAGGTGACACTGCGCAAGGCGCGGATGTACGAGTTCCTCGACCGGCTCGTCACCATCGCCATGCCGCGCGTGCGGGATTTCCGCGGCCTCCCGGCCAACCGCGGCTTCGACGGGCGTGGCAACTTCGCCATGGGCCTGAAGGAGCAGATCGTGTTCCCCGAGATCAACTACGATCGCGTGGACACGGTGCGTGGCATGGACATCCAGTTCGTCACCACGGCGAAGACCGACAAGGAAGCGAAGGCGCTGTTGACGGCGTTCCAGCTTCCGTTTGCCAAATAGCTTTGGCACCAACGTATCTTGGGAAAACCGCCCGCTCGTAAGTGGGCAGGTTCCGGAGGATGAAGACCGCATGGCCAAGACTTCGGCAGTCCAGAAGAACAAGCGGCGCGAGAAGCTCTCGCAGACGCATGCCGCCAAGCGCGCCCTGCTGAAAAGCGTGGTGATGGACCGCACCCTGCCGGTTGAGGAGCGCTTCGAGGCGTCCCTCAAGCTGGCGCAGCTTCCGCGCAACGGCGCCGCCAACCGCGTCCGCCTGCGTTGCGAGCTGACCGGTCGTGCCCGTGGCAACTATCGTAAGTTCAAGCTCAGCCGGAACATGCTGCGGGAGCTGGCCAATACGGGTCAGCTGCCTGGCGTGACCAAGGCCAGCTGGTAAGGGGGCGGGGATATGTCTTTGTCCGATCCGCTCGGGGATCTGTTGACCCGAATCCGCAACGCCCAGCGGGCCCGGCAGACGCGTTGCGTCGCCCCGGCCAGCCGGCTGCGGACCGACGTGCTCGACGTGCTGAAGCGTGAGGGCTACATCCGCGCCTGGCGGGTGGAGCAGGAGCGCCCCGGCATCAGCCGCATCGAGATCGAGCTGAAGTATTCGGAAGGCGAGCCCGCCATAAAGGAGATCACCCGCATCTCCAAGCCGGGCCGGCGCGTCTATTCGAAGATCAAGGAGCTGCCGAAGTTCTACAACGGGCTCGGCATCTCGATCCTCTCCACGCCCCGTGGCGTGATGAGCGACACCGAGGCCCGCGTCGCCAATGTTGGCGGCGAAGTCCTCTGCCGCGTGTTCTGAGGGAGGGATAGAGAATGTCGCGCGTCGGCAAGTATCCCGTTCCCGTCCCGGCTGGCGTCCAGGTGGCGCTGCAGGGTCGGACAGTGGTGGCCAAGGGCAAGAACGGTGAGCTCAAGCTCGACCTCACCGATTTCGTGGATGTGGAGATCGGCAACGACCTCGTGGCGGTGAAGCCGCGCGGCGGCGACCGCCGGGCCCGCACCATGTGGGGCACCACCCGCAGCCTCATCAACAGCATGGTGACCGGCGTCTCCACGGGCTTCACCAAGTCCATGGAGATCCAGGGCACCGGCTACCGTGCCGCGGTGCAGGGCAGTGACCTCATCCTGAACCTTGGGTTCAGCCATGAAGTCCGCTATGCGGTGCCGGCCGGCATCAAGATCACCTGCGAACGCCCGACGGCCATCAAGGTCGAAGGGGCGGACAAGCGCCAGGTCGGTCAGGTTGCCGCCGAAATCCGCGCCTGGCGTGGCCCGGAGCCCTACAAGGGCAAGGGTGTGCGCTACACCGATGAGCAGATCCTCCGTAAGGAGGGTAAGAAGAAGTAATGTCCGACAAGCTCGCATTGCAGACGCGGCGCCGGTCCCGGCTCCGCTACCAGCTTAAGATCAAGAGCGGGGGCCGTCCGCGGCTCTCCGTCTTCCGCTCGGGCCGGCACATCTACGCCCAGGTCATCGACGACGCGCAGGGCCGCACCCTCGCCGCCGCCTCCTCCCTGGAGAAGGCGATGCGCGAGGAGCTGAAGACCGGCGCGGACAAGGCAGCCGCCGCGACCGTCGGCAAGCTGGTGGCGGAACGCGCCCTGGCCGCCGGGGTCGAGAAGGTCGTCTTCGACCGCGGGCCTTACCTGTATCATGGCCGGGTCAAGGCCCTGGCCGACGCCGCCCGCGAGGGCGGGCTGTCGTTCTGAGGATGGCATAGATGGCACGTACCCCCCATAGCGGTGGCGGCGGCGAGCATGGCGGCGGTGGCGACGGTGATCGTCGTCGTCGCGGCCGCGGCCGCGAGAATGAGAACCGCCAGGAGCGCGGCGACGGCGACGAGCTGAAGGACAAGCTCGTCACCATCAACCGCGTCGCCAAGGTGGTGAAGGGCGGCCGCCGGTTCAGCTTCGCTGCCCTGGTCGTCGTCGGCGACCAGAAGGGCCGCGTCGGCTGGGGCGCCGGCAAGGCGCGCGAGGTTCCGGAAGCCATCCGCAAGGCGACCGAGCAGGCCAAGCGCACCATGATCCGCGTTCCCATGCGGGAAGGCCGGACCCTGCACCACGACGTCCTCGGCGAGTTCGGCGCAGGCCGGGTCATCCTTCGGGCGGCGCCCGCCGGTACCGGCATCATCGCCGGCGGCCCGATGCGGGCGATCTTCGAGACGCTCGGCATGGGCGACGTCGTCGCCAAGTGCACCGGCTCGACCAACCCGCACAACATGATCAAGGCCACCTTCGCGGCCCTGAACCGCAGCACGAGCCCGCGTGCCGTCGCCTCCCGGCGCGGCAAGAAGGTCTCGGACCTGCTCGGACCGCGCAAGGACCAGGCCCCGGCGGATGCCGCGGCGCAGGAGGCTGCCAGTGTCTGACGCAAGCAAGCCGACCGTGAAGGTGACCCAGATCGGGTCGCCCATCGGTCGCAAGCCGGGTCAGCGGGAAACGCTGATCGGGCTCGGGCTGAACAAGATGCACCGTTCGCGGGAGCTGGAGGACACCCCTTCGGTCCGCGGCATGATCCGTAAGGTCGCCCACTTGTTGAAGGTCGGGGACTGAGGACCGCGCAATGAAACTGAATGAACTGCGCGACAACGACGGCGCGCGCTACAAGTCCAAGCGGCTCGGCCGCGGCATCGGCTCCGGCAAGGGCAAGACCTCCGGCAAAGGCGTGAAGGGCCAGAAGGCCCGTTCGGGCGTCGCCCTGAACGGCTTCGAAGGCGGCCAGCTGCCGATCTATCGCCGGATGCCGAAGCGCGGGTTCGTGAACATCTTCCGCAAGGAATATGCGCCGCTGAACCTCGGCGCGCTGGACAAGGCGATCGAGGAAGGCCGCCTCCCCGCCGGGGAGCCGATCGACGAGGCCGCGCTGCGCGCGGCCGGCATCGTCCGGGCCGGGACCAAGCTGGCGGGCGTCCGCCTCCTCGGCCACGGCACGTTGAGCCGGGCGGTGACCATCACCGTCTCCGGCGCCTCGGCCACCGCGGTGGCCGCGGTCCAGGCCGCGGGCGGGACCATCACCCTGCTCGTGCCGCCGAAGGTGGAAGAGGCTTCCGCCGAAGCGTAATGCTTGCCGCCCGCTTGGGCGCTCGCTACCTAGAGACAGGTTCGTGGCTGCGGCGCCACGGCCGGGGGGCTTCCCCCCGGTTGGGGGCGCCGTTGTCGTGAGGAGGGGTTAAGGTCCATGGCCTCCGCAGCGGAACAGCTTGCGGCCAATCTCAACCTCGGTGTCCTGTCCAAGGCCACCGAGCTGAAGAAGCGCATTTGGTTCACCCTCGGCGCATTGATCGTCTACCGGATCGGCACCTACGTGCCGGTGCCGGGGGTCGATGCCGGGGTGATGGGTGAGATCCTGCGCCAGCACGGCGGCGGGATCCTCGGCATGTTCGACATGTTCACCGGCGGCGCGCTCGGGCGCATGACCGTCTTCGCGCTGAACATCATGCCCTACATCTCCGCCAGCATCATCATCCAGCTGATGACCGCGGCGGTCCCGGCGCTCGAGACCCTGAAAAAGGAAGGCGAGTCGGGCCGGAAGAAGATCAATCAGTACACCCGCTACCTGACGGTGCTCATCGCCATCTTCCAGGCCTGGGGCATCGCGGTGGGGCTGGAGAGCATGCGGGGCAATTTCGGGCCCGCGGTCGGTGATCCCGGGATGTTCTTCCGCATCTCCTGCGTCATCACCCTGGTCGGCGGGACCATGTTCCTGATGTGGCTGGGCGAGCAGATCACCGCCCGGGGCGTCGGCAACGGCATCTCGCTCATCATCTTCGCCGGGATCGTGGCCAACCTGCCGCATGCCCTGGTGGCGACGCTCGAGCTCGGCCGGACCGGCGCGCTCTCGACCTTCTTCATCATCTTCTTCCTGCTGATCGCCCTCGGCGTCATCGCCCTGGTGGTCTTCGTCGAGCGGGCGCAGCGCCGGATTCCGGTGCAGTACCCGAAGCGCCAGGTCGGCAACCGAATGTTCGGCGGGGAGAACACCCACCTGCCGCTGAAGCTGAACACCGCCGGGGTCATCCCGCCGATCTTCGCCTCCTCCCTGCTGCTGCTGCCGGCGACGGTCGCGGGCTTCGCCACCGACCCGAATTCGGACGGCTGGCTGAGCACCATCACCAACGCCCTCGCCCATGGCCAGCCGCTGTACATGGCGCTCTACATGGCGCTGATCATCTTCTTCGCCTTCTTCTACACGGCGGTGGTCTTCAACCCCGTGGAGACGGCGGACAACCTGAAGAAGTACGGCGGCTTCGTGCCGGGCATCCGCCCGGGGCAGCACACCGCCGACTACTTCGACCGGGTGCTGACCCGCCTGACCGCCATCGGCGCCCTCTACCTCTGCCTGGTCTGCATCCTGCCGGAACTGCTGATCAGCAACTACGGCGTGCCCTTCTATTTCGGCGGCACGTCCCTGCTCATCATCGTCTCGGTAACGATGGACACCGTGGCCCAGGTGCAGTCTCATCTCTTCGCCCATCAATACGAGGGGTTGATCCGCAAGGCCCGGCTGGGCGGCCGCGGCTCGCCGCGCCCGCGCTGATGGGCTACGGCGGGGTTCTGCGGCGGCAAAGGCCGCGACGTGCATGGGGGGGCGACCGATGAACCTGATCCTGCTGGGGCCGCCTGGGGCCGGCAAAGGCACCCAGGCGAAGCGACTGGAAGATCGCTACGGCCTGAAGCAGATCTCGACCGGCGACATGCTGCGGGCCGAGGTCCGGTCCGGCAGCGAGATCGGCCTCCAGGCCAAGGCGGTGATGGAACGGGGCGAGCTGGTCCCCGATGCCATCATCATCGCCATGCTGGCCGAGCGGGTCGCGCAGCCGGACGTCGCCCAGGGCTTCATCCTGGACGGCTTCCCCCGCACCGTCCCGCAGGCCGAGGCGCTGGACCTGGTGCTCCGGGACAAGGCCATGCCGCTGCACCACGTGATCGAGCTGCAGGTGGATGACGCGGCATTGGTCGACCGCATCGCCGGCCGCTTCACCTGCGCCCGGTGCGGGGAGGGCTACCACGACCAGTACAAGCCGCCGGCCCAGGCCGGGGTCTGCGACCAATGCGGCCACACCGGGTTCACCCGGCGGGCCGACGACAAGGCGGAGCTGGTGGCGGCAAGGCTCGATGCCTACCACCGCCAGACAGCCCCCTTGCTGCCTTACTACGCCGCCCAGGGGATCCTCCGGGTGGTGGACGGCATGGCTGAAATGAACGAGGTCGCGCGCCAGGTGGAAGCGATACTCGGTCCGGTGCCGAAGACGGGTTGAGGCCAAGGGTTGACTCGCGGAAGGGTGCGGTATAGGTCGCACCCCTCGCGGTCAGCGGAAGCCTTCCGGGCATTCCCGGCTGCGCTTTCGCCGTTGGCATCATATTTGGGTTGATCATGTCGTCGCGGGTGGCCCCGGCCACCCTCGGCGAGAGCAGGAGCGACAGGCTCCAGGAGCTGAGCAGTGGCGCGCATCGCCGGAGTGAACATCCCCACGAATAAGCGCGTGCAAATCTCGCTGCGCTATATCTACGGCATCGGCCCGAAGAACGCGGTCGAGATCTGCAGCAAGCTCGGCATCCCCGAGGACCGTCGCGTCAACCAGCTCACCGATGAGGAAATCCTCCGCATCCGCGAGTTGATCGACCGCGAATATCGCGTCGAGGGCGACCTCCGTCGTGAAGTTGCGATGAACATCAAGCGGCTGATGGACATGGCCTGCTACCGTGGCCTGCGCCATCGCCGGGGCCTCCCGGTCCGTGGTCAGCGCACGCATACCAATGCCCGTACCCGCAAGGGCAAGGCGGTGGCGATTGCCGGCAAGAAGAAGGTGACGAAGTAGTATGGCCCGCGATCCCAAGGGCGCCCGCGCGCCCCGCAAGAAGGAACGGAAGAACATCTCTTCCGGCGTGGCCCACGTGCTCGCCTCCTTCAACAACACCATCGTGACCATCACGGATGCCCAGGGCAATGCCATTGCCTGGTCGTCGTCCGGCAGCAACGGCTTCAAGGGAAGCCGGAAGTCCACCCCGTACGCGGCGCAGGTTGCCGCCGAAGACGCCGGCCGCAAGGCCCGCGAACACGGGATGGAGCAGCTGGAGATCATGGTGAGCGGCCCCGGTTCGGGCCGCGAATCGGCGCTGCGCGCCCTCCAGGCGGTCGGCTTCTACGTCACCGCCATCCGGGACGTGACGCCCATTCCGCACAACGGCTGCCGCCCGCGCAAGCGCCGCCGCGTCTGATCCGAAGACGCGTTCGCTGTTTCGTGTGGCTGGCCTAGGAGACTGCTCGTGATCGAGAGGAATTGGCGGTCGCTCATCCGGCCCGAGAAGCTGGGTGTGGAAGTCGGAGCCGACCCCGACCGCACGGCGACCATCGTCGCCGAACCGCTGGAGCGCGGCTTCGGCATGACGCTCGGCAATGCGATCCGTCGCGTGCTGCTGTCCTCCCTCCAGGGGGCGGCGGTCACCGCGCTGCGCATCGACGGCGTGCTGCATGAATTCAGCAGCATCCAGGGCGTCCGCGAGGATGTCACCGACCTGGTGCTGAACGTGAAGCAGCTGGCCATCCGGATGCAGGGCGAGGGGCCGAAGCGCCTCCAGCTCACCGCGACCGGACCCGGCGAAGTCACCGCCGGCCAGATCCAGACCACCGGCGACATCGAGATCGCCAACCCCGATCTGGTGATCTGCACGCTGGACGACGGCGCCAAGCTGTCCATGGAATTCACCGTCGGCACCGGCAAGGGCTACGTCCCCGCCGTGATGAACCGGCCGGAGGATGCCCCGATCGGGTTGATCCCGATCGATGCCATCTACTCGCCGGTGCGCCGCGTGGCCTATCGGGTGGAGCCCACCCGCGTCGGCCAGGTGACGGACTACGACAAGCTCGTCATGACCGTCGAGACCGACGGCACGGTGGCGCCCGAGGATGCGGTGGCGCTCGCCGCCCGCATCCTGCAGGACCAGCTGCAGCTCTTCATCAACTTCGACGAGCCGCGCGAGCGGAAGGTCGAGGAAGAGCGCGACGACCTGCCCTTCAACCGCAACCTGCTGCGCAAGGTCGACGAGCTGGAGCTGTCCGTCCGCTCCGCGAACTGCCTGAAGAACGACAACATCGTCTACATCGGCGATCTCGTTCAGAAGACCGAGCAGGAGATGCTGCGGACCCCGAACTTCGGCCGCAAGTCGCTGAACGAGATCAAGGAAGTGCTTGCTTCCATGGGCCTCGGGCTGGGCCTGACCGTGACCGGTTGGCCGCCGGAAAACATCGAAGATCTGGCGAAGAAGCTGGAAGAGCCGTTCTAGCCTCCTCGTCAACCCAGGGAAACCAGTACCATGCGTCACGGAATGGCGGGGCGGAAGCTCAACGTCACCTCTACCCACCGGCTCGCCATGTTCCGCAACATGGCGACCAGCCTGCTGAAGCACGAGCAGATCACCACCACCCTGCCCAAGGCGAAGGAACTGCGTCCCTACGTGGAGCGGATCATCACCCTCGGCAAGCGTGGCGGCCTGCATGCGCGGCGCCAGGCCTATGCCCAGATCATGGACGAGAAGGTGGTGGACAAGCTGTTCAGCACCATCGCCGACCGTTACAAGACCCGTGCCGGCGGCTACACCCGCGTGCTCAAGGCCGGCATCCGCTACGGCGATGCCGCCTCCATGGCGGTGATCGAGCTGGTCGACCGTGACCCGGCCGCCAAGGGCCTGGACAGCGGCCCGAAGATGGAGCGCGCCCTGGAGGCGGACGAAGCCGACGCCGGCTGAGCCTACTCAAAGGATCCGTGCGGAAAGGCGGCAGGGCAACCTGCCGCCTTTTTCATGCCCTCAGCCCGGCGCGCCGCGGGCCATCACCACCTCGCCATGCGGCAGGCCCGGCATCGCCGCCACGCTCACCGGCTCCAGCCGGCCGGCCTCGGCGATCCGCCAGAAGCCGAACCCCAGCTCCCCGTGCAGCCAGTCGAGCAGGGCGCCGAGGTCGCTGCGCACCGCCATCATCGGTGCCGACCACTCGGTGACGACGCGCAGCCCGGGCGACCGGGCCAGCAGCGCCCGCGCCCCGCGCAGCACCTGCGGCTCCGATCCCTCGGCATCCATCCGCAGCAGGTCTAGCGGCGGCCCGTCGGCCAGGGCCGCGTCCAGCGTCACCGCCGGCACCAGCGCCCGGCGCGAATAATTGGCCGCCTCGCCCTCGAAGGCGAGGTGGCCGCTGCCGATATGCTCGGGGTCGCTGGTGAACTCGACGCTCCCGGCGGCCTCCAGCGCCGCGACCGGGTGCAGCCTCACCCGCTCCTCCAGCCCGTTCACCGCGAGCGTCGCCCGCAGCAGCGGCAGCACCGCCGGATTGGCCTCGAAGCAGTCGAGCCGGCCGGCGGTGCCCACCGCCTCGGCCATGGCCAGGGTATGGTAGCCCATGTTGGCCCCGACCTCGGCCACCTGCTGGCCGGGCCGCAGCAGCCGCACCAGCACCGCCTCCACCTCGGCCTCCCAGATGCCGTGGGTGGCGATATGCGGCGTCAGCCCCAGGTCGCGGGTGTCGAGGAAGATCTTGTGCCCCCGGTGGGTCAGCGCCACCGCCCGCCCCTGGCCGAGGTAGCAATAGGCCTGGGGCGCCCGGGCCGGCACGGCCTCCGGCGGCGGGGGAAGCGCTTCCGGGCCGCGCCGCAGCCGCCGCAGCATGCCGTGCAGGGGGGTCGCACCATGCTTCTTCATTGCCATGCCCAGCCCGGCCTCCGCGGTACGCCGGCCATCCGGCGGCCTCCGCCGCACACATGCCCGAGCGTGGCCATCGCCACAACCAGGCGTTGCCCGCAGGCAGCCCCGCCCCTGCTTGCGTCGCCCCGCGGCGCGGCGGAGACTGCCGGAAGGGCCGGGATCCGGGGGAGACGACAGATGAGACACCTGCTGCTTGCCGGCATCGCCGTGCTGGGCCTCGCGGCGGCCGCCCAGGCGCAGCTGCTGCTCTCGGCCAATGACAACAAGATGGTGCTGGAGAACGGCATGGTCCGCACCCTGCGCGAGCCGGCGCCGGATACGCTGACGGTCATCGACCTCGCCACCAGCCCGCCCAGCATCCGCGCCGAGATCAACGTCCCGGCCAGCGTGGTCGGCCCGCCGCTCTCGGTCGCCATCGCCCCGGACGAGCGCCTGGCGCTGGTCACCGCCAACCAGCGGCCGAATCCGGCCGATGCCGGCAGGTTGGTCCCCGGCACCACCATGGCGGTGGTCGACCTGACCGCCACCCCGCCCCGCATCGCCGCGACCCTGCCGACCGGTGCCGGCCCGGCCGGGGTTTCGATCAACGGCGCCGGCACCATGGCGCTGGTGGCCAACCGGGCGGAGGGCACGGTCAGCGTCTACCGCATCGCCAATGGCCAGGTGACGGTGCATGGCAAGGTCGAGATCGGCCCGGTTTCCTCCGAGGTCTCCCACGTGGCCTTCACCCCGGACGGCCGCCATGCCCTCGTCACCCGCTACGGCGACCATTCGGTCAACGTGCTGCAGATCGACGGCGACCGGGTGGTGAAGCTGGACCGCGAGATCACCACCGGCGTCCGCCCCTATGGCGTGGCGGTCACCCCGGACGGCCGCCATGCCGTGGTCGCCAACATCGGCCGCGGCACCGGCGACGCGGATACCGTCAGCCTCATCGACCTGACGCGGGAGCCCTTCCGCGTCGTCGATACCGTCAGCATCGGCCAGACCCCGGAAGGCATCCAGACCAGCCCCGACAACCGCCACGTCGCGGTCGCGGTCATGAACGGCTCGAACAAGCCCGCCGGCTCGCCCTTCGCCGGCCGCGGCCTGGTGCGGATGCTGCGGATCGAGAACGGCCGCCTCGCGGTGGTGGCCGAGGCGCAGGTCGGCACCTGGGCGCAGGGCGTCGCCTTCTCCCCGGATGGCCGCATGCTCTTCGTCGGCAATATGGTCGAGAAGGACATCTCGGTCTTCCGCGTCGCCGAGGACGGCAAGCTGGCCGAGGGCGGCCCGCGCATCCGGGTCGGCGGCGGCACCGCCGCGCTGCGGGTCGCCGCCCGGCCGCGCTAGGTCCCCGGGGAGGGACGGGGCGGGAGGGCCCGGGGCGAACCGGCCGGTTGACCAGCGGCCCATCCGGTCCCTAGCCTGATGCCAATACCCCGGTCCGAGACAAGAAAGGCAAACCTCCCATGGCCCATCGCGGTCTGCGCTTCGGCATCTTCCTGGCGCCTTTCCACCGGGTGGGCGACAATCCGACCCTGTCGCTGGGCCGCGACCTCGAGCTGATCTCCTGGCTCGACAGCCTGGGCTACGACGAGGCCTGGATCGGCGAGCATCACTCGGCCGGCTGGGAGATCATCGCCTCCCCGGAGATCTTCATCGCCGCCGCGGCCGAGCGCACCAAGCACATCATGCTCGGCTCCGGCGTCACCTCGCTGCCCTACCACCACCCCTTCCTGGTGGCGCAGCGCTTCGTCCAGCTCGACCACATGACCCGCGGCCGCGCCATGCTCGGCTGCGGCCCCGGCGCCCTGGTCTCCGACGCCTACATGATGGGCATCAAGGCCGAGGACCAGCGCCGGATGATGGACGAGAGCCTCGGCGCCATCATGAAGCTGCTGGCCTGCGAGGAGCCGGTCACCATGAAGACCGACTGGTTCGAGATGAACCAGGCCCGGCTGCACCTCGCCCCCTATACCTATCCGCATTTCCCGATCGCGGTCGCCTCGGCGACCACGCCGTCGGGCGTGCAGACCGCGGGCAAGCACGGCGTCGGCCTGCTATCGCTCGGCGCCGGCCTGCCCGGCGGCAATGCCAAGCTGGCGGAGTACTGGCGCCAGGGCGAGGCCGAGGCCGAGAAGCACGGCAAGCAGTTCAGCCGCGACGGCTGGCGGCTGGTCATCAACATGCATTGCGCCGAGGAGGACGAGCGCGCCTTCCGCGACGTCGCCCGCGGCGAACGCATGGAGACGCTCTCCTACTTCAGCGAGACGCTCGGCCGCCCGCCGATGCGCAGCGAGAACCCGCTGGGCGACGGGCTGAAGGCCGGCACCACCCTGGTCGGCGGCCCGGAGACCATCATCAAGGGCATCCAGCGGCTGCTGGAATACACCGAGGGCGGTGCCGGCGGCGTGCTGTTCCGCGCCCATGAATGGGCCAACCGCGAGGACACCATGCGCAGCTTCGAGCTCTTCGCCCGCTGGGTCATGCCGCATTTCCAGGGCAGCCTGACCATGCCGCTGCAATCCCGCGAATGGTGCAGCGAGAACCGCCAGGGAATCTTCGGCCCCAGCATGAATGCGCTGCGCAAGGCCTTCGTCGATGCCGGGCAGGAGGTGCCCGACCACATGCGGATGAAGCTCCACACCGGCAAGGTCGAGCTCTAGGCAGGCGCCGGGGGAGGGGTCTCCTCCCCCTAGCGCAGCGGCGCCACCACCAGCGCCTTGGCCCGCGGCGCCAGCGGCCCATCGACCATCCGCGCCCCCGCCGGCCCCGCGACCAGCCGCAGCACCCGGTCATGGTGCCGCACCAGCCCGTCACGGTGGCCGATCGAGACCAGGGTCGAGCCCACCAGCTCCACCGCGAAGAGGCCCATCAGCGCCGCCTGGCCGGCCTCGTCCACCGCCGAGGTCGCCTCGTCCAGCAGGATCCAATCCGGCCGGTGCAGCAGCAGCCGGGCGAAGCCGATGCGCTGCTGCTGTCCCAGGCTGAGGCTGCGGTCCCAGCGGCCCTGCTCGTCCAGCCGCCCGACCAGGGCCGGCAGCCCGCAGCGGATCAGCGCCGCCTGCACCGCCGCATCGGCGAACCGGCCGGCCGGCGCCGGGTAGCTCACCGCCTCCCGCAGGGTGCCGAGCGGCAGGTAGGGCCGCTGCGGCAGGATCATCATCGCCTCGCGCGGCGGCACCCGCACCCGGCCGCTGCCCCAGGGCCAGAGCCCCGCCGCGGCGCGGAACAGCGTGCTTTTCCCGGTGCCGCTCTCGCCCTGGATCAGCACCCGCTCGCCGGCGCGGATCACCGCGCTGGCCTCGGCGACAAGCACCGCCCCGTCGGGGCCGCGCAGCTCCAGCCCCTCGAAGGCCAGCACCGCGGCGCCTTCCTCGACCGCGATGCCGCCGGCGGCGCCGAGCGCCTCGGCCGCGTCGAGGCTGTCCTCGAGCGCCACGATCCGCTCGACATGGCTGCGCCAGTCGGCCAGCCGCGGCCAGTTCTCCTGGAACCAGGAGAGCGACTTCACCACCTCGACGAAGGCCTGGGCGAGCTGCATCAGCGCGCCGAGGGTCAGCGCCCCGGCGAAGTAGACGGGACTCGCCAGCAGCAGCGGCACCACGGCGGCGACCATCCCGTAGCCCGAGCCGAGCCACATCAGCTGCCGCTCGGTCCGCAGCAGCTCGTGCATGGTGCCGACCACGCGGGCGAAGGCGCCACGCAGCCCGGTCGCCTCGTCCCGGCCGCCGCGGATCAGCGCCACCGCCTCGGCGCTCTCGCGCAGCCGCACCAGGGCGAAGCGATGGTCGGATTCGGTCTGGTTGCGGCGGATGTTGATGTCGACCAGCGGCCGGCCGATCAGCCAGGTCAGCGTCCCGCCGGCCAGCGCATAGACCACCGCCACCAGCACCAGGCTGCCCGGCACCGCGACGCCGCCTAAGCGCACCACGCTCGAGAGCACCCAGAGCACCCCGGCGAAGGAGACCAGGGTCAGCACCGCGTGCAGCAGGCCGGTCGCCAGGTCGACCGCCATGACCGTCGCCCAGCGGGTATTCTCGCTGATCCGCTGGTCCGGGTTGTCGGCGGCATCGGGCAGCAGCCCCATGCGGTAGTGGCAGGCATCGGCCAGCCAGCGCTCCTGCAGGTGGTGCACCAGCCAGCGGCGCCAGCGCAGCGCCAGCATCTGCCGCGCCCAGAGCTGCGACACCGCGATCGCCATGCTGAGGGCGGCCAGCAGCAGGAACAGGCCGACCTGGCCGCTGCTCTGCACCGGGTCGCGCTGCTCGAGCGCGTTGAAGAAGTCCCGGTGCCAGAGGTTCAGCCGCAGCTGGGTGCCGATCTGCGCCAGGGTCAGGACCAGGGTGGCGGCGGTCAGTCCCCAGGCGGCGGCACGCTCCTCGGAGGCATACCAGCCGCGGGCCATGCGCCAGGTGCGGCGGAACGGGCCTTGGGAAGAGGTCGGTTCGGCCACGCCAGTACTCCCATGCAATGCAGCATTGCAGGGATATACAAAACGATGTGAGGTTTGCTACTCAAATGGGGCGGAAATGGGGCATCGCTGCCCCGACTGTGACATTCGTGATGCTACATCGTGGCGCCGAGAACCCAGGGCGCGAACTCCGCCCCGCCGAAATCGAAGGACTCGCTCTTCGTCCGCTCGCCGCTCGCGGTCCGCAGCATCTGCCGGAAGATCCGCTCGCCCACCTGCTGCACCGTCTCCTCGCCGGTGACGATGGTGCCGCAGTTGATGTCCATGTCCTCCGACATCCGCTCGTACATCACCGAATTGGTCGCCAGCTTGATCGAGGGTGTCGGCTTGCAGCCGAAGACGCTGCCGCGGCCGGTGGTGAAGCAGAGCAGGTTGGCCCCGCCCGCCACCTGCCCGGTCGCCGCCACCGGGTCGTAGCCGGGCGTGTCCATGAAGACGAAGCCCTTGGCAGTGACGGGCTCGGCGTAGCGCACCACCTCCACCAGGTTGGTCGAGCCGCCCTTGGCCATGGCGCCAAGCGACTTCTCGAGGATGGTGGTCAGCCCGCCCAGCTTGTTGCCCGGCGACGGGTTGGCATCCATCTCCGCTCCCTCGCGCTCGCAGTAGCGCTCCCACCAGTGCATCACGTCGACCAGCTTCTGGCCGACCTCGGGGCTGACCGCGCGGCGGGTCAGCAGGTGCTCGGCGCCATAGGTCTCCGGGCTCTCGGACAGGATCACGGTGCCGCCGTTCTGCACCACCAGGTCGCTGGCGACGCCGAGCGCCACATTGGCGGTGATGCCGGAATAGCCGTCCGAGCCGCCGCATTGCAGCGCGACGCACAACTCGCTGACCGGCACCGTGGTCCGCCGCACCGCGTTCGCCTCGGCCACCACCTCGCGCACGAAGTCGATCCCGGCCTGCACGGTCTTCCGCGTGCCGCCCATCTCCTGGATGTCCATGTTGCGCAGCCGGCCGGAGAGCTTCTGCTCCTCCAGCAGCCCGCCGATCTGGTTGACCTCGCAGCCCAGGCCGATGGCGATGACGTTGCTGAAGTTCGCATGCCGGGCGAAGCCGCCGAGGGTCCGCCGCAGCAGGGTCAGCGGCTCGCCCTGGGTCATGCCGCAGCCGGTCTTGTGGGTCAGCGCCACCACGCCGTCGACGTTCGGCCATTCCGCCAGCGGGTCCTCGCCGGTCAGCGGGTTGCGGCGGAAGGCCTGGGCGATCAGCTCCGCCACATGCGCCGAGCAATTCACCGAGGTGACGATGCCGATGTAGTTGCGCGTCGCCACCCGGCCATCCGCCCGGCGGATGCCCTGGAAGGTGGCGGGCTCGGCCGCGTAGACGGTCGGCTTCGCGTCGACGCCCCAGGCATAGTCGCGGGAGAAGTCGCCCATCGCCAGGTTGTGGGTATGCACCCACTGCCCGGGCGAGACCGGCTCGGTCGTGAAGCCGATGATCTGGCCGTAGCGCTTCACCGCCTCGCCCGGCGCATGGAAGCGCACCGCCACCTTGTGCCCGGCCGGGATGCGGGCGGTGGCCACCACGTTCGGCGCCACCGGCGTGCCCGGCGGCAGCACCTGCCGGGCGATGACCACGCCATCCTCGGGGTGCAGGGCGATGACGGGCGGCTGGGTGACGGCGTCCATGGATGGGGGCTCCCTTTGGCCGGCATCCTACCGGATAACGCCGGCGCCTTGGTACCCGGCTTCAGGGCCGCGGCGCGGCCGGGGCGAGCGCTTCCAGGATCCGGCACTCGGCGACGATCCCGTGGCCGCATTGCCCGATCAGCGCATCCAGCTCCGCCCGCAGCGCCGCCAGGTCGGCCAGCTTGCGGTCGACCTCGGCCAGGTGGTCGCGGGCGATGGCATCGACCGCCGCGCAGGACCGCTCCCGCTGGTCGGCGAGGTCGAGCAGGGCGCGGACCTGCTCGATGCCGAAGCCGAGGCTGCGGGCGCGCCGGGTGAAGACCAGGCGCTGCAGGTGGGCCGCGGTATAGGCACGGTAGTTCCCCGCCGTCCGGGGCGGCGAGGGCAGCAGGCCGATCGTCTCATAGTAGCGGATGGTCTCCGCCGTGGTCTCGGCGGCGCGCGCCAGTTCCCCGATCTGCATCATCCGGCCCTTGACCCTGTAGCGACTGCAAGGTCTACCACCCCGGCCAGCGCAACGCACCCGAGGTGTCCGCATGGCCTGCTGTCACGATGCGACCTGTTCCGCCACCGCCGATCCCCTGGCGCTCGACAGCCCCGGTTGGCGACGGGCGTTGTGGATCGCCCTCGTCGTCAATGCCGGCTTCTTCCTGGCCGAGATGGCCGCAGGTGCCGCCGCCGGCTCGGCCGCGCTGCAGGCGGATGCGCTGGACTTCTTCGGCGACGCGGCGAATTACGGCATCAGCCTCGGCGTGGCGTCGATGGCGCTGGCCTGGCGGGCGCGGGCCGCGGCGGCCAAGGGCGCCACCATGCTCGCCTTCGCCGTCTGGGTGCTGGGCAGCACCGTCTGGCACGCGACGCAGGGCACCTTGCCCAGCGCCGAAGTCATGGGCGTGGTCGGCATCGCCGCCCTCGTCGCCAACGCCGCGGTGGCGCTCATGCTCTATCGCTACCGCGCGGGCGACGCGAACATGCGCTCGGTCTGGCTCTGCTCGCGCAACGACGCCATCGGCAATGCGGCGGTGGTGCTGGCGGCGATGGGGGTCTTCGGCACCGGCACCGGCTGGCCCGACGTGATCGTCGCCGCGATCATGGGCGGGCTCGGGCTCTGGGGCGGCTGGCAGATCATCGGCCATGCCCGGGCGGAGCTGCGCCCGGGTCCCGCCGGCCGCGTGCTGGCCGCGGGATAGCGGGGCGGCTCAGGCCGGGTCCTCCTCCTCCACCAGCGCCAGGCGGCTCGGCAGCAGCTCGCCCCGCCGCTCCAGCAGCGGATGCGCGACCACCGCCAGGTGGCCGCCGACCCGCCGCAGGTCGCGCACCGCATCGAGCAGCAGCCCGGCCGCGCCGCCGCCCTCGGCGATGCCCAGCGCGCCGGCCTCGGCCAGTCGCCGGGCGGCGTCCCGCTCGGCCGTCCGCAGCCCTTCCTTGCCGCGCACCAGCCGCCGTGCCGCCTCGGCATCCGCCATCATGAAGACCGCGATCGCCAGCCGCAGCTGGTCCAGCAGGGTCCCGTGCAGCGCCGCGATCTCCCGCGCCGGCTCCGCGCCGAGCGTGACGCCGCGCCGCAGCCGCTTGGCCGCATGCCGCACCAGGTCGCGCTCGACCACATCCGCCGCATGTTCCAGTGCGATGGCGAAGGCCTGCACCTCGGCCAGCCGCCGCCGTTCCTCCTCGCCCAGCGCCTCCTGGGGGATGCGGGCGAGGTAGCCATGCACCGCCCGGTGCAGCCCATCGACCACGTCGTCCATCCGGCCGATGGCCCGTGCCGCCTCGCGGTCCTGCCCGCGGAAGGCCTCGGCCGAGCCGCGCAGCATGGCCTCCAGCTGGTCGGCCATCCGCAGCACCTCGCGCGCCGCATTGGCCAGCGCGACCGAGGGCGTCGCCAGCGCCGCCTCATCGAGGTAGCGCGGCGCCGCGGCATCGGCCGACGCATCGCGGTCCGGCAGCAGCCGCCGCACCAGCGCGGCGAGGCCGGGCAGCAGCGGCAGCGCCAGCAGCCCGGTCGCCAGGTTGAAGGCGAGATGCGCATTGGCGACCAGCCGGGCCGGCGCCGCATCCAGCGCCAGCAGCCAGCCGGTCGCCTGCGGCAGCAGCGCCAGCACCGCCGCGCAGCCGACCAGCCGGTTGATGAGATTGCCCGCGGGCACCCGGAGCCGCGCCCGGTCCTCGCGGTCGCCGCCCGCTTCCAGCAGCGGGTTCAGCGCGCTGCCGAGGTTGGCGCCGAGCACCATGGCGACCGCCGCCTCCGGCGCCACCGTGCCGCTGCCCGCCAGCCCGGCGACGAAGAGCACGCCGGCGACGCTGGAATGCGCCGCCCAGGCGACCACGGCGGCCAGCAGCAGGTTCGGCAGCGGCAGCGCGGCGACCGCCCCGAGCAGGGTCCGCAGGGTGGGGGAGGCCTCCACCGGCGCCATGGTCGCCACCATCTCGTGCAGCGCCAGCAGCATCAGCCCGAGGCCGATGGCGACCCGGCCGAGGTCGCGCACCTGCTGCCGCCGGCCGCGGCGGAAGGCCAGCACGCCGGCCAATACCAGCGCCGGGGATATCGCCGTCACGTCGAAGGACAGTAGCTGCACGATCAGCGCGGTGCCGACATTGGCGCCCAGCATCGCCGCCAGCGCCGGCGCCAGCGCCACCGCCCCGGCCGCGGCGAAGGAGCCGACCATCAGCGCCGTCGCGGTGCTGGACTGCAGCGCCGCGGTCACCCCGAGCCCGGCGAGGAAGGCCCGGCCGCGGCTGCCGAGCGCGACGCCGAGGGCCTGCTGCAGCCGGCTGCCGAAGGCCCGCTGCACCCCGCTCTGGACCATGTGCAGGCCCCAGAGCAGCAGCGCCGCCTCCCCGGCCAATTCCAGCAGCAGCCGTGCCTCCGCCATGCCAGCACCCCCGTGGTCCCAAAGACCCAGGATAGCGCAAAGCGTCCGGATGTCCCGCCCGGCGTGCGCCGGCGGGACCGGCCCGTGTCAGCCGGCGAGGTCGCCCGACCGGCAGAAGCGCACCCCCGCCGCCGCCAGCCGCGCCCTGGCGGCGGCGATCGTGTCGCCGCCCGTGGGCAGCGGCAGCCCGATGCCGCGGCAGGCATCCTCGACGACGACCACCGCGAAGCCGAGCCGGGCCGCATCCTCGGCCGAGAAGGCGACGCAATAGTCGGTCGCCAGCCCGCAGAGGAACAGCCGCCGCACCCCGCGGGCCCGGAGCCAGGCCTCGAGCCCGGTCGCGGTCGCCCGGTCGTTCTCGAAGAAGGCGGAGTAGCTGTCGATCGCCGCGCGGAAGCCCTTCCGCACCACCAGCTCGATCCGCGACTGGTCGAGGCCGGGGTGCAGCGCCGCCTCGGCGCTGCCCTGGATGGCGTGGTCCGGCCACAGCGTCTGCGGCCCGTAGGGGAAGGGAATGCTCTCGAAGGGCTGCCGCCCGGGATGCGCCGAGGCGAAGGAGGCATGTCCCGGCGGGTGCCAGTCCTGGGTGGCGAAGGCATGGGCGAAGGGCCCGGCCAGCAGCCGGTTGACCGCGGGCACCACCGCATCGCCATCCGCGACCGGCAGCGCCCCGCCCGGCATGAAGCAGGGCTGCACATCCACCACGCCGAGCATGTCGGCCTCGGGGTCGATCACCAGCGCCATCATCGCCTCCCCTGGCAGCAGCCCTCATGCCTGAGTGCCAACATACTGAAATACCACAATTTTGTTGCGGCCCCCCGGCATCCCCATGGCAAGCTTCGCGCTGCAACCACGGAGGACTCGCCTGCCGAACGGCGGTGCATCAGCGAAAGGCCAGCGAAAGGATACCCGCGTGCTGCAGACCCTGGAACGCTTCGTCCACATCCCCGACTGGCGGCTCACCACCGCCGAGATCCTCTATCACATGCCCGACCATCCCGGCGTGCTGCAGACCTTCGTCTGGCAGAAGATCGACCGGGCCCCGGTCTTCCCCGAGCTGTCCAAATTCCTCGAGTTTTGGCGCCGCGAGATCGAGGGGCCGCTGCATTCCGTCCGGGTCGCCTCGCCGGCGCTGATCCGCCCGACCGAGCTGCGCTACGCCGACGGCCAGTTCGTCCTGCACTGAGTCCACCGGCAGACCCGGCGCGGGGCCGGCCTCACTCCTCCAGGGCCCGCCCCGCCCGGTGCCGCCGCAGCAGCCAGAAGCCGATCCCGACCGAGCCCAGCAGCAGCAGCGCCGAAAGCCCGAGCTGCCAGGCCCCATCCACCCGCACGCCCTTGCCGAGCAGCGCGAAGACCAGCGTCTGCGGCAGGTAGCCGATCGCCGAGGCGGCGAGGAAGGGCAGCAGCGGGATGCTCGCCATCCCCGCCAGCAGGTTCAGCGCCAGGTTGTTGCCGACCGGGAGCAGCCGGAGCGCCACGGTGGCCTCGAAGGGGCTGGCCGCCAGCGCGTCCCGCAGCGGCCGCAGCCGCCGGCCGAAGCGCCCGGCCAGGCGCCGCTCCGCCCAGCCGCGGCCGACCATCAGGGCCCAGCCGTAGGACAGCGCGCAGCCGGCCAGCTGCCCGGCCAGCGCCAGCCCGGTGCCCGCCACTGCCCCGAAGGCATAGCCGCCGAGGAAGGCGATGCCCTGCCGCGGCGCCCCCACCGCCGTCGCCACGCTGCCGAGCAGCAGGAAGATCGCCTCCCCCCACAGCCCCTGGCCGCGGATGTTGCGGTCGACCCATTCGGTGCCCAGCGCCGCGCCCAGCCAGCGCAGCAGCAGCCCGGAGGCCACCAGCCCGGCCGCCAGCAGCAGCAGCTTGGCGATGGCCCTGGTCCTCGGGCTCACGCCCCCGGGCCATCCGCATCGGTGGACTCGACGACCGGCCGCGCCCCGCGCCGCTGCAGCCAGGCGACGCCCATCAGGTCGAACAGGCTCACCGCCAGCCGGTCCAGCGTGCCGTAGTTCGAGGCGCCGCGGGTGCGCGGCCGGTGGTTCACCGGCTCGCTCACCACCGTCCCGCCCTGGCGCAGCACCAGCGCCGGCAGGAAGCGGTGCATGTGGTCGAAGTGCGGCAGCGCGAGGAACAGGGCGCGCGGGAAGACCTTCAGCCCGCAGCCGGTATCCGGCGTCGCATCGCCCAGCAGCCGGGCGCGGATGCGGTTGGCGATGCGGCTCGAGCGCCGCTTCACCCAGCTGTCCCGCCGGGTCACCCGGTGGCCGGCGACCAGCAGCATCGCCCCGCCGGCCTCGGCCCGGGCGAGCATGCGCGGGATGTCGGCCGGGTCGTTCTGGCCGTCGCCGTCGAGGGTTGCGATCCAGGTGCCGCGCGCCGCCCGCACCCCGGTGATGACCGCGGCGGACTGGCCGCAGCTCGCGCGGTGCCGGAAATGGCGCAGCGGCGCGCCCGCCGCCGCCGCCCGCAGCGCCGCCGGCGTCGCATCGGTGGAGCCGTCGTCGACATAGACGATCTCATGCGCGACGCCGGCCAGCGCGGCCTCGATCTCGGCGACCAGGGGCGCGATGTTCGGCGCCTCGTTGCGCACGGGGATCACGACCGACAGGAGGGGTGTTGGGGTCGTGCCGGGGGCAGGGTGCATCGCCGCGGTGCGGTAGCAGCCGGTGCCGCCAAGGGCAAGCCGCGGCCCCGGGTGCCCTGCTGCTGCGCGTGCCGCGCGGCGCTTCGCTTGATGCCGGATCGGCCCGGCCTGCCTATACTGTATCCATGCCCTTCGATGCTCCCTCCCGGACCCCCTCCCGCGCCCGGGCGATGCCGCGCGCCATCGCCCTCTGGCTGCTCGCCGTGGCCGGCATGGTCTGGGCCATGGTCGCCATCGGCGGCGCCACCCGGCTGACCGGCTCGGGCCTCTCGATCATGGAATGGGCGCCGCTCTCGGGGGCGCTGCCGCCGCTGTCGGCGGCGGAGTGGGACCGGCTCTACCAGCTCTACCGCGGCATCCCGCAATACGCGCTGGTCAACCAGGGCTTCGGGATCGAGGGCTTCAAGCAGATCTTCTGGCTGGAGTGGATCCACCGCTTCTGGGGCCGGCTGATCGGCCTCGCCTACGCGCTGCCGCTGGCCTGGTTCTGGCTGCGCGGCCGCATCCCGGCCGGGCTCAAGCCGCGGCTGCTCGGGCTGCTGGTGCTGGGCGGGCTGCAGGGCGCGGTCGGCTGGTTCATGGTCGCTTCGGGCTTCGAGGCGGACCGCACCGCGGTCTCGCCCTATCGCCTCGTCATGCACCTCGGCCTGGCGCTGCTGCTCTTCGCGGCGCTCACCTGGACCGGGCTGGCGCTGCTGCGGCCGCGGCCGGCGGTGGCCGAGCCGGCCTTCGGCGGCCTCCGCCGCCAGGTGAAGGCGGCGGCCTGGCTGCTGGTCGGAGCCATGCTGGCGGGCGGCTTCGTCGCCGGCAACCGCGCCGGGCTCGACTACAACACCTTCCCGCTGATGGCCGGACGGCTGGTGCCCGAGGGCTACTGGGGGCTGCAGCCGGGCTGGACGAATCTCACCACCAATATCGCCACGGTGCAGTTCAACCACCGCCTGCTGGCGACCCTGGCCGGGCTGGCCGCGCTGGGGGCGGCCTTCGCCGCCTGGCGCCGGCTGCCGCCCGGCTTCGCCCGCAGCGCCTGCCTCGGCCTCGGCGCCGCGGTGCTGCTGCAGTACGGGCTCGGCGTCGCCACCCTGCTGGCCATGGTGCCGGTCTGGCTCGGCACCCTGCACCAGGCCTGCGCCGTGCTGGTGCTCGGGATGGCGCTGCTGGCGCTGAACGGGCTGCGCGGGCCGGAGCGGCGGCATTGAGCAGGACCGCCGCCGGGCCCGGCATGGCCGGCGAGGCGGCGCTCCTCGCGCATCCCGTGCTGGCCGCCCTGCGGCAGGGCATCGCGGTGTTCGATGCCGCCGCCCGGCTGGTCGCCGCCACCCCGCGCGCCGTCGCCCTCGGCGAGCTGGACCCGGCGCCCGGCGCCCCGCCCGCGACCCCCGAGCCCGGCCAGGCCCGCATCCGGCCGGACGGCACGGTGGTGGCGGTCACCTCGGACCCCCTGCCGGATGGCGGCTGCGTCGTCACCTACACCGACGTCACCGCGCAGGCCGCGGCCGAGGCGGCGCAGCGCGCGGAGGCCGGCCAGCTGCGGGCGACGCTCGATGCCCTGCGGCAGGGCGTCGCGGTCTTCGGGCCGGACCGGCGGCTGGTGGTGATGAACCGGCTGGCCCGGCGCCTCAGCGGCACCCCGGAAGGCTTCCCGCTGCCCGGCGCGCGATTCGACGAGGTGGTCGATGCCCAGGCCGCCTCCGGCCTGTTCGGCGAGGGCGCCGCCGGGCTGGCGGAAGCGGCCCGCATCAAGCGGCTCGATCGCCGCCAGCCCATCCGCTACCAGCGCGCGACCCCCGGCGGCGAGGTGATCGAGGTCACCTCCGACCCGACGCCGGACGGCGGCTTCGTGCTGAACTTCATGGACATCACCGCCCGCGCCCAGGCCGAGGCGGCGGCGCGGGAGAGGGCCGGGACCCTGGCCGCGGCGCTGGACGCCATGCGGCATGGCTGCCTGATCTTCGACCCGGACCGGCGGCTGCTGGTCGCCAATGCCCAGGTCGCCGAGATCTGCGGCCTGTCGCCCGGGGATCTCGTCCCCGGCTGCAGCCGCGAGGCGTTCCTCCGCCTGCAGCTGGCCCGCGGCCTCCTGGGCGAGGGCGCCGCGGGCGAGGCGCGGCTGCGCGAGGTTCTGGCCCGCGACCCGCGCCAGCCCGGCAGCGAACGCCGCCGGCTGCCGAACGGCCGCTTCGTCGAGATCCTCTGGGCGCCGACCGAGGCGGGCGGGCAGGTGGTCACCTTCGCCGACATCACCGCCCTCGCCACCGCCAAGGCGGCGGCGCGGGACCATGCCGCCCTGCTGCAGACCATGCAGGATTCGATGCGCCACGGCATCGCCCTGTTCGGCCCCGACGCCCGCCTCCTCATGGCCAATTCCCAGGCCGCCGAGCTGGCCGGGCTGCAGCCGGGCGACGTCGTGCCTGGCATGGCGGTCGCCGCGCTCAATGCCATCCGGCTGCGGCGCGGCGTCTTCGCCTCGGCGGCGGCGGCGGCGGCGGCCAGCGCCCGCGACCGCCGCACCCCGCACCGGTCCCGCCGCACCCTGCCCGACGGCCGGGTGGTCGAGGGCGCCTCCGACCCGACCCCGGACGGCGGCTTCGTCCTGACCTGGACGGATGTCACCGCGCTGTCCCGCGCCGATGCGGCGGCGGCGCAGCGGGCCGCCACGCAGCAGGCGATGATCGAGAACATGCGCACCGGCGTCGCGCTCTTCGGCCCCGGCCGGGAGCTGCTGGCGGCCAATCGCCTGGCCGAGCAGATGGTCGGCTACGAGCCCGGGGCGCTGCGGCCCGGCCGGCGGCTGGACGAGCTGGTGGCGGCCCAGGAGGTCGGCATGTTCACCGGCGACGCCGCCCTCGACCGGAGCTACCGGACCCTGGCGGTGGAGGCCGACCGGTCGCGCCCGCTGCGCTACACCCGGCCCTCCCGCGACGGCCGGGTGCTGGAGGTCGCCTCCGACCCGATGCCGGACGGCGGCTTCGTCGTCACCCTCTCCGACATCACCGCCCTGGCCCGGGCCGAGGCGGAGGCCAAGCAGCGGGCGGCCATGCTGCAGGCCGCGCTCGATACCATGCGGCACGGGATCATGCTGTTCGGGCCGGACCGCCGGCTGCTCGCCTCCAATGCCCTGGCCCGCGAGATCGGCGGGCTGCAGGCGGAGGAGCTGCGGCCGGGCATCCTGCTCGAGGACCAGCTTCGCCGGCAGCACGCCCGCGGCATGTACGGGCCGGGAGCCGAGGGCGACGGCAACCTGGCCCGGCTGCTGGCGGCGGATCGGGGCAGGCCCTGGCGGCGCACCCGGCGGATGCCCGACGGCAAGGTGGTCGAGGTCTACAGCGACCCGACCCCGGACGGCGGCTTCGTCGTCAGCTTCACCGACGTCACCGCCCGGGCCCTGGCCGAGGCAGATGCGCGGCAGCGCGCCGCCACCCTGCAGGTGACCCTGGACAACGTGCGGCACGGCATCGCCATGTACGGGCCGGACCGCCGGCTGCTGGTCGCCAACCGGCTCGCCGGGCCGCGGCATGGCCTGGACGACCTGCACGGCCGGGCCGGCGTGGCCTTCGACGCGCTGGTCCGCGAGCAGCAGGCGCTCGGCCTCTTCGGGCCGGAGCCGGAGGCGGCGCGGACCGCCGCCGAGTTGATCGGCATCGACCGCTCCCGGCCGATCCGCTACCGGCGCCGGATGCCGGACGGGCGGGTGCTCGACATCGGCTCCGACCCCACCCCGGATGGCGGCTTCGTCGTCACCACCTCCGACGTGACCGACCTGGAGCAGGCCAAGGCCGAGGCCTCGGAGCGGGCCGCGGTGCTGCAGGTGATGCTCGACAACCTGCGGCACGGCATCCGCTACTTCGGCCCGGACCACCGACTGATCGCCTTCAACAACCTGGTCGACGCGCTGACCGGGAATGCGCCGCAGGCGCTGAGGGTCGGCATCGGCTTCGAGGCGCTGCTGCAGTGGCAGGCCGAGCAGGGGATCTTCGGCGATGCCGAGGCGACCGCGGCGGCGCTGCGCATGGGCCATACCCTGAACCGGGGCGTGCCGGCGCGCTACGTGCGGCGGACGCCGCAGGGCCGGATCCTCGAGGTCACCTCCAGCCCGACGCCGGACGGCGGCTTCGTCGTCATCCACGCCGACGTCACCGAGCTGCTGGAGGCCCAGGGCGCCGCCGCGGACCGGGCGGCGCTGCTGCAGGTCATGCTGGACAGCATGCGCCACGGCATCGCGCTGTTCGACCGCGACTGCCGGCTGCTGACGGCCAATGCGCTGGTGGCCGAGCTGATCGGCATCCCCGCCGCCGCGCTGCGCCCCGGCCGGCAGGCGGCCGAGCTGCTGCGGGAGGCGGTGGAGGCCGGGATGATGACCGAGGCGGCGCTGCAGGCGGTGCTGGAGGAGGCGCTGGAGGAGGGCCCCACCCGGCCGTCGCGGCGCAGCCGGCAGCGGCCGGACGGCCGGGTGATCGAGGTCTTCTGCGACCCGACGCCGGACGGCGGCTTCGTCGTCACCTACAGCGACGTCACCGCGGTGACCCTGGCCGAGGCGGCGGCGCGCGAGCGCGCCGGCATCCTGCAGGTCATGCTCGACAACATCCGGCACGGCATCTGCTACTACGGCGCGGACCGCCGGGTGATCGCGGCCAATGCCCTGGCCGCCGAGCTGGCCGGACATCCGCCGGGGGCGCTGCGCCCGGGCCGCAGCCTCGACGCGCTGGTCGAGGAGCAGCTGGCGCTGCAGGTGCTGGGCGGCGACAGCGCCGCGGTGGCGCGGATGGCCCGCGAGATGGACCGCAGCCTGCCGGCGCGCTACGTCCGCCCCTGTCACGACGGCCGCATCCTCGAGGTCACCTCGGACCCGACCCCGGACGGCGGCTTCGTCGTCACCTCCTCCGACATCACCGCCCTGATGGATGCCGAGCAGGCGGTGCGGCATCGCGCCGACATCCTCCAGGCCATGCTGGAGAACAGCCGCCAGGGCATCATGCTGTTCGACCTCGAGGGCCGGGTGGTGGCGGCCAACGGCATGGCCGCCGCGCTGAACGGCCTGCCGCCGGAGGCGCTGCAGCCGGGGCGGCACATCCACGCCATGATCGCCGACCAGGCGGAGGCCGGCTACTTCGATGCCGAGGTGCTGGGCGAGGCGCTGTCGCTGGTGCCGCGGGACCGGCCCTGGCCGGTGCCCTATACCCGGCAGCGGACGCTGCAGCATGGGCGGATCATCGAGGTCACCACCGACCGCGCCGGCGAGGCCGGCTATATCCGCAGCTACCGCGACATCAGCGACGAGCAGCGGGCGCGCGCCGAGCTGGAGCGGGCGCGCGACGCTGCCGAGGCCGCCAACAAGGCCAAGTCCCGCTTCCTGGCGACGATGAGCCACGAGCTGCGGACGCCGCTGAACGCCGTCATCGGCTTCTCCGAGGCCTTCATGGTGGACCGCGACCCGGTGCGCGGCCGGGACTACGTGCAGTCCATCCATGAGGCGGGGCGGCACCTGCTCTCGCTGATCGACGACATCCTCGACGTCACCCGCTCGGAGACCACCGGCTTCGCCGTCGTCGAGGGCCGGGTCGACCTCGGCGCGCTGGCCGGGGGCGTGGTGCGGGTGATGCAGGCGACCGCGGCGACCGCCCAGGTGGCCATCCAGGCGGCGCTGCCGGCGATCCTGCCGCTGGTCCGGGCCGACGAGCTGCGGCTGCGCCAGGTGCTGCTGAACCTCGTCGCCAATGCGGTGAAATTCACCCCCGCCGGCGGCACGGTGACCCTCGGCGCGGCGATCGAGCCGGGCGGCGACCTGCTGCTGCGGGTGTCCGATACCGGCATCGGCATGGCGGCCGCCGACATCCCCCGCGCCTTCGAGGCCTTCACCCAATTGGATTCATCGCTCTCCCGCCGCTTCCCCGGCTCGGGGCTCGGCCTATATCTGTCCCGGGCGCTGGCGGAGGCCCAGGGGGCCACGCTGACCCTGGAAAGCGCCCCCGGCGCCGGCACCACCGCGGTGCTGCGCATCCCCAAAGCCCGCCTGCTGGCCGATTGATTGGAGCCACCCCATGCCGCTCGACACGCCGCTCTCGGTCACCGACCGCCTGTTCTTCGCCGACGACCAGCTCGACCGCGCCGGGACGGAGGCGCTGGTGCAGTCAGCCCTGGCCGGGGCCGAGGACGGGGAGCTCTTCCTCGAGTACTGCGAGAGCGAGGGCATCTCGCTCGACGACGGCCGCATCCGCTCCGCCACCTTCGACGCGACGCGGGGCTTCGGCCTGCGCGCCGTGGCCGGCGAGGCCGCCGGCTACGCCCATTCCGGCGAGATGACCGAGGCGGCGCTGAAGCGCGCGGCCGAGACGGTCGGCGCGGTGCGGCAGGGCTATTCCGGCACGCTGGACCTGGCGCCGCGTGCGACCAACGCCCGGCTCTACGGCGACGGCAACCCGCTGACCCTGCTCGACTTCGGCGCCAAGACCGCGCTGCTCGGCGAGATCGACGCCTTCGCCCGGGCCCGCGACCCGCGGGTGAAGCAGGTCATGGCCTCGATCTTCGGCGAATGGCAGGCGGTGCAGATCATCCGTGCCGACGGTACCCGCGTCGCCGACATCCGCCCGCTGGTGCGGCTCAACGTCGCGGTGGTGGTCGAGCAGGACGGCCGGCGCGAGACCGGCAGCCACGGCCTCGGCGGGCGGTTCGAATACGGCCGCATCCTGACCGAGCAGGTCTGGCACGGCGCGGTCGACGAGGCGCTGCGCCAGGCGCTGGTCAACCTCGACAGCGTCCCGGCCCCGGCCGGGGAGATGGAGGTGGTGCTCGGCCCGGGCTGGCCCGGGATTTTGCTGCACGAGGCGATCGGCCATGGGCTGGAGGGCGACTTCAACCGCAAGAAGACCAGCGCCTTCGCCGGCCTGCTCGGCCAGCGCGTCGCCTCGCCGGGCGTCACGGTGATCGACGACGGCACGATGCCGGACCGCCGCGGCTCGCTCACCGTCGACGACGAGGGCACGCCGAGCCACCGCACCGTGCTGATCGAGGACGGCATCCTGGTCGGCTTCCTGCAGGACCGGCAGAACGCCCGGCTGATGGGCATGGACCCGACCGGCAACGGCCGCCGCCAGAGCTACGCCCATATCCCGATGCCGCGGATGACCAATACCGTCATGCTCGGCGGAACCCATGCGCCGGAGGAGATCCTGCGCGGGGTCAAGAAGGGCCTCTACGCCGTGAATTTCGGCGGCGGGCAGGTCGACATCACCTCGGGCAAGTTCGTCTTCTCGGCGAGCGAGGCCTACCTCATCGAGGACGGCAAGCTCGGCGCGCCGGTGAAGGGCGCGACCCTGATCGGCAACGGGCCGGACAGCCTGACCAAGGTGACCATGGTCGGCAACGACATGGCGCTGGACGCCGGCATCGGCACCTGCGGCAAGCAGGGCCAGGGCGTGCCGGTCGGCGTCGGCCAGCCGACCCTGAAGCTGGCCGGGCTGACGGTCGGCGGGACCGCCGTGTGAGCATCCGCCCGGCGCGGGCCGGGGAGGCGCCGCGCCTCGCCGCCATCGTCGAGGCGGCCTATGGGCCCTGGGTGCCCATCGTCGGGCGCCGGCCCTTCCCGATGCAGGACGACTACGCCGCCCGCATCGCCGCCGGCCAGGCCTGGGTGCTGGAGGATGCGGGCGCCATCGCCGGGCTGGTGGTGATCGAGCGGGAGGCGGATCACCTCCTGCTCGACAACATCGCCATCGACCCGGCCCGGCAGGGCCGCGGCGACGGCCGGGCGCTGCTCGACTTCGTCGAGGCGGAGGCGCGGCGGCTCGGGCTGGCCGAGGTGCGGCTCTATACCAACCTGCTGATGGAGCGGAACATCGCGCTCTATGCCCGCCGCGGCTACGCCGAGACGGGGCGGCGGCAGGAGCAGGGCTTCGCCCGGGTCTTCATGGCCAAGAGCCTCAGCGGTTGCGCCGCCAGAGCTCCTCGCTGAGCAGGGCGGCGAAGCCGATCCAGCCGGCGTAGGGCACCGCCAGCAGCGCGGCGGGGCGGTCGACGTGGCGGGCGGCCTCGACATAGGCGGCGGCATTGGCGGTGGTCAGCACCGCCTCGGCGGTGGCGGCACCGCGGTCCCGGCGGCCGAAGCCGAGCCACATCCAGAGCGCGTTCAGGACCTGGATGCCGAACCAGTGGCCCAGCGCCCGGTCGCGGGCCGGCGACTTCGGCGCGTTCCAGATGCGCCAGCCCGAGAGGGTGAGGGCGCCGTAGAGCGGTAACCAGACCACGAAGGCGGCATCGGGCGGGTTGAAGGGCGGCTTCTCCAGCCGCTTGTAGTCGGCGCGGATGCGCGGGTGGTTGGGCGAGGGCGAATAGCGCGCGGCCACCAGGGCGGAGGCGAGCACCGCCCCGGCGGTGACGGCGAGGCCGAGGCCGAGGTCCCGGTCGCTCAGCGGGCGGGCGTTGCCGGGCTTGGCGATGCGTTGGATCAGCGCGTTGGGGATGAGGTCGCCGGGCATCGGGTGGTCTCCGCCGTTCGGGCGAGAAGCGCCTAGCCTCGGGGGCGGTTCCCCGGCCGCTCAATTCGGCTCAATTTCCCTCAATTCCGCTCAATTCGGCTCAACCGGCTTCGCCTAACCCACTGATATGGCATGATTTTGGTCGCGGAATTGAGGAATTGAGGGTTTTACCGGCCACCCGCCGCCGGGATGCCGTAGGCAGGTATTCCTATAAACCGCCTTCCGCCAATTGGCAAGCCCGGCCTGTCCGGGCGGGCCATGCCGCGATGCGGCGGTCGATCAGCCGCTCGACCGCGCCGGCGATCGCCTGCACCGCGCGGCGCTTGTAGGGGTAGAGCCCCGGCCGGTCCCAGCCATGGACGATCATGCCGGTCTCGACCTCGAACAGCACCAGCCGCCCGTCGGGCAGCAGGCCGCAGTCGATGCCGCAGTAGTCGAGGCCGATGCGCGCGGCGATGCCCTGCAGGGCGCGGCGCGCCGGGGCCGGGAAGGCCGCCGCGAAGTCGCCGAGGAAGCGGGCTTCCTCGGCCCGCTTCCAGGGGGCCAGCTCCATGCGGGCGTTGTAGTACCAGATGGTCCAGTCGTCGTGCACCGCCAGGTGGCAGGGCCAGGGCTCCCCGTCGACCAGGATGATGCGGTACTTGCGCCAGTGGCCGTCGGCGCTGCGGTAGTCGACGAAGGGGGCGAGGTGGCAGCGCGCCGCCTCGGTCCGGCGGAGGTAGGCCGCCAGCGCCGCCGGCCCGTCGAGCCGCGCGAGGCCCTGCCCGGCGTGCGAATGCTCCGGCCGGATGATGACCGGCCAGTCGAGCGCCGGCCCGGCCTCGAGCGCCGCGCGGTCCAGCAGCGCCTGCGGCGGCACCACCGCATCGGCCAGGCCGCGCAGCCGTTCCGCCACGCCCTGGCGGGAGAGGGCGGCGATGCCGGCGCCGCTGTTGATGACCGGCACGTCCAGCGCCGCGGCCAACCGGTCCGCGGCGGCCAGGGCCTGATGGTGGCGGGGATCCTCGGCGATGGCGATGAAGACGCAGTCGAAGGCCGGCGGCGGGCCGGCGAAGGCGGCGGCGGGGTCGCGCAGCACCGTCGCCGGATCGGTCAGCCAGAGGGTGTGGAGCTCGATCTCGGGCGCCTCCAGCAGGGCGCCGAGCGGCAGGTTCGCCTGGAAGTCGCCCGGCGCCGCCAGCGCCAGGATGCGGCGGCGCGGGGCGGGGCTGAAGCGGGTGGTGACGGGGTCCTCCCGCAGCGCCGCGCGCAGGGCGCGGGCGGCGGGGTCCGGCTCGCCCAGCACCTGGCAGACCTCCCAGAGCAGGTACTGCGCCCGCCGCCGCTCGGCCGGGTCCTCCGCCGCCCGGTCCAGCACGGCGCGGGCGGCGCGCCATTCCTCCCGCGCGACGTAGTCGAGGGCGCGGCCGAGCAGCGGGCCGGGGGGCAGGCGGTCGCGGTCCCGCGGGCCGAGGGCGGAGTGGACGTAGCGGTCCATGGTCTGGCGAAGTCCCCCCCTGCGGCGATGCCCGGCCCGGAAGGGCCGGCGCCGAGGCTGGGGCAGGGAGGTGGAGGAAGCCTTAAGCCGGCCGTCGCCGCGCGCTCAGTCGGTCAGCCGGTCGACCGGCGGGATGCGCCGCAGCACCAGCCGCTTCAGCAGCACCGGCACCCCGAGCCCGAGCGCCATGGCGACCGCGACATGCAGCGGGAACCAGGCCTCGGTCCAGCCGATGCCGCCGGCGATCAGCACCGCCTTGCCGCCGCCGATCGCCAGGGTGTTGAAGAGGTAGATCGCCATGGCGTAGCGCCCGAGCGCCAGCGGCCATTGCCAGGCCGAGACCGGCGGCCGGCGGATGGCGCCGTGCAGCGCCGGGATGCAGAGCAGGCCGCAGAGCACCATCGACCAGCGCGCATCGAGCCATTCCAGCTCGGCCGCGGCGATGCCGAGGGCGAAGGCCGCCCACCAGAGGGGTTGCCAGGCCTCGAAGGCCGGCAGCATCCGCCCCTGCCGTTCCGCCACCCAGAGCCCGGCGGCGAAGAACAGGAAGTGGCTGGCGAAGCGGTCGAGGTAGACGAGGGGCGGGACCTCGAGGAATTGCAGCGCGAGGCCGAGCAGCACCAGCCCGGTGCTGCCGAGGCGCCGCAGCAGCAGCGCCACGATGGTGCAGAGGAACAGCACCAGCAGGTACCAGACCGAGAGGGCCGGGCTACGCGCCGTGGTGAGGAAGAGGTCACGCAGGCCACCCCCCAGCCCCTCCGGCGGGTTGTCGACGTAGACGAGCTGCAGCGCCACCAGCTTGGCGGCGAGGATGAACAGCCCGATGCCGAAGAACGGTACCAGCAGCCGGACCGCCCGCTTGCGCAGCGCCGCCGGCCAGGCCGGCGGGGCGGTCGCCAGCAGCCCCGAGAGCACCACCACCGTGCCGCTGAGGTAGAGGAAGAAGGGCATGTGGAAGCGGTAGATCGCGAAGCGCACCGGCTCGTACCAGGTGTTGCCCTCGGGGGCCTGCTGCGCCACCACATGGCCGAAGACGACCAGCAGGATGGCGATGCCGCGGGCACGGTCGAGGTCGAGCCGGCGTTCCCGCGAACGCGGGACCGCCGGGCGGGAGGCGCCCTGATCCATGCCGCTCACCCGGGCCTTGGCTGGCGCCAGGTAAGGGTATCGGCGGCATGGCGGACGCTGCCGCGGCCATGCGGGGTCTGGCCGCGCAGGCCCTGCTTCGCCTCGGCCCGGCCGCGGGCGAGGATGGCCCCGAACAGGCAGAACTGCATGACCGAGGTGGTGGCGATCAGGGTGTTGTCGAAGCCGCTGTGGAGCAGCACGCCGGCCAGGGCGGCGCGCAGCACCAGCTTCTCGGCCGGGGCGAGGTTGCGCGAGCCGCCCCAGATCCAGGCGATCAGCGCGATGAAGATCAGGGCGCAGCCGATGATCCCGCCGTCCACCGACAGCCGCAGGTACTCGTTGTGCGCGGCGGTGCTGCCGAGCAGCTTGATGAGCGGGTCGTCCGGATTGACGAGCAGCTTGCCGGCGCCGAGGCCGAAGCCGAACAGCGGCCGGGCCTCGATCGCCTCGATGAAGTAGGGCCACATCAGGTCGCGGCCCGAGCTGCTGCTGCCCTGGTCGACGAAGCGGCCGAGGGCGAAGACCAGCACCGGGCCGAGCAGCAGCAGGCCGGGGACCATGCTGCCCATGACCAGGTCGACCTTGCGCTTCATCGGGAAGAGCTTGTTGTCCGAGAGCAGGAAGATGCAGAGCATGAAGAGGATCACGGCGCCGAGCGGGGCGCGGGCCTGGGTCGCCAGCAGGATGGCGAGGTTCATGCCGGCGATGATGATCCAGCGCAGCTTGAAGCCGCGCAGGTACTCCAGCATGGCGGCGAAGATGGCGGTGCTGCAGAAGCCGGCGAGGAAGGGCGCGGTATGCATGCCCTGGAAGCGGCCGAGCAGGTCCATGGCGGGGTAGAGCCCGGCGACCGTGGTCAGCAGGCTGGTGAAGGCGCTGATGATCGGCACCAGCGTGGCGCCGCGGATGACGGTGGTCCAGATCCGCTTCGGCGCCATGGCGAAGGCCAGCACGAAGGGCGCGGTGGAGCCGATGAAGCTCCGCACCATCTCGGCGTTGCTGACGATCCGGCCGATCGGCAGGATCACGATGCTCATCACCGCGATGACGGTGAAGGCGAGGAAGGGCCAGTTGATGGCGCTGGCCGGGCCGTAGCGGATGAGCAGCGCGCCGGCCAGGGCGAAGGGCACCACCTTGACCACCGCGGCGCCGAGCGCGGCGGTGGCGCCGCCCGAGCCCGCGAACATGCCGCCGTCGAGCTGGATGTCGAGACCGATGCCGTAGGTCAGCACCAGCAGGGCGACGATCGCCTGCGGGAACTGGTACATCGCCAGCGCGCCGAGGGTGAGCACCATCAGCGGCAGCAGCAGCAGCAGGTATTCCGGTTGCAGCAGCGCGAAGAGCAGCATGCCGGCGGCGCCGCAGACGGCGATGAGGACCTGCCCGGCGGGCGATGTGAGTGTGAGCATGCGGCGCGTCTTGTCCCACAGGGCATCCGGCCCGGCCAATCAGCGTTGTGTCATGCGGCTACCCAAGAGCGTGACCGAAGGTGGCCTGCCTGGCATCCGGGCGACATAAGGCCGTGTTGGCACGGGGTTGCGATCAGCCTTGGGTAGGCCAGGGCTTCACGGTAGTCCAGCGCTTTGGCAAGACCAACGTGTGGATGAGCCGGATGGACCGGGGCCGCGGACAGGAGACAGCAGGGCGCATGCAGAAGGAATTGCCGACGGCGACGGGTGCGGCGCCGCGCGACACGGCGCTGACGCGGCTGCGCTTCTTCCTGATCGGCTGGGTGATCCTCTATCACCTCGATCTGCCGCTGCAGGTGGGGGCGGCGCTGCCCTGGCTGCGGCCGCTGCTCGGGCACGGCTACCTCGGGGTGGACGGCTTCTTCCTGCTCTCGGGCTATGCGCTGTGGCTCGGCTACGGGGCGCGGCCGCCGGTCGGCTGGGCCGGGGCCAAGGGCTTCCTGCGCCGGCGCTTCGCCAAGATCTGGCCGCTGCATGCGCTGGCGCTGCTGGCGCTGGCCGGGCTGGTGGCGGCGGCGAGCCTCGCCGGCCTCGACATCCGCAGCCCGGAGCGCTTCGGCCTGCGCGAATTCCTGCTGCAGCTGACCCTGACCAACGCCTGGGAGACCACCCGGGTGCATGCCTGGAACTACCCCTCCTGGGCGCTGTCGGTGGAATGGGCGGGCTACCTCGCCTTTCCCCTGGTCATGGCCGGGCTGGTGCGGCTGCCGCGGCCGGCGGTCTGGCTGCTGCCGCTGGCCGGGATGGCCGGGCTCTGGGTGCTGTCGGAGGCGACGCCGGACTACGGGCTGAACCGGACGCTGCACCTCGGGCTGGTGCGGTTCGGGCTGGAATTCGCGGTGGGCCTCGGGCTCGGGCGGCTGGCGACGGAGGGGCGGCTGCCGCGGCCGCTGCTCTGGGCGCTGCTGCCGGCGCTGCCGCTCGGCCTCTGGCTGTACCTCGATGCGCTGGCGGTGCTGGGCCTGGCGGTGCTGGTGCCGCTGCTGCACCGGCAGGCGGCCCCGGGCAGGCCCGTCGCCGCCGCCGTCCCGGGCGCGGCGCCGCACCGGCCGGACCTGCTGCTGCGGCTGGGGGAGGCGTCCTTCGGCATCTACCTCTGCTGGGTCTTCATCGAGGCGGCGCTGGTGCTGGTGCTGCGGCTGGCCGACCCCGGCCTCGCCGGGCGGATCGGGCTGATGCTGGCGGGCTTCGCCGGCAGCCTGGTGGCGGGCTGGCTGGCCTGGCGCTTCATCGAGGTGCCGGCGCATGCCTGGCTGCTGCACCGCGGCCGGGCGGGCGCCGCCGCGGCGCGGCCGCTGAAGGCCTCGCCCTGAGGCGCGCCTGGCGCCCGGGCAGTAAGGGGGCGCCTAGCGCCCGGGCAGCAGGCCGGGCCGCGGCACCGGCTCGTCGCCGGACTGCAGGCGCCACCAGCCGCCGTGGCTGTAGGACCAGAGGGTGGCGGGCAGGCCGAGCTGCCGCAGCGCGGGCAGGGACTGGGCGAGGTCGGCGGCGAAGGCCTCGCGGTCCGTCTCGTGGCCGAGGGCGCCGCCGAGCTCGGCCACCACCACCGGCAGGCCGTGGCGGTCCCGCCAGGCGGCGGCGGGGGCGAAGCGGGCGGTGACGGCGGCGGTGTCGCCGCCCTGGTAGTCGTGGACCTCCGCCATGGTGCCGGGGTCGGCCGGCGGGGTGCATTCCAGCAGCGACCCGACGCTGCACCACTCCCGGCCGCCCCACATCAGCAGGTGGTCCGGCGCGGCGTGGCGCAGGACCCCGAGCAGGCGGTCCCGCACCGGCAGCCAGCTCGGGGTGTCGTCGAAGACCGGCTCGTTCAGCGCGGCCAGCACCACCGTGGCGGGGTCGCAGCGGGCGGCGAGGAAATCCGCCCGGGCGCGCAGCGCCGCCCAGTCCTGGGCCTGCCAGGGATTCGACTGGTAATAGAAATCCGCCAGCCCCAGCAGGATCGTCAGCCCCGCGGCCTGGGCATCCTGCACCGCTTCGGCGAAGAGGCCGGGGATCTCCATGCCGGCGCCGGTCTTGCCGACCTCGGGGATGAACATCCGGACGTGGTCGAAGCCGGCGGCGCGGAAGTCCCGCCACCAGGCACGGCCGAGCCGGCGCGGGTGGTTGTCCCGCGAGATGGCGAACCAGCGTTCGAGGTTGGCGCCGAGCTGCAGCCCGGCGATCCTGACGCGGATCGGGGCGAAGGCCTGCGCCGCGGCCCGCCGGGGCCGGGCGAGGGCCAGGCCGGCCGGCGCCGCCATCAGGCGGCGGCGGGCGATCCCGGCCATCGGCTCAGCCGAAGCGGAAGGAGCCCGGCACCGTCGGCGCTTCCGCCACGGCCGGGGCGGCAGGGGCCTGCTGCTCCTTCATCTTGCTCTCGACCTGCTTCAGCAGGTTGAGCAGGCTGTTGGCCATGGAGGGCAGCTGGACCAGCGGCACCACCAGCTGGCCGGCCGGCACCGGCTTCCCGTCCGGGCCGGTCTGCGCCAGGGTCAGCCGGGCGACGCCGTAGGTGACGCTGGCGTCGAGGATGCCATCGGCAAAGAGGGTGGTGCGGCTATCGGCCATGCGACGGTGATCTCCTGAGGCGGTCCCGGGTCACTGTTCCCGGAAGGCGCGGTGGAAGCTGTCACGGATCGGCTGGGTGATATAGCGGAAGAAGCTCCGCTCGCCGATCTGCACATGGGCCTCCACCGGCATGCCGGGGGTGAGGAAGACGTTCGGCAGCTTCGCCAGCTGCTCCTGGTCGATGAGGACGTAGGCCCGGTAGTACTGCTGCCGGCTTTGCTCGTTCGTGGTCACGTCCGCCGCGACCCAGGTCACCTGGCCGTGCAGGTAGGGGACCAGCCGCTGCTTGAAGGCGGGCAGGCGGATCTCGGAGCGCAGGCCGGGGTAGACCACGTCGATGTCGTAGGGCTGGACGTTCACCTCGGCGATCAGCCGGTCGTGGTCGGGGACCAGGTCCATCACCGGGTCGCCCGGCTTCACCACCGCGCCCAGGGTGAAGAAGCGCTGGTTCACCACCGTGCCGCTCTCCGGCGCCACGATCTCGCGCCGGGTCATGACGTCGGCGGCGGCGCGCAGCTTCTCCTCGGCCTCGGCGAGCTTGCCGCGGACGTCGCGCAGCTCGAGCGAGTTGTCCTGCATCCGCTGCTCCTCGGTCTGCTGGATCTGCCGGCGGGCCTCGGCGATGGCGCCGTTGGCGCGGTCGATCTGGCCGTTCAGGTCCTCGATGCTGCCATCGAGCCCGGCGGAGCTGCGCTGCAGCGCCAGCAGCTGCGGCAGCCGCTGCAGGCCCTGGCTGACCAGGGTGCGGGTCATCTCCTCCTCCTGCTTGATCAGCGCGAGCTGGCGGCGGGTGGAGGCGAGCTGGCCGCGGGCGCCGGAGATGACGGCGGTCTGCTGGTCGATGCGCGACTGCAGCACCTGGACCTGGCTGAGCAGGCTGGCGGTCCGCGCCTCGAACAGGGCGCGCTGGCCGGCCATGCTGTCCATGGCGCGGGCGTTGGTGCTGGCCCGCAGCTCCGGCGGGAAGGTGATGTCGCGGGCCCTGGAGAGCTCGGCGGTCAGCCGGGCGTCCTGGGCCATGAGCGCCCAGCGCTGGGCGCGCTGGGTCTCGAGGCTGGCATCCGCCTGGATGTCGTCGAGCCGCATGAGCACCTGGCCCTGCTCGACCTTGGCGCCGTCGCGGACCAGCATCTCGCGGATGATGCCGCCCTCGAGGTGCTGGATGGTGCGGCGGCTGCCCTCGACCTTGATGACGCCGGGGGCGATCGAGGCCTCGGCCAGCGGGGCGAAGACCGCCCAGGCCAGGCCGCCGACGACGAAGACCAGGAAGACCAGCAGCCCGAAGATCAGCGTGCCGCCGGTGCGCGGCGCCGCCGCGTCCAGCAGCGGGTTGAAGGGGAAGGGCGGCAGGCCGCCGGTGCTGAGGCCGCGGCTGCCGGGCACCAGGGCGCGGCCCAGGGGCGCGGCGGTGAGGGCGGTCGCGGGCCGCGCCACCGTGGCGGGCACGGCGGCGGCATCGGGCGTGTCGGTGGTGGCGCTCATCGGGCGGCACTCCCTTCGAGGCGGGCCAGCGGCGGGGCGCCGGGCGGCATGTCGGCGGGGCGGGGCGGGTTCATCAGGCGCTTCAGCACCTCGGCGCGGGGGCCGAACATCTCCATCGCGCCATCCTTCAGCAGCAGCACCTTGTCGACGCCCTGCACCAGGGTCGGCCGGTGGGAGACCAGCACCACGGTGGTGCTCTGGGCCTTCAGCCGCTCCAGCGCGGCGGTCAGCGCCGCCTCGGAATCGCCGTCGAGGTTGGAGTTGGGCTCGTCCAGCACCACCAGCTTGGGCCGGCCGAACATGGCCCGGGCCAGGCCGATGAGCTGGCGCTGGCCGCCCGAGAGGTACTGGCCGCTGTCGCCGATCTCGGTCTCGTAGCCGTTCGGCAGGCGCAGGATCATGTCGTGGCAGCCGGCGAGCTGGGCGGCCTCGTAGACCGCCTCGGGCTCGGCTTCCGCCATCCGGGCGATGTTGCGGAAGACCGTGCCGTCGAACAGCTCGACATCCTGCGGCAGGTAGCCGACGTGGCGGCCGAAGTCCTCGCGCAGCCACTGGTAGACGTCGGCGCCGTCGAGCCGGACGGTGCCGGCCGAGGCGGGCAGGGTGCCGATCAGCATGCGGATCAGCGTGGTCTTGCCGGCGGCAGACGGCCCGATGATGGCCAGGCTCTCGCCCGGGGTGAGGGAGAAGTTGACGCCCTTGATCATCGCAACGCCCTGGCCGGGGAAGGCATAGGAGACGCGTTCGACCGAGAGCTTGCCGGTCGGTTCGGGCAGCGGCAGCCCGGGCGGGCGCAGCCGCGGCAGCGCCAGGAAGGACTGCAGCCGGCGGAAGGACTGCCGGGCCTGCACGAGCTGCTTCCAGCCGCCGATCATCTGCTCCACCGGGGCGAGGGCCCGGCCCATGATGATGGAGCCGGCGATCGAGGCGCCGGAGGTGAGCTCCTGCTGCAGCACCAGGTAGGCGCCGACGCCGAGGATGGCGATCTGCACCCCGAGGCGGAAGAACTTGGTGGCGGCGACCAGCAGGGCGGCGCGGTCGGCGGCGCGCTGCTGCGGCGCGGTCATGGCCGCGACCGATTCCCGCCAGCGGCCGATGACCGAGGGCAGCATGCCCATGCTGTCGATCACCTCGGCGTTGCGGGAGATGGCGTCCGCCCGGCGCTGGCTCGACATCGCCGCGGTATTGGCCTCCTTCAGCAGCGCCGAGGTCGAGACCTCGCTCGCCAGGGTCAGGCCGAACAGCAGCACGGCGCCGCCGAGGGCGATGTAGCCCATGACCGGGTGCAGCAGGAAGATGACCCCGATGTAGATCGGCACCCAGGGGATGTCATAGAGCGAGAGGGCGCCGGGCGAGCCGAGGTAGCCGCGGCAGACCGCCAGGTCGCGCAGCGCCTCCATCCGGTAGGGCCGGCCGCGCAGCGTGCTCTCGAGCGCCCGGACGAAGCCCTCGGGGGCGACCCGGTGCTCGATCCAGGTGCCGATCCGCTGCATGACCTTGCCGCGCACCGCCTCCAGCATGGCCAGCACCGCGACCGCGGCGATGGCGATGATCGAGAGATAGAGCAGGGTGTCCAGCACCCGGGTGGCCAGCACCCGGTCGAAGACCTGCATCATGTAGACCGAGGTGGTGAGCTGCAGCAGGTTCACCACCCCGCTGAACACCCCGACGATCAGGAACTGGCTGCGGCAGGCCTTGAGGGCGCGGCGGAGCGGGGTATCCGCTGCCATGTCGACGCCGCCGGGACTCATACGGGTGAGGGACATGCGTCAGCCTGCCAGGAGGCCGGTGATACCGGCCAGGGTTTGGGGGTGAAGCGCGAGCCAGCCCGCCGCGGCCGCGACCAGGACCAGGGCGAGGAGATTGGCGGCCAGCAGCCGCAGGAAGCCGGGCGGCCGCGGCAGGTGGCCGAGCTGCTCCCGCACCGCCTCCTGCTGCAGCCGCTCGACGTTGTTGTGCAGGGTGCGGAAGGCGTGCTCGGTCAGCGCCACATCGGCCTCCTGCCGCAGCCGGGCGACGGTTTCCGGCTCGGCATCGGCCTGGCGCTCGGCGGCCAGGGCGAAGGCGACGAGGCCGGTCAGCCGGTCGGCCTCCGGGCTGCCCTGGAACGCGGCGAGGTCGATCGGGCGGGGGGCGGCTTCAGCCGCGTCCGCACCGGGTGCACCCGGCCGGAAGGTTTCGACGCTGGCCATTGCAAGGCTCCATCCTGGGCCGCCCAAGGGGGAAAAGGTGTCGCGTCCGCCGCTGGGCCCGCGTGGGGCGGATCGGCGGGGCGGATCGGCGGGACCTTCCCGTCAGGCGCGAATAACTGATCTTCCGGCACCAGGACTGAGATTTGCCTGGGCCGGGTGGCATCCGGCGGGAATACGCACCGCCCACGCGGCGAATTGCAACCCCCTTCGGGCCGCCTGAATCGACCGTAACCATAACACGATGCGCCTCCGCCCCCGCCTACGCTGCCAGGGGAGGGGAAAACCGCGGCAACCGTGCCACATCCCGCCAAAACCCGGCGCCGGAGGGGGCTGCCAGGACAGTTTGTGTTTGTTTCGGGCATACTGGGCAGCGACCTCGTGCTAGGCAGGTCAGGGGCGCAGCATGGCGGGGCAATGGTGGTGAAAAGGTTTCCAGGGTCGGGTTTCCGGTGGGTCTCCCGTGGGGTGTTCTGGGGATTGACCCTGGCGGCGATGCCGCTGGGCGAGGCCTATGCGCAGATCGGGGCCGCGTCCGACACGGCGCGGGGCGTCACGGTGCAGAGCCGGGCGCGGCCGGACTACGACCCGCTGGGCGTGCGGCTGGGCGGCTACCGGCTGGACGGCGCGGTCGAGATCGCCCCGGGCTGGGACAGCAACCTGTTCGGCCGCAAGAACAATGTCGTCTCCGACGGCTTCGTCGACGAGCGGGCGAACGTCGACCTCCGCACCGACTGGACGACCCATGCCCTCGGGGCTTCGGTCACCTCCGACAACCGGCAGTACTTCAGCCGCTCGGCGCTGAACTACAACGATTGGACCATCGGCGGCTTCGGCAAGTACGACTTCAACGCGACCACCAATGTCACCGCGCAGTACCGCCACTACCGCGAGCACCTCGACGTCTACAATTTCGACGTGCAGCGGGCCGGCATCACCCAGCCGGTGCCTTATAATTCGGACGAGGTCGCGGTGCTCGGCCAGACCGCCTTCAACCGGCTGGGCCTGCAGGCCCTCGGCGTGTACCGGAGCTTCCAGTTCGAGGACGCGACGGTCGGCGGGGTGCAGAACCAGCTCTCGGCGCAGAGCTTCAACACCGTCATCGGCTCGCTGGGCGGCAGCTACTCGCTGGCGCCGGGCCGGGCGGTGAACGCGGTCTTCCGGGTGCAGGACATCAGCTACTCCGATGCCCTGACCCGCGGCCGCGACAGCTTCACCTGGGAGGCCCTGGGCGGCTTCCAGTACGACTTCGACGGCGTCTGGCAGGCCCGCGTCGCGGTCGGCTGGCGGCAGCGCGAATACCGCGCGGCCAACATCAAGACCCTGCAGGGCCCGGCGGTGGAAGCCGTGCTGACCTGGGCGCCGACCCAGCTGACCACCCTGCGCTTCAACGTGAACCGGACCATCGAGGAATCGATCCGGGCCGATGCGGTGAGCTTCCAGCGGACCCAGGCGGGCATCGGGGTCGATCACGAATACCTGCGGAACATCATCCTTGGTGCCGATCTCCGCGCCGACCGTCGTGAGTATGAAAGCCCGAACCAGCAGGTGACTGACGCGTTGGCCACCGTGTCAGCACGCTATCTGCTGAATCGGAACATGCAACTGATCGGGACCTATACCTATGTCCGGCGAATCGAGACCAGTGCCGGTCTGGATGAGTACTCGCGGAACCTCGTCCAGCTTCGGCTCCGCTTCGCCCTCTGAGGGTAGCCGGGTCCGGCTTCTGGGCCATGATTTCGCCAACCTGTCGATGCCGGACGTGGTCGCCCAGCTGGTGGCCCGTCCTCCGGGGGCACCCTTCGGCTACGTGGTGACCCCCAATGCGGACCATCTGGTCCGCATCGCGCGCGAGCCGCGCATCCGCCCGCTCTACGACGACGCCTGGATGCGGCTGCTCGACAGCCGGGTGGTGGCACAGCTCGGCCGGATGGTCGGGCTGCCGGTCCCGGCGGTGGTGCCGGGCAGCGACCTCACGGCGCGGCTGGTCGAGCAGGAGATCGCCCCGGACGAGCCGGTGACGGTGCTCGGCCTCGAGCCGGCGGCACTGGCGCGGCTGGTCGAGCGCACCGGGCTGCGGCGCATCGCCCATCACAACCCGCCGATGGGCTTCGAGCGCGATCCAGGTGAGTTCGAGGCGGCGGTCCGCTTCATCGAGGAGCATCCGGCGCGCTTCACCTTCCTTGCGGTCGGCTCGCCCCGGCAGTGCATGGTGGCGCACAAGGTGGTGGAACGCGGCCGGGCGACCGGCCTCGGGCTCTGCATCGGCGCGAGCCTGCTCTTCCTGACCGGGGAGGAAAGGCGGGCCCCGGTGCCGGTGCAGAAGGTCGGCCTGGAATGGGCCTGGCGGCTGGCGCAGGACCCGAAGCGGCTGGCGCGGCGCTACCTGGTGGATAGCCCGGCGATCATCGGCCTGCTGCGGCAGGAAGCCCGCAGCCGCAAGGCCTGAGCTGACCCGGCCCCCTCGGGGCGCTCAGCTCTTGGCGGCGCTCGGCAGGGCCGAGAGGATCTCGGCCCGCACCCGCTTCGCCATGCCGCCCCGGTGGGCCGCGTCGTTGGCCGCGATATAGGCCTGCGCCGCGGGGGTCAGCCGGTAGAGCGCCTCCTGCCCCGCCGGCGGGCGGAAGGCGCGGGCCAGCTTGAGCGCGGCGAGGCCGGCCCGCAGGCCCTGGCCCAGCACCCCGTTGCGGGCGCCCTTCACCTGATAGGCCAGGAAGCGCGGCATCAGCGCCAGGGCGCCGGTGCCGTATTTCATCCCGATATAGAGCCGGTTGCGGACGAAGTGGAACCAGCGGGTGCCGGACCAGGAGAAGCGGTGCTCGCCGCTGACCTTGTGCCGCACCGCGATGTCGCCGCGGTAGCGGATGCGCTGGCCGGCATTGATGGCCCGCAGGGCGAAGTCGAACTCCTCCCAGCAGAAGAACAGGGCGTCGTCGTAGCCGCCGGCGGCCTCGAAATCGGCTCGGCGGATCCCATGGCCGGCGCCGACGAAGGTGACTGCGTCGAAGGCCCCGGCGGCGCGCGGCAGCAGCGAGGGGGGATAGCCCCAGGAGGAGAGATCCTCCGCCCCGGTGGCGAAGACCTGGATGCGGCAGGCGACGGCGGCGATGTCGGGCTCGTCGTCCAGCGCCTCGACGGCGCGGGCGAGCGTGTCGGCCGTGGCGAATTCGGCGTCGTTGTCGAGGGCGAAGACACAGCGGCCGGTGCCGAGCGCGGTGGCCCGGTTGCGGCCGCCGGCGACGCCCCAGTTGCGGTCGAGCCGGACCAGCGTCGCATCCGGCGCGTCCCCCACCGCCGCGGCGAGCAGGGCGAGGTTCTCCGGCTTGCTGCCCTGGTCGGCGACCCAGACATGCTTGGCCAGGCCGGTCTGGGCCCGGGCGGAGGCGATGGCGGCGATGGTGTCCTCGGCCCGGTCCAGCGCCAGGATGATCACGTCGGCGTCGGTCCTGCCCGGCGGCCCGGCGGCGCCGGCGACGTGGACCGGCGCGGGATAGGGGCCGAGGCTCATGCCTGGCCTTCGAAATCCGGCCCGGGCACCGCCAGGTAGGCGATGCGCTTGGCCTCCTGCCGGCCGCGGGTGACCGTGTCCAGGATCAGGCCGCAGGCGAAGGACAGGAAGGAGAGCAGCACCAGGCCGGTGGCAAGCACCGCCGTCGGCAGCCGCGGCACCAGGCCGGTGGCGATGAAGGTCTGCAGCAGCGGCGCCGCCAGGATCAGCGCCAGCAGCAGCAGAAGCGCGCTGGCGGCCGAGAAGAACATCAGCGGCCGCTCGCGCTGCACCAGGGTGACGATGGTCCGCAGGATGCGGAAGCCGTCGCGGTAGGTGTTCAGCTTGCTGGTGGAGCCGGCCGGGCGCTCCTTGTAGGCGGAGGCGACCTCGCCGACCGGCAGCATCAGCTCGAGCGCATGGACGGTGAACTCGGTCTCGGTCTCGAAGCCCGAGGCCAGGGCGGGGAAGCTCTTGACGAAGCGGCGGGAAAAGACCCGGTAGCCCGAGAGCATGTCCGAGATGCGGTCGCCGAAGACCCAGCGGACCATGCCGGTCAGCACCGCGTTGCCGAACTGGTGGCCCGGGCGGTAGGCGGCGGCGGCGATCTCCTCCGGCGTGATGCGGATGCCGGTCACCATGTCCAGCCGCTGGGCGAAGAGCTCGCGCAGCATGGCCGGGGCTGCGGCGGCATCGTAGGTGTCGTCGCCGTCGACCAGGACATAGGCATCGGCCTCGATGTCGGCGAACATCCGGCGGACCACGTGGCCCTTGCCCTGGAGGTTCTCGGTCCGCACCACGGCGCCGGCGGCGCGCGCCGCGGCCACCGTGCCGTCCTTCGAGTTGTTGTCGTAGACGTAGACGGCGGCCTGCGGCAGGGCGGCGCGGAAGGCGGCGACCACCCGGGGGACGGCCACCTCCTCGTTGTAGCAGGGGATCAGGATGGCGATGCGGGGCCGCGCCCCGCCGGCCCCGGGAAGGGGCGCCGGGCGGGGCGCAGCGGTGACGGTGTCGCGTGACAAGGTGTCGGTGGCGGTCAAATGGCGTCTCCGGTGGTTCGGCGTCAGCAGGCGTTGCGCATGCGCGCCACGGCCAGCAGGGTCCGGACCAGGATGGTAAGGTCGAGCCAGGGCGACCAGGTGTCGATATACTCGAGGTCGCTCTCAACCCGTCGGATCAATTTCTCTTCCGTCTCGGTCGGGCCGCGCCAGCCGCGGACCTGGGCCAGGCCGGTGAGGCCCGGCTTGACCCGGTGGCGGGCGGCGTAGCGGACGGCCACCTCCTCGAAGGGGCGGCCGCCGGCGCGGGTGCCGGGGGCATGCGGGCGGGGCCCGATGAAGGACATCTCGCCGCGCAGCACGTTCAGGATCTGCGGCAGCTCGTCCAGCGAGGTGCGGCGCAGGATGGCGCCGACCCGGGTGACGCGGGCATCGCCGGCCGAGACCTGCTTCTTCACCGTGTGGTCGAGGGCGTCGTTGTACATCGTGCGGAACTTCAGCACGTAGAAGTGGGTGTTGTTGAAGCCGGTGCGGCGCTGGCGGAAGAAGACCGGGCCGGGGCTGTCGAGCTTGATGGCCAGCGCGATGAGCGCCATCGGCGCGGCGGCGACCGCCAGGCCGATGCCGGCGAGGAGGTAGTCCTCGATGGACTTCACCACCGCGCCCCAGCCGCGGATCGGCCGGTCGGCCAGCCGCAGCAGGCGCAGGCGCTCGGCCTCCGGGCCGGCCTGGCCGGCGCTGCGATAGGCCATCAGGTCGGGGGCCAGGCGGATGTCCACCGGATAGTCGCCGAACAGCCGCAGCAGGGCCACCAGCCGGGCCTCCGCCGCCCAGGGCAGCGCGAGGATGATCTGGTCGACCTCGCCGCGGCGGATCATGGCGCAGAGCTGCTCGATCGAGCCGAGGTAGGGCAGGCCGTTGCGGTGGCCGCGCGGCTGGTGCGGGCGGCGGTCGTCGACCAGCCCGAGCAATTCGATGCTGCGGTCCTGCCGGCCGCGCAGGGCGGCGACGAAGCGGGAGGCCTGCGGCCCGTCGCCGACCACCACGGCGCGCTGCCGGGTGCGGTCGGCCGCGGCGCGCAGGGCGAGGGCGGCGGCCAGCCGGCCGCTGAGCAGCGGCGGCGTGGCGAAGGCCAGCCAGAACAGGGCGAGGGCAGGGGGGAAGGAGACCTGGGCGTCGAGCACCATGGCCGCGAGCGACAGCCCGCCGCCGGCCAGGGTGAGCCCGGCCAGCGCGGCGAGCGCCGCCTTGCGGCTGCCGTAGAGCGCGGCATGGCCGTAGCCGCCGACCACGCCGATCAGGCAGGGGCCGAGCAGCGAGAGGAAGCCGATCAGCGCCGCATCCGGCCGGCCGGCCGGCGTCGGCAGGGCCTGCAGCGCGACTCCGGCCGCGGCGATCGCCAGGCCGTCGAGCAGCGCCACCAGGCTGGCCAGCAGGATCGGCGGCAGCGGCGCCTGCAGCGGATCCTGCCGCCGGGCGGCGGTGCGGGCATCCGCGGCGAAGCGGCCCCAGCCGGCATCCGCCATGGCGGGGATCAGCTGGCGGGCGCCGGGCCGGGTTTCAGGGGGCATCACGCCGGGCATGCGATTGCTCCTTTTGAGCAGGGCGCACCGTGGCGCAGGCTTGGGCTGGGCAGGCCGGGGCGCAGGCTGCCGCAGGGGATCGGGACCAGGGTCTCGGGCATCACGTCCAGGTCCTCAGGAGGTCTTGCTGTCGCTGAACACGAAGCGCCGTGCCAGCAGGAAATTGCCGAGCAAGCCAGCGAGGGAACCCGCCGCGACCCCGAGCACGGGATGCGCTGCGACCAGCGGCACGCTGGCGAGGAGCGCCGCATAGGTCCCGTAGTTGCAGGCGAAGCCAAGAAGATTGACCAGCAGAAAAAGTCCCCATTGGCGGGCGGCGGCCCGGCCGGCGGGCCGGGCGGCGTCGCGGAAGGTCCAGGCGCGGTTGAGCGCGAAGGTCGTGCTCGCCGCGGCCAGGTAGGACAGCACCCGGCCGAACCAGGGGCCGGTGCCGAGGGCGATGCCCGCCACCAGCACGCCGGCATCCACCACGAATCCGGCCACGCCGACCACGCCGAAGCGCAGCAGCTCGCGCCCCATCCGCCGGGCGGACGGGGAGAGCCAGCGGGCAAGGGCGGTACGAGGACCTTGGGTGGGCGTAACGATGCCGGAAGTGGCGGCGGTCATGCGGTGCATCCTGAATGCGGATTGCATACGCCGCGACAGGGTTTCAGACAAACCACGGCGCGGTGACAACGGCTCGCTGATGCCTGGATACACCCAATTTCTCCGTCACTTTTTGCGGCGCAGCATGGGAATGAAGGCAAGGCGTGCGGCATGCGATCGAGGCTCCTCCGGAACGTGAAGTATGGGACCTGGATGTGACGGAGATGCGGCAGGTCGCAACGCGGAATGTTTCTTGAGTGTCAATGCTGAATTACACCCATTGGCGCCCGCCGCGCGATCACCGGATGTCGAGCGCCTGTCGCATTTCGGGGAGCGATCATTTCGTTGTTGGTGTCGTCCCTGCCCGGTCCGCGGATGCGGTTCCGGTTGCAGTGCAGCATGGCCATGCACCCAACGCAAAAGGCGTGACGTTGCAATGAAACTTCGCGTCCTTGGGGAAGATTGGCCTTGGCGGCGCCGCCCGCGCCCCGCCCGGCGCTCCGGGCCGCGGCGAGGCCGCCACCGCAGGCCATGCGGCACCGGCGCATCCACCGCGACAGCGGGCGGCCGAGGCCGGATGGGCCACTGCCGGTTGCGGTGGCGGCACGCACGGCCGCAGCTGAAATTCCCGCCGTCTCCGCAACCTCGGGTCGGACGGCGGCAAGGCCGCGCCCCGCCGGACGGATTACTGCTTCGCTCCCGCCGGGAATCGGGTAGTTTCTGTACCGTTCCAGCTCCGGGGAGTGTCACGCATGTTCCGACGCGGTGTCTTGGGTGGGGCGGCGCTGGCCGGCGCCGCCATGGTCCTGCCGAAGCCCGCCCTGGCGCAGCCCGCGGCGTCGCGGGTGCTGAAATTCATCCCCCAGGCCAATCTCTCCACCATCGATCCGTTCTGGACCACGGCCTATATCGCCCGCAACCATGCCTACATGGTCTACGACCAGCTCTATGCCGTGGACGACGACTACAAGGTCCACCCGGCCGCCGCCGCCGGCCATGTGGTGGAGGACGAGGGCCGCCGCTGGGTCTTCACCCTGCGGCCGGGGCTGCGCTTCCACGATGGCGAGCCGGTGCGGGCACAGGACGCGGTCGCCAGCATCCAGCGCTGGGCCCGGCGCGATGCCTTCGGCCAGCGGCTGCTGACCCAGACCGAGGAGATGGCGGCGCTCGACGACCTGCGCTTCCAGATCCGGCTGAAGAAGCCCTTCCCGATGATGCTGGACGCCTTCGCCAAGGTGACCACGCCCTGCCTCTACATCATGCCGGAGCGGGTGGCGCGGACCGACCCCTTCCAGCAGATCACCGACGCGACCGGCAGCGGCCCGTACCGATTCCGCCGGGACGAATGGGTGCCCGGCGCCAAGGCGGTCTGGGAGCGGAACGCCGCCTACCAGCCCTTCGGCGAGGGCGTGGCGCGCAACACCGCCGGGCCGCATGTGGCGCATTTCGACCGCGTCGAGTGGCACGTCATCAACGACCCCGGCACCGCCGCGGCCTCGGTCCAGTCGGGCGAGATCGACTGGTGGGAGCAGCCGACGGCCGACCTGTTTCCCTCGCTCGCCCGCAACCGCAACGTGGTGGTCGAGGTCGCCGACCCCATGGGCCTGATCGGCACCTTCCGGCCGAACCACCTGACCGCGCCCTTCGACAACCCCGCCGTCCGCCGCGCGGTGCTGACCTGCATCAGCCAGATGGACATGATGACGGCGGTGATCGGCGACGACCCGAAGCTGAAGCGGGACAAGGTGGGCTTCTTCGCCCCGGCCTCGCCCTTCGGCACCACGGCCGGGCTCGAGGCCTACAGGGGCAGCATCGAGCAGGCGCGGCGGGAGATCCAGGCGGCCGGCGCCATGGGGCAGAAGCTGGTGCTGATGAACGCCACCGACCTCGCCAGCATCAATGCCTGCGGCCTGGTCGGCGCCGACCTGTTCAAGCGGATGGGCTTCGACGTCGATTACGTCGCCACCGACTGGGGCACGGTGGTGCAGCGCCGGGCGAGCCGGGAGCCGCTGGAGAAGGGCGGCTGGTCCGGCTTCTTCACCTTCTGGTCGGCGGTCGACCACTGGAATCCGGCCGGGCACAACGCGCTGCGCGGCAACGGCGCCCAGGCCTGGTTCGGCTGGCCCGACATCCCCGAGATCGAGCGGCAGCGCGATGCCTGGTTCGATGCGCCGGATGCCGCCGCGGCCAAGGCGGCGACGGATGCCATCAGCCGCGCCGCCTTCGAGGGCGTGCCCTACGTCCCGACCGGGCAGTACTTCCAGCCGACCGCCTATCGCCGCAGCCTGACCGGGGTGCTGAAGGGGCCGCCGCTGTTCTGGAACGTCCGCCGCGCCTGACCGCCCCCGCCTGACGGGGGGCACAACCTCCGGTCCGGCTTGCAGGGGCGGCCGCGCCGGGCTTCACTCCGCGGCAACGGCCGCGAGACGGCTCCGGGGAGACAATCGATGCTTCGACGCAACCTATTGGGCGCCGGCGCGGCGGCCGGGGCTTCCAGCCTGCTGCCACGCTTCTCGATCGCGCAGCCGGCGAACAGCCGGGTGCTGCGCTTCATTCCGCAATCCGACGTCGGCACGCTCGATCCGATCGTGACCACCGCCTATGTCACGCGGAACCACGCCTTCCTGATCTGGGACACGCTCTACGGCCTGGACGCCGACCTCAAGCCGCAGCCGCAGATGGTCGAGGGCCATGTGGTCGAGGACGACGGCCGCCGCTGGACCCTGACCCTGCGGCCCGGGCTGAAATTCCACGACGGCGAGCCGGTGCGTGCGCAGGATTGCGTCGCCTCGATCAAGCGCTGGCAGCGGCGCGACCCGCTGGGCCAGGAGCTGGCGGCCCGGACCGACGACCTGCTGGCGACCGACGACCGCACCATCGTCTTCCGGCTGAAGAAGCCCTTTCCGCTGCTGCCGGATGCGCTGGGCAAGGTCGGCACCCCCGTGCCCTTCATGATGCCGGAGCGGCTGGCCAATACCGACCCCTTCCGCGCGGTGACCGAGTTCATCGGCAGCGGCCCCTTCCGCTTCAAACCCGATGAGCGGGTCCAGGGCAGCCGCTTCGTCTATGAGCGCTTCGCCGACTACAGGCCGCGCGAGAGCGGCACCCCGGCCTGGACCTCCGGCCCGAAGCGGGCCCTGGTCGACCGGGTGGAGTGGCGGGTGACGCCGGACAGCGCCACGGCCTCCGCCGCGCTGCAGTCGGGCGAGGTGGACTGGTGGGAGAACCCGCCGAACGACCTGCTGCCGCCGCTGCGCCGGGCGCGCGACATCGTCATCGACATCCCCGATCCGACCGGGCAGCTCGGCTTCGCGCGCTTCAACCATCTGCACGCGCCCTTCAACAACCCGAAGCTGCGGCAGGCGCTGCTCGGCGCCATCAACCAGGCAGACTTCATGACCGCGGCCTTCGGCGATACCAAGGGCGCCTGGCGCGACAAGGTCGGCTTCTTCCCCGACGGCACGCCCTTCGCCAGCGATGCCGGCATGGCGGCGCTGACCAGCCCGCGCGACCTGGAGAAGGTGAAGCGGGAGGTGGCCGCCAGCGGCTACAAGGGCGAGCCGGTGGTGCTGCTCGGGGCCACCGACTTCCCCATCATCAATGCCCTCTGCCTGGTCGGCGCCGACCTGTTCAAGCAGGTGGGGCTGAACGTCGACTACGTCTCCTCCGACTGGGGCACCGTGGTGCAGCGCCGGAACAGCCGGGAGCCGGTGGAGAAGGGCGGCTGGAGCGTCTTCTTCACCTACTGGGCCGGCTTCGACACGCTGGGCCCCGGGGTGAACCAGACGCTGCGCGGCAACGGCACCAACGGCTGGTTCGGCTGGGCGAGCTCCGAGCGGCTGGAGGCCAAGCGGGCCGAGTGGTTCGACGCGCCGAGCCTCGCCGCGCAGCAGCAGGCGGCGCGGGAGCAGCAGGCGATCGGCTTCGAGGAGGTGCCGGCCCTGCCGCTGGGCCAGGCCTTCGTGGCGACCGCCTATCGCCGCAACCTGGTCGACCTGCCGAAGGGCCCGCCCTTCTTCTGGAATGCGAGGAAGGTGTGAGCATGCAGCGTCGATCCCTGTTGGCCGGCGTCGCCGGCGCCGCCGCAATCACCCCCGCCTGGCCGCGCTTCGCCATCGGCCAGAACACCGCGGCACGCACCCTGAAGTTCGTCCCCCAGGCCAACCTCACCAGCCTCGATCCGATCTGGACCACGGCCAACGTCACACGCAACCACGCCTGGCTGGTCTATGACGTGCTCTACGGGATGGATGCGGAGTTCCAGCCGCAGCCGCAGATGGCCGAGGGGCACAGCGTCGCGGACGACGGCCGGGCCTGGACCTTCACGCTGCGCAGCGGCCTCCGCTTCCACGACGGCGAGCCGGTGCGGGCCACGGATTGCGTCGCCAGCCTGAAGCGCTGGATGAAGCGCAACTCCAACGGCCAGAAGCTGGAGCCCGTGGTCGACGAGCTGGCGGCGCTGGACGACCGGCGGCTGCGCTTCAAGCTGAAGCGGCCCTTCCCCCGGCTGCTGGCCTCGCTCGCCAACCCGTCCAACCCGGCCGCCTTCATCATGCCGGAGCGGATCGCCCGGACCGACCCCTTCCAGCAGATCCGCGAGACGGTGGGCAGCGGGCCGTTCAAATTCCTCGCCAGCGAGTACAACTCCGGCAGCTTCGCCGCCTATGAGCGGAACGCCGCCTACCAGCCGGCCTCGGGCGCGCCGAGCCTGACCGCGGGGGCGAAGGTCGCCCACTTCGACCGCGTCGAGTGGCACATCATCACCGATGCGGCGACCGCCTCGGCGGCGCTGCAGAACGGCGAGATCGACTGGTACGAGCAGCCGCCGCCGGAGATCCAGCAGCTCTTCCGGCGCAACCGCGCCATCACGGTGGAGGCGATCGACCGCCTGCCCAATCCGGCGGTGCTGCGCTTCAACCACCTGCACCCGCCCTTCAACGACAAGAAGATGCGCCAGGCCCTCCTGCCGGCGGTCAGCCAGACCGACTACATGACGGCGATCGTGGGTCCCGACCCGGCGCTCTATTCCGACACCATGGGCACCTTCACCCCGGGCACGCCGCTGGCCAACGACGCCGGGATGGCGGCGCTGACGGGGCCGCGCAGCATCGCCCGCTCCAGGGCGCTGCTGAAGGAGGCCGGCTATACCAACCAGCCCATCCGGCTGATCGGCCCGACCGACATCCTGGCGCCGGCGGCGATGACCCAGGTGGCGGGCGACATGTTCCGCCAGCTGGATGTGAACCTCGACTTCGTCCTGACCGACTGGGGCAGCGTGGTGCAGCGGCGGGCGAGCCGGGAGCCGCTGGAGAAGGGCGGCTGGAGCGTCTTCCTCACCGCCTTCGCCTCCTTCGAATTCGCCGACCCCTCGGGCAATTTCCCGTTGCGCGGCAATGGCGCGGGCGCCTGGTTCGGCTGGCCGACCATCCCCCGGCTGGAGGAGCTGCGCGACGCCTGGTTCGACGCGCCGGACCTCGACAGCCAGAAGAAGCTGGCGCGGGAGATCCAGCTCACCATGCTGGACGAGGTGCCCTACATCCCGGTCGGCGCCTATACCTCGATGACCTCCTTCCGGCGCAACCTGACGGGGCGGGTGCCGGGCTTCGCGCTGTTCTGGAACATCAGGCGCGGATGATCGCCCGGCGGGGACTGCTGGCGGCGGGGGCGGCGGCGGTCGCCGCACCCGCGGTGGCGCAGCGGGCGAGCGTGCTGCGCTTCGTGCCGCAGGCCGACCTCGGCGGGCTGGACCCGGTGGCGGTCTCCTCCAACGTCATCCGCAACCATGGCTACATGGTCTGGGACACGCTCTACGGCACCGACAATGCCTTCCGGGTCTTCCCGCAGATGGCCGAGGGGCATGTCTTCGGCGACGACGACCTGACCTGCACCATCACCCTGCGGCCCGGGCTGGCCTTCCACGACGGCGAGCCGGTGCGGGCCGGGGATTGCGTCGCCAGCATCGCCCGCTGGATGCGGCGCAGCCCGATGGGCCAGGCCCTGGCGGCGCGCACCGATGCGGTGGAGGTGGTGGACGACCGGCGCTTCCGCTTCCGCCTCAAGCGGCGCTTCCCGCTGCTGATCGAAGCGCTGGGCGTGCCGGCCAACCCTTCGCTGTTCATCATGCCGGAGCGGCTGGCGAAGACCGATCCCTTCCAGCAGATCCGCGAGCCCATCGGCAGCGGCCCCTTCCGCTTCCTGATAGACGAGTTCCGCCAGGGCAGCCGCGCGGTCTGGGCCAGGAACGAGGCCTATGTGCCGACCAGCGGCGGCGGCGCCGGCATGACCGCCGGGCCGAAGGTGGCGCATTTCGACCGGATCGAGTGGGCCATCATCCCCGATGCGGCGACCGCCGCCGCGGCGCTGATCAACAACGAGGTCGACTGGTTCGAGCAGATGGGGCCGGAGATCCAGCAGCTGCTGGGGCGCAACCGGGGCATCCAGCTCGAGCCGATCGACCCGCTGCCGCTGCCGGGGCAGTTCCGCTTCAACCATCTGCAGCCGCCCTTCGACAATCCAGGCATCCGCCGCGCCTTCCTGCATGCGATCAGCCAGGAGGATTTCATGACCGCGATCGTCGGGCCCGACCCGACGAAATTCGAGACCGGCTGCGGCTTCTTCACCCCGAACGGCCCGATGGCGAATGACGAGGGCCTCGGCCCGCTGCAGGGGCCTCGCAGCATCGAGCGCGCCAGGCAGGCGCTGCGCGAGGCCGGCTACAGGGGCGAGCGGGTGCGGCTGCTCGGCACCACCGACATCAACTCCACCACGGCGCAGGCGCAGGTGGCGGCCGACCTGCTGCGGCGGCTCGACCTCAACCTCGATGTCGTGCTGACGGATTGGGGGACGGTCGCGCAGCGGCGGATGAACAAGGGGCCGCTGGATGCCGGCGGCTGGTCGATCGCCTGCTTCGCCTCCTCAGGCATGGATTTCATCAACCCCATCACCCACAACCAGCTGCGCTCGGACGGCGCCGCGGCGGCGCCGGGCTGGCCGGACCTGCCGGAGGTGGAGCGGCTGCGGACGGAGTGGCTGGATGCGCCGGACCTCGCTTCGCAGCAGGCGCTGGCGCGGCGGATCCAGGCGGCGGCGATGGACGGGCTGCCCTATATCCCGACCGGCGCCTACTACTCGATCACGGCGCATCGCCGGAGCCTGGTGGACCGGGTGAAGGGTTTCGCGATCTTCTGGGGCATTCGGAGGGCCTGACGCCATGCAACGACGCAGCCTGATGCAGGCGGGGTTCGCGGCCGCCGCGCTCCCCGCGCCGGCCTTCTCCCAGGGGGCCGCGGCGCGCACCCTCCGGGTGATCCCGCAGGCCAACCTGACCAGTCTCGATCCGGTCTGGACCACGGCGGTGGTGACGCGGAACCACGCCTTCCTCACCTACGACCAGCTCTGCGCCCAGGACGCCAAGGGCGAGATCCAGCCGCAGATGGCGGAGGGCTGGGTCACCGAGCCGGATGGCCTGGCCGTGACCTTCACCCTGCGGCCCGGGCTGCGCTTCCACGATGGCGAGCCGGTGCTGGCGCGCGATTGCGTCGCCAGTATCAAGCGCTGGGCGCGGCGCGACCCCTTCATGCAGGTGCTCTCGGCCCAGGTGGCCGAGGTGGAGGCGCTGGACGACCGGCGCTTCCGCTTCCGGCTGAAGAAGCCGGTGCCGCTGCTGCTGCTGGCCCTCGGCCAGACGCAATTCCCCTGCTTCATCATGCCGGAGCGCATCGCCCGGACCGATGCCTTCCAGCAGATCCGCGAGCCGATCGGCAGCGGGCCCTTCCGCTTCCTGAGCGACGAGTGGAACCCCGGGCAACGCTCGGTCTGGGCCAAATTCGACGGCTACGTGCCGCGCGAGGGGGCGGTCGACGGCCTCGCCGGCGGGCGGGTGCCGCGGCTGGACCGGGTGGAATGGACCGTCATCACCGACCCCGCGACGGCGGCCAGCGCCATGACCACCGGCGAGCAGGACTACTGGGAATATCCGCTGCACGACCTGCTGCCGCTGCTCCGGCGCAACCGCCAGGTGGTGGTGGAGCAACGCCTGCTGGATGGCACCTATGGCATCTGCCGCTTCAACACGCTGCACCCGCCCTTCGACAACCCGGCCATCCGCCGCGCGGTGGCGATGGCGGTCGACCAGCGGGACTACCTGCGCGCTGTCGCCGGCAACGAGGCGGGCGGCTGGGAGGCCTGCGAGGGCGTCTTCACCTGCGGCACGCCGCTGGCCAACGAGGCCGGCAGCGAGGTGCTGAAGACGCATGACATCGACAAGGCCAAGGCGGCGCTGGCCGCGGCCGGGTACAACGGCGAGAAGGTGGTGCTGGTCGCGCCGGGCGACTATCCGCAGATCAACGCGCTGTCGCTCGTCACGGCCGATGTGCTGCGCCGGCTGGGGATGAACCTCGAGGTCGTCTCGACCGACTGGGGCACGCTGATCCAGCGGCGGGCAAGCAAGGAGACGGTGGAGAAGGGCGGCTGGAGCATCATCCACACCACAAGCTCCGGCCAGAGCCTCAGCCTGCCGGTCTTCCACCTGTTCCTCCGCGCCAATGGGCCGCAGGCCTGGTTCGGCTGGCCGGAGGATGCCGAGATCGAGCGGCTGCGCGCCGCCTGGACCGAGACCGGCGACGCCGCCGAATCGCGTCGCATCGCCGAGGCGCTGAACCGGCGGGCGATGGAGGTGATGGCCTATGTGCCGCTGGGCTTCTACTGGCAGCCCTCGGCCTGGCGCCGCAACGTGACCGGCGTGTTCAAGTCGCCGGTCACCGCCTTCTGGAACATGGGCAAGACCTGAGCCCGGTTGCGTGCCGCCGCCGGCTGGGGCATGGGGGGCGGCGGCCGCTGGAAGAGCCGCCCGGGAGGAACGCCGCATGCATCGTCGCACCCTGCTGCAGGGCTCGGCCCTGGCCCTGGCGGCCCCGCGCCTGGCCGCGGCCCAGGGCAATGCGCGGACCCTGCGCTTCGTGCCGCAGGGCAACCTGGCGAACATCGACCCGGTCTGGACCACGACCACGCTGGCCCGCAACCACGGGCTGATGGTCTACGACACGCTGTTCGGCCTCGGCCAGGACTTCCAGCCGAAGCCGCAGATGGCGGCGGCGCACGAGGTCTCGGCCGATGGGCTGGTGCACAAGGTCACCCTGCGGCCGGAGCTGCGCTTCCACGACGGCGAGCCGGTGCTGGCGCGCGACTGCATCGCCTCCATCGCCCGCTGGTCGAAGCGCGACGTGCTCGGCCTGCGGCTGGCGGCGCTGCTCGAGGAGATGCGCCCCGGCGCCGACGACGCCTTCGAGATCGTGCTGAAGCGGCCCTGGCCGGGGCTGGCCTGGGCGCTCGGCAAGCCCTCCGCCAATATCTGCGCCATCATGCCCGAACGGGTGGCGAAGACCGATCCCTTCACCCAGATCACCGACTTCGTCGGCTCCGGCCCCTTCCGCTTCCGCCGCTCGCAATGGGTGCCCGGCAGCCTCGCCGCCTACGAGCGCTTCGCCGGCTACGTGCCGCGGGACGAGCCGGCGGATTTCCTGGCCGGCGGCAAGCAGGTGCATTTCGACCGGGTGGAATGGCGGGTGATGCCCGACCCCGCGACCGCCGCCGCGGCGCTGCAGAACAACGAGGTGGACTGGTGGGAGACCCCGCTGGCGGACCTGCTGCCGCTGCTGCGGCGGAACCGCGACATCGCCATCGAGGTGGTGAACACCGCCGGCGCGCTGGGGATGCTGCGCTTCAACCACCTGCACCCGCCCTTCGACAAGCCGGGCATCCGCCGCGCCATCCAGGCCGCCATCGACCAGAAGTCCTTCATGCAGGCGGCGCTCGGCGAGGATCCGGCGCTGTGGCAGGTGCCGGCCGGGGCCTTCACCCCGGGGACGCCGCTGGCCAACGACACCGGGCTCGAGGCCATGACCGCGCCGCGCGACCCGGAGGCGGCGAAGCGGGCGCTGGCGGCGGCGGGCTACCGGGGGGAGAAGGTGGTCATCCTCTCGCCGACCGACTTCCCGACCATCAATGCCCTGTCCGAGGTGGCGGCGGATACGCTGCGGCGGATCGGCATGGCGGTCGACCTGCAGTCCATGGACTGGGGCACGCTGGTGCAGCGCCGGACCAAGCGGGAGGCCCCGGACCAGGGCGGCTGGAACATCTTCTGCACCACCTGGGAGGGGCTCGACGTCTCGGTGCCCGGCAGCCACCAGCCGATCCGCGGCAACGGCACCGACGGCTGGATCGGCTGGGCGACCAGCCCGCGGCGGGAGGCGCTGCGTGATGCCTGGTTCGACGCGCCCGACCTGGCCGCCGAGCGCCGCATCGCCGGCGAATTGCAGGCGCTGGTCTGGGAGGAGGCGCCCTTCATCCCGCTCGGGCTGCTGCGGCCGCCGCAGGCCTACCGGCGCAGCCTAACCAATATCGTCACCGGCGGGCCGCCGCTGTTCTGGAACGTGAAGCGGAGCTGAGCGCCGGCCGCCGCCGGTGGCACGCGCCATGCAAGCACCGGGCGGGTTAGGGCAGGGTTCGGGCCGGACCGTCGCCGCGGCCGGAACTTGATGCTGCGCGCCGCTGGCGCGATGCCCAAGGATGCGGCAGGCTGATGTGAAACCGGGCGGGGTAATCCGTCCGGACTGGGAGCTGAGGGACACGACATGGATCGCAGGAATTTCCTGAAGGGGACGGCCGCCGCCGGCCTGGTGGGTGCGTCTGCCGGCCTGGCCGGGCCGGCGCTGTCGCAGGGCGCCGCCGCCCGCACCCTGCGCTTCGTGCCGCAGGCGAATCTGGCCAATTTCGACCCGATCTGGGGCACCCAGTACGTGGTGCGCAACGGCGCCGCGATGGTCTGGGACACGCTCTACGGCTTCGACGCCGAGCTGAAGCCGCAGCGCCAGATGGCCGAGGCCGAGCAGGTCTCGGCCGATGGGCTGACCTGGGACTTCCGGCTGCGCCCGGGGCTGAAATTCCACGACGGCAGCCCGGTGCTGGCCAAGGACGTGGTCGCCAGCCTGACCCGCTGGTCGGCCCGCGACCCGATGGGCCAGATGCTGAAGGCGATCCAGCAGGAGCTGGTCGCGGTCGACGACCGCAACGTCCGCTGGGTGCTGAAGAAGCCCTACCCCAAGATGCTGATGGCGCTGGGCAAGAATTCCACGCCGATGGCCTTCATCATGCCGGAGCGGCTGGCGAAGACCGATCCCTTCACCCAGGTGGCCGAATTCATCGGCAGCGGGCCGATGCGCTTCAAGCGCGACGAGTGGAACCCCGGCGCCCGGGCGGTCTTCGAGAAATTCGCCGACTACGTCCCGCGCGACGAGCCCAGCTCCTGGCTCGCCGGCGGCAAGCGCATGGGCGTCGACCGGATCGAGTGGCTGGTGATGCCGGATGCGGCGACGGCCTCCGCCGCGCTGCAGAACGGCGAGGTCGACTGGTGGGAGAACCCGATCACCGACCTGGTGCCGCAGCTCCGCCGCAACCGCAACCTCCGCGTCGACATCGCCGATCCGCTCGGCAACATCGGCACCTTCCGGATGAACCACACCACCACGCCCTTCAACGACGTGAAGGCGCGCCGCGCGGTGCTGATGGCGATGAGCCAGGAAGACTACATGCGGGCGCTGGTCGGCGACGACGACAAGCTGTGGAAGCCGCTGCCGGGCTACTTCACCCCGGGCACGCCGCTGTACTCCGAGGCCGGCGGCGAGATCCTGAAGGGGCCGCGCAACCTCGATGCGGCGAAGCGGATGCTGGCTGAGAGCGGCTACAACGGCACGCCCGTCACCTGCATCGTGGCGCAGGACCAGCCGATCACGAAGGCGCAGGGCGACGTCACCGCCGACCTGCTGAAGCGGCTCGGCATGAACGTCGATTTCGTCGCGACGGATTGGGGCACCACCGGCCAGCGCCGCGCCATGAAGAACCCGTTCGGCCAGGGCGGCTGGTCGATGTTCCACAGCTGGCATGCCGGCGCCGACTGCATCAACCCGGCGGTCTACAACGCGGTGCGGGCCAATGGCGCCGGCGCCTGGTTCGGCTGGCCGGACATCCCCGCGGTCGAGACCGAGGTCGGCGCCTGGTTTGACGCGCCGGACGCGGCGGCCGAAAAGGCGGCGATCGACCGGCTGAACAAGGCCGCGCTGGATAACGTCGTCTATGCCCCGACCGGGTTCTTCCTGGGCTACCAGGCCTGGCGGGCGAATGTCTCCGGCATCGTGAAGGGGCCGCTGCCCTTCTTCTGGGGCGTGTCGAAGTCCTGATGCCGGACGGGAAGTAAGGGACCGCCATGTTCGCCTATATCGTCCGCCGCGTGCTGGCCACCATCCCGGTGATGGCCATCGTCGCGCTGTTCGTCTTCAGCCTGCTCTACATCGCGCCGGGCGACCCGGCCGCGGTGATCGCCGGCGACCAGGCGACGCCCGCCGATGTCGAGCGCATCCGGGCCTCGCTCGGCCTCGACCGGCCTTTCCTGATCCGGTTCGGGGAATGGGTCTGGAACATCCTCAACGGCGACATGGGGGTCTCGATCTTCACCAACCTGCCGGTCACCACCATGATCAAGCAGCGGATCGAGCCGACCCTGTCGCTGATGATCCTGACCCTCTGCCTCGCCATCACCATCGCGGTGCCGATGGGCGTCATCGCCGCCTGGAAGCAGGGGACCTGGATCGACCGGGCCGTCATGGGCTTCGCGGTGCTCGGCTTCTCGGTGCCGGTCTTCGTGGTGGGCTACGTGCTGGCCTATATCTTCGCGCTCGAGCTCGATTGGCTGCCGGTGCAGGGCTACACCGCCTTCAGCCAGGGCTTCTTCCCCTGGCTGGAGAACCTGATCCTGCCCTCCATCGCGCTCGGCGGCGTCTATATCGCGCTGATCGCCCGCATCACCCGGGCGACCATGCTGGAGGTGCTGCAGCAGGACTACATCCGCACGGCGCGCGCCAAGGGCGCCGGGCAGACGAACATCCTGTTCCTGCATGCGCTGAAGAATGCGGCGGTGCCGATCGTGACGGTCATCGGCATCGGCATCGCGCTGCTGATCGGCGGCGCGGTGGTGACCGAGAGCGTCTTCGCCATCCCCGGCCTCGGCCGGCTGACGGTGGATGCCATCCTGCGCCGCGACTATCCGGTGATCCAGGGCGTGGTGCTGCTTTTCAGCTTCATCTACGTGCTGGTGAACCTGTTGATCGACCTTCTCTACACCCTGTTCGACCCGAGGATCCGGTACTGATGTCGACCTCAGCCGCCTTCTCCTCCGCCGTCATGCCGCGCGACGTGGCCGCGGCGGCGCCCATGGGCGATGTGCTGCCGCCGGTGACGCCGCGGCGCGGCTTCATCGGCTTCGTCCGGCGCAACCCGACGATTGCCATCGGCGGCGGGCTGCTGCTGCTGATGCTGCTGATCGCGGTCTTCGCGCCCTTGCTGTGGACCGTCGACCCGACGGCGCTGGCCCCGGCGCGGCGGACGCGGGAGCCCTCGGCGCAATACTGGTTCGGCTCCGACATGCTCGGCCGCGACGTCTATTCGCGGGTGCTCTACGGCGCCCGGGTCTCGCTGCTGGTGGGCTTCTCGGTCGCCTTCTGCGCCTCGGTCGTCGGGCTGGCGATCGGCATGATCTCGGGCTACGTCCGCTGGGCCGACAGCATCATCATGCGGATCATGGACGGCATGATGTCCATCCCGCCGATCCTGCTGGCGATCGCGCTGATGGCGCTGACCCGCGGCAGCGTGCAGAACGTGATCCTGGCGATCACCGTGGCGGAAATCCCCCGCGTCTCCCGCCTGGTGCGCGGCGTGGTGCTCAGCCTGCGGGAACAGCCCTATGTCGATGCGGCCGTCGCCGCGGGGACGCGGACGCCGCGGATCATCCTGCGGCACATCCTGCCCAATACCCTGGCGCCGATCACGGTGCAGGCGACCTACATCTGCGCCGCGGCGATGATCACCGAGGCGATCCTGTCCTTCATCGGCGCCGGCACGCCGCCGATCATCCCGTCCTGGGGCAACATCATGGCCGAGGGCCGCGCCCTCTGGCAGGTGAAGCCCTACATCGTCTTCTTCCCGGCGGTGTTCCTCTCGATCACCGTGCTCGCGGTCAACCTGCTGGGTGATGGCCTGCGCGACGCGCTCGACCCGCGCATGGCAAAGAGGCTCTAGACCCATGGCACTGTTAGAAGTCGAGAACCTGCAGACCCATTTCCGCACGCCGGACGGGGTCAACCGCGCGGTCGACGGCGTGTCCTTCGAGGTCGCGGCCGGCGAGACGCTGGCCATCGTGGGCGAGAGCGGCTGCGGCAAGTCCGTGACCGCCATGTCCATCCTGCGGCTCATCCCCGAGCCGCCGGGCAAGATCGCCGGGGCGATCCGCTTCCAGGGCAAGGACCTGCTGACCCTCTCGGAGCCGGAGATGCGGGACATCCGCGGCAACGAGATCAGCATGATCTTCCAGGAGCCGATGACCTCGCTCAACCCGGTGCTGAACGTCGGCCGGCAGATCGGCGAGACCCTGCGGCTGCACCAGGGGCTTTCCGCGAAGGATGCCGAGGCCAAGGCGGTCGAGATGCTGACCCTGGTCGGCATCCCGGAGCCGGGGCGGCGGGTGCGGGAGTATCCGCACCAGCTCTCGGGTGGCATGCGCCAGCGGGTGATGATCGCCATTGCGCTGGCTTGCAACCCGAAGCTGCTGATCGCGGATGAGCCGACGACGGCGCTGGATGTCACCATCCAGGCCCAGATTCTTGAACTGATGCGGGACCTGAAGCACCGCGTCGGCGCGGCCATCGTGCTCATCACCCATGACCTCGGCGTCGTCGCCGAGGTCGCCGAGCGGGTGGTGGTCATGTATGCCGGCAAGAAGGTGGAGGAGGCCCCGGTCGGGCAGCTGTTCCGCACCCCGCGGCATCCCTATACGCAGGGGCTGCTGGGCTCGATGCCGAAGCTCGGCTCCTCGCTCACCGGCACCGAGACCCGGCTGGCCGAGATCCCCGGGCTGGTGCCCAGCCTCAAGCAGAAGATTCCCGGCTGCGTCTTCGCCTCCCGCTGCTCCCATGCGACGGACCTCTGCGTGAAGGTGGCGCCGGCGCTGGAGCTGAAGGCGCCGGGGCATATCGCCGCCTGCCACTACGCCACCAAGGAAGGGGCGATCGCCGCATGAGCAAGCTGCTCGACGTCACCGACCTCAAGAAGCATTTCCCCATCCGCGGCGGCTTCTTCGGCGGGGTCACCGGCCAGGTCTATGCGGTGGACGGCGTGTCCTTCCACATCGACAAGGGCGAGACCCTGTCGCTGGTCGGTGAATCCGGCTGCGGCAAGTCCACCGTCGGCAAGGCCATCCTGCGGCTGTTTGGGATCACCGATGGGCAGGTGGTGCTGGACGGCCAGCGGATCGACGACATGTCCGCCGGCACGCTGCGGCCGGTGCGGCGGCGGATGCAGGTGGTCTTCCAGGACCCCTTCACCTCGCTCAACCCGCGCATGCGGGTGAAGGACATCCTGGCCGAGCCGATCCGGAATTTCGGCCTGGCGAAGAACAGCGCCGACCTCGACGAGAAGGTCGCCAAGCTGATGGACACGGTACGGCTGCCGCGCGATGCGGTGGGCCGCTGGCCGCATGAGTTCTCGGGCGGGCAGCGCCAACGCATCGGCATCGCACGCGCCTTGGCGGCCGAGCCCGACCTCATCATCTGCGACGAGGCGGTCTCGGCGCTCGACGTCTCGGTCAAGGCGCAGATCGTCAACCTGCTGCAGGACCTGCAGGCCGAGCTCGGCCTGGCCTTGCTGTTCATCAGCCACGACCTCGCCATCGTCGAGCACATGACGCACCGGGTCGCGGTGATGTACCTCGGCAAGATCGTCGAGGTGGCGCCGAAGCGGAGCCTGTTTGCGGCGCCCAAGCACCCTTACACGGAGGCGCTGCTCTCGGCCGTGCCGGTGCCGATGCCGGGCGCGGCGCGGCAGCGGGTGATCCTGCGCGGCGATGTGCCGAGCCCGATCAACCCGCCCAAGGGTTGCCGCTTCCACACCCGCTGCCCCTATGCCTTCGACCGCTGCCGGGTGGAGGAGCCGCTGCTGCGGGCCATCCCGACCGCGCTCGAGGCCGGGCATACCGCGGCCTGCCACCTGCACGACCGGCCGGAGGCGGAGAATCCGCTGGCCATCGCCAAGGGCCAGGCGCTGCTGGCGGTCTAGCGGCATGGCCGAGCCGGTCCTGCTCGAGGTGCGGGAGCGGCGGAGCCGCTTCGGCCGGGCGGTGAAATGGGCCTTCTGGGTCTTCCAGCCGCTGATGCTGCTGCTTACCTTGGGCACCTGCGCCGCCGTCACCCCCTATGTGGCGGGGCCGGATCCGGAGGTGGCGCTCGGCGCCGGCATGTTCGGCGCCATGGCGATCGGCACGCTCTGGACCCTCTGGCCGCTGGGGACCCTGGTGCTCGGGGTGATGCTGCTGCTGACCCGGGGACGGAAGCGGCTGATCCCGGTGCCGCCGGAGCCGGGGGCCATGCCGGCACCGGCGGCCCCGCGCCGGGCCGGCAGCGTGCCGCAGACCGGCTCCCGCCCCTGATCGGCGCATCTTCACGCCGTGCCGCTTGACGGGAGCCGGGTGCGAGGCGACCTTTCGCACCATGCGCGGTCTCCGGCCCGGCCCCTGGCATGACCAGGGTCCGGCCGGCGCCGCGTCCATGACGGACATCTCTGGGGGAGGCGCGGCATGCCGCAAGTAACGCTGACCGTGAATGGCAAGACCAGCACGGTCGAGGTCGAGGGCCGCACGCTCCTGGTAGAGCTGCTGCGGGAGAAGCTGCGGCTGACGGGCACGCATGTCGGCTGCGACACCAGCCAGTGCGGCGCCTGCGTGGTGCATGTGGACGGCGAGAGCGTGAAGGCCTGCACCGTGCTGGCGGTCCAGGCCGACGGCACCCAGGTCACCACCATCGAGGGCCTGGCCAAGGCCGATGGCACCTTGCACCCGATGCAGGAGGCCTTCCGCGAATACCACGCCCTGCAATGCGGCTTCTGCACCCCGGGCATGGTCATGTCGGCCATCGACCTGGTGCAGAAGCACCCCGCCGGCCTCTCCGAGAAGGAGATCCGCGAGGGGCTGGAGGGCAACCTCTGCCGCTGCACGGGCTACCACAACATCGTCAAGGCGATCGCCGCGGCGCAGGAGGTGATGCACGGCCGGGTGCAGACCCTGGCGCTGGCCGGGGACTGATCGGCGGCAGGGCGCGCGGCAAGGCCCGCGCGCCCGGGTACGGCGCGGTTCAATAATACGCACCGGCCACCAAGGCCGGGCGGTCGGCTCAGGGAGGCTTGGCCATGAATGTCGTGACCCCGTTCGAGGGCATCGGCGCCAGCGTGCGGCGCAAGGAAGACCTGCGGTTCCTCTCCGGCCGCGGGCAATACACCGACGACATCAACCGCCCTGGCCAGGCCTATGCCAGCATCCTGCGCAGCCCGCATGCGCATGCGACGATCGGCGGCATCGACATCGCCGCGGCCCGGGCCATGCCGGGGGTGGTGGCGATCTTCACCGGGGCGGACATGCCCGACCTCGGCGGCATCCCCTGCGGCTGGCAGATCCACAACAAGGACGGCTCGCCGATGGCGGAGCCGATGCACCCGGTGCTGGCCGTGGACAAGGCGCGCTTCGTCGGCGATGCCGTGGCGGTGGTGATCGCCGAGACCAAGGCGCAGGCGCGGGACGCGGCCGAGGCCATCGAGGTGGACTACGCGGTGCTGCCGGCGGTCTCGACCGTGACGGCGGCGACGGCGCCGGGGGCGCCGCTGGTGCATGACGCGGTCGCCGGCAACATCTGCTACGACTGGCACATCGGCGACAAGGCGATCAACGAGGCGGCCTTCGCCGGCGCCGCCAAGGTCGTCGAGTTCGACCTGGTGAACAACCGGCTCATCCCCAATGCGATGGAGCCGCGCGCGGCGATCGGCGACTTCGACCGCACCACGGACGAGTACACGCTCTATACCACCAGCCAGAACCCGCATGTGATCCGGCTGCTGATGGGCGCCTTCGTGCTGCACCTGCCCGAGCACAAGCTGCGGGTGGTGGCGCCCGACGTGGGCGGCGGGTTCGGCTCCAAGATCTTCCACTATGCCGAGGAGGCCATCGTCACCTGGGCCGCGGGCCGCGTCTGCCGCCCGGTGAAATGGACCTGCGAGCGTACCGAGAGTTTCATGAGCGACGCGCATGGCCGCGACCATGTCAGCAAGGCGCGGCTGGCGCTGGATGCGAACGGCAAGTTCCTGGCGCTGCATGTGCAGACGCTGGCGAACATGGGTGCCTATCTCTCGACCTTCGCCACCAGCGTGCCGACTTACCTCTACGCCACGCTGCTGGCGGGGGTTTACACCACGCCCAGCATCTATGCCGAGGTGAAGGCGGTGTTTACCAATACCGTCCCCGTGGATGCCTATCGCGGCGCCGGCCGGCCGGAGGCGACCTTCCTGCTCGAACGGCTGGTCGACGTGGCGGCGCGGGAGACCGGGATCGACCGGATCGAGATCCGCCGGCGCAATTTCATCCCCTCCGATGCCTTCCCCTACCAGACCCCGGTCGCCCTGCAATACGACAGCGGCGACTACCAGACGACGCTCGACGCGGCGCTGGAGACCGCGGGCTGGGCGAGCTTCGAGGAACGCCGGGCCGAGGCGGCGACGCGCGGCAGGCTGCGCGGCATCGGCATCAGCACCTATGTCGAGGCCTGCGGCATCGCGCCCTCGGCGGTGGTGGGCGCGCTCGGGGCGCGGGCGGGTCTCTATGAGGTCGGTACCATCCGGGTGCATCCGACCGGCAGCGTCACCGTCCTGACCGGCACCCACAGCCATGGCCAGGGGCATGAGACGACCCTGGCGCAGCTGGTCACCGACCGGCTCGGCGTGCCGCTGGCCCAGGTGGACGTGGTGCATGGCGATACCGCCAAGATCCCCTTCGGCATGGGCACCTATGGCAGCCGGTCGCTGGCGGTCGGCGGCTCCGCCATGGTCAAGGCGATGGACAAGATCGTCGCCAAGGCGCGGCGGATCGCCGCCCACCTGATGGAGGCCTCGGTCGAGGACGTGGAGTTCGACCGCGGGACCTTCCGGGTGGCGGGCACCGACAAGACCAAGTCCTGGGGCGAGATCTGCCTGACCGCCTATGTCCCGCACAACTACCCGATCGAGGAGATCGAGCCCGGCCTCGACGAGACCGCCTTCTACGACCCGAAGAACTTCACCTATCCCGGCGGCGCCCATATCTGCGAGGTGGAGATCGAACCCGAGACCGGCATCACCACGGTGGTCAACTTCACCGCGGTCGATGACGTCGGCCGGGTCATCAATCCGATGATCGTCGAGGGCCAGGTCCAGGGCGGGGTCTGCCAGGGCATCGGCCAGGCGCTGCTGGAGGCTTGCGTCTATGACGCGGAGGGCCAACTCGTCTCGGGCAGCTACATGGACTACCAGATGCCGCGGGCCAACGACCTGCCGATGGTGAGCGTCGCCACCCATGTCACCCTCTGCACCCATAACCCGCTGGGGGTGAAGGGCTGCGGCGAGGTGGGGGCGATTGGCTCGCCGCCGGCGGTGATCAATGCGGTGGTCGATGCGTTGAAGGACTACGGGGTGCGGCATATCGAGATGCCGGCGACGGCCGCGAAAATCTGGGGCATCATCAATGCCGGCCACAGGCTGGCAGCCGAATAGAGGGGACCCGACCCATGTATGATTTCGAATACCACAAGCCCGGCTCCATCGCCGATGCGGTCAAGATCCTCTCGGCCGATCCGGATGCGCGGCCGATCTCGGGCGGGCAGACCCTGCTGCCGGCGCTGAAGCACCGGCTGAACAAGCCGACCTCGGTGGTCGACCTCTCCGGTATCGCCGAGCTGAAGGGCATCCGCAAGGAGGGCAACAAGCTCATCATCGGGGCGCTGGCGAAGCACCATGAGGTCGCCGAGAGCGATGTCGTGAAGGGCGCTATCCCGGCGCTGGCGATGATGGCCGGCACCATCGGGGATACCCAGGTCCGCAACCGCGGCACCATCGGCGGCAGCGTCTCGAACAACGACCCGGCGGCGGACTACCCCTCCGCCGTCATGGCGCTGGACGCGACCGTCGTCACCGACAAGCGCCGCATCGCCGCCGACGACTTCTTCCAGGGCATGTTCACCACGGCGCTGGAGCCGGGCGAGCTGCTGGTGGCGATCGAGTTCCCCATCCCGGAGAAGGCCGGCTACGCCAAGATGCGCAACCCGGCCAGCCGCTACGTCATGGCCGGCGCCTTCATCGCCAAGACCGGCGGCAAGGTGCGGGTCGCCATCAACGGCGCCGGCCCGGGCGTGTTCCGCCAGACGGAGATGGAGACGGCGCTGGCGGCCAATTGGTCGGCGGATGCGGTCGCCGGGGTCAAGCAGTCCGCCGAGGACCTGAACAGCGACATCCACGGCAGCGCCGAGTACCGCGCCCACCTGGTCACGGTGATGGCCAAGCGCGCGATCGCCGCCGCCGGCTGAGGCCGATGGCCGGTGTCCCCCGCCGCGCCGCCGTGCTCGGCGGGGCGGCACTGGCCATGGCGCGCCCCGCGCGCGCCCAGACGGAGTGGCCGCAGCGGCCGGTCCGCATGGTGATCCCCTATCCGCCGGGCGGGGCGAGCGACATCATCGCCCGGATGATGGCGCCGCACCTGACGGCGTCGCTGGGCCAGACCCTGGTGGTGGAGAACCGCCCCGGGGCCAACGGCTTCATCGCCGCCGAGCTGGTCGCCCGCAGCGCCCCGGATGGCTATACCCTGCTGATGGGCAATGCCGGGCCGAACGGCATGGGGCCGGCCTTGTACGGCAGCCGGACGCCCTTCGATGCCCTGGCGGATTTCGCCCCGGTCATGGCGGTCTCCATCGTGCCGCAGATCATGGCGGTGCACCCGGACGTGCCGGTGCGGAGCTTCCCCGGGTTCGTCGCCCATGCGCGGGAGCAGGGCGGGAAGATGAGCTACGGCTCGGCCGGGGTCGGCTCGGCCGGGCACATGGCGATGGAGCTGCTGAAGAGCATCACCGGGATCGAGCTGACCCATGTGCCCTATCGCGGCAGCGCCCCCTCCACCGCCGACCTGATCGCCGGGGTCATCCCGGTCAATTTCGACACGGTGCCGGTGCTGCTGCCGCATGTGCAGGCGGGGCGGGTGCGGGGCATCGCGGTCAGCTCCCTGGCGCGGGTGGCGGAGGCGCCGGCGCTGGCGACCATCGCCGAGACGGTGCCGGGTTTCGAGACGGTGAGCTGGGGCGGGGTGCTGGCCCCGGCCGGGACGCCGGCGCCGGTGATCGCCCGCCTGAACGCGGCGATGCGGGAGGCGATGGCCCGGCCCGACGTCGGCGGGGCGCTGGCGCGGCAGGGCATCCAGCCGCAATCCGGCACGCCGGGAGCCTTCGGCGCCTATGTCGCCGGGGAGGTCCGCAAATGGACCGAGGTGGTGCAGCGCATGGGTCTCCGCCCGGAATAACCGCCGCTTGCCATCCGGCCCGGCCGGCGCGACCATTCCGGTAACCGCCCTGAAGGGCGGAAGCCTGGGGAGGGTTGCGATGCCTGGATTTATCCGGAGGACACCGATCACCGAAGCCGCCGCCTGGACAAGGGCGGAGATGGAAGCCGACCCCGAGTGGCGGATCCGGCTGACGCCCGCTCATGTCGCCGCGTTGGACCGGGCGCTGGCGGCGGTGCAGGCGCGCGGCCTGCCCTTTCCCGCGGTCACCAAGGCGGATTTCCCGCTGCCGGAGTGGGAGGGGCTGCTCGCCACCCTGTGGCGGCAGATCGCCGCCGGGCGCGGCGTGGCGCTGCTGCGCGGCCTGCCGGTGGAGCGCTATACCGAGGCGGAGGCGCGGCTGATCTTCTGGGGGATCGGCACCCACCTCGGGCTGGGCGTCACCCAGAATGCCGCGGCCGAGCTGATCGCCGGGGTCTATGACCGTGGCCGGCCCTATGGCGGCGACGTGCGGGCCTACCAGGTCAATGCCGAGCTCTCGATGCATTGCGACAACTCCGACCTGGTCGGGCTGTTCTGCCTGCGCCAGGCGAAGTCGGGCGGGGAGACGCTGCTGGTCAGCGCGCTGTCCATCTACAACCGCATCCTGGCGGAGCATCCGGAATACCTGCCGCTGCTGCACCGCGGCTTCCCCTACGACCGCAAGGGCGAGGAGGGGCCGGGCGAGCCGGCCGTCAGCGGGCGCATCCCGCTGTTCAGCACCGCCTCGGATGGCACGGTCAGCGCCCGCTACGCGCGCTCCTACATCACCCGGGCGGAGCAGCGGACCGGCATCGCCCTCGCGCCGGCCGAGAAGGCGGCGCTCGACTTCTTCGACAGGGTCGCGCTGGACCCGGCGCTGCTGCTGGAATTCCACCTCGAGCCCGGGGACATGGAATTCGCCAGCAATTACACGGTCTTCCACGCCAGGCGCGGCTACCAGGACCACCCGGAGGCGGACCGCCGCCGGCTGATGCTGCGGCTCTGGCTGCAGAACGACGGGCTGCGGCGGATCGAGGACGAGCAGCTCCGCTTCGGCTTCACCCGCTTCGGCAACCACGGCCGGACCGCGGCCGAGCTGACCCAGGTGGCGGCATGATCGGGCGGCGGGCGGCCCTCGGGCTGGCGGCGCTGGCCGCACCGATCATCTTCAAGGCGGGGGCGCAGGAGGCGCGGACCATCCGGCTGGTGGTGCCCTATCCGCCGGGTGGGGCCAGCGACGTCATCGCCCGGCTGCTGGCCGGGCCGATGGGGGAGATCCTTGGCCAGACCGTGGTGGTCGAGAACCGGCCGGGCGCGAATGGCGCCATCGCCGGCGAATTGGTGGTCCGCTCGCCGCCCGACGGGCTGACCCTCTTCATGGGCAATGCCGGGCCGAGCGCGATGAACCAGGCGCTGCTGGGCCGCCGCCTGCCCTATGATTCGGTGACGGACTTCACCCCGATCTGCCTGGTCTCCTCGGTGCCGATGGTGCTCGGCATATACCCCGGGCATCCCGCCAAGACGTTGCAGGAGCTGATCGCCTATGCCAGGGCGCGGCCGGGGGAGGTGAATTACGCGACGGGCGGCATCGGCTCGGCGCCGCATCTGGTGCTGGCGCAGCTGGCGACGCTGTCCGGGATCGACTGGGTCCAGGTGGCCTTCCGCGGCGGGCAGCAGGCCATCGCCGCGGTGGTGGCGGGGCAGGTGCCCTTCCTGATGGATACCGCCCCGGTGGTGCTGCCGCAGGTGCGGGAGGGGCGGGTGCGCGGCCTGGCGGTGACCTCGGCGCAGCGGGTGGCCGCCGCGCCGGAGATCCCGACCATCGCCGAGCAGGGCTTCCCCGGCTTCGAGGCGACGAGCTGGGGCGGCATCCTCGGCCCGGCCCGCATGCCGCCGGCGGTGACCACGCGGCTGAACGCGGCGGTGGTGCGGGCGATGGACATGCCGGCGGTGGTGGAGGCCTATGCCCGGCTCGGGATCGACCGCCGCGCCAGCACGCCGGAGGCCTTCGGCGCGCATATCGCGGCGGAGCTGGCGCGCTGGACCGAGGTGGTGCGGGTGGCGGAGATCAAGCCGGAGTAAGGAAGGCTGGGGGGAGATATCCCCCCCAAGCCCCCTTCTGTTTTCATTCTTTCCGGATAGAAATGGATGAGGGGCCCGGGGAGGATACTGTCTCCCCGGCCTTACGCCGTCACCGGCAGGCGCAGGCAGTGCCCCTGCTGCGCCAGCACCGGCTTCCAGCCCTCGATCAGCCGCTGGTAGGCGCGGCCGACGGTGCGGATGTTGCGGTTGAGGTCGAACAGCCCGCGCGGGTTCACGATGCCGGCGCGCTCGCGCAGGGCGCTGTTCCAGTCGATCTGGTCGGTCAGCGAATACCAGGTGAAGCCCAGGATCGGCACGCCGTCCCGCCGCAGCCGCATCAGCCCGGACCACTGCTTCCACAGCCAGCGCTCGGCCTCGTCGCCGTTCAGGCCCTCGTCCATGTTGGTCTCGGTATGCATCACCGGCAGGCCGTAGCGGGCGTGGTAGTCGCGCGTCACGGTATCGTAGCCGAAGACCTCGCCGGCCCAGCGGCTGTGGCCGTCGGCGCCGATCAGGTGCTCGTTGGTCACGTACCAGTCGTTGCCCATGACGCAGTGGCGGCGCAGGTCCTGGCGCTGGAAGAAGTGGTACTCGGCCCGGGTCATGCCGTTGTCGAGCAGGTATTCGTACATCGAGGAGCAGACGCGGCGGCCGTAGTTGAGGTCGAGCGTCAGGAAGCGCTCGGCGTTGCGGTGCTCGGCATGCGGCAGGGCGAGCGGGCATTCCGGGTGGAAATGCTCGGTCGATTCCGACTGGATGAAGATCGCATCCGGGCGCACCCGCAGGATCGCCTGCATCGCCAGCACATTGGCCCGGACGATGTGCTTGATGGCGGTGACGTAGCTGCGGTCGTCGTGGCGCTGCTCGTTCCACCAGCCGTACTTGGCGCTGAAGACGGCGGTGATGAACATCTCGTTCACCGGGGTGTAGAGCTGCACCCAGGGGAAGCGGCGGGCGAAGGCCTCGGCGTAGTCGGCGAAGAGCTCGGGGAAGTCGGGGTTCTGGAAGTCGCCGATCCAGTCGGGCACGCCGAAGTGGCAGAGGTCGACGATCGGCAGGATGCCGAGGCGGCGGACCTCGGCGAAGCTCTCGTCGGCGAAGGACCAGTCGTGCAGCCCGGGGCCGCGCAGCGTGGCATGCAGCTGCGGGCCGTAGCGCAGCACGCCGCAGCCGATCTGCCTGACCAGCGCCAAATCCTCGCGCCAGCGGTCGTAGTGGCCGCATTCGGCCATCTGGTCGCGACGGATGCGGCCGCCGTCGAGGGTGGGCGCGCTGTTCTCGATGCCGGTGGCAAAGAGGAAGCCCTGGCCGGCCAGGGCATGCAACGGCGGGGCGGCGGGGAGGGGAGGCAGGGAGTCCAGCATTGTGGTGGCGTCCCACGAAAGCGTTATTTCGGTTAGTATTCAGGATTTCGTGAGCGTATACACATGAACTCCACGTAATCTTTGCGCCCCGGTTGCGGGCGCGGCATCCTGGCCGCATGCACATCGACGATCCGGCGGTCATCGCCGAGGCCCGCGCCGTCTTCGACCGCTACGAGCAGGCGATCGCCGCCAACGACGGGGCGGTGCTCGACGACTGCTTCTGGGCGGACCCGCGCACCGTGCGCTTCGGCATCACCGAGATCCTCTACGGGATCGAGGCGATCCGGGCCTTCCGCGCCAGCGTCGGGCGCTATGCGCCGCGGGCGGCACGGCACGTCCACATCACCGCCTTCGGCCCCGACATGGCCTGCACCCACCTGGAGTACCAGCGCAGCGACAGCGGCCTGGTCGGGCGGGAGACCAAGATCATGGCGCGGCTCCCGGGGCTCGGCTTCAAGGTGGTCTCGGCGCATGTCTCGTTGCTGGCCGGGGCCGATCCGGGGCGGGTGGCCAAGCCATGAGCCACGCTGTCGTCATCGGCGCCGGCATCGTCGGCGCCTGCACCGCGCTCGAGCTGCTGAAGGCCGGGCAGCGGGTCACCCTTCTCGAGCCGGGGCCGCCGGGCGGCGAGCAGGCGGCGTCCTACGGCAACGGCTGCTGGCTGAGCCCGATGTCGGTCATCCCGCCGTCGATGCCGGGGCTGTGGAAGAAGGTGCCGGGCTTCCTCGCCGACCCGCTCGGGCCGCTGGCGATCCGCTGGTCCTACTTCCCCCGGGTGCTGCCCTGGCTGGTCCGCTACCTCGCCTCCGGCTGGACCGAGGCGCGGGTGCTGAAAACCGCGCAGGCGCTGCGGGCGATGCTGGTGGGGGCGCCGGCGCTGCATGCGGCGCTGGCCGAGGAAGCCGGCGTCGGCCACCTGATCGAGCGGCGCGGGCTGATGTACATCTACCCCTCGCGCGCGGAATTCGAGGCGGAGGCCATGGCCTGGCGCATCCGCCGCCAGGTCGGCGTGCAATGGCTCGAGCTGTCGGCCGACGAGCTGCGCCAGCGCGAGCCGGAACTCGACCGGCGCTACGGCTTCGCCGCGCTGGTCGAGGAAGGCGGGCATTGCCGCGACCCCGGCGCCTATGTCGCGGCGCTGGTGCAGCTCGCGGAGGCGCAGGGTGCGCGGCGCGTCACGGCGCGCGCCACCGGCTTCCGCATCGAGGCGGGGCGGCTGCGCGCGGTGCTGACCGACCAGGGCGAGGTCGCGGCAGACAAGGCGGTGATCGCCGCCGGCGCCCATTCCCGGGTGCTGGCGGCGGCGGCCGGCGACACCGTGCCGCTCGAGACGGAGCGGGGCTACCACGCGATGATCGAAGCGCCGGAGGCCGGGCCGCGCACGCCGCTGATGCCCTCGGACGGCAAGATGTCCGTCACCATGACGGATCGCGGGCTGCGCTGCGCCGGGCAGGTGGAGATCGCCGGGCTCGCGGCGGCGCCGGATTGGCGCCGCGCCGAGATCCTGCGCGACCACCTGCTACGCAGCTTTCCCGGCCTGCCGCGGGACCTGCCGGCGAGCCGGGTGAAGCTCTGGATGGGGCACCGGCCGAGCATGCCGGATGGCCTGCCGTGCCTCGGTCCGGCACGCGCGACGGGCGACATCATCCATGCCTTCGGGCATGGCCACGTGGGGTTGGTCTCGGCGCCGCGTTCGGCGCGTCTGGTGACGCAATTGCTGTTGGGCCAACCAACGGAGCTCGATGCGGGCCCGTATGATCCGCGGCGATTCGGGTAATTTCCTGCTCGCTTTGTCTCGGTCCCGGTGCCATGCTTTCCGGCAGCGGTTCGGCACCCCCGTTGGGCCGTTGGTCACTAGATACGGATTAATCAGCAAGTGCCTTCCGACAGCGAGATCCAGGGCGGCGCCGGGCCCGTCGAGGCCCAGGTGAAATGGTACAACGCCCGCAAGGGCTTCGGCTTCGTGCTGGGGCCCGATGGTCAGGACGTGTTCTTCCATGCCTCGGCACTGACCGAGGCGGGGATCGAGCCGCCTGAGACCGGCGATACCCTGGTCTGCGAAATCGGCACGGATCGGCAGGGGCGACGGCTCGTCACCCGCATCACCGAACGGAAGCTCGGCGATGGCGGCGGCGATGCGGGTGGCCGGCGTGCCTTCCGCGACGGGCCGCCGGGTGGCGGCTTCGGCGATCGCCCGCCGCGGCGGGACTTCGGTGGCGGCGGCTTCGGCGACCGGCGGCCGCGCCTCGACTTCGGCGGCCCGCCGGGCGC
>NZ_JAUFPN010000143.1 GCF_030409335.1 Paeniroseomonas aquatica
GCAACTGCCTGGGAACTTCAGAGTCAGGACACTAGGCGGCCTCGAGCTTCTCGGTCAGCTCCAGCCACTCGGTCTCCAGCCCCTGCAGGATCTTGGCGATCACCGCCCGGCGCGTGGTCGCCCGGTTCACCAGGTCCGACTTGTTGCCGGCATAGAGCCGCGGGTCGGCCAGCGCCCTGTCGATGACCGTGGCCTCGTCCTGCAGCTTGGCGATCTGCGCCTCGAGCTGCTTCAGCCGCTCCTTCAGCGGCGCCAGGGCGCGCCGCGTCTCCGCCTGGCCCTTCTTGTCGGCGTTGCGGTCGCCGCCGCGGGCCGCGGTGCCGGGCTCGGGCCGCGACGCCTTGCGGCCGCCGCCGCCGAGCAGCGCGCGGTAGTCGTCGAGGTCGCCGTCGAAATTGGCGACCACGCCGTTGCCGACCAGCCACAGCCGGTCGGCCACCAGCTCGACCAGGTGCGGGTCGTGGCTGATCAGGATGACGGCGCCGTTGTAGTCGGCCAGCGCCTTCACCAGCCCGTCGCGGGCATCGATGTCGAGGTGGTTGGTTGGCTCATCCAGGATCAGCAGCTGCGGCGCCTCCCGGGTGCAGAGCGCCAGCAGCAGCCGCGCCTTCTCGCCGCCCGAGCAGGCCGAGATCTTCGTCGTCGCCCGCTCCACGTCGAGGCCGAAGCGGGCCAGCTGGGCGCGGCATTGCTGCACCGTCGCCCGCGGCATCACCGCCTGCATGTGGGTCAGCGGCGTGCCCTCCATGTCCAGCTCGTCGGTCTGGTGCTGGGCGAAATAGCCGACCTTCAGCTTGGGCGAGCGGAACATGGTGCCGCCCATCAGCTCCAGCCGCCCGGCGAAGAGCTTGGCGAGGGTCGACTTGCCGTTGCCGTTGGCGCCGAGCAGGGCGATCCGGTCGTCCTGGTCCAGCCGCAGGTCGAGGCCCTTGAGGACCACCCGCTTGTCGTAGCCGATGCTGCCCTGGCTGATCGAGAGCACCGGCGGCGCCAGCTCGGCCGGCTCGGGGAAGGCGAAGCGGGTGACGTGGTCCTCGACGATGCTCTCGATCGCCGGCATCCGCTCGAGCGCCTTGATGCGGGACTGCGCCTGGCGCGCCTTGCTGGCCTTGGCCTTGAAGCGGTCGACGAAGGACTGGATATGCGCCCGCTCGGCCGCCAGCTTCTCGTTCTGCGCTGCCATCTGCGCCTGCCGCTCGGTCCGGACGCGGACGAAATTGTCGAAGGCGCCGGGGTAGAGCGTCAGCTTGGCGCGGTCGAGGTGGGCGATGGCGTCGACGCAGCGCTCGAGCAGCCCGCGGTCGTGGCTGACCACGATGGCCGCACCCGAGAAGCGCTGCAGCCAGCCCTCCAGCCACATGGTCGCCTCGAGGTCGAGGTGGTTGGTCGGCTCGTCCAGCAGCAGGATCTCGGGCTCGAGGAAGAGCACCCGGGCGAGGGCCACCCGCATCCGCCAGCCGCCGGAGAATTCGGTGCTGGGCCGTGCCTGGGCCGCGGCATCGAAGCCGAGGCCGGCGAGGATGGTGGCGGCGCGCGAGGGCGCGCTGTCGGCGCCGATGGCGATCAGCCGCTCGTGGATCTCGGCCATGCGGTGCGGCTCGGGGTGGCCCTCGGCCTCGGCGAGCAGGCCGGCGCGCTCGGTATCGGCGGCCAGCACGGTCTCCAGCAGGCTCTCCGGCCCGCCCGGGGCCTCCTGCGCCACATGCCCCATGCGGGCCCGGGCGGCGAGGCGGATCTCGCCGCCATCGGCCTGGATCTCGCCGGTGATGCATTTCAGCAGGGTGGACTTGCCGGCGCCGTTCCGGCCGACCAGCCCGACCTTGCGGCCGGGATCGACGATCAGGTCGGCGTTCTCCAGCAGCAGCCGGCCGGCGATGCGGAGGGTCAGGTCACGGATGGCGAGGACGGTCATGCGGAGGCTTCTACCGCTGCCGCCGCGCCCCGTCACGCATCGCCGGCCGCTGGGCTGCCCCGCGTGGCGCTACGCCGGCCTGACCGGCGTGGCGTTACGCCGGCCTGACCGGCATGGCGTTACGCCGGCTTGACCGGCAGGGCCTCGGGGTCGGCGGGCTCCTTCGACGCGTCCGGGCGCGGCCGCTGCTCCGGCCCGGCCGTCCCGTCGCCCCATTCGTCCGTGACCATGCCCTGCTGGCTGCTGACCTGGTCGATGTCGGACTTGCTGGGCGGGCGCGGGATATAGCCGGCCTTGGTCTGGCCCCCGGCGGCGTCGTTCCGGGCGGCGTCGGTCCTGGGCTTGTCCTGTTCGGCCATGCAGCGTTCCTCCATCGGACCCGGGTGCCGGATCCGGGGCGACAACGCGGGGGAGGGGGCCGGGTTGGGCTTGCATCGCGCCCTTGGCCCGCCTATCCCGCCGCCACCGTCACAAAGGAACGCCCCATGGCCACCGAACGCACCCTGTCGATCCTCAAGCCCGACGCCACCCGCCGCAACCTGACCGGCAAGATCAACGCGAAATTCGAGGCCGCCGGCCTGCGCATCGTCGCGCAGAAGCGCCTGCAGCTCTCCGAGGCCCAGGCCGGCGCCTTCTACGCCGAGCACAAGGCCCGCCCCTTCTACAAGGACCTGGTCGGCTTCATGACCAGCGGCCCGGTCGTGGTGCAGGTGCTGGAAGGCGAGGGCGCCATCGCCGCCAATCGCGAGATCATGGGCGCCACCAACCCGGCCAATGCCGCGGCGGGCACCATCCGCAAGGAATTCGCCGAGAGCATCGAGGCCAATAGCGTGCACGGCTCGGACGGTCCCGAGGCCGCCGCCCGCGAGATCGGCTTCTTCTTCGCCGGCACCGAGATCGTCGGCTGAGGCGCATCGGGCCGGGGGCTCACCCCCCGGCCCGGCATCCCGGGGCTCAGGCGACGAAGACGAGCATCGCCAGCAGGATCACCACCGTCACGCCGACGCCCCAGGTGGCGAATTGGACGAAGCCTTCCCAGCTCTTCTGACGGTCGGCCAGGATTTCGTTGCTGTCGATCGCCGAGAATTCGTAGTTCTGCTGATGTTCGGCCACGGGGCTGGTCCTTATCGGGTCTCGGGTTGGGGTTTAGGAAGCGGCGGCGATCCCGGCAAGGGGTTGCTCAGCACCGCCGCCGGCGCCGGCCAGGCGACCGCGCCGCCGGCCGCGAGCCGCAGCGCCGCCGGGTACAGCAGGTGCTCCTGCGCCAGCACCCGGTCCGCGAGCGCCGCCTCGTCGTCGCCCGGCAGCACCGGCACCGCCGCCTGGGCCAGGATCGGCCCGGCGTCCATCGCCTCGGTCACCCAATGCACCGTGCAGCCATGCAGCCGGGCGCCGGCGGCCAGCGCCCGGGCGTGGGTATCGAGCCCGGGGAAGGCCGGCAGCAGGCTCGGGTGGATGTTCAGCATCCGCCCGGCCCAGCGCTCCACCAGCCAGGGCGTCAGCAGCCGCATGTAGCCGGCGAGGCAGACCAGGCCGATCCCATGCGCCTCCAGCACCGCCTGCACCGCGGCCTCGTGCGCGGCGCGGTCGCGGCCGTATTCGCGGCTCGGCACCACCGCGGTCGGGATGCCGGCCGCCGCCGCCGTCGCCAGCCCGCCGGCATCGGCCCGGTTGGCCAGCACCAGGGCGATCTCGGCGGGGAAGCCCGGGTCGCGGGCGGCCGCCAGCAGCGCCGCCATGTTGGAGCCGCGGCCGGAGATCAGGATGGCCGTCCTCACCCGCATCACCGGCTCACCGCGGCCAGCTGGCCGGCAGGTTGTCGATGCGGACCTGCGCCTCGCCGCTGCCGGCCTCGAGCCGGCCGATGCGGAACACCGTCTCGCCGGCGCCCTCGAGCAGCGCGGTCGCCTGCGCCACCGCCGCCGGCGCGACCACCACCACCATGCCGATGCCGCAGTTGAAGACCCGCAGCATCTCCTCGGGCGCCACGTCGCCGGTGCGGGCCAGCCAGGAGAACACCGGCGGCACCGTCCAGGCCCCGGCATCGACCACCGCGGCGATGCCGGCCGGCAGCACCCGCGGCAGGTTGCCCGGCAGCCCGCCGCCGGTGATATGCGCCGCCGCCTTCAGCAGCCCCGCCCGGTGCAGCGCCAGCAGCGACTTCACGTAGATCCGGGTCGGCGCCAGCAGCGCCTCGCCGAGGCTCTGGCCGGCGGCGAAGGGCGCCGCCTCGTCCAGCCCGGCCCGGCCCGCCTCGACCACCCGCCGCACCAGGGAGAAGCCGTTCGAATGCACCCCGGTGCTGGCGAGGCCGAGCAGCACGTCGCCCGCGCCGACGTCGGGCTTCGGCAGCAGGTCGCCGCGTTCCGCCGCGCCGACCGCGAAGCCGGCGAGGTCGTAGTCCTCGGCCGCGTACATCCCCGGCATCTCGGCGGTCTCGCCGCCGACCAGGGCGCAGCCGGCCTGGCGGCAGCCCTCGGCGATGCCGCCGATGACGGCCCGGGCCTGGTCCAGCCGCAGCTGGCCGGTGGCGAAGTAGTCGAGGAAGAATAGCGGCTCGGCGCCCTGCACCACCAGGTCGTTCACGCACATGGCGACGAGGTCGATGCCGACGGTGTCGTGCCGCCCGGCATCGAGCGCGACCCGCAGCTTGGTGCCGACGCCGTCGGTCGCGCTGACCAGCACCGGGTCGGCGAAGCCGGCCGCCTTCAGGTCGAACAGCGCGCCGAAGCCGCCGAGGCCGCCCATGGTGCCGCGGCGGCCGGTGGACCTCGCCAGCGGCTTGATCGCCTCGACCAGGGCATCACCGGCGTCGATATCCACCCCGGCGGCACGATATGTCAGCCCGCCCGGCGGGGGAGGAGTGGTGGAACTGGTCAGGTCAGCCTCCGATCGGCTAAGGACATTCCCGGCTTTCTAGCGCGCCTTTGCCGGCGCGTCGCCCCGCCGGCGGCGACCGGCGGAACCGCGTGGGACAGAGCAGGAGATGGTTGGAATGCGGGGCATCCCTGGGCGCCTTGGTCACGGCATGGCGCTGGCGGTCCTGCTGATCGGCGTGCCCGCCGCGGCGCAGACCCTGCCCCCGGTCGGCTCGCCCCCGCCCAGCGCCGCCCCGGCCGGGCTGGCGGCCGAGGCGCCGCCGCTCAATCTCAGCCAGCGTGGCATCCCGGCCGAGGCCAGCGCCGAGAACGGCGTGCTGGCCCGCGACCGGGCGCTGGCCTCCGGTCGCCGCATCGCCTGGGAACGCGCCCTGGCCGAGGCCGGGCTGCCCGCCACCAGCCTCAGCGACCAGCGCATCGAGTCCCTGGTCAGCTCCATCGTCATCGAGCAGGAGCGCACCGCGCCGACCCGCTACACCGGCCGCATCACGGTGAATTTCGACCCCAACCGGGTCCGCGGCGCCCTCGGCGGCGGCACCGCCGTGCCCGGCGCCACCCCGCCGCCGGTGGTCGCCGCCCCGGCCTCGAACTGGCTGGTGGCGGTGGCCAGCTACCGCGGCATGACGGACTGGCTTGAGCTGCAGCGCCGGCTGCGGGCGGCCGGGCAGGTGGCCGGGGTGGATATCCTGGCGATCGCGGTGGACCGGGCGAAGCTGCGGCTCGGCCTGCGCGCCCCGGCGCCGGAGGTGGCGGCGGAGCTGGCCGCCGCCGGCATCGCGCTCGAGCCCCTGCTGCAGCCCGAGGCGGTGCCCATGCCGGGCGCCACCCCCGGCGCCGCCTGGCGACTCGGCCTTGCCGGAGGCGGCTGACCGCGATGGCACCCGGGTGACGCCGGCGCCGCCGCCGGAAGGGCCACCGCATGTGCTGGTGACCCTGCCGAACCTGATCACCCTGGCCCGGCTCTGCGCCGTGCCGGCGACCATCTGGCTCATCCTGCACGGCCGGCTCGACCTCGCCTTCTACCTCTTCATCGGCGCCGGCCTCTCGGACGGGGTGGACGGCTGGCTGGCGCGGGTGACCGACACCCGCAGCGCGCTCGGCGCCCTGATGGACCCGGTGGCGGACAAGGCGCTGCTGGTCTCGGTCTACATCGCCCTGGCCGGCATCGGCGTGCTGCCGGACTGGCTGGCGATCCTGGTGGTGTTCCGCGACCTGCTGATCGTCGGCGGGATCCTGGTGCTCTGGGTGCTGGGCCAGCCGCCGGCGATCGAGCCGCTGCTGGTCTCGAAGCTGAACACCTGCCTGCAGATCGGCCTCGCCGCCCTGGCGCTGCTGCTGGCCGGCTTCGCGCTGCGGGCCGAAGTGCTGCTGCAGGGCTTCATCTGGGCCACCGCGGCCACCACCCTGGCCTCCGGCGTCGCCTATGTCGGCGCCGCCCTGCGGCATCCCCGGGCGGGGCGATGACCCTGCTGCCGCCCGCCGCACCCTCCCGGGCCGAGCCGCCGGCGCCGAGCCCGGCGCCCCCCGCCGCGCCGCGCCCCGGCACCCCGCCCGGCCGCGCCCGCATCGCCCCGCCGGTGGCCACCCGCGCCCAGCGGATCGGCCTCGGGATCGGCGTCGGCGGCGGCCTGCTGCTGGCCTTCTGGCTGTTCTCGCCGATCCTGACGCCCTTCGTGCTGGCCATCGTCATCGCCTACTTCCTCGACCCGCCGGCCTCCCGGCTGACCCGCATCGGCATCCCGCGCGGGCTCTCGGCGCTGCTGATGATCCTGGCGCTGGTGGCGCTCGCCCTGCTGTGCCTGCTGCTGCTCTACCCGCTGCTGATCGCCCAGGTGACGGTGCTGCTGCAGCGGCTGCCGAGCTACGTGCTCGGCATCGGCCAGGCGGTGCGCGACGCGCTGACCCTGCTGGCCGAGCGGCTCGGCCCGGACATCTTCGATGCCCGGCTGCAGGACCTGGCGGTGGGCCAGGCGGGGGCGATCATCTCCTACCTCGGCACCTCGCTGGCGCGGATGATCAGCGGCGGCATCGCCATCTTCAGCGTCTTCACCCTGGTCACCGTCACCCCCGTGGTCGCCTTCTACCTGCTGCGGGACTGGCCGCGGATGATCCGCCGGATCGACGCCTGGCTGCCGCGCCGCTCGGCCGCGACCCTCCGCCAGCTGGCGCGGGACACCGACCGGCTGCTCTCGGCCTGGCTGCGCGGGCAGCTGCTCTGCTGCGCCCTGCTCGCGGTCTACTACGCCGCGGCGCTCTCGGCGGTCGGGCTGGAACTCGGGCTGACGGTCGGGCTGATGTCCGGGGTGCTCTCCTTCATCCCCTATGTCGGCTCCATCACCGGGATGCTGACCGCCCTGGCCCTGGCGCTGGCGCAGTTCGGCACCTGGAACGGGGTGCTGGTGGTGCTCGCCGTCTTCGTCACCGGGCAGGTGGTCGAGGGCTACATCATCTACCCCCGGCTGCTGGGCGACCGGGTCGAGCTGCATGCGGTCTGGGTCATTTTCGCGCTGTTTGCCGGCGGCGTCGCCTTCGGCTTCCTCGGGGTGCTGCTGGCGGTGCCGCTGGCCGCCGTCATCGGCGTCATCGCCCGCCACTGGCTGCGCCGCTACATCGAGAGCCCGCTCTACCTCGACCCGCCACGGACCGGCTCGTGAGCGCCTCGACCTGGACCGGGCGGCCCGCCGAGCCGCCCTTGCCCCGGCAATTGGCCCTGCCGCTGCCGGTCTGCACCCGGTACGACCCCGCCACCGTCTTTGCCGACGAGAGCAATGCCGAGGCCCTGGCCTGGCTGCACCGGCCGGAGGGCTGGCCGCAGGGCCGCCTCGCGCTGCACGGCCCTGCCGCCACCGGCAAGTCCCACATGCTGCGCAGCCTGGCGGCACAGCGCGGCTGGCCGGTGCTGGAGGGGCCGCTGCTGCGCGGCTGGCCGGAGCTGCCCCCGGAGCTGCCGCCCGGGGCCGGCCTGGCCGTCGACGATGCCGACTGCCTGGCCGAGGAGGCGGCGATGCTGCACCTGCTGAACCTCGCCGCCGAGGCCGGGCTGCCGCTGCTGCTGGCGGGGCGGGCGCCGCCGGCCCGCTGGCCGGTGGCGCTGGCCGACCTCCGCAGCCGGCTGCGGGCGATGACCGCGGTCGGCATCCGCGAGCCGGGCGAGGGGCTGCTGGCGACCCTGCTGCGGCAGGATTTCGCCCGCCGCCAGCTGCGGGTGGAGGAAGGGCTGCAGGCCTGGCTGCTGCTGCACCTGCCGCGGGAGGCCGCGGTGGTGGCCGAGGCCGCGGCCCGGCTCGACCGCGCCGCCCTGGCGCATGGCGGCCGCCTCACCCGCGCCCTGGCCCGGGCAACCCTGCCGGAGCTGGCGGGTTTCGGTCCCGATGACGAATCCATGGCAATGGCCGCGGCTGGCTGCCCGCAACCCCCGACCCTGCTGTAGGGTGGCGGCATGAGCCTCACCGAAACCCGCTCGCCGCCCCCGGCGGATGCCCATCCGGCCGCCGCCCTGACCAGGGACCCGGACCGCTTCATCAACCGCGAGCTGTCCTGGCTCGACTTCAACACGCGGGTGCTGGAGGAGGCGGGCAATCCGCAGCACCCCTTGCTGGAGCGGCTGCGCTTCGTCGCCATCTCGGCCGCCAACCTCGACGAATTCTACTCGGTCCGGGTCGCCGGGCTGATCGGGCAGGAACGCGCCGGCATCACCACCCAGTCGCCGGACGGCCGCACCCCGTCGCAGCAGCTCGCCGCGCTGCATGCCCGGGCGCAGGTGCTGATCGAGGCGCAGCAGGTCGAATGGCGCAACCTCCGCGACCAGCTGCGCGAGGCCGGCATCGCCGTCTGCACCAGCGAGGAGCTGGCCCCGGCCGACCGGGCCTGGCTCGACACCTGGTTCATGGAGCGGGTCTTCCCGGTGCTGACGCCCCTCGCGGTGGACCCGGCGCATCCCTTCCCCTTCATCCAGAACCTCGCCGCCTGCATGGTGCTGAAGCTGGTGCGGGAGGAGGATGGCGGCACCATGCGCGCTCTGCTGCCGCTGCCCTCGCAGATCGAGCGCTTCATCCGGCTGCCGAAATTCGACGGCCAGCCCGGCGGCCCCGCCGCCATCCGCTTCGTGCTGCTCGAGGACCTGATCGAGCTCAGCCTGCGCCGCATCTTCCCGGGCTTCATCCCGGCCGAGCACGGGCTGTTCCGCCTCATCCGCGACACCGACGTGGAATTTGAGGAGGAGGCCGAAGATCTCGTCCGCTCCTACGAGACGGCGCTGAAGCGCCGCCGCCGCGGCCGCGCCATCCGGCTCAGCGTCACCACCGCGACGCCGCCCGACATCGTCGACTTCGTCATCGAGGAGCTGGACGCCGAGCGCGGCAGCGTCTTCGTCGTGGAGGGGCTGCTCGGCCTCGACGACCTGAAGCAGCTCATCGTCGACGACCGCCCCGACCTGCTGTTCACGCCCTATGCGCCGCGCTTCCCGGAACGCATCCTGGACTACGGCGGCGACTGCTTCGCCGCCATCAAGGCCAAGGACATCGTCGTCCACCACCCCTACGAGAGCTTCGACGTGGTGGTGCAGTTCCTGCGCCAGGCGGCGCGGGACCCGAACGTGGTGGCCATCAAGCAGACGCTCTACCGCACCAGCCGCGACAGCCCGATCGCCCGGGCGCTGATCGAGGCGGCCGAGGCCGGCAAGTCGGTCACCGGCATCGTCGAGATCAAGGCCCGCTTCGACGAGGAGCGGAACATCGCCCTGGCCCGCGAGCTGGAAGCCGCCGGCGTGCAGGTGGTCTTCGGCTTCGTCGAGCTGAAGACCCACGCCAAGATGTCGCTGGTGGTCCGCCGCGAGGCCGGCACGCTGCGCTCCTACGCGCATTTCGGCACCGGCAACTACCACCCGATCACCGCCCGCATCTACACCGACCTCTCCTTCTTCACCGCCGACCCCGGGCTGACCGGCGATGCCGCCCGGCTGTTCAACTACATGACCGGCTATGCCCGGCCGGACCGGATGGAGGGTCTCGCCTTCGCGCCGCTGACCATCCGGCCGACGCTGATGGGCATGATCGAGGAGGAGCAGCGCCATGCCGAGGAAGGCAAGCCGGCCGGCATCTGGCTGAAGATGAACAGCCTGGTCGACGAGCAGCTGATCGATGCGCTCTACCGCGCCAGCGCCGCCGGGGTGAAGGTGGACTGCGTGGTGCGCGGCATCTGCTGCCTGCGGCCGGGCGTGCCGGGGCTCTCGGACAACATCCGGGTGAAGTCCATCGTCGGCCGCTTCCTCGAGCATTCGCGCATCTACTGCTTCGGCCATGGCCACCGGCTGCCCTCGCGCCGCGCCCGGGTCTTCATCTCCTCGGCCGACTGGATGGCGCGGAACATGGACTGGCGGGTCGAGACCATGGTGCCGGTCGAGAACGCCACGGTGCATGCGCAGATCCTCGACCAGATCATGGTGGTCAACATGAAGGATACGGCGCAGAGCTGGGAGCTCACCGCCGACGGCCTGTGGCGCCGCCTGCCGCCCGGCCCGCACCCGGTCTCGGCGCATGAGTACTTCATGACCAACCCCTCGCTCTCGGGACGTGGCAGCGCCCTCAAGCGCTCGACCCGGAGCGCCCCCCGCAAGGCCCGGCCGGACCGCTTCGCCCAGGATTGAGGCGGCCGGCCATGAACCTCAGGATCACACTGCTTGCCCGTTTCGCCGCTCGCTTCCCATGACGACACCGCCCGAGACGACCATGCCCGCTGCGGCGTGGTGGACCTCGGCTCCAACTCCGTCCGGCTCGTGGTCTTCGAGGGCCGTGGCCGCAATCCGCAGGCGATCTTCAACGAGAAGGCGGTGCTTGGCCTCGGCCGCGGGCTGCAGGCGACCGGCCGGCTGAACGAGGATGCGATCGGCCCGGCGCTGACCGTGCTGGCCCGGTACCACGCGGTCGCCCACGCCATGCGCGCCACGCCGCTGCAGGTGGTGGCGACCGCCGCGGTGCGCGACGCGACCAACGGCCCGGCCTTCGTCGCCGCCATGCACGAGCGCATGCCGGGGCTCGCGGTCCGCATCCTGACCGGGGAGGAGGAGGCGCGGCTCTCGGCCGATGGCGTGCTGCTCGGCTTCCCCGGCGCCGACGGCGTCCTCGGCGACCTCGGCGGCGGCAGCCTCGAGGTGGTACGGCTGGTCAGCGGCCGGGCCGAGCGCGCCGCCTCGCTGCCGATCGGCGCCATCCGCCTGGCCGAGCGCGCCGGCGGCGACGTGGTCCGCGCCCGGGCCATCGCCGAGGCGGAGATGGCCAAGGCCCCCTGGCTGGCCGAGGGCGGCGGCCGCGACCTGTATCTCGTCGGCGGCGCCTGGCGGGCGCTGGCCCGGATGCACATCGCCCAGACCGGCTATCCGCTCGCCATCGTCCACCACTACGTGCTGCGGCGGGAGGAGGCGCGGGACCTCTCGAGCGTGGTCATGGCGGCCTCCCGCCGGGTGCTGGAGCGCATGCCGGGGGCGCCGCAGAAGCGGCTCGGCGACCTGCCCTTCGCCGCCATCACCATGCGCCGGCTGCTGCGGGCGACCGGCGCGGCGCGGGTGGTCTTCTCCGCCAATGGCCTGCGCGAGGGCTGGTATTCCCGTCTGCTGCCGGATGCGGTGCGTGCCGAGGATCCACTGCTCGCCGCCGCCCGCGGCCTGGCCGAGACCTGGGGCCGCGAGCCGGCGCTGCCGCCGGCCCTGGTCGCCTGGACCGACCCGGTCTTCCCCGACCAGGACCCGGTGAGCCGGGGGCTGCGCGAAGCGGCCTGCTGGGTGTCCGACATCGGCAGCCACGACCACCCGGAGTACCGGGCCGAGCAGGCCTTCCTCCGGGTGCTGCGCCAGCATGGCGCCGGGCTCGACCACCATGCCCGGGCCTTCCTCGGCCTTTGCGCCGCGCTGCGCTACGAGGCGGAGCCGGGGGCGCCCTTCCTGGCGCCGACGCGGGTGCTGCTGGACCTGCCGACCATCCGCCGGGCGGAGACGATCGGCGCCGCGCTGCGCCTGGCCTATACGCTCTGCGGCGGCACCCCGGAGCTGCTTGCGGGCACCGCGCTGGAGCGCAGCGGCGGCCGGCTGGTGCTGCGGCTGAGCGAGGGGACCGGCGTCTTCGCCGGGGAGAGCGTTCTGCGCCGGATGGACCAGCTCGGCGCGGTACTGGGCCTGGAAGCGGTGGTCGAGGTGGCGGAGGGCTGACGCCCCCCGCCCGCCCGGTTCAGTACCCGCCGCGGTAGCCGCCGCGCCGGCCGCCGCCGTAGCCGCCGCCGCCATAGCCGCGCGGCTGCGACTGGTCGTACAGGTAGCCACCGGCCCCGCCGGCACCGGCACCGAGCAGCGCGCCCAGGCCGGCATTGCCGCTGAAGGATCCGATGATGCCGCCGATGGCGCCGCCGCCGAGGGCGCCGGTCGCCGTCCGCTGCTGGGTCTGGTTGAGGTTGCCGCAGGCCGAGAGGGCCAGGGCACCGAGGAGGGGCAGGGCGAGACGCATGCTGCGCATGATCATGATCCTCTCAGCGGGCCGCGTTCGGGGCAGGGCGCGTGGTGCGGCGGGCCGGGGCGGCCGCATCGGCCGGGCAGGGGTACTTCGACTGGGCGAAGCGCAGCAGCCCGTCCAGCGCCGGCTCGGCATTGTAGTTCGGGTTGGCGCGGCTCCAGGCGGCGAAGGCCAGGCCGGCCTCGGCGACCGTCGGCGCCGGGTTCGGCACGCAGTACAGCGGCTTGCGGGTGCCGCCGGCCGGATGCAGCAGGGTGTGGTACTGGCCGGCGCTGGTCAGGAAGCCCTGGCAATAGGCGATGGCCTCCAGCTTCGGCACGCCGGACCAGCCGGGATCGCAGACGGCGGCGAGGTCGGCGACGGTCTGGACATGGGTGACGGCGGGCGTGGCGGCCGGTGTCTGGGCCATGGCAGGCGCCAGGGCAAGCGGCCCGCAGGCAAGCAGCGCGGCGGCAATTCGGGTGCGCATGGTCATTCCCCCTATCGAAGCTTGGGCGTCCAGCCGCAGCACGAGACGGCACCGCACCGGAGGGCGGGCGACCGGAACCGCGGCGGGCTGTCCGGTACCGGACAGTCCCTGCTTAACCGGGCATCGCCGGATCGGTTCCATCAACCTTAGGAAGAACCGCGTGAGGCGAGATCACCCTGCGGCGATGAGCTTGATCCGGCGGCCCTCGACGCCGACCGCCAGCCGGCCGGCCTTCAGCGCCAGCGCCGCCTCGCCGAAGACCTCCCGCCGCCAGCCGCGCATCGCCGGCAGGTCGGGGTCGAGCTCGGTCGCCAGCCGGTCGAGGTCGTCGGCATTGGCCAGCAGCTTCGGCGCGACGTTGTGCTCCTCGGACTTGGCCGCCAGCAGCACCTTCAGCAGCGCGACCAGCGCCGGGGAGGGGCTGGGGCCACCGCGGTCCTTGGGCGCCTCCGGCATGGCGCTGTCGGGCAGCGCCTTGGCCTCGCGCATGGCGGCGATCAGGCCGAGGCCGCTGCGGCCCTTGGCGAAGCCCTCGGAGATGCCGCGCGCCCGCGCCAGGTCGGCGGGGGTGTCCGGGCCGGTCGCCGCCAGCTCCAGCAGGGTCTCGTCCTTGACCAGCCGCTGGCGGGGGATGTTGATCCGCTGCGCCTCCAGCTCCCGCCAGGCGGCGGCCGCGCGCAGCAGGCCGAGGAAGCGGCGGTTGGTGGTGCGGGGCTTGAGCCGTTCCCAGGCGGTCGCCGGGTCGGCGCGATAGGTCTCCGGCCGGTTCAGCACCGCCATCTCCTCGGCCACCCATTCGAGCCGCCCCTCGCGCGCCAGCCGCTCGCTGAGGGCCACGTAGATGCGGCGGAGATGGGTGACGTCGCCGGCGGCATAGATGATCTGCGAGGCCGAGAGCGGCCGCGCCGCCCAATCCGAGAAGCGGTGCGCCTTGTCGATCTGGGCATCGGCGAGCGACCGGCAGAGCTGGTCGTAGCTCACCTGGTCGCCGAAGCCGGCGACCATGGCGGCGACCTGGGTATCGAACAGCGGGGTCGGCACCGCGTCGAATTTCAGCAGGAAGATCTCCACGTCCTGCCGGGCGGCATGGAAGACCTTGACCACCTTGGGGTCGGCCAGCAGCACGCCGAGCGGCGCCAGGTCGAGGTCGGGGGCCAGGGCATCGACGACCGCCGTCTCGTGCTCCCCGCCGAGCTGGACCACGCAGAGCTCGGGCCAGTAGGTCCGCTCCCGCATGAACTCGGTATCGACGGTGACGAAGGTTTCGGCGCGCAGCCGCTCGCACAGGGCGGCGAGGGCGGCGGAGGTGGTGATCAGGGCCGGAATCGGCTCTGCGGCTGGCGGACGACGGCTCATCCCCCGTGTCTAGCCCCCCTGGCGGGGAAGGGAAAGCCGGGGAGGCGAGGCCCGGCGCCGCTTGACAGGACCGGCCCTGGGCGCCTCTTACCGGGCTCCGACGCAATTGCAGGTCCAGACCCCCCATGCACGCCTACCGCACCCATACCTGCGGCGCCCTGCGCGCCACCGACGCCGGCAGCCCGGCCCGCATCTCCGGCTGGGTGCACCGCAAGCGCGACCATGGCGGGCTGCTGTTCCTCGACCTGCGCGACCACTACGGCCTGACCCAATGCGTCGTGGCGCAGGGCAGCCCGGTCTTCGAGCAGGCCGACCGGCTGCGGCCGGAAAGCGTCGTCACCGTCACCGGCGAGGTGGTGAACCGCGAAGGTTCCACCGTGAACCCCAAGCTGCCGACCGGCGAGATCGAGCTGCGCGTCCGCGAGCTGGTGCTGCAATCCGCCGCCGAGGTGCTGCCCTTCCAGGTCGCCGGCGACCAGGAGGCGCCGGAGGAGATGCGGCTGCGCTACCGCTTCCTTGACCTGCGGCGCGAACGCCTGCAGCGCAACATGATCCAGCGCGCCCAGATCATCCAGGACATCCGGGAGCGGATGATCGCCACCGGCTTCAACGAATTCCAGACGCCGATCCTGACCGTCTCCAGCCCCGAGGGCGCCCGCGACTTCCTGGTCCCGGCGCGCCTTCATCCCGGCAAATTCTACGCCCTGCCGCAGGCGCCGCAACAGTACAAGCAGCTCACGATGGTGGCGGGCTTCGACCGCTACTTCCAGATCGCCCCCTGCTTCCGCGACGAGGCCGGCCGCGCCGACCGGACGCTGATGTTCTACCAGCTCGACGTCGAGATGAGCTTCGTGACGCAGGAGGACGTCTTCACCACCATGGAGCCGGTGATCCGCGGCACCTTCGAGCGCTTCGCCGCCGGCCGCCACGTCGATGCCAGCCCCTGGATCCGCATCCCCTATGCGAAGGCGATGCTCGACTACGGCTCGGACAAGCCCGACCTGCGCAACCCGCTGGTGATCCGCGACGTCACCGCCGATTTTGCCGGCAGTGGCTTCGGCCTCTTTGCCAAGATCGCAGCAGGCGGCGGCGTGGTCCGCGCCATCCCGGCGCCGGGGGCGGGGGCCAACCCGCGCAGCTTCTTCGACAAGATGAACGAGTGGGCGCGCGAGCAGGGCGCCGGCGGCCTCGGCTACATCACCTTCGACACTGAGGGTCCCAAGGGGCCGATCGCCCGCAACCTGGAAGCCGACCGCGCCGAGGCGATCCGCGCCGCCTGCGGCCTCAAGCCCGGCGACGCCGTCTTCTTCGCCGCCGGCAAGCCGGCCGAGGCGGCGAAGCTCGCCGGCCAGGCCCGCCTCAAGCTCGGCCACGACCTCGGGCTGAGCGAGAAATCCGGCTTCCGCTTCTGCTGGATCACCGACTTCCCCTTCTACGAGCTGAACGAGGAGACCGGCCAGGTCGACTTCAGCCACAACCCCTTCTCCATGCCGCAGGGCGAGATGGCGGCGCTGGAGGGCCAGGACCCGCTGACGATAGGCGCCTATCAGTACGACGTGGTCTGCAACGGCTACGAGATGGCCTCGGGCGCCATCCGCAACCACAAGGCCGAGATCATGGTGAAGGCCTTCGGCATCGCCGGCTACCCGCCGCAGGCCGTCGAGGACCGCTTCGGCGGCATGCTCAACGCCTTCCGCTACGGCGCCCCGCCGCACGGCGGCATGGCCGCCGGCATCGACCGCATCGTCATGCTGCTGGCCGACGAGCCGAACCTGCGCGAGGTCAACCTCTTCCCCATGAACCAGCAGGGCGAGGAGCTGATGATGGGCTCCCCCTCCCCGGTGGAGGAGGCGCGGACCCGCGAATTGCATATCCGCACGGTGCTGCCCCCGGCGAAGGGTGCGGCCGAGCCGAAGGCTTCCTAAGTCACACGCTTCGCCCCAAAGGACCTCCGCATGTCGTTGCGCCGCCCGCTGCTTGCCGCCGCCTTCCTCACCGCCGCCCTCCTCCCGGGCGCGCCGGGCGCCGCGGAGCCGGGGGTGGAGGCCATGGTCGGCCACCGTGCCGCCTATCGCCTCACGCTCGACCGCGCCCGGGACAATTCGGACATCGCCCGCGCCGAGGGGGTGATGCTGTATGAAGTCGTCGACGCCTGCGACGGCTGGGCGACGCGCCAGCGCTTCCAGCTGACGCTGACCGACCGCGACGGCACCGATGTGGAGACCACCTCGGACTACTCGACCTATGAGACCAAGGACGGCCGCAGCATCCGCTTCTCGCTGACCCAGACCTCGCAGGGCGCGGTGTCGCAGCGCGTGGCCGGGGATGCCGAGGTCACGCCGGAGGGCGGCACCGTCCGCTACACCGAGCCCTCGACCAAGCAGGAGGCGCTGCCCGGCGGCACCCTGCTGCCGATGCTGCATACCATCCGCACCCTCGCCGCCGCCCGCGCCAACCAGCGGCTGCTGGTGGTGCCGCTGTTCGACGGCACCAGCGCCGATGGCGCGCAGGACACCACCACCGTGCTGCAGGCCTGGCAGCCGCCGCAGGCGAACGAGCGCTTCCCCGCGCTGGCCAGCCTCGGCAGCGCCCGCATGCGCGTCGCCTTCTTCGACCGCACCCCGAGCGCAACCGGCGGCGGCGCCAGCGCCCCCGACTACGAGGTCGGGCTGCGCTACTACGAGAACGGCGTGGCGGACGAGCTGAAGATGGAATTCGGCGAGTTCAGCGTCGACGGCCGGATGCAGGAACTGGCGGTGCTGCCGAACCCCTGCTGAGCCCCGCTACCCCCGCCTGAGGTTCCACAGGAAGGGGTTCGGCCCCTGCAGCACGCCGCGCAGCTCGGCGCGGAAGGCGGTCCGCAGCCGGAACAGCCCGGTCGGCGCGAAGGGCACGCTGTCCCAGGCCGCCGTCTGCAGCGCCGCCATGGCCTCGGCCTGGGTCGCGGCATCGGCGGCGCCGATCCAGCGCTCCACCGCCGCCTCGCTGGCGACGTCGGTCGGCCAGCCGAACCAGGCGCGCTCGCCATGGCCGCGGATGATCGGGCTGACCGCGGGGTTGGCGATATTGGCCGCCGGGAAATTGGTGTTGTGCAGACTCCAGCCGCCCTGGGCCGGCGTCCCCTTGTTGGCGCGGCGGGCGATGATGGTGGCCCAGTCGCTCTCGACCAGCTCGACGTTCATCCCGAGGCGGCGCATCAGGTCGGCGGTCACCCGGCCCTGCTGGGTCACCGCGGGGAAGTCGCTGGGATTGATGTGGACGATCCGCTCCCCGGCATAGCCCGCCGCCTTCAGCGCGGCCCGGGCATTATCCATCGCGGCCTCGCCGCGTGGGGCTGCGGGAAACTCCCGCACCTGCGGCAGGCCGCAGGGGAAGACCGCATGGCATTCCGACCAGTCGCCGGGCAGGGCGACGGCGGCCATGTAGTCCGGCTGCACCAGCACGTCACGGATCGCCCGGCGCACCGCGACGTCGTCGAAGGGCGGGTGCAGGTGGTTGAAGCGGAGGAAGCCGAGGAAGCCGTTGGGGTCGTAGACCTGGGTGCCGATCCCGCGGTCCCGCTGCAGGACCGGCACGAGGTCGGGCAGCGGATACTCGATCCAGTCGATCTCCCCGGTCCGCAGCGCCGCCGCCGCGGTGCCGCCATCGGGGATCCAGACCAGCTCCAGCCGGTCGAAATGCACGCGCTTGCCACCCGAGGCGGCCTCGGCCGGCTCGTCCCGCGGCACATAGGCGTCGTTGCGGGCATAGGCGGCCAGGGCCCCCTGGTTGAACTCGCCGGCGAGGAAGCGCCAGGGGCCGCTGCCGACCATCTCGGTGATGGGCCGGTCGGCCGGCGTGGCCGCCAGCCGCTCCGGCATGATGAAGGCGGGGCTGGCGCCGGGCTTGGCCAGCGCGTCCAGCAGCGCGGGGAAGGGGCGGTGCAGCCGGATCACCAGGTCGCGGTCGTCGACCGTACCCCACTCCGCCACGGCGCGGGCGAGCACCTGGCCGAAGCCGTCCCTGACCGCCCAGCGCCGGAGGGAGGCGGCGCAGTCCCGCGCCCGCACCGGTGTGCCGTCGTGGAAGCGGAGGCCCTCCCGCAGCCGGATGGTCCAGGTGAGCCCATCGGCCGAGACCTCATGCCCCTCGGCCATCTGCGGCCGCGGCCGCAGCTTCGCGTCGCAGCCATAGAGCGTGTCGAAGACGCAGTAGCCATGGGTGGTGGCGATGGTGGTGGGGTTGAACATCGGGTCCAGCCCGGTCGGCGCCGCCTGCGGCATGAAGCGCAGGGTGCGGGCGCGGCTGGATTGCGCCAATGCCGGTTGCGCGAGTGCCGCCAGGGCGGCGGTCTTCATCAGGCTGCGTCGCTGCTGCATCGGCCGTCTCCTCATCCCGGCCCTGCCGATAGGCCAGCCGGCGCGGGTGGGGAAGGGGCGGGGCTTCCGCCCCGGGCGCATTCGGCGCCATACTCCGTCCAGCCGTCGCAGAACGGCCCGCCAGTCACCCGGCCAGCGCAGCACTGCCCCGGAGGCCACCCGGCCATGGACATGATGGTTTCCCCCCGCATCGAGGAGCATCCGCTCGGCGAGAGCTTCGGTGCCGAATTGCGCGGCCTGCGCATCGCCGGCGACCTGCCGGAGGCGGAGTTCTCCGCCTACCTCGATGCCTTCCACCGCCACCACCTGCTGCTGGTGCGCGACGTGCCCTTCAATCCGACCGCGCAGGTCGAGTTCAGCCGCCGCATGGGCCCGCTCGAGCTGCATTCGCAGACCCGCGCCATGCTCGACACCCACCCGGAGATCTTCTGCGTCGGCAACTGGACCGTGGACGGGGTGCTGAAGGCCAATTTCGCCCGCGGCATCGAGCAGTGGCACGCCGACAGCAGCTACCGCGAGATCCCCAGCGCGGCCTCGCTGTTCTACGGCGTGATCTGCCCGCCCGAGGGCGGCGAGACTTGGTTCATCGATGCCGCCGGCGCCTATGCCGGGCTGCCCGAGGCGACCAAGGCCGACATCGACGGCCTGCGCTGCGTGCATTCCCTGGCGACGCTGGCCGAATGGGGCCGCCGCCACAACCCCGACCGCCCGCCGCTGACCGAGGCGCAGACCGCCAAATGGCCGCCGGTCTCGCAGCCGCTGGTCCGCACCCATCCGGTCACCGGGGTGAAGTCGCTGTTCCTCTGCCCCGCCGTCATCAGCCATGTCGAGGGCATGGACGCCGCGGCCGGCCGGGCGCTGATCGAGGGGCTGATGGCCCATGCCGCCCAGGAGACGTACATCTACCGCCACCGCTGGCGGGCCGGCGACCTGGTGATCTGGGACAACCGCTGCCTGTTGCACACGGCGACGCTCTTCGACCACGAGAAGTACCAGCGCCTGATGCACCGGACGACGGTCGCGGGCGCCTGAGCCCCGGCGCGGAAGTTCCGGGGGCGCTTTCCGCCGCCCCGGATTTCGGCTAACCCGCCGGGCATGCGCCACTTCCTGGACTTCGAAAAACCGATCGCCGAGCTCGAGGGCAAGATCGAGGAGCTGCGGCGGACCTCGGATGCCGGCGGGATCGACGTGGCCGAGGAGGTCGGCCGCATGCGCGACAAGGCCCAGGCCCTGTTGCGCACCACCTACGGCAAGCTGACGCCCTGGCAGAAGACGCTGGTCGCCCGCCACCCGGACCGGCCCAAATGCCTCGATTACATCGCCGCGCTGATCGAGGAATGGACCCCGCTCGCCGGCGACCGCGCCTTCGCCGACGATGCCGCGGTGATCGGCGGCCTCGGCCGCTTCCGTGGCCGCGCCGTCGCGGTGCTCGGCACCGAGAAGGGCTCCGATACCGAAAGCCGGGTCATCCACAATTTCGGCATGGCCCGGCCGGAGGGCTACCGCAAGGCGCGGCGCATCATCGAGCTGGCCAGCCGCTTCAACCTGCCGATCCTGAGCTTCGTCGATACCGCCGGCGCCTTCCCGGGCATCGAGGCCGAGGCGCGCGGCCAGTCCGAGGCCATCGCCCGCTCGATCGAGGCCTGCCTCGACGCCCCGGTGCCCTTCGTCGCCACCATCATCGGCGAGGGCGGCTCGGGCGGCGCCATCGCGCTGGCGGCGGCCGACCGCATCCTGATGCTGGAGCACAGCATCTATTCGGTCATCAGCCCCGAGGGCTGCGCCAGCATCCTGTGGCGCGACGCCGCCCAGGCGGCGACCGCGGCCGAGGCGCTGAAGCTGACCGCCGAGGATCTGCGCCGGCTGAACATCGTCGATGCCGTGGTGCCGGAGCCGATGGGCGGGGCGCACCGCGACACCGCGGCGACGCTGGCGGCCGTCGGCGACAAGGTCTGGGGGCTGCTGGAGCCGCTGCTGGCGCTCGACGGCGCCACGCTGCGCGCCCGGCGGCGGGAGAAATTCCTGGAGATGGGCCGGAACAGCGTGGTCTGACGGCCATGGCCGAGCCGCGCATGTCGCCGGCCGAGATGCGCCGGGCCTTCTTCCTCACCTTCCCCGGCGTCGCCCCGGCGATCATCCTCTCGGCCATCGACCAGACCATCGTCGCCACTGCCCTGCCGGCCATCGCCGGCTCGCTCGGCGCGGTCGAGCACCTCTCCTGGGTGGTGGTCGCCTATCTCATCGCGGCGACCATCGCCGCCCCGGTCTTCGGCCGGCTGGGCGATGTCTTCGGCCGCCGCCGCCTGCTGCTGGTGGCGCTGGGGCTGGCGGCGCTGGGCGCCGCCCTCTCGGCCGCGGCGCCGAGCTTCGGCGTGCTGATCCTCGGCCGGCTGATCCAGGGCTTCGCCGGCGGCGGGATGGCGACCCTCGCCATGGCGCTGATCGGCGAGGCGGTGCCGCCGCGCGAGCGCGGCCGCTTCCAGGCCTATATCGTCGCCAGCTTCACCACCGCCTCCTGCCTCGGCCCGATCACCGGCGGCTTCATGACCGAGCATTTCGGCTGGCGCGCGGTCTTCTGGGTGCTGCTGCCCTGGATCGCGGTCGCGGTGCCGCTGGCGCTGCGCATCCCGGCCCGGCCGGAGGGGCTCTCCCGCGCCCGCCAGGCCGGCTTCCGCTTCGACCTGCCGGGGGTGCTGCTCTTCGCCGGCTTCGTCGCCCCGGCGCTGATGGCGCTGTCGCAGGTGCAGAAGCTGCGGCTCTCGGCGCTGCCGGCAGCGGCCGGGCTGGCGGCGGTGGCGGCGCTGTCCCTGGTCCTGCTGCTGCGGCAGGAGCGCCGGGTGCGCGACCCGCTGCTGCCGCTGCCGCTGCTGGCCGAGCCCACCGTGCTGCGCAGCAACCTGATGACCGCCTGCGCCCATGGCGCGCTGATCGCGCTGCTCACGTTCCTGCCGATCTACCTGCAGAGCGTCCGCGGCGCCTCGGCGGTGCAGGCCGGGGTGCTGCTGCTGCCGCTGTCGCTCGGCGGGGCGATCGGCGGGCTGTCCTCGGGCTGGCTGATGACCCGGACCGGCATCGGCATGCCCTTCGCCACCTTCGGCCTCGCCCTGGCAGCGGCGGCGCTGGCGGCCATCGCGCTGCTGGCCGGCGGCCTGCCGGACTGGGGCGTGGCCGGGCTGTTCGGGGTGGTGGCGGTGGGCTTCGGCTGCTCCTACCCGGTGGTGCAGATCACCGTGCAGGTGGCGGGCGGCCCGGGGCGGCTTGGGGCGGCCGCGGCCTCGGTGCAATTCTCCCGCACCCTCGGCGCGGCGGTGGCGACGGCGGTGCTGGGCGCGCTGCTCTTCGGCACCCTGGCGGCGGGCGACGCGACGGTCGCGGCGCATTTCGCCCGGCTGGTGCAGACCGGCCCCGGGCTGCTGGCGACCCTGCCGGCCGAAGCCCAGGCGGCGCTGCGCGGCGGGCTGGGGGAGGCCTTCCGCGCCGCCTTCCTCGGCGCCGCGGCCATGGCGGCGGCCGGCAGCTGGCTGGCCAGCCGGGTGCCGCTGCAGCGCATCGTCTAGCGCGGTCTCCGCCCGCTTCGGCGCACGGAGCCCGCTGCGGCGTGTTGCTCCGGCGCCGGGCGCCGCGGCTCAGGCCGGCGCGGCGGCCAGGCCAAGCGGCGGCGGCGGCTCGGGCGGGGCGACCGGCGTGGCCACGGCCGGCGTGGCGGTCCCGGCCGCCTCGGCCGCGAGGTCGAGCGCCTCCACCAGGCTGATCGCCAGCTGCAGCGGGCCGGCCTCCGCCTCCGCCCGCAGCGCCCGGGCAAGGGCGCCGTCGCCGTCGTTGCCGCCGGTCGGCGTCCAGGCCAGGGCGATGGCGGGCACGCCGGGCATCCGCCGCCGCGCCCGGCGCAGCAGGTAGCGGGCGGTGGCGCTGCTGCTGCCGCCCTCGAGCAGGCAGAGCACCATCAGCTTCGGCGCCACCTCCGCGGCGGGGCCGCCGGTCTGCACGCCGAAGCCGCGCCGGGCCAGCACCTGGGCCAGCATGCTGGCGGCCAGGGCATCGAAGGGGCCGCGACCGTGCAGGCAGAGCACGGCGCCCGGCGCATGCCAGGCGGCCGGCAGCGGCGGCGGCGGCGGCTCGCCGGCGGCCGGCTCCGGATCTTCCTCCTCCTCCAGGTCCTCGACCAGCAGCTCGACGCTGCGCACCAGCGCCTCCCGCCGCTCCGGCTGCAGCGTGCCGTGCACCGCATCGGCCTGGGCCAGCCGCAGCGCCGGCAGGGCGACGGCGTCGAGGTATTCGGCCAGGGGCTTCTCCTTGAGGCAGCGCTCGGCCTGCTCGGCCAGGGCGCTGGCGTCGCCGGCGAGCGCTCGCTGGTAGAAGGTCTCCTCCGGGTCGAGCGGCGGCTGGTCGCCCAGCATGACCTCGAGGAATTCCAGCCGCTCGACATGCCGGCCCAGCACCACCAGGCAGACCGTCAGCGGCACCGCCAGCAACAACCCGATCGGGCCCCAGAGCCAGGTCCAGAAGGTGGCGGCGGCGATGACGGCGATGGGCGAGAGGCCGGTCGAATGGCCGAAGACCAGCGGCTCGAAGACCTGGCCCATCAGCAGCTCGCTGACCCCGAAGAGCACCAGCACCCAGACCAGCATGGTCCAGCCGGGATCCACCGCCAGGGCCATCAGGATCGGCCCGGTGACGGTGACGAAGACGCCGATGAAGGGCACGAAGCGCATCAGCGCCGCGACGAAGCCCCAGAGCAGCGGGTTGGGCACGCCGATCAGCCAGAGCGCCCCGGAGATGAGCAGGCCGAAGGCGGTGTTCATGCCGGTCTGCGCCAGGAAGAAGCGGGAGAGGCGATAGGCGGCGTCGTCCATCGCCGCCATGGTCCGGTGCAGGTCGCGTGCCCCGGCCAGGCGGATGAGCCGGTCGCGCAGATCCTCCCGGTAGAGCAGGATGAAGATCACCAGGATGACCACGATGCCGGCGGTTGCCAGCGGGCCGATCAGCGGCTCGGCGACACGGCGCAGCATCTCCATCGCGGTCGGGTCGGGGGCATGCACCTCGACCGGGATGGGGGCCGGGGCTTCGGTCCGCGAGGTGGGGGAGGCCTTGGCCGGCGCCTCGCCCTCGTTGCCGATGCCGCGGCCCATGGCCTGGACCGCGCCGCTGACCCGGTCGAGCAGCCCGCCGGCGCTCTGCAGCCCCGAGAGCTTCTGGCCGATCGTCGCCTGGTAGGTGGGCAGGTTCTCCGCCAGCAGGCTGGCCTGGCGGCCGACCAGGGCGCCGATGCCGAGGAAGATGGCGCAGGCCAGCAGCACGGTGACGACCACGGCGACCGGCCGCGGGATGGCGACGCGGCGCAGCCCGCGGACCACCGGTGCCAGCACGAAGGACAGCAGCACCGCCAGCACCAGCGGCACCAGCAGCTCCTGGCCGAAGTACAGCACCGCCATGACCAGCAGCGCGCCCTGGAGCATCTCCATCCCCGAGCCGGGGGCGCCGGCCGCGGCCAGCCCCCGGGTCAGCGACGCGGCCCGGTTGGGTGGGCCGGCCGATGGCGTGGCGGCGGAGGAGGCACCGGAGGGAGGGCTTGTCGGGGCATCTGCCATAGGCCAGGGGTTCCGCGAGGACAGGCCGGAGTTGACCTGCGAGGCGGAACGCCCTGCCGCGGCGATCGTTTCGTGCAACTACCTGTCGTGGCCGGCCAGCTCCTTCTCCACCACCGCGGCGAGGATGCCGGCGCCGTAGGGGATGGCGGCGTCGTTGAAGTCGTAGGCGGGGTTGTGGACCTCGCAGCCGCCGGCCGCGCCCTCGCCGTTGCCGACCAGGATATAGGCGCCCGGCCGCTCGGCCAGCATGTAGGAGAAATCCTCCGAGCCCATGGCGGGGATGCGGGCGCGGTCGACATGCGCCTCCCCCACCATGGCGGCGGCGGCATCGGCGATGAGGGCGGTCTGCTCGACGCCATTGACCACCGGCACCGTCACCTCGCGGAAGTCGAGCTCGGCGGTCGCGCCGAAGCCGGTGGCGATGCTGCCGGCCAGCGCCCGCATCCGCGCCTCGATCAGCGCCATGGTCTCGGTGCGGAAGGCGCGGACGGTGCCGCGGAGCGAGACCGTCTCGGGGATGACGTTGTAGGCGGTGCCGGCGGTGAAGCCGGTGACGCTGACCACGCCGGTGTCGTTCGGCGCGACGTTGCGGCCGATGATGGACTGGAAGGCCGAGACGATGGCGGCGCCGCAGACCACGGGATCGACCGTGCTCTCGGGGCGCGCGCCATGGCCGCCCTTGCCGTGGATGTGCAGGTCGAAGAAGCCGCAGCCGGCCATCATGGCGCCGGCGCGGATGCCGTAGTGGCCGACCGGCATGCCCGGGCGGTTGTGCAGCCCATAGACCGAATCGCAGGGGAAGCGCTCGAACAGCCCGTCGGCGACCATCGCCTGGGCGCCGCCCTGGCCTTCCTCGGCCGGCTGGAAGATGAAGTGGACGGTGCCCTCGAAATTCTTCGTCTCGGCCAGGTAGCGGGCGGCGCCGAGCAGCATGGTGGTGTGGCCGTCATGGCCGCAGCCGTGCATCTTGCCGGGATTGGTGGATTTATGGGCGAAGTCGTTGGCCTCCGGCATCTCGAGCGCATCCATGTCGGCGCGCAGCCCGATGGCGCGGTTGCCGCGGCCGTTGCGGAGGATGCCCACCACGCCGGTGCGGCCGATGCCGCGATGGACCTCGATGCCCATGGCCTCCAGCCGCTCGGCCACCAGGGCGCTGGTGCGGTGCTCCTCGAAGCCGGTCTCGGGATGGGCGTGGAAGTCCCGCCGCCAGGCGGTCAGCTCGTCCTGGTAGCGGCGGATCCGTTCGATCGGGCTCAAATGCGTCTCCTGTGCGGCCGAGGGCAGATTGGCTCGGCATGGCCGGGCGTATTGCGCTATGTCTACGGCAGTAGCGGGTCAACTGCGGACCATGGAACAACGTAGCGAGGAAATGGCCCGGCCACAGCATGTGGTCCCGGCGCCGGACGGGCTGGCGCGCGGCGCGCCGGTGCCCTGGTGGGTGAAGCTCGGCGTCAAGCTGGGGCTGGCGGCGGTCGGCGTCCACGGCGGCCGGGCGCGGCGGCTGGGGCTGGCGCGGCCCTCCTTCGAGGCCGGCGACCCGGCCAAGCTGCTCAACGCGCCGCCGGCCTGGCTGGCGGAGGCGACGCGGCTGATGGGCCGGCGGCCGCGCACCCTGCTGGAGGTGGGCCCGGGGCGGATGGTGCTGCGGGCGCCGGTGCTGGCCGGGCTGGGGCTCGAGCATGTCTGGTTCGTCGATCCCTCCGACGCGGCGCCGGCCGATCCGGGCGCCTATCTGGCGGTGGCGACCCTGGCGCGCAGCCACGGCGTGCCGGTGCCGGACCTGACCGGCTGCGCCGACCGGACGGCGATCCTCCGCCGCTGCCAGGCGAGCCTGCTGCTCGGGGGGCCCGAGGTGCTGGCGGCCATCCCGGACGGGGCGGTCGACCTGGTGGTGAGCGAGGCGGTGCTCGAGCACGTGCGCCGGTCCGACCTGGCGCCGCTGCTGGCGCAGCTGCGGCGGGTGACGGCGCCGGACGGGGTCGGCATCCACCGGATCGACTTCCAGGACCACCTCGGCGGCGGGCTGCAGCACCTGCGCTTCAGCGACAGCTTCTGGGCCAGCGCCCTGGTGGGCAAGGCCGGGATCTACGTGAACCGGCTGGGGCTCTCGGCCATGGTCGGGCGCTTCCGCCATGCCGGCTTCACGGTGGAGGTGCCCGAGGCGGTGGTCTGGCCGCGCCGGCCGAAGGGGCCGCACCGGCCGCATCCGGATGCGATGCGGCCCCTGGCGGACGACCTCGTGGCGCGGGCAGTGCTCGAAGTGCGGATGCGGCGGTAGGGCAGGACCCTGAATTTTACCCTCAATTCCGCTCAATTCGGCTCAAATCTCCTCAACTCTTGAGGATCAAGCCGTTGATATGGCTGGATCCCGCCGACAGAATTGAGGGGCTGGGCGCTTCAGTCCCGCCCCGGCCGGCACCGCCCGGACCGGACTGCCGGTTGCGGCAAATATTCCTATAGCGTACCGGCCGGGACGGTGCAACCGGTTTGCCCGGCCGGGGCAGGAGGATGGGGATGCAGCCAGAGGCCGGCGCGCCGGGGGATTTCGCGCTCGAGGAATTCCTGCCCTACCGGCTCTCGCTGGTGACCAACCGGACCTCGCGGCTCTTCGCCCGGCGCTACTCGGCCGCCTTCGGGGTGAGCATCGCCGAATGGCGGGTGCTGGCGGTGGTCGGCCGCTTCGGCGGGCTCTCGGCGACGGCGGTGGTCGAGCGCACGGCGATGGACAAGGTGAAGGTCAGCCGCGCGGTGCAGGCGCTGCTGCGGCGCGGGCTGCTGCGGCGGGAGGGCGACGCCGCCGACCGGCGGGTCCAGCGCCTGGCCCTGACCGAGGCCGGCCAGCGCGTCCATGCCGGCATCGTGCCGCTGGCCCGCGGCCTCGAGGCGGAGCTGCTGGCCGGCCTCGCCCCGCCCGAGCGCGCCGCGCTGGTCCGGCTGCTGGAGACGCTCGAGGCGCGGCTGGCCGCCATGGGGGCGGGGCCGGAGGCCGAGGGCCCGGATTGACGCGGCGGCGACGCGCGGGCCGGCCGTGCAACCTATGGCCGAAGCGGAGCCGGCCGGGCTAGGCTGTGGCGCTTGCCTTGAGGAGAGTGCCATGTCGCGTCGCGTGTTGCTGGCTGCCGTGCTGGGCCTGCTGGCCTGGATCGGGCCCTCGGGAGCGCAGACCAGCGATCCCTCCTTCCGGGTGGTCAACAACACCGCGAATGTGGTGAACGAGGTCTATGCCTCCCCGTCGAACGAGCGGAGCTGGGGCCAGGACCGGCTGGGCACGGAGGTAATCCGCCCGGGCGGGCTGCACATCGTCCGGCTGCCGGCCGACGGGAACTGCAATTACGACGTGCGGATCGTCTACCAGGGCGGCAGCGCCGAGGAGCGGCGCAACCTCAACACCTGCCAGTTGGTGGACCTGGTGCTGGGCGGCGGGGTGGCGCCGCCGCCGCGGACGGCGGGGCCACAGGGGAACGGCCAGGCGCGGCCGCAGCCGGGCAGCCAGCAGCAGGGCAATCCCTCCTTCAACCTGGTCAACCAGAGCGGGCGGGTGATCGAGGAATTCTACGCCTCCCCCTCCTCGCAGCAGAACTGGGGCCCGGACCGGCTGGGCGACGAGGTCGTGCAGCCCGGCACCACCTTCGCGGTGCGGCTGCCGCAGGGCGAGTGCAGCTACGACATCCGGGTGGTCTGGCAGGGCGGCGAGTCGCAGGAGCGGCGCAACATGAACATGTGCGCCCTGACCAACTACACGGTCCGGTAGCGCCGGCGGCCGGGCCGCGCGGCCCGGCCCTTCGCCTCAGGCATTGGCGCCGGCGAGCGCGGCGATCACCGCCTCGGTCACCTCCGCGGTTGTCGCGGTGCCGCCGAGGTCGGGCGGCAGGCCGGTGCCGCGGGCGGTGACCGCCTCGACCGCGGCCATGATGCGGGCGGCGGCGCGCGGCTCGCCCAGGTGGTCGAGCAGCATCGCCGCGGTCCAGAAGGACCCGAGCGGATTGGCGATGCCCTTGCCCGTGATGTCGAAGGCCGAGCCGTGGATCGGCTCGAACATCGAGGGGCGGCGGCGCTCGGGGTCGATGTTGCCGGTGGCGCCGATGCCGAGCGACCCGGCCAGCGCCGAGGCGAGGTCGGAGAGGATGTCGGCATGCAGGTTGGTGGCGACGACCGTGTCGATGCTGCCGGGCTTCATCACCATCCGCGCGGTCATGGCATCGACCAGCATCTTGTCGACGGTGAGCTCCGGGTAGTTCGCGGTGACGGAGGCGCAGACCTCGTCCCACATCACCATGCCGTGGCGCTGGGCGTTGGATTTCGTGACGACGGTCAGCAGCCTGCGCGGGCGGGACATGGCGATCTCGCAGGCGTGGCGGCAGATCCGCTCGATGCCGGCGCGGGTGAAGACGGCGACATCCATGCCGACCTCGATCGGCAACCCGCGATGGGCGCGGCCGCCGACGCCGGCATACTCGCCCTCGGAGTTCTCCCGCACGATGACCCAGTCGATCTGCCGCGCGAGCTCGTCGCGCAGCGGGCCCCTGATGCCCGGCAGCATGCGGGTCGGGCGGACGTTGGCGTATTGGTCGAAGCCCTGGCAGATCGCCAGGCGCAGCTCCCAGAGGGTGATGTGGTCGGGGATGTCGGGGGCGCCGACGGCGCCGAAGAAGATGGCGTCGCAGCCCTCGAGCTGCCTGAGGCCGTCGTCGGGCATCATCTTGCCGGAGGCGCGGTACATCGCGCTGCCCCAGTCGAAGTGCTGGAATTCGCAGGCGAAGCCGCCGTCGGCGGCGGCGGCGGCCTCGAGCACGCGGCAGCCGGCGGCGATGACCTCGGGGCCGATGCCGTCGCCGCCGATGGCGGCGATCTTCAGGTGGCGCATGGCTTGGCTTTCCCCCGGCTCTTGGTCCTGGCCATGGCTTTAGCCATGGCCAGGGGCCGGGGCAAGCTCAGCCCAGGATGAAGTCCGAGGCGGCCAGCGCATGCGCGCCGAGCAGGGTGAAGCTGGCATTGCCATGGGCCGGCGGGGTCGGGGCGGTGAAGACCGGGGCGAAGATCTCGACCAGGGTATTGCCGTCTGCGACGGCGTAGCGGACCTGGAAGCTGGTCCCGTCGACGAAGGCCCCGGTGCCGAGGAAGACCGCGGCGGGCGGCGTCGAGAAATTGGCGAGGAAGGGGGTGAGGTCCAGCAGGTCCTCGGCGTGACGGAAGTCGGTGACCACGTCGCCCCTGGTGTCGAAGCTCGGCATCCGCGCGCGGGTGTCCATGGCGCCGAACTGGAAGATGTCGTGGCCGGTGCCGCCGGTCAGGGTATCGGCGCCGACGCCGCCATTCAGCAGGTCGTTGCCCTTGCCGCCGATCAGGAGGTCGGCGCCGCCGCCGCCGTGGAGGCTGTCGTTGCCGGTGCCGCCATTGAGGGTATCGGCCAGGTCGCTGTCGCGGGCCTGGGCGGCGCGGATGGGGTTGTCGGCGGCGATGACGCCGTAGCCGAAGATCAGGTCGTCGCCGTCGCCACCGATGACGGAATCCGCGCCGTAGCCGGCATGGACGGTGTCGTTGCCGGTGCCGGCGTCGATGGTGTTGCCGTAGATCACCGGGCCGGGGCCGGGCTCGGGGAAGATCGGCGCATAGGGCCCGTTCAGGCCGTCCCCGTAGATCAGGTCATTGCCGGCGCCGGCGATGATGATGCTGTCGGCGATGTCGCCCAGCAGGACGTCGTTGCCGGCGGTGCCACGAATACGCATGAGCTGGGATTCCCCTTCAAGGTGTGTTTTGTATACAAAAAACACCTTATAGGCGAAATTCGGGCGAATGGCTACTGCACATGGTGGCGAATTGGCCGGCTCAGCGCCGGAAGCGGAGCGAGATGCCCTTGCTGCGCCAGCTCGCCTCGATCGCGTCGAGGTCCACCCAGCCGGAGGGATTGGCCCGGCGGGGCTGGTCGCGCAGCCCCGGCTCGCGGTCCCGGCGCCAGAGGCCGAGCAGGCGGCGCAGCTCGAGCAGGGGCTCGGCATGGTCGTCGACTCGGAGGTTGATATCGGGGAAGTCTTCCGTGGTGGTCAGCAGCAGGGCGGCGGACTGTCGGCCGCGCTTGTCGCCGCCGGCGGCATCCCCGGCGTCGAGCGCCGCGACCAGCCGTTCCGCCAGCGGCAGGTTGTCGCGGCTGACGAAGGCGGCGACGGTATCGGCCAGCACCGCCTCGCCGGCCAGCATGTTGCCGGCGACGGAGAAGCCGTGGCCGGTCCGGTCGCCGCACCACTCGACGCAGTTCTGCCCGGTCCAGGCGGCGGTGCGGCCGTGCCGGTCCACCGCATGCACCTGCCGGATGCCGCGGCCCTCGTCCCCGGCCAGGGCGCTCTCGATGGCGGCGGCGGGGGAGAGGCCGCGCGCCATCGCGTCCAGCACGGCGGGGCCGAGGTAGCGGTTGGTCATGGACTGGGTGGAGACGGCCCCGACGCCGGTTCGCACGAAGGGGCAGCTCGCGCCCACGGCGAAGGCGCAGGTGGCGACGGCGACCGCGAAGGCGCCCGTCCCGGGGTCATGCGCGACAATGGACCAGGTCATGGGGTCTCCCTTACCGCCGCGGCGTCCGGCCGGGCGTTGCGCGGCCGCTGCCGGGCCGCCCGGCCATGGTTGCGCGCCCGGCGGCCCGGCGTCAGTTTGGGCGCGAAAAAGCCGGGAAGGAATCGCTATGTTGGCAGCAGCGCAGTATCGGGGCGTCGGCCGCCGCGCCGTCCTGGGCGGGGTGGCCGCCCTGGCGGCGCCGGGGCTGGCGCGCGCCCAGGGCCAGGCCTGGCCGGACCGGCCGGTGCGGCTGGTGGTGCCCTTCGGCGCCGGCGGGGCGATCGATACCCTCTCCCGCACCGTGGCCAATGCCTTCCCCGCGCTGGCCAATGGCCAGACCCTGGTGGTCGAGAACCGCGGCGGCGCCGGCGGCACCATCGCCGGGGCGGTGGTCGCCCAGGCGAAGCCGGATGGCGCGACGCTGATGATGGCCGACCTCGGCGCCAATGCCATCGGCAAGGAATTGCAGCCGAGCCTCGCCTACGACCCGATGCGGGCCTTCGCCCCGGTCTGCCACCTGGTGAACCTGCCGCTGGTGGTGGTGGTGCCGGCGGCGCTGCCGGTGACGGATCTCGCCGGGCTGATCGCCATGGCCCGCCGCCAGGGCGACATGGTCTATGCGCATCCGGGCATCGGCTATTCCGGGCATCTGGCGCAGGAGCTGATGCTGCAGCGGACCGGGGTGAAGATGACCCCGGTGCCCTACCGCAGCGGCGCCGAGGTGGTGCGCAGCCTGCTGGCGAACGAGACCCAGAGCTGCATCATCACCATCTCGACCAGCCTGCCCTTCATCCGCGAGGGCAAGGTGCGGGCGCTGGCGGTCGCCGGAAGCCGCCGCGTGGCGCTGCTGCCGGATGTGCCGACGGTGGCGGAGGCGATGCCCGAGGCGCTCGGCGGCTTCGAGGCGAATGTCTGGCACGGCATCCTGGCCCCCGCCGGCCTGCCGCCCGAGCTGGCCGCGGCGGCGGCCCGCATCTTCAACGCGGTGCTGCAGCAGCCGGAGGTGCGGCGGGTGATCGAGCAGACCCAGGCGGGCGAGGTGGTCGGCGGCACGCCCGAGCAATTCGCCGCCTTCATCGCCGCCGAGCATGCCCGCTGGGCGCCGCTGATCCGCTCCGCCGGCATCCGGACGGAGTGAGCGCGATGAGCGACGCGCAGCCGGCCACCCCGCGCCCGGCCTCGACCGTGCTGCTGCTGCGCGACGCGCCGGCGGGGCCCGAGATCTTCATGGTGGTGCGGCACCGCGCCATCGAATTCGCCGCCGGCGCGCTGGTCTTCCCCGGCGGGCGGGTGGAGCCGGCGGATGCCGAGATCGCCGCCGGGCTGGCGGGGGCTGCGGATCCGCTCGGCGCCTTCCGGGTGGCCGCGGTGCGGGAGACCTTCGAGGAATGCGGCCTGCTGCTGGCCCGCACCCTCGGCGGCGTGCCGCTCGACCCGGCCCAGGGCGCCGCGGTGGGGGCGGCGCACCGCGAGGCGCTGAACGCCGGGGCGCGCGGCTTCGCGGCGCTGCTGCAGGCGGAGGGGCTGGTACCCGACGTCGGCGCGCTGGTGCCCTTCGCCCATTGGGTCACGCCCGCCGACCTGCCGAAGCGCTTCGACACCCGCTTCTTCCTGGCCCCGGCGCCGATGGGCCATGCCGCCGCGCATGACGGGCGGGAGGCGGTGGACAGCATCTGGATCCCGCCGGCCCAGGCGCTGGCGGAGGCGGATGCCGGCCAGCACACCCTGCTGTTCCCGACCCGCATGAACCTCGCCCGGCTGGCCGGCGCGGCGGATGTGGCGGCGGCCATGGCGACCGCGGCCGCCCGGCCGGTGGTGACGGTGCAGCCCAGCATCGAGACGGATGCCGAGGGGCGGAAGGTGCTGCGGATTCCGCTTGAGGCCGGCTACGGCGGGCCGCTGTTCCCGGCGGGCACCCGGGCGATGTGAGGCATCGCTGCCGGATCGGATCGTATGCAATTTCATGGTCGACCGACCTCCGTTCCCCATGCCAGCCTCGGTTGCCGGGTGGAATGGCCGGATCAACTGTCCGGTGTGGGGGCCGTCACATGGAACTGGATATCCTGCTGCGCGGGCAGTCGAATGCGTATCTGCTCGTCGGCGATGAATTCGGCGGGGCGGGGGCCGCGGCGCTGGTGTCGGAGGTGCAGCGGCTGCTCGGCTTCGACGGCGGCACCGACACCATCCGGCTGACGGCGGATTGGTACACGCCGGGCTCCCGGACCATCTACGGCGGCACCGCCTTCATCGGCGACTGGGTGCAGCGCGGCGGCGACGGCGCCTGGCAGCCACTGTCGCACGAGCAGGACCTGCTGGCCTACATCGCCGGGCATCCGCATCCGCAGGCGACCGAGACCGCGGTGGTCTGGCTGCACAGCGAATACGACAGCCTGAACGCCGGGCTCGGCACCGCCGAGTGGCAGAGCGCGGTCCGCACCGATGCCGAATGGACCCGCGCGGCCCTGGGCAAGGACGTGGCGCATTCGCCCTATGTCTTCGTCAGCGCCATCCCCTTCTCCGGCGCCGACGACCGGGCGACCCAGGCGATCCGGGCGGGGATGGAGGGGCTCAGCGCCGACCCGGCCTTCCATGCCCGGGTCGGGGCGCGGGCCGCCGACATCGACATGAGCTTCAAGTTTCCCAGCGAATCGGACAACGGCCAGGCCTATGGCAATGCCCATATGTCCGCGGCGGATACGGTGCAGACCGCGCTGCGGCTGGCCCGCTCGGTCGCCGAGGAATGGGCCGACTACGCCCGGCCGGGCTCGCCGGTGGCGCAGGCCGGCGGCCGGCTCGACGATGCCGGGCCGGAGGTGACCGGGGCGCGGATGGCGGCGGCGGATACGCTGCTGGTGACGGTGCTGCAGGACCAGGCGGGCGGCTTCGGGACGCTGGATGCGGCAGCCGCCCGGGGGCTCGGCTGGAGCGTGCGCAGTGCTGCCGGCAGCCTCGCCGCCGACCATGCCGAGGTGGTCTCGGCCGATACCCTGCTGCTGCATTTCGGCGCCGCGGTGCCGGCGGACGGGCTGCTGTTCTACGGCTATGGCCATGACCGGATCGCCTGGTTCGACCAGCCGGGCGAGGGCCATGCGATCTACGACGACCAGGGCCTGCCGGTCTGGACCCCGGCGTCCGGGGTGGCGACCGGCGGCGGGGCCGCGCCGGGGACGCCGGTGCGGATCACGGTCGGCAGCGGCTCGGACAGCCTGATGCTGCGGATCTCCCAGGATGCCTACCAGGGCGATGCGCACTACACGGTCGGCGTCGACGGCGTGCGGATCGGCGGCGTGCTCAGCGCCCATGCGGCCCATGGCAGCGGCGCCGCCGACCAGGTGACGCTGCGGGGCGACTGGGGCCCTGGCCAGCACCAGGCGGTGGTGACCTTCCTGAACGATGCCTATGACGGCCCGGGCGCCGACCGCAACCTGCATGTCGAGGGCGCCCGCTACGACGGCGCCGAACTGGGCGGCGCGGCGCGGGAGCTGCTGTCGAGCGGCACCGCGGCGATCGGCTTCACCGACGCCACGGCGCTGCCCGGCGGGGCGGCGACCACCGTCGGCGCCGGCGCGGACAGCCTGGTGCTGCGGATCGCGCAGGATGCCTATCTCGGCGATGCGCAGTACACCGTCGCGGTCGATGGCGTGCAGCTCGGCGGCACCCAGACGGCGCGGGCGCCGCACGGCGCCGGGCAGGCCGATGCCGTCACCCTGCACGGCGACTGGTCGCCCGGCGGGCACAGCGTCGCGGTCAGCTTCCTGAACGATGCCTGGGACGGCGGCGGCAACGACCGCAACCTCTACGTCGAGGGCGCCAGCTACGACGGCACGCCGCTCGACGGGGCGGCGCAGGCGCTGCTGTCGGCGGGCACGGCGCGCTTCGGCTTCACCGACGCCGGCCCGATCGGCTGAGCCGCGGGGGGAGCAGCGATGCTCCCCCCGGACCTGCTACAGCCCGAGCTGGTGGGCGAGGTCCTGGAAGTCGCGGGCGACGACGTCCCAGGGGTCCTCGGCGCGGGTGTCGGTCTTCTGCCCCGGGCCATGCTCGCCCGGGCGCAGCACGAAGGCGGTGGCGAGGCCGGCGGCACGCGCCGCCCGCAGGTCGCCGTTGTGGGCGGCGACCAGGCAGAGCTCATCGGGGCGGATGCCCAGCACCTCGGCGGTGCGGAGATAGGCTTGGGGGTCCGGCTTGTAGGCCTGGGCCACCTCGGCGCCGAGGATGGCGTCCCACGGCAGGCCGGCGCGCTTGGCCATGTTCAGCAGCAGCGCGATGTTGCCGTTCGAGAGCGGCGCCAGGATGTACTTCCGCCGCAGCCGGGTGAGGCCGGCGACGGCCTCGGGCCAGGGGTCGAGCCGGTGCCAGGCGCGGTTGAGGTCGTCGAGCGCCGCCTCCCCGACCGTCGCGGGGTCCATGCCGTTGTCCTGCAGCACCGCCTCCAGGTTCTCCCGGTGCAGCACGTCGAGCCGGGTGAAGGGGCGGCGGCCGGAGCGGCATTCCTCCATGCCGGGCTGGTAGCGCTTCCGCCAGGCATCGGCGAAGGCGCGGGGGTCGAGGTCGCCGCGGCCGTGCCTGGCCAGGAAGGGCGCGGCCTCGCGCGCCACGCCCTCGCGCCAGTCGACGACGGTGCCGAAGACGTCGAAGACGAGGGCCTTGACGCCCGGGAAGCCGGTCACCGCTTCTCCTCCGCCAAGGGGGAAATTTGCGCCCATTTCTTGTCGAAGTCCCAGACCTCGGGGAAGCCCATCAGCTCGCAGATGCGGCCGAAGCCGTAGCTCTCGCTGGCCGGCAGGCCGTTGCTGTCGCCGTGCTGCTTCAGGTGGGAGAAGGCGCGCTCGAGCGCGGCGGCGACGCTGAGGAAGCCGACCGCGGGGTAGATGGCGATGGCGTAGCCGATCTCGGCCAGCCGCGCGGCGGGCAGGATGGGGGTGCGGCCGCCTTCCACCATGTTGGCGAGCAGCGGCTTGTCGATCGACCTGCCGATGGCCTGCATCTCGGCCTCGCTCTCGGGGCTCTCGATGAAGACCACGTCGGCGCCGGCATCGGCGAACATGCGGCCGCGGCGGATCGCCTCATCGAGGCCGAGGGTGGTGCGGGCATCGGTGCGGGCGACGATGAGGAAATTGGGGTCCCGCCGAGCCTCCACGGCGACCTTGATCTTCAGGCACATCTCCTCGGCCGGGATCACCTTGCGGCCGGGCGTGTGGCCGCATTTCTTCGGCATTTCCTGGTCCTCGAGCTGGATGCCTGTCACGCCGCCGGCCTCGTAGCCCATGACGGTGTGGCGGACGTTCAGCAGCCCGCCGTAGCCGGTATCGGCATCGGCGATCACGGGGGTCTTGCAGCCGCGGGCGAAGGTGGAGACCCGGCCGACCATGTCGGTGTAGGTGGCGATGCCGGCGTCCGCCACGCCGAGATGCGAGGCGACCGTGCCGAAGCCGGTGACGTAGAGGCTGGTGAAGCCCATGCCGTCCGCGACCTTGGCGGAGATCATGTCGAAGATGCCGGGGGCGACGATGAAGCGGCGCTCGGCGAAGGCGGATTTCAGGCTGGGATGGGCCATCGGTGGTGGTGCTCCTATTGCTGGCGTTGGATGTGGCCGGCCGCGGCGGCGGCGGCCCAGAGGCGGTCCTCGTGCTGCATCGCCTCGAGCAGGGCGGGGCCGGGGCGGAGGTCGGGCTCGATGCCCATGGCGGTGAAGCGGCCCTTGAGCACCGGGTCGGCATAGGCCTGCCCCAGCAGCGCGTTCAACCGCCCGACGATGGCGGCCGGCAGCTTTGCCGGGCCGAGCAGGCCGACCCAGCCGGCGAGGTCGAACTCCGCCACGCCCTGCTCCTGCGCGGTCGGCACCTCCGGGAAGAAGGGCGTGCGCGTCGCGGTCGAGACCGCGAGGATGCGCACGCGCCCGGTCTGCATGTGCGGCGTGGCGCTGGCGGTGCTGGTCCAGCCGACCGGCAGGTGGCCGGCGACCACGTCGTTCATCAGCTGGCCGCCGGAGCGGTACTGCACATCGGGGGTCTCGATGCCGGTGCGGCGGGCGAGCTCCTGGCCGATGAAGGAGGACAGCGCCTCGGTGCTGCCGGTGCCGACCCGGCCCGGATTGGCCCGGGCGAAGGCGACCATCTGCGCCAGGTCGGCGAAGGGCTGCGCCGTGCCGGCGGCCAGCACCATGGTGTTGCGCGACAGCATGGCGACGGGGGTGAAATCCGTCACCGGGTCGTAGGGCAGGTGGGTCAGGTGGTAGCGGTTCATGATGTGGGTGGAGACGACGGCGGTCAGCGTATGGCCATCGGGCTCGGCCCGGGCGACCACCTCGGTGCCGACGACGCCGGCGGCGCCGGCCCGGTTCTCCACCACCACCGGATGCGGCAGCAGCGGCCGCAGCGCCTCGCCGATGGCGCGCGCCAGCAGGTCGGTGCCGCCGCCGGTGGCATAGGGGATGATCAGCCGGACCGGCCGGCTGGGCCAGGCGGGCTGGGCCAGGGCAGGCGTGGCCAAGGCGAGGGGGGCGGCCAGCAGGCTGCGGCGGCCGAGGCGCATGGATGGTCTCCTCCGGGATTTGGCCGGAGTATCGGCCGGGCGGCGCCGTGCCGGAAGAGGCGGGATGCGGAAGCCCCGGCAGGCGTGCCAGGATGGGCCACCCCCAAGGAGGAGAAGACCATGCCCGACGCCAGTGGAAAGCCGGCCGCCCAGACCGCGGCCGCCGAGATCGAGCAGGTGATCCAGACCTATTTCGACGGGCTCTACGAGGGCGACGTGGCCAAGCTGGCCGCCGCCTTCCACCCGGTCTCGCACCTGTACTGGGAGAAGGACGGCGGGGTGGAGGACCTGCCGCGCGAGCAATGGTTCGAGATGGTGCGCAGCCGCCCCTCGGGCGCCAGCCGCGGCCTCGAGCGCGACGACCGGATCCTGCTGATGGACATCAGCGGGCCGGAGACCGCGCTGGTGAAGGTCGCCTGCCAGCTGCCGCCGCGCTACTTCACCGACTACCTGGTGCTGAACCGCACGCGCGAGGGCTGGCGCATCGTCAGCAAGGTCTACCGCTTCGACACCCGGGAGGGCTGAGGCCGCCCGCCGCGGCCGGGCTCAGGGCACCGGCCTCGCCCAGATGCCCTGGGCCGGCGCGGCGATGCGGTTCCAGACCGCGGCGCAGTCGGCGCCGCAGCGGCGCAGCCACTGCGGCAGCAGCACCGTCTCCAGCAGGCGGCGGCGCTGCGGCTCCGCCCAGGCCTCGTCCACCACGACCATCTGGCCGCGGCTGCCGCCGCTGCAGCGGGGCCGTCCGGCGTTGCAGGCGAAGCCGTCCTCGATGCTCACCTCGGCGGCCGCGAGCACCGCCTGCTCCATCCGCGCCAGGCCGGTGGCGAGGGCGGCGCGCACCGGCTCGGGCAGGTTGCGCCAGACGGCGCCGTTCATCACCACGGCCGAGACGAACCAGTTCACCGGCAGCCGGGAGACATGGCTGGTCACCGCGGCGAGGCCGATGCGGTTGCCGGGCAGGCTGCCGGTGATGGCGCAGTCCAGGCTGCGGGCGCGGAGGGCGGTGACCACCTCGGACAGCGGCATCATGCGGGGGACGGCGTGCACCGCCTCCAGCAGGTCGGCCTGGCCGATGGCCCCGACCCGGATGCGGCGGCCGGCGAGGTCGCCGAGCCCGGTGAAGGGCTCCCGGCAGAAGACCACCTGGGTCGTCGGGATCAGCAGCGCGAGCAGCCGGATGTCGTAGCGCTCCTCCAGCACGCTCGCCAGGTGGTCGCGCCACTGGTCGAGGCTGCGGCGGAGCGTCGCCATGTCCGGGTTCAGCCCGGGCAGGTCGACGATGCTGAGCTCCGGGTCGTCGCCGGCGGCGAGCGCCAGGGGCACGGTCGCCACCGGCAGCACGCCGAGGCGGATGAGGGAGAGCAGCTCCGATTCGCGGATGCCGGTGGTCTCCAGCGGGGCAATGCTGGGGAGGAGCCGGCCGTCGGTGATGCGGGGGACCTCCCGGGCCCAGAAGGGCTCCTCGAATTCGGCGAAGAGCCCGGCATGGGCATAGAAGCCGACGACGCGGAGCGGGATCGGCGGCCGGCCCGGCGCCTCCTCCGCCCGGCCGGGCCCGGCGGCGAGCAGGCCGAGCAGCAGGGTCATGGCCCAGCTTCCGCTTCGACTGCCGCGTCCCAGCCTCGACATCCGGTGCCACCCCCGCCGGCCAGCGGCCGCCGGCATGGCGGCCGGCGCGCAGGCCCCGGGGGATTGATCGCCGCTAATTCCGGCGAATGCAATGGCCGGGCGTAGCGCCTAGCGGTTGGGGCGCAGCAGGTAGGGCGCGCCGGCACGTTCGCAGATGCCGCGGATCAGCAGGTCCAGGCTGTCCGGCACCGGCACGCCCTCCGCCAGGCGCCGGGCCCGCATGATGTCCTCCGGCTCGCCCGCGACCATCACCGGCTCGGCCGGGTCGGCCGGCGGCGTCGCGTGCAGCACGTCGAGGGCGTCGTCGAGGTCGCTCTCGAAGGCGCCGGGGTCGCGGAAGGCGGCGGGGTCGAGGGCCAGGAAGAAGTGGCCGATGTTGTGCGGCTGGCCGGGCTTCTGGGTGCGGTTGCGGATGGGCGAGAAGCTGGCGCCGACCAGTGTGCCGCCGAGGATGTGCACCAGCATGGCCAGGCCGTAGCCCTTGGCGCTGCCCTTGGATTCCGTGCCCCCCACCGGGGTGATGCCGCCCTCGGGGCGGTCGAAGACGAAGGCGTTGCCCTCATGCGGGTCCGAGACGCCCTGGCCGGCGCCGTCGACCACCCAGCCTTCCGGCAGCGGGGCGTCGTTCAGGTGATGCACCTTCACCTTGCCGGCGGCGACCGTCGTGGTCGCCATGTCCAGCACGAAGGCGGGGTTTCGCGTGGCCGGCGCGGCGAAGGCCAGCGGGTTGGTGCCGAGCACCGGCATGGCGCCGCGGGTCGGCACCATGGTGACGCCGCGGGTCGAGGAGGTGACCATGCCGATGACGCCGCGGGCGGACGCCATCCGGGCATAGGCGCCGGCGGCGCCGAAGTGGTGGCTGTTGACCACGCCGACCACGCCGACGCCGAACTGCTTCGCCTTGTCGACCGCGAGGTTCATCGCCATGGCCGAAACCGGATGGCCGAGGCCGTCGGCGCCATCAAGCAGGGCCGTCGGGCCGGTGTCGCGCAGCACCTTGGGCTGGGCGGCGATCCGGATGCGGCTCTCGCGCACCCCGTCCTCGTAGGTCATCAGCATCGAGAGGCCGTGGCTGTCGACGCCCATCAGGTCGGTCTCGACCATGATGCCGGCGGTGGTCGCGGCATGGTCGGCGGGCATGCCCCAGGCGGTGAGGATGGCGGTGATCTGGGCGCGGATGGCCTCGGCGGGGACGGGGCGGCCGGTGGTGACGTTCTTGGCCATGGCTTGCGTGCAGGCCGAGGGCTGTCCCGCCCCGGGCCCGTCCTTTCCTGTCTGGGGTTGCGGTTCCGGGGGGTCAGTCGACGCGGGCACCGGTCGCCCGGACGATCGGCACCCAGCGCTCGATCTCGGAGGCGATGAAGTCCCGCGTCCGCTCCGGCGTCATGCCCTCCGGGATGGTATTGCCGAGGCCGGTCAGCCGGTCCCGCACCGCCGGCTGGCGCAGCGCCTCGGCGATCTGCTCGTAGAGGAACTGGCGGATGGGCAGCGGCGTGCCGAGGGTGGTGGACCACGGCGTCCAGGTGGTCGCCTGGTAGGCGGGCAGCCCGGCCTCGGCGCTGGTCGGAAGCTCGGGCGCCATGGGGGAGCGTTCGGGCGTGGCGATGACGATGCCGCGCACGATGCCGGCCTTCAGCGGCTCCGCCAGGAAGGAGATGGTATCGGCCTGGAAGGCGGTGCGGCCGGCGGCGAGGTCGGCGAAGGCGGCGGCGGAGCCGCGGTAGGGGACGTGCTGCGCCTCGACGCCGAGCAGGTTCACCAGCATCGCGCCGGCGATATGCCCGGTGGTGCCGTTGCCGGAGGAGCCGTAGTCGTACTTGCCGGGATTGGCCTTCAGCAGCGCCGCGAATTCGGCGAGCGTGCGGACGCCCAGCGAGGGATGCACCGCAACGGCGACGGCGGAATGGCTGCTGATGGTGATGTGGTCCACGCCGGTCAGCGGATGGACCCGCAGCCGGTCGCCGTAGAGGCCGACGTTGAGCGTGTGGGAGCCCAGCGCCCCGACCAGCAGGGTGTAGCCGTCGGGCGGCGTCGCCGCGACGGTCTCGAAGGCGACGGTGCCGCCGCCGGAGGGGCGGTTCTCGACGATGAACTGCTGCCCGATCTGCTGGCTGAGCTGGGTCGCCACGACGCGGGCGTTGATGTCGGCATTGCCGCCGGGGGCCAGCGCCACGACGATGCGCACCGGACGCGACGGGTAGTCGGTGCCCGGCGCGCGCGGCTGCGCCTGGGCCGTGCCGATGGCAAGCGCCGCCATCGCGGCCGCGATCAGATTTTTCATGGATGTTTCCCCCGAGGACGCGACGTCTTGCTCATGGTGTCCAGAGGCCCTTCGGCCTCCGGCGGGGCGTCGAGAGGGGCAGCGCCCCTCTCGCCTTACGCGATCCCGTGCTCCAGCACGCCGACCCTCTCGACCTCCAGCCGCATCCGGTCGCCCGGGCGCAGGTAGCGCGGCGGGCTGCGGAAGTGGCCGGAGCCGGCCGGCGTGCCCGTCGCGATGACGTCGCCCGGCTGCAGCGCCATGTAGCGCGACAGGTAGGCGATCAGCGCGGCGACGCTGAAGATCAGGTCCCGGGTATTGCCCTCCTGCACCAGCTCGTCGTTCAGCCAAGCGCGCAGCCCGAGCTGCCAGGGCTCGCCCACCTCGTCGGCGGTGACGAGATACGGGCCGAGCGGGCAGAAGCCGTCGAGGCCCTTGGCGAAGCTGGTCATGGCCAGCGGCTGGTCGAACTGGAATTCGCGGGCGGAGATGTCGTTCAGCACGGTATAGCCGGCGACGTGGTCGAGCGCGGTGCCCTCGTCCACCTGCCAGGCGGTGCGGCCGATGACGACCGCGAGCTCCGCCTCCCAGTCCGGCTTGGTGACGCTGGGGGGGATGGCCACCACGCTGCCGGGGCCGCAGACCGCGGAGGTGGGCTTCAGGAAGATGCGCGGCGCCGTCAGCGCCGGCCCGCCGACTTCCCTGGCGTGGTCGGCATAGTTGCGGCCGACGCCGAGGATCTTGCCGGGGGCGAGCGGCGCCAGCAGGGTGACGCCGGCCAGCGGCCGGCGCAGCGCCGCATTCTCCGGCCGGGCGGCGAAGGCCACCGCCCGGGCGGCCGAGACCAGCGCGGCCTCGCCGGCGGCGAGCAGGCCGCGCAGGTCGACCGGCAGCCATTCGGCCGGCTGGTCGGAGGCGCTGCAGGCGGCATCGAGCGCCGGCTGCAGCGCCACGATGGCATCGCCGAGGACCGCGCCGGTCCAGGCCGCGCCATCGGCGGCGAAGGTGGCGAGCTTCATCTCAGGCGGCCAGGGCGGCGTAGTCGAGGGTCGCCATCACCTGCACCCGCAGGATGTAGCGCGGCTCGTCGGCGCGGTAGTCGGCGACGGCGTTGTGGCAGGTGCCGATGTTGTCCCACATCAGCAGGTCGCCCGGCGTCCAGGCGTGGCTGTAGAGGTATTTCTCCTGCGCCTGGTGGCGGAAGAGATACTCCAGCATGGCGTCGCTCTCGGCGCGCTCCAGGCCCTCGATCCGGATGGCGTAGCCGGGGTTGCAATACAGCACGCGGCGGCCGGTGATGGGATGGAGGCGAAAGACCGGCTGCGGGACGGGGGGCTTCTTCGCCTTCTGCGCCGGGGTCAGCGGGCCGCGGATGCTCCCCGGGCGCATGCGCATGACGTCCCAGAATTTCTCGAAGTCGTGGATGGCGACGCGGCCCTCGAGCCGTTCCACCACCTCGGGCGGCAGGTCGTCGTAGGCGGCGTGCATGTTGCGGAACTGGGTGTCGCCGAGCGGCCGGCCGTCGCGCAGCGGCACCTGCTTGGCGTGCAGCGCATTGGCCAGCGCGATCTCGGTCGAATAGGACATGTCGGTGTGCCAGCCCTGGCCGGCGTCGTTCAGGCCGATGGGCTTGCCCTCGGCATCCCGCTTGTTCGACAGGATCATCACCTCCGGGTGGTCCGGGGCGTGGAAGAGGTTGGCGACATTCACCTCGAGGTCGCCGAAGCGGCTGCCGAAGGCCGAGAGCTGCGGCGCCCCGAGGTCCTGGCCGGGGAAGCAGAGCACGCCGTACTGGCCGAGCGACCGCAGCAGCGTGCGGTAATCCCCGGGGCTGAGCGGCCGGGCCAGGTCGATGCCCTCGATGCGGGCGCCGAGGCCGGCGTTGTTTGGCGTGATACGCATGATGGCTTCCTCCGGGCCCGAGAATTGGCCGCCCCGCCGGTGCGGTCAAGCTTGCGCCCGGCACCGGTGCGGCGGAGCATCGACCCCAAGCAGAACAGGGGGGGGCGGCGATGCGGATCGGACGACGGGCGGCGCTGGCGGCGGCGTTCCTGCCGCTGGGGCGGCCGGCGGGCGCGCAGGCGGACTACCCGAGCCGGCCGGTGCGGCTGGTGGTCGGCTACCCCGCCGGCGGCAGCACCGACGTGGTGGCGCGGCTGCTGGCGGAGCGGCTGGGGCGCAGCCTCGGCCAGCCGGTGATCGTCGAGAACCGGCCGGGGGCGAGCGGCACGCTGGGCGCCGATGCGGTGGCGAAGGCGGCGCCCGATGGCCATACCCTGCTGGTCGGCGCCTCCGGCGAGATGGCCATCGCCCGGGCGACGCTGCGCAGCATCCCCTACGCGCCGGAGGATTTCGCCCCCATCGCGCTGCTGACCGAGCAGCCCTTCCTGGTGCTGGTGAACGGGGCGCTGCCGGCCGATAGCCTGGCCGCGCTGGTGGCGCTGGCCCGGGCGCGGCCGGGGACGCTGAACTACGGCTCCTTCGGCACCGGCACCGCGCCGCACCTGCTGGGGGAGCTGCTGAAGGCCGAGGCCGGGATCGAGGTGACGCACGTGCCCTACCGCGGCTCGGCGCCGCTCACCGCCGACCTGCTGGCCGGGCAGGTGCAGTTCAGCTTCGACACCATCCCGGCGGCGCTGCCGCATCTCGGCACCGGGAAGCTGCGGGCCCTGGCGCTCTGCCGGGCGACCCGGGCGGCGGCGGTGCCCGGCGTGCCGACCACGGCCGAGGCGGGGATGCCCTGGCTGCTGGGCGGCACCTGGGCCTCCCTCGTCGCGCCGGCGCGGGTGCCGGAGGCGATCCAGGCCCGGCTCGGCGCGGCGGTGCGGCAGGCGATGGGAGAGGCCCTCGCGGACGCCTTGCGCGAGCGCGGGCTGGAGCCGGTCGGGGCCGATGCCGCGGCGGCCCGGCGCTACATCGCCGCCGAGCAGACCCGCTGGGCGGCGATCGCCCGGCGGGGCAATGTGCAGCCGGAATAGCGGGACGGGATGACGGGATGCGGGTGATCGTGGCCGGGGCCGGCATCGTCGGGCTCTGCGTGGCCTGGCATCTGGCGCGCGGCGGGGCCGAGGTGCTGGTGCTGGACGGGGAGGCGCCGGGCTCGGGCGCCTCCTCGGGCAATGCCGGGGCGATCAGCGCCGGCTCGGTCGCGCCGCTGGCCATGCCGGGGGTGCTGCGCCAGGTGCCGCAGATGCTGCTCGACCCCGACGGGGCGCTGCATATCCCGGCGCGCTATGCGCTCAAGGCGGCGCCCTGGCTGCTGCGCTTCGTGGCCAGCGCGCGGCCGGCGCGGGTGGAGGCGATCGCCGATGCGCTGGCCGGGCTCCTGTTCGGGGCGATGGAGCAGCACCGGCTGATCCTGGCCGAGGAGGGCGCGCTCGACCTGATCCGGGAGACCGGGCAGCTCTACCTCTACCGCGACCGGGCGCAGTTCCAGAAGGATGCCGGCGGCTGGGCGCTGCGGCAGCAGCACGGGATGCGGGTGGAATTCCTCGACGGCCTCGGCGCCATCCAGGAGCTGGAGCCGGATGTGCGCGGCGACTACCAGCTCGGCCTCTTCATCCCGGAGCAGGGCAGCAGCATCAATCCGCAGCGCCAGGCGGAGGTGGTGGCGCGCGGCGTCGAACGCCTGGGCGGGCGCATCCGGCGGGAGGCGGTGCAGGCCATCACCACCGAGGGCGGGCGGGTGACCGGGGTGATGACCGCGGCGGGGGCGGAGCCGGCCGACCGGGTGGTGCTGGCGGCGGGGGCCTGGTCGGGGCGGCTGCTGCGGCCGCTCGGCATCGACGTGCCGCTCGAGACCCAGCGCGGCTACCACGTCATGCTGCCGGATGCCGGGATTTCCTTGCAGCGGCCGGTGGTGCCCTCGGACCGCAAGGCCTTCATCTCGCCGATGGAGCATGGGTTGCGGCTGGCCGGGACGGTGGAATTCGGCGGGCTCGAGCACCCGCCGACGCCGCGGCGGGCCGCGCTGCTGCTGCGCGACCTGGCGATGGTCTTCCCGCAGGCGCGGACCGAGGGGGCCGGCGAGCACTGGATGGGCCACCGCCCCTGCCTGCCGGACAGCCTGCCGGTGCTCGGGCCGGTGCAGCGCTGGCCGGGGCTCTGGTGCGCCTTCGGCCATGGGCACCTCGGGCTGACCGGCTCGGCGCCGACCGGGGCGCTGCTCGCCCAGGCGATGCTGGGCCCGGCGCCGAACCTCGACCTCGCGCCCTATGCGGTGGAGCGCTTCGGCTGAGCGATCGCCTCAGCGGATATCCAGCGCGGCGATGAGCCCCCGGTCCAAGGTGAAGGCCTGCCGCAGCCGGACCGGGCTGTTCGGGAAGCGCCCGGCGACCTCGGCGGCGACCAGGATGCGCCCGGCCTCCTCGTGCCAGTCCAGCACCCGCGTGGCGAAGGGCGTCGCCGCCTGGGTGGCGAGGCGCCAGGCGATGATCGCGGCGCGGCCGCGATGGTCTTGGGCCGCGTCATGCACCTCGGCATCGGCGGCGAAGCAGGCCCCCAGCGCCGCGGCCTCGGTGCTGGCCTCGGTGGCGAAAAAGGCGGCGATGGCGGGGGGCAGGCCGGTCATGCGGGATCTCCTTTGGGGACGGCAAGTGGGGACGGCATGCGACGTCGCGCCTTGCGGTCCCCGGCAGATCGGGCCCAGATCCGGGCATGGCAAGAACGAACGAAAAAGTGGGGTCCTTACCCGTAGGTGAGCCCGCGGCCCACACCCCGGCCTCGGCCGCCGCCGGGATCGCCGGCGCCATCGGCATGCTGGAGGGGCGGTGGAAGCTGGAGATCCTGTTCCACCTGTTCGGCGGCCAGGTGCGGCGCTTCTCGGAGTTGGAGCGGGCCATCCCGGCGGTGTCGCAGAAGATGCTGATCCAGCAGCTCCGCCAGCTGGAGCAGGACGGCATCGTCGCCCGGAGGGTGTATCCCGAGGTGCCGCCCCGGGTGGAGTACTGGCTCACCGACTGGGGGCAATCGCTGTGTCCGGCCCTGGATGCGCTGCTGCAGTGGGCGGAGCGGCGCGAGGGCCGGGCCGGCGCCGGCTAGGCCCCGGTCCGGGCCGCCCGGCGCCGATCCCTCAGCGCAGCCGGTCGGCCGGCGTCGTCATGTAGCCCTGGCGGCGGACGTAGATGCTGCCCTCGCTGGTGACGGCGCCGGTCGCCATGTTCTTCTCGGTGTTGCCGATGACAGTATCGGGCTGGCCGGAGTACTCGCCCCCCGCCTGCAGGCCGCCGGGGCCGCAGGCGGACAGCGCGAGGGTCAGCAGCAGGGCGGCGGCGAGGTGCGTTTTCATCCGCCAGACATGCCCTGCCGGCCGGCCCCGGGCAAGGGCGGCGTGCCGGACCCGCCCCGGCGTCACTGCGCCGCCGCGAGGGCCGCCGCCGGCGCCTTCGGCGTCAGGTGGGCGACCCGCGGCAGCACCTCCTGCTGCAGCAGCCGCAGCGAGTTCTTCCAGGCGGCAGGATTGTCCTGGTAGTCGAAGCCGAAGACCAGCAGCTGGCCGAAGCCGCCGACCTCCTCGTAGATCGCCTCCAGCCGCTCGGCGACGGTCTTCGGCGAGCCGACCAGCCAGTTGCGGCGGGCGCAGTATTCCACCGTGACGTCGCTGTCCGGCACCTCGGGGCTGTGCTTGAGGTATTCCTTGAAGCCGAAGTTCGACAGCAGCGGCAGGAAGTAGTCGCCCATCATGCGGCCCATCATGGAGCCGACCGAGAGCCGCCAGGCCTCCTCGTCGGTATCGGCGACGAAGACCTCGCGCACCAGGCGCCAGTCGTTGCGGTTGGCGGTGCGGCCGGACTTGCGGGCGCCGGCCTCGACGCTGTCCCAGTGGCTGGTGACATAGCCGGGGTTGAGGTTGAGGCTCATCGGCAGGAAGCCGTGCTCGCCGGCCATCTTCAGCGTGTCGGAATTCTTCGACAGCCCGGCGACGCCGATCGGCGGGTGCGGCGCCTGCAGCGGTTTGATGTGCGGCTTGAGGAAGCCGAACATCGTCTCCGGCCGGTCGACCTTCCAGTACTTGCCGTCGTAGTGGAAGGGCTCGGTCGCCGACCAGAGCCTGAGGATGATGTCGAGGGCCTCCCGCGTCATCTCGCGGTTGGTGCCGGACATGCCGTCGACGTTGAACATGGCCCAGTCGCTGGGCAGGCCGCTGGCGGCGATGCCGAAGTTGAGCCGGCCTTCCGAGAGGTGGTCCAGCATGGCGACGCGGTTGGCCAGCTCCGCCGGGTGGTGGTAGGGCAGCAGGAAGCCGCCCGGGCCCATCCGCAGCCGGGTGGTTTCGCGCAGCGCCTGGGCGATCAGCAGGTCGGGGGCGGGGTGCGGCTCCCAGGGGGCGGTGTGGTGCTCGCCGACCCAGGCTTCGGAGAAGCCCAGCTCGTCGAGCCAGCGGAGCACGCCGAGATCCCAGTCGTGGCCTTCCTTCAGGCCGCGTTCCGGGGGATGCGACGGCATCATGAAGTAACCGAATTCCATGCTGTCCCTCCTCAGGCTCCGGCTTGGCGCCGGTTCAGGGGGGATGCTCGCGCCGGTTGCGGCGCCGGTGCAAGCGGGAAATCGCCGGCCGGGCCGGGGTTCTGCCTCAGCGGCGGCGCCAGAGCCTGAAGCGGCGGAACAGGCCGCGCTTGCTCAGGCTTTCGAACATCTCGCCCGGGCCCTCCGGGTCCAGCACCTCGTTGTCGGCCAGCCAGGCCTCGACCGCGCCGAGGTCCGGCGTCTCGTAGGGGCGGAGGCTGCGGCCCCCGGAGCGGAGCGCCTCGATGGCGCCGATCAGCGAGCCCCCGGCGGCGATGCGCTCCGCCACCACCTGGGCCTCCGTGCCCAGATGCTCGGCCAGCAGGGCGTCGCGCACCGCGACGATCCGCGGCCCGGCCTCGGCATTGCCGGGCTGCGCCGTGTCGATGACCACGTCGCATTCGGTATCGAGCCGCATCGAGCGGTTGTTCATATTCGAGGAGCCGACCCGCAGCACCCGGTCGTCCACGACCAGCACCTTGGCATGGACATAGATCGGCTGCCCCTGCGCGGTGACGGGATGGTAGATGCGGAAGCGCCGGTGGGTATCGAGCCGGCGCAGCGCCTCGAACAGCCGGGCACGGGCGCTGTCCATGGCGATCGGCTCGAGCCAGCCCTGCGCCGTCAGCGGGTTGACCAGCACGATCTCCGGGCCGTCGGGCTCGGCCAGCCGCCGGGCGATGGCCTCGGCGATGCGGCGGGAGGCGAAGTACTGGCTCTCGGCATAGATGCAGCGGCGCGCCGAGGCGATCAGGTCGAGGTAGAGCCGCTCGATCTCATGGGTGCCGGGTGCCTCGTTCAGCTCCGGCATGGTGCGGGCGATGCCGACGTCGACGGCATGGAATTGCGGTACCAGCCCCTCGGGCCAGCAGGCCGACCGGCCGGTGACCGGCGCCAGCGGCGGGCCGCCGGCGGCCTGCCAGCGGTCGCGCGCCAGCTCCCCGAGGGCGGCGGCGGCGGGGCCTTCCAGCGCGGTCGTCGCATCGTGCCAGGGCGGGTGCTGGGCGCCGCCCGGCGTGGCGCGGCGCGGCTCGTCGTCGCGGTGCTCGCTGGTGTCCCAGCGGTCGGCGGTCATGTCGATGCCGCCGCAGAAGGCCAGGCAGTCGTCCAGCACCACGATCTTCTGGTGATGCGAGGCGGCCGGCGGATGCGCCCCGTCCAGCTTTACGGTGATGCGCGGGTGCCGCATCCAGCGGAACAGGGTCAGCAGGGTGGTGCCGCGGAAGATGGTCTTCACGCTGCCGACGTCCCAGCGCAGCAGGAAGATCTCGAGCCCCGGCCGGCGCTCCACCAGCCAGAGGATGAAGTCGCCCAGCCGGTCCGGCGCATCCGGCGAGGCATCGCCCGGCAACAGGCTGATGCGCGCGTCGAAATCCCAGCCGATCAGCATGATGCGGCGCTCGGCGCGGAGCATGGCGGCGCGGACGTGGCGGAAGTAATCCGCCGCATCCACGATCACCGCGGCGCGGTCGGCCTGCACGATCCGCCAGCAATTATGGCCCGGTTGCAGGATCGGCTGCGGCGAGGCGAGCATGGCGCGGGAAGAAAGCTGCATGCCTCCCATTTTCACCGCTTGCGGACCGCGGCACTTAACATCCACGTGTCACGCCATCAGGCGGAGGATGGCGGCCACATCCTCCGGCCCGGTGACCGGGCGGGGGTTGGTGGCGATCGGCGGGCCGCCGTCCCAGCGGGCGGCGAGGCCGGGGATTTCCTCCGCCCCGATGCCGACCTCGGCCAGGGTGGTGGGCAGGCCGAGGCCGCGGATGAAGCCGCGCAGCGCCTCGGCGCCGGTGGCCCCGCCGAGGATGCCGGCGATGACCGCCTGGCGGTCGGCGTTCACCGGCGCGTTCCATTGCATCACCGCCGGCAGGCCGAGGCAGGAGGTGATGCCATGCGGCACGCCGCGGGCGGCGCCGAGGATATAGCCGATGCCATGGCTGGCCCCGACCGCCACATTGGCCCAGCCGCCCATGACCGAAAGCCACATCGCCTGCTGCGCCATGCCCCGCGCCGCCAGGTCCTCCGGCCTGGCGCGGATCGCGGGCAGGGCGACGCTCAGCATCTCCAGCGCCTGGCGGGAGACGGCATCCGAAAAGGGCGCGCGCTCGAGCGCGCAAAGGCGTTCCGCCGCGTGGTCCGTCGCGCGGATGCCGGAGGAGAGCAGCAGCTCGGCCGGCGTCTCGAGCGTCGCCGCCGGGTCGAGCACCACCGCGACCGGGACCTGCATCGGGTGCAGGGCGCGGTACTTCCGGCCCTCGGCGAGGTCGGTGTAGCCGGCATGCGGGGCGAATTCGGCGGCCGAGAGCGTGGTCGGGATGGCGGTGATGCGCGGGCTGGGGGAGGCGGCGTCCCAGCCGAGCGGCTGCGCCCCGCGCGAGACGGCGAGGCCGGTCAGCCCGGCGGCATCGGTCACGCCCTGCCAGACCGCGGCGCAGGCGACCTTGGCGCCGTCGATGACGCTGCCGCCGCCGAGCGCGACGACGCGGTCGGCCTCGGTCTCCCGCAGCAGGGCGGCGAGGGCCAGCACGTCCTCGACCGGGGAATGGGCGCGCATGGCCGAGGTCTCGCCCGCGAGCTTCGGGCCGATGGCGGCGCGGGCGGCGGCGGCGATGCGGCTTTGCGCCAGCGAGCGGGTGGTGACGAGGACGACGCGCCGGCAGTCGGCCAGCTCGGGCGGCAGGGCCTGGTCCACCGGCAGGCCGTGGCGGACCCGCTGCTGCGCCGGCCAGGTGTGGAGATGCGTGCTCATTCCGCCGTGGCTCCTGCGTCCTGCACGACCTTGGCCCAGAAGGGGATCTCCCGGGCGACGAAGGCGGCGAAGTGGTCGGGGTCGGGGCTGGCGATGGCCTGCAGCCCTTCCTGGGCGAAGCGGTCGCGCACCGCCGGCATCGCCAGGGCGGCGGCGGTGGCGGCGAAGATCCGGTCGCGGATGGCGGGGGGCAGCTTCGCCGGGGCAAACAGCCCGTACCAGCCGGCGATGTCGAGCGCCGGCAGGCCGGCGGCCGCGGCGCCGGGGACATCGGGGATGACCGGGGAGGGGGCGGCCGTCGTCATGGCCAGCGCGGTCAGCCGCCCGGCCCGGGCATGCGGCAGGACCACCGGCGGGGTGCCGATGATGATCTCGATGTCGCCGGCGAGGATGGCGGTGAGCGAGGGCGCCCCGCCGCGGAAGGCGACATGGGTGAGCTCGAGGCCCGTCGCCCTCGTGAACATGGCGCCGGCGAGGTGGCTCGGCGTGCCGATGCCCGGCGTGCCGTAGTTCCAGCGGCCGGGCGTCGCGCGGATGCGCCCGATGAGCTCGGCGAGCGTCCGGATGCCGCTGGCCGGGTTCACCGCGATGATGGTCGGGATGTCGCTGAGCTGGGTGATGGGGGTGAAGTCGGCGATGGGGTCGAAGGCGACCCGGCGGAACATGGCCGGGTTCACGCAATGGCTGAAATTGCCGCCGAGCAGCAGGGTATAGCCATCGGGCTCGGCCCGGGCGACGTGCTCGGTCGCGATGTTGGAGCCGGCGCCGGGGCGGTTGTCGATCAGGATGGTCTGGCCGAATTCGCGCCCCAACGGGTCGGCCAGGCTGCGGGCGAGGAAATCGGCCGAGCCGCCGGGCGGGAAGCCGATGACCAGGCGGATGGGCCGGGCGGCGGGCCAGGCCAGGGGCCCGGCGGGCTGGGCGCGGGAGAGGCCCGGGACTGCCAGGGCCGGGGCGGCGAGCAGGGCGCGGCGGCGCATTAGGCGGCGGCCGGCGGACGGGCGGGGCGGGGCATGGTCGGGACGTTCCCTTGTCGGGTTATGCCCGGCAGTCTGCCCGCATCGGCGGTGCCGGGCCAGGGCCGGCGCGGGCGTTAAGAAACCGTAAAAGATGCTTTTCCGGAACGGTTTCGCCGCGGCATGATCTGCCGCCGGGAAGGGGCGGCCGCGGTCGCGTCCCGGCCCGGCCTTGCCCTACCCCTCAGGATGATTCTCCATGGCACCACGCATTCTCTCGCCGGAGGATGACCAGGCCCGGGTCCTGCGCCGGCCGCCGCCGCGCCGGCTTCGTACCGCCAAGCCCGAGGAGGGCACCGGGGAGGGGGAGCTGCTGCATGTCCTGCGCGCCCTCGCCCTGGTGGTGCTCGGCACCCTGGCCTTCGGCTGGCTGATCTCCTGAGTCCGGGCCGGGGCTGGGCCGGGGCTGGGCCGAGGCGGCGCGCGGCGAAGGCCGGGCTTGAACCGGGCCCCGCCGGGCGGCAGGCTGGGGGGATGACGGATACCCCTGCGCCGCGCCCCGTGCTGCTGGTGACCGGCGGCGGCCGCGGCATCGGCGCCGCCGTGGTGCTGCTGGCCGCCGCCCGCGGCTACGACCTGGGCTTCACCTACCGCGGCGATGCGGCCCGCGCGGCCGCGACCGCCGCGGCGGCCGAGGCCGCCGGGGCCGGCGTGCTGGCGATGCGGGCCGATGCCGGCGATGCCGCGGCCCGGGAGGCCTGCTTCGCCGCCCTCGATGCGCGCTTCGGCCGGCTGGACGCGCTGGTCAACAACGCCGGCATCACCGGCCCGACCGGACGGCTGGACGAGACCGCCGATGCCGTCTGGGAAGAGGTGCTGCGGGTCAACGTGCTGGGCACCGTCGGCTGCACCCGGGCGGCGGTGCGGCGGATGTCGACGCGGCATGGCGGCCGCGGCGGCGCCATCGTCAACGTCTCCTCCCGCGCCTCCGAGATCGGCGGCGGCGGCGAGTGGGTGCACTACGCCGCCAGCAAGGGGGCGGTGGACACCCTGACCATCGGCCTGTCGCGCGAGCTGGCGACGGAGGGCATCCGGGTGAACGCGGTGAACCCCGGGCTGATCGACACCGAGCTGCATGCGGCGGCGGGCCTGCCGGGGCGCGTCGCGCGGCTCTCGGCCGGGGTGCCGATGCAGCGGGGCGGCAGCGCCGAGGAAGTGGCGGAGGCGGTGCTCTGGCTGCTGTCGGATGCCGCCAGCTACGTCACCGGGGCGCTGCTGCCGGTGGGGGGTGGCCGCTGATCAGACGTGCTGGCCGCCGTTGATGTGCATCTCGGCGCCGTTCACGTAGGAGCTGGCATCGGAGCAGAGGAAGTAGATCGCCTTGGCGACCTCGGCGGGCTTGCCGAGGCGGCGCATCGGGATCTGCTCCTCGACGATCTTCTCGGTGCCCGGCGAGAGGATGGAGGTGTCGATCTCCCCGGGGGAGATGGCGTTCACCCGGATGCCGAGCGGGCCGAAGTCGTGCGCCATCTCCCGCGTCAGGGACATGAGCGCCGCCTTCGAGGTGGAATAGGCGGCGCCGGCGAAGGGATGCACCTTGCTGCCGGCGATGGAGGTGACGTTCACCACCGCGCCGCGGGTCTTCTTCAGCTCCTCCAGCAGGCCGCGGGCCAGCATGATCGAGGAGAAGAAGTTCACCTGGAAGACCCATTTCCAGTCGTCGATCTGGGTATCGATGGTGTTCAGCCGGGCGCCGCCGGCCCCCTTCGGGGAGATCCCGGCATTGTTCACCAGCGCGTCCAGCCGGCCCTCGTCCGGGATCAGCCGCTCGCGGATCTCCTCGATGGCGCGGAGCGTGTCCGCGGCGTCCGAGAGGTCGGCCTGGATATGGTCCTCGGGCCCCATCTCCCAGGGGCATTCCTCGGGGAAGGGCTGGCGGGAGACGGTGATGACGCGCCAGCCGGCGGCGGAGAAGACCTTCACCGTGGCATGGCCGATCCCCCGCGAGGCGCCGGTCAGCAGCAGGACCCGGCGTCCCTGGGCCGGCGCGCGGCGAACCACGGCGGGTGGCATCGGCATGGTGTCCATCGTCTCCGGAGCTCGAGGCGCAGGCTAGACCGGCACGGCGCCCGCGGCCAGCAGCGGCTTGCGGGCGGCGACGAACTCCTCGACCGCGGCGACGTAGCGGGCGCAGTCGGCCTCGCCCACCGGCAGGCTGAGGGCGGCCATGCCGCGGCGGGCGAGGTAGATGCCCTGGGCCAGCAGGTCGAAGAAGAACAGCTCGCGCAGCGCGTTCTCGGCCGGCGTCGCGGCATAGGGGGCGGTGATCGGGCCGGGGCGGAAATGTACCGTCAGCATGGAGCCGCGGCCGGTGAACTGCATGCCGACGCCGGCCGCCGTGCAGGCGGCGTTGAGCGCGTCGCGCAGCGCCTCGCCGCGGGCATAGAGCGCCTCGGCGGTCGCGGCGTCGAAGATCTCGCCCATCGCCACGCAGCCGGCGGCCATGGACCAGACGTTGTTGTTGAAGGTGCCGGCATGCGGCAGGGTGCCCGGCTTGTGGCCGTCGAAGACCGCCATGATGTCGGCCCGGCCGCCGAAGGCGCCGAAGCTCATGCCGCCGGCCATGTACTTGCCGAGCGTGGTCATGTCGGGGATGACGTCCATCCTCTGCTGCAGCCCGCCGGGGCCGTGCCGGCTGGTCATGACCTCGTCGAAGATGAGCACCGCGCCGGTCTGGCGCGTCGCGTCGCGCAGCGCCTGCAGGAACTCGCGGCTGGCCGGGATGCAGCCGCCGGAGCCCAGCATCGGCTCGACCAGCACCGCGGCCAGCAGGGAGCCCTCGGCCAGGATGTCCCGCGTCGCGGCGGCGGGGTCGTTGTAGTCGGTGAAGGCCAGCGGGATCGGCAGGTTCACCGCGGATTGCTCGGTGGCGAAGGTCAGCACCCCGCCGTGGTAGCCGCCGCGCATCACCATGACCTTGGTCCGGCCGGTGAAGCCCCGCGCCGCGGCCAGGGCCAGCAGGTTGGCCTCGGTGCCGCTGTTGGTGAAGCGGACCAGCTCGATCGAGGGGAAGCGGCCGATGATGAGGCGCGCCAGATCCTGCTCCGCCTCGCCGACCGAGGCGAGGTTGATGCCGCGGTCGAGCGCCTGCTTCACCGCCTCGATGATGCGCGTCTCGGAATGGCCGAACAGGCCGGCGGTGTATTCCCCGAGCAGGTCGAGGTACTCGCGCCCGTCGGCATCCCAGAGCCGGCAGCCCTCGCCGCGGACCATGGCGGTGGGGAAGGGGGTGTAGAACAGCACGCTGCGGGTATTGCCGCCCGGCATCACCGCCCGCGCCCTCTCATGGATGGCGGCGCTCCGCGGCCGGGCCGCGGCATAGGCCTCGTGCGCTTCGGCCAGGGCGGCGTCGAGGTCGCTGTTGCGGCGCGGGGCGGCGAGGTCGAGGGGGCTCATGCTGGCGTCTCCGCGGCGGGGCCGGCAGGCTCGCGCGGGGGGCGGCGGGCGTCAACCATCGCCCGCGGGGCGTCAAGTGTTGCACGGGGGGCCTCAACCGCCGCAAGGGGGTGGCCCGGGGCCAGGAAGCCTTGGCGGTTGGGTTGCCGACGCGGTATTCAAGGAACGTGCGCGCAATCATCCTCTCCGCCTTCCTCCGGACCGCCGGCCTCGCCGCGCCCGTCCTGTTCTCCGCCGGCCTCTTCGCCGGCGGCCTGGCGGCGGGCGGGCTGGCCCGGCCGGCCCTTGCCGCGGCGGCCCCGGCGGATAGCGCGGCGCTGCTGCGCCTGGCCGACCGGCTGCGGCGGCTGGACGAGGACGGGCTGGACCCGCGCGCCTATGCGGTGCCGGCGGAGACCCTGGCGCAGCGCGATCCGGCGGCCTGGCAGGCCGGGCTCTACCGGTCGGCCCTGCTGGCCCTGACCGACCTGCTGCATGGCCGCGTGGCGGAGCTGCCGAACCGGGCCGACCTGCGGCGGGACACCGCGGCGGTGCCGCTGGCGCCCTGGCTGTCGGCGCTCGCGGCGGCGCCCGACCCGGCCATGGTGCTGGACCGGGCGGCGCTGCTGCCGCCCGAGGCGGCGGTGCTGAAGCGGGCCCTGGCCCTGGCCCGGGCGCGGGTCGCGGCCGGCGGCTTCCCGCATGTGCCGGCCGCCGGGCCCGATACGCTGGAGCCGGGCGGCGAGGATCCCGTCCGGGTGCCGGCGCTGCGCGCCCGGCTGCTGCTGACCGACCCGCTGCTGGCGGCCATGCCCGCCGCCGCGGAGGCGCTGTACGACGAGGCGCTGCAGGCGGCGGTGAAGCGCTTCCAGGCCGCCGAGGGGCTGGAGCCGGACGGGCGGATCGGCCGGCTGACCTTCGCGGCGCTGAACCGGCCGGCCGAGGTGCCGCTGCGGCAGCTGCGGGCGGCGCTCGACATGCGCCGGGCGGCGGCGCCGCCGCCGAACGAGCGGCATATCGAGGTCAACGTGCCGCACCAGCGGCTGGTGCTGGCCGAGCCCGGCGCCGGCGGGACCAGCCGGGTGCTGCTTGACATGGCCGTGATCGTCGGCAAGCCGGCCCGGGCCACGCCGATGCTGCGGGTGCGGCTCAACGCGGTGCAGTTCAACCCCCAATGGGGCGTGCCGGAACGCAATGCGCGGGAGGACCTGCTGCCGCGCTTCCGCCGCGACCCGCGCGCGATGATGGAGAAGGGATTTCGCGTCTATGGATTCATCGATGGCGCGCGGACCGAGATCGATCCGACCACCATCGATTGGGCCAGCGTGAACCCGACGCGCTTTCCCTACTTCATCCGGCAGGATGCGGGCGATATCAACGCCTTGGGCCGCATCAAATTCATCATGCCGAATACCGAGGACATCTACATGCACGACACCCCCGACCGGCACCTGTTCCGCCGCCCGGACCGCGCCTTCTCCTCCGGCTGCATCCGGCTGGAGAAGCCGATGGAGCTGCTGGACGCGGTGCTGCAGGGGGCGGCGGGCTGGGACCGGGCGCGGGCGGAACGGGTGCTGGCCAGCCGGGTCACCACCGGGGTCGCGGCGCCGCGCAGCATCCCGGTGCGGCTGCACTACACCACCGCGGTGGTCGCGGCCGGCACGGTGGTGCTGCGGCCGGACATCTACGGGCTGGACGAGGCCTATGTGCGGGCGATGGACAGCAGCCGGACCCGGGTGGCCAGCAGCGCGGCCGGGGTGCGCTGAGGTGCGGCCCCGCCTGCCGCCCTGCCCGTGCTGCACGGGCGGGGGCGAGACGATCCTGCCCCGGCGGGGGCTGCTCGGCGCCGCGCTGGGCCTGGCCTGCACCGCGGCGGCCGGAGCCCGGGCGCAGGTGCCGGACACCGCGCCGCGCCGCCTGACCATCCAGCGGCTGCAGACCGGCGAGGTCTTCGACGGGCCCTACTGGCGCGACGGCCGCTACGACCGGGAGGCGCTGCGCCAGCTCGACTGGGTCCTCCGCGATCCCTCGATGGAGGAGGCGACGCCGATGGACCCGCGGCTCTTCGACGTGCTGGCGACCGTCGCCCGGCAGATGGATGCCAGCGAGGGCTACCAGGTCATCAGCGGCTACCGGGCGCCGGAGACCAATGCGGCCCGGGCCCGGGAATCCCGCCGGGTCTCGCGGGCCAGCCTGCACATGTCCGGCATGGCGGCGGATGTCCGGCTGCCGGGACGCGACAGCCTGGGGCTGGCCCGGCTGGCGGCGGAGCTGCAGGTCGGCGGCGTCGGGCTGTACCGGCGGGACGGCTTCGTGCACCTGGATTGCGGGCCGGCGCGGCGCTGGCAGTGAGCCCTAGCCCGACAGGCGGCAGGTGATCTCCGGCAGCGTGGCCTCGAGCACCGCCCGCAATTCGGCCCGGGCCGCGGCCTTGGCCGGGAAGGCCGGGCTGCAGGCGGCCTCGAACCGCAGGCAGGCCGCCGCCAGCCGCCTGAAGCCGAGCATGCCGGAGCTGCCGGCCAGCCGGTGGACCTGCTCCACCACGCAGGCGCCGCCGGGGGAGAGCAGCCCGAGCAGGGCTTCGGCCAGCTCGGCCAGGCGGTGCAGGTTGGTCTCCAGCATCGCCGCCGGCAGGTAGGCGGCCACCTGGTTCAGCACCGCCTCGTCCAGCAGGGGCGGCAGCGGTTCGGCGCTGTCGCTCATGCCGGGCGGCCCAGCAGCTTCGCCAGCCTGGCGACATCGGCCATGGCCAGCGGGGGCGGCGCGGCGCGGCGCTGGCCATAGTCCGCGCTGGCCCGCACCGCGGCGACCAGGGTCCCGAGCTCGGCGGATTTCCCGACCACCTCGTCGAACAGGCTGGGCGCCCCGGCCTCCCGGCGACGCAGCCCCTCGGGGTCGGCGGTCAGCGCGACCAGCCGCGGCCGGTCGGCCCCGGACAGCAGGTCGAAGGCCAGGTGGGCGGCGGCCAGCCCGTCCATGCCGGGCATCATGATGTCGAGCACCACGACCTGGTAGCGCCGGCGGCCGATCTTCTCGAAGGCCTCGAGTCCCTCGGCGGCGGTATCCACCACGAAGCCCTGCGCGGCCAGGGCCGCCTCGGCGATCGACCGCGCCACCGGATCGTCGTCCACCAGCAGCACCCGCGGCGCCTCCGCGGCCGGCGCCGGGCCGGGCTGCGGCCCGGGCTGGCCATCGGGGCGGATCGGCGGCAGCGACCGGTGGCTGCCGAAGGGCAGCGCCCCCGGCGGCACGGGGTGGCGAGGCTGCGGGCGGGCGGCCCCGGCATCCGCGACGGCGGCCAGCAGGGCCGCCGGCGGGCAGGGCTTGGCCAGGACCCGGTCGAACAGGCCGGTCGCCTTGCCTGGCCGGTCCCGCAGCCGCTTCGGCGTGGCGCTGAGGCCGATCAGCCGCGGGCGTTCGGCGGCCGGGGCGAAGCCGGCGATGAACTGCGCGGCGGCGAGGCCGTCGACGTCCGGCAGGCCGTAGTCGAGCACGACGACGTCGAAGACGTCGCGCCGGAGCCGGCGCAACGCATCCAGCCCGTCGGTCGCGGCCTCCACCGCATGGCCGTGGCCGGCCAGCATCCGGGTCAGCACGTCGCGCTGGATGGCGTCATCCTCGACGACCAGGATCTTCGTGTGCAAGGCCAACCCCCGGGACTGCTGCGGTGCCGGCCCAGTCTCGCCGCGGCGGGGCTACCAAAGGCTTAAGCCCGGCCCGGCGCCTCAGGGCGGGGCCGGCGGGCCCTGCCGGCGGGCCGCCATCCCCTTGGCGATCGCCGCCAGCAGCCCCTCCATGGTGAAGGGCTTGACGAGGTGCCCGTCCATGCCGGCGCCGCGGCATTCCTCGAGCTGCTCCGCGAAGGCCTGGGCGGTCAGCGCGACGATCGGCACCCGGCCGCGTGGCCCGGGGAGGGCGCGGATCCACCGGGTCGCCCCGATCCCGTCCAGCCGCGGCATGCGCAGATCCATCAGGATCAGGTCGAAATCCCCCCCGGCGGCGGCGGCGGCGGCCTCGTCGCCGTCCTCGGCGAGGGCGACCGCGTGGCCGGCCGCCTGCAGGAAGCCCTGCGCCACGTCCCGGTTGATGGCGCTGTCGTCGGCCACCAGGATGCGGAGCGACGGCCCGCCCTGGACCGGCAGGGCCGCCGGGGCGGCCTCCGGGGCCACGCGGCCTTCCGCCGCCGCCGCCGCCACATCCCCCGGCGGCAGCTCCAGCCAGAAGAGGCTGCCGCCGCCGGGGTTGTCCTCATGGCCCAGGCAGCCGCCGAGCAGCGTCGCCAGCCGGGCGGTGATCGCCAGGCCGAGGCCGGCGCTGCCGGAGGGGTCCTCGGTGCCGCCCAGCCGCTGGAAGGCCTGGAACAGCCGGTGGCGCTTGCCCGGGTCGATGCCCGGGCCGGTGTCCGCCACCTCGACCCGCAGCGACCGGCCGTCAGCCGTCAGCCGCAGCCGCAGCTCGACCCCGCCCGCCCCGGTGAATTTCACCGCATTGCCCAGCAGGTTGAGCAGGATCTGGCGGAAGCGGGTGGGGTCGGCGACGATGGCCGGCGGCACCTCCGCCGCGATCACCGGCTGCAGCGAGAGCCCCTTGGCCTCGGCCATCGGCCGGACCACGTCGAGGCACTCCTGGGCGACGCCGCGGGGGTCGAAGGCGGTCGGCTCCGGCACCGCGTGGTCGGCCTCGATCTCCGAAAGCTCCAGCACGCCGCCGATGATCCGCAGCATGTGCTTGCCCGCGGTGAGCATCGCCTCCACCCGCCGGGCCTGCGCCGGGCCGAGGCCGCCATCGAGCGACAGCAGCTGGGCATGGCCGAGGACGCCGTTGAGCGGGGTGCGCAGCTCGTGGCTCATGCCGGCGAGGAAGCGGGACTTGGCCCTGCTCGCCTGCTGCAGCACCGAGGCCAGCTCCTGCCGCACCCGCTCGGCCTGCTCGGCGGCCAGGGCATGGCCGATCCGCCGCGCCAGGGACCGGTCGGCGGCGCTCCAGGGGAGGGAGCGGCCGCGCACCAGCTCCTGCCAGGCGGCGAAGGACCGCCGCGGGGAAATCCGGCCGCTCGCCGGGTCCAGGCCCGCGTGCTCGGCCGGGTTGCCGCCCCAGGTGACGGTCCGGGCCAGCTCGGGGCGGAACCAGACCACCGCATCCCCGGCGCCATGGCCCAGCCGGACCAGCAGCGCACCGGACGCCTCCGCGGCGCAACCGGCGAATTCGCCGTCCAGCCTGCCGAGGCTGTCGGTCTCCACCAGGGAGCCGGTGGCCCGGGCCTGGAGCAGCGCCAGCGCCCGGTCCGCCACCGCCAGGGGCGGGGTGCGGCCGAGCGGCAGCAGCAGGCCCCCCAGGCGAACCACCGCGCCGGTGGCGCCGGTGACGGCGAGGAAGTCCGGCCCTGCCGCCGCCAGCGCCTCGGGCAGCGGCAGGGCCGCGGGCAGCCCCCGCAGCACAGCCCGCAGCGCCGGGCGCCGCCGCCGCCGCTCCGCCTCGATCTCCTGCGTCCGCAGGCTGGCCAGCAGCACCGAGACGACCTTACCGAGCAGGTCGGCGGCCAGCCGGGTCTCGAGATCCGGCAGCCGGGGCTGGCGGTGATGGCAGACCAGCAGGCCCCAGAGCAGCGCCTCCTCCGGCGGCTCCTCGCCGTGGTCCCGGCCGCGGTCCGGCCCGGGCGCCAGGGCCAGGGTCAGGCTGGCGGCGGTGCCCATGTTCCGCATGTACTCCCGGTGGACCGGGGAGACGCTGCGCAAGCTGCTGTGGGTGAGGTCGAGCGGCGCCTCCTCGGCGGTGAGGATGGGCACGGGTCGGTAGGCCGAATCGGCGACCAGCCCGAGGCTCTGGCGGAGATACTGCCGGCGGGCCTGGGCCGGGACGTCGGCGGCGGGGTAGCGCAGGCCGAGCAGGGGCTCCAGCGCCGGGTCGCGGGCCTCGGCGAAGACCTCGCCATGGCCCTCGGCATCGAAGCGATAGGCCATGACCCGGTCGTAGCCGGTCAGCTGGCGCAGCCCCTGCACCGCCAGCTCGCAGAGCTCGCGCAGGTCGGCCGCGGCCCTGAAGCGCTCGAGCGTCGGCTGGACCAGCAGCAGCGGCGACTCCGCCGCGGCGGCGGGCGAGGGCGGCTCGAGGTCGAGGCAGAGATGCCGGCCGGTCCGGTGGGCGCGCAGCTGCAGCATCGGGCCGGCGGGCGGTTGCGCCAGGCACCGGAGGGCGCGCCCGTCGGTCGGCGTGCCGGCCAGCGCGGCCCAGGCGGCCTCGCCGATCACGGCCCGGAGGGGGCGGCCGAGCAGGGCCTCCGCCGGGGTGCCGAGATGGCCGGCGGCATTGCCGCTGGCATGGGTGATCCGGCCATCGGCGGCCAGGGCGGCGAGCAGGGCGCCATGCGGCTGGATCGCCCCGGGCAGGTGGATCGGCTCCCGCGCGCAGGCCTCGGCGTCGAAGCCGGCGGGATGCGCCGGGGCGGCGTCGGGACCCGGGCCGGGCCGGGGGACGCCATGGGCCGAGGCCGGGGCCGGTTCCTGCACAGCTTGCCTCCGCCCTGGTCCGGGCTGCATCCGCATCCGTTGCGGCCCGGGTGAGCGCCCTGCCGTGGCGCCGGCAGGGCATGGCCGGCTGCCCCGGGGGCGGCCAGCCTCCGCTGGTCGCGGCCAGCCCAGGACCGGCCGCTTGATCCATATACGAAACGAATGGCCGGGGCGCAAGCCCCGCCGGCCCCGCGGCGCTAGCGCCCCTGCAGGATCGCGCCGCAGGCGGCGGGCAGGGCCGGGCGGGGCCCGGGCGGGCGGGGCGCCGGCTGGCGGGCCTCCGGCGTCAGCCACCAGGCGAGCGTCGCGTCGCAGCCGTCGCCGGCCGGCGGCGGCGGCTGGTCCCGGCACTCCGCCTCGCCGGGCGGGCAGCGCAGCCGGACATGCATGTGGCTGTCGTGGCCGCGCCAGGGGCGGACCCGGCGGAGCCAGGGGGCGCCCGCTTCGGTGCGGCAGAGCTCGCGCTTGATGGCGTGGTTGACCAGCACCCGGTCGACCCCGGGCAGCTCGGCGGCGAGGCGGATCAGCCGGGCATGCCCCGGCCGCCAGATGCGGGGATCCACGCCGGTTTCGTCCGGCAGCACCAGCGAGGGGACGGCGATCTCCTCCCGCGCCGCCGGCGGCAGCGGCGGCTTGGGCGTGAGGTCGAGCCAGATGTCGGCATCCAGCCCCACCTGGTGGCTGGCATGGCCATAGGGCATCGGCCCGCCCCGGGGCTGGCCGAGGTCGCCGATCCAGAGGACGGGAAGGCCCGCCGCCCGGGTGGCGCGGGTGAGGTCCTGCAGCGTGGCGACCAGGGCCGGGTGGCCCCAGTGGCGGTTGCGGGAGAGGCGGACGGCCTGCCAGCCGGGACCGTCGGCCGGCAGTGCCACCGCCCCGCCGAGGCAGCCGAGGCCGGTGCCGCCGATGATGCGGGCGGGGCCGGGCGAGGGGGAGGTCACCCCCGCCCAGCTGGCCGGCGCCTCCGGCGGCCGTGCCGCCGCGGGCGCCGGGAGCGACGCGGCCAGGCCGAGCAGGGCCAAGCCGAGCAGGACCAGGCCGCGCCGGATCAGGCCCCCCGGGCCAAGGCCATCAGGCCTTGGCAGGGAGGCCCCGCGTCTCAGAAGCGGCGCTCGAAGACGGTCACGACGTCGCCGGGCTGCACCAGCGATTCCCGCTCGGCGCGGTATTCGACCGGCCGGGCATCGGGACCGATGCGGGTGATGGAGACGTAGTCCCTGATGGCCCGGTAGTTGAAGCCGCCGGCCACCGCCACGGCGGTGAGGGTGGTCATCCCGGGCTGGTAGGGGAACTGGCCGCCACGCTCGACCATGCCGGAGACGAAGACCGGCCGGTAGGCGATGACCTGGACCGCGGCGGAAGGATCGCGGAACAGGTTCTTGTCGCGCATCTCCTTCTCGACCGCCCGTTCCACCTCGGTGGTGGTGAGGCCGGCGGCGCGCACGGTGCCGATCAGCGGCAGGGCGATGGAGCCGGCGTCGGAGACGCGGAAGTCGCCGGTCAGTCGCGGATCGTTGAAGACGGTGACGCGGAGCTGGTCCTCCGGGCCGACCCGGTAGGAGGACAGGGTCGCATCCGGCAGCGGTGGCAGTTTGGCCCCTGGTGCGCTACAGGCGGCGAGGCCGGCGACCAACAGCAGGCAGAATGCGCGGCGGATATGCATCGTTTGGCTTTCCTTCCGTGTACTAAAACAAGTTGCAACCGGCCGCCGGCTCGGGACTCCTGGCGCCGGCTGGTTCCATAGTCTCTGCCAGACGGCACGCCCGCGGCACATTCGCGTTTCCTTGCGCGCGTGGTTCATCACGCTGATGTTTGCTCGGCGGTGCGATGTTCGCCAGCCCGTTGATTGACCCGCTTCTCCGCCGGAGCGTAATGGCCTGAAGCTCCGCTGCTTTCGCCGCGAAGGAAAGACGCACCTCGTATGCTGGACAGAACGGTTGAATCGCGGCCTCCCTCCGATCGGAAGCCGCAGCTCCGCACCCCCGCGCCCGTCGCGGCCCCCATCGAACCGGAGGGGATGACCGTCACGGCCCTGCTGGCGGCCTTGCGCCGCCGGCGGCTCGTGCTCGTGCTCTGTGCCCTGCTCTTCCCCATCGCGGCCTATGTCGCGGCGAAGCAGCTGACCCCGCGCTACACCGCCAGCACGACCGTCATGTTCGAGCCGACGGATTACGCGGCGCGGGAGCTCCAGAGCATCCTGCGCGACGAGACCACCACGGATGCGGTGCTGGCGAGCCAGGTGGACGTGATCCGCAGCCTGTCGGTCGCCCGCCGGATCGTTCGCCAGTTCGACCTGACCAACCGGGAGGAATTCGCCTGGTGGGTGACCGAGTCGAAGCGGCCGGAAACCCTGAAGTACCGCTGGCAGGATGCCATCGCGCGCCGATTCGGGGCGCTGTCGCCCTCGCTCGGCGAGCTGCTGGCGCCCGAGGCGCCCGAGCCGCGCCCCTCCGAGGAGCGGGCCGAGATCGCCGCCGCCGAGGCGGTGCGCGACCGGATGCTGGTGGTGGTGGTGCGCAATTCGCGCGTGCTGACCGTCCAATTCACCTCCGAGGACCCGCAGCTGGCGACGGATGCCGCCAACCTGGCCTCCGAGCTTTATATCGCGGATCAGCTGGAAGCGAAGTTCAATGCGGTGCGGCGGGCCAATGACTGGCTCGACGGCCGGGTCGGTCAGCTCCGCGCCGAGCTGCAGACCACCGAAAGCCGCATCGCCGAGCTGCGGACCGCCTCGGGCCTGACCCGCGGCGTCAGCGCCGGGCTGGCGACCGAGCAGGTCAGCCGGATCAATAGCGACCTGATCGAGGCCCGCAACCAGCTGGCGACGGCCGATGCGCGGCTCAACGCGGCGCGGCGCGGCGGCGGCGGTGCCGACCTCACCGCGCTGGCCTCCTCCAACCTGACCGGGGCACGGGCGGCGCGCGACGACGCGCGGCGCGACGTGGAGCGGCTGCAGGCGACCCTCGGGCCGAACCATCCGGACGTCCGGGCGGCGCGGTCGCGGCTGGCCGAGACGGAACGGGCGGTCGGCGGCGAGACCGGCCGCGTGGTCCAGGCGCTCGATGCCGAGACGCGGGCCGCCCAGGCCCGGGTCGCCAGCCTCGAGGCGGCGCTGCGCAGCCAGCAGGGCCGGCTGAACCAGAGCCAGGGCGCCGAGATCCAGGTCGCCGCCCTCGAGCGGGACGCCGAGGCCTCCCGCACCCTGCTGCGCGCCGTGCTCGAGCGCTCGCAGCAGACCGTGTCGCAGACCGCGATCGAGAAGCCGGATGCCCGGGTGCTGTCGCCGGCGACCACGCCGGGGACGCCGAGCTTCCCCAAGGTCTCCCTCTTCGTCGTGGCGGCGGCCCTGCTGGGCGTTCTCTTCGGCCTGCTGGTGATCTGGTTCCTGGAGCAGGCGGACAGCACCATCCGCTCGGGCGAGGAGGTGCGCGCCTCGCTCGGCCTGCCCTGCCTGGCGCTGGTGCCGATGCTGAAGCGCGGGCTGCTGGGGCGGCACAAGGTCGAGGACTACGTCGTCCGCAAGCCGCTCAGCCCCTTCTCCGAGAGCATGCGCACCCTGCGCGCCTCGCTCTGGCTCGGCTCGGAGCCGCCGCGGGTGGTGGTGATCACCGCGGCGCGGCCGGGCGAGGGCAAGACCACCACCTCGGTCGCGCTCGCCCGTTCGGCGGCGATGAACGGGGAGCGGGTGCTGCTGATCGACTGCGACGTGCGCCAGCCGGCGCTCGGCCGGGTCTTCCGCTGCGAGGGCGCCCCGGGCGTCACCGACCTGCTGCTCGGCCAGGCGCTGCTGGAGCGGATCATCCGCCGCGACCACCTCTCCTCGCTCGACTACATCCCGGCCGGCGCGGCCGAGATCCACTCCCTCGGCCTCTTCATGTCGGAGGCCATGGGCGGACTGCTGGAGCGGGTACGGCGTGATTACGACCTGATCGTGCTGGATGCGCCGCCGGCGCTGGCCATGGCCGATGCCCGGGTCGTCGCCCGGCTGGCCGACGCCACCTTGCTCTGCGTCAAGTGGCGCGATACCCCGCGCTCGGTGGTGCGCAACTCGCTCGGCCTGCTCGAGGAGGCGCATGCCCGTGTGGTCGGCGCCGCGCTGACGCAGGTGGATGCCAAGGTGCATGGCCGCTCCGGCTATGCGGACGCCGAGGTCTACCACCCGCGCTACGGCGGCTATTTCCGGGAGTAGGACGGCGGATGGGTCGTTATCTGGTAACGGGCGGCGCCGGCTATGTCGGCAGCCACATCGTCCGGGCCTTGGTCGGGCGTGGCGACGAGGTCGTCGTGCTCGACGACCTGCGGCAGGGGCACCGCGCGGCGGTGCCGGCGGCGGCCAGCCTGGTCGTCGCCGACCTGTCCGATGCGAAGCGGGTGGCGGAGGTCTTCGCCGCCTGGAAGTTCGACGCGGTGCTGCATTTCGCCGCGCTGTCGCTGGTCGGCGAATCGATGCGCGACCCGCTGCGCTATTGCCGGGAGAACCTCTCGAACAGCCTGATCGTGGCGGATGCGGCGGTGAAGGCGGGCTGCCTGCGCTTCGTGCTCTCCTCCACCGCGGCGCTGTTCGGCTTCCCCAAGCGGATCCCGATCGACGAGCAGGCGGAGGTCGCCCCGGTCTCGGCCTATGGCGAGAGCAAGCTGATGGTCGAGCGGGCGCTGGCCTGGGCCGACCAGGTGCACGGGCTGCGCTCGGCCGCGCTGCGCTACTTCAACGCGGCGGGGGCGGATGCCTCCGGCGAGATCGGCGAGGACCATGAGCCCGAGAGCCACCTGATCCCGCTGGCGATCGGCGCGGCGATGGGGACGCGGCCGCCGCTGACCGTCTTCGGCACCGACTACCCGACCCCCGACGGCACCTGCATCCGCGACTACGTGCATGTGACCGACCTGGCCGATGCCCATCTGCGGGTGCTCGAGCGGCTCGAGACCGGCAGCCTGCGGTTCAACGTCGGCAACGGCACCGGCTATTCGGTGAAGCAGGTGATGGATTCGGTCGAGCGGATCAGCGGCCGCCCGGTGCCGCACACGCTCGGCCCGCGCCGGGCCGGCGACCCGGCGGTGCTGGTGGCCTCCTCCGCCCGGCTGCGGGAGGAGACCGGCTGGTCCCCGCGCTTCGGCGCGCTGGACGACATCGTCCGCAGCGCCTGGGCCTGGCACTCGGCGCATCCGCGGGGCTACGCCGACCGCGGCTGAGCCCCGCGCCGGGCGGCGGCTGCCGCCCGGGCCCTCCGGCCGGCCCATGGCAATTCCCATATTATTCGTTGTGGTTTCGCCACAAACCGCCTGACGGATCGCCTCGCCTCGTGTAGGGTGATTGGCAATTCGAAACGTCGGTGGCGGATGGGCCAAGGTCGAGACGGTGGGAACAGCTTTGCCAGCAGGTCCCTCGCGCTGCTCCGCGACGATGCCCTGGCGGACCAGCTCGACCTGGCCCGGCACCGCATCCAGGTGCTGGAGTCGAGCGAGGCGGCACTGCGCTCCGCGCTGGAGAAGGCGACCGACGACCTGGACCGGGCGGCGCGCTGCATCGCCGGCGTGCTGACCGACCCCGACCCGGTCCGGCGCTTCCCGGCCGTCGCCCTGGACCCGCTGCTGCAGACGGCCTCGCTCATGCAGCGGCGCGACGCCTGGCTCACCGGCCTCGCCGCGCTGGGGCTGGACGGGCCGGTCTTCGGCCTGGCGCCGCATGGCGGCGGCGAGGATCCGCTCACCCTGCTCGTCGTCGGCTCCGGCGGCATCGGCGACGCGCTCTACCTCTCGGCGGTGGTGCGGGGCCTGCACGAGGCCTTCGGGGCGCCGCGCATCGTCGTGCTGCACGAGCATCCGGCGGCCGAGCAGGTGCTCGGCGGCAACCCCTATGTCTTCGCCGTGCTGGTGCCGCCGGAGCCGGCCCGGCGCGGCTTCCTCGACCTCTGCCACAGCCTCGACGTCTTCGACCTGATCGCCGAGGTCCGCTACGTCGTCTCCTACGCCACCCCGCCGCTGTCCCGCATCCCGGCCGAATTCCTCCGGCTGGCGCATGGCCGGGCGGCGCCCTGGCAGCGCTACGTCCGCTTCGACTGGCCGCACCGGAACAACGACCTGGCGCGGCAGGCGGTGGCGGCCGGCTTCGGCAAGCTCGATCTCGTCGGCTATACCGGCAACCTCGCGGTCTCCGGCCGCCAGGGCCCGGAATTCTTCCCCCGGCCCGGCGCCATGCTGGTCCATGCCACGCCGGCGGCGGACCCGCTGGCGCCGGTGCATGGCCGCGGCTACGTCACCATCCACCACGGCGCGGCGCGGACCATGGCGGGCGCCGCCGGGCTGCAGACCAAGAACCTGCCGCTCGAGGGCTGGGCCGGCATCGTCGCGGCGCTCCAGGCGGAAGGCCATGCCGTGGTGCAGCTCGGCGACGCTGCGGAAGCCCTGGTGCCCGGCGTCGACCTCGACCTGCGCGGCGCGACCTGCCTCGAGCAAACCGCGCGGGTGCTGCAGCACGCGAGCGCGCATGTCGACACCGAGGGCGGCATCGTCCACCTCGCCCGGGCCATGCGGGTGCCGAGCGTCGTGCTCTTCGGGCCCACCTCGCTCGGCTTCTTCGGCTATCCGCAGAATGCCAACATCGCGCCCCGCGACTGCGGCGACTGCTGGTGGCTGACCCGGGACTGGTCGGCCGCCTGCGCCCGCGGCTTCGAGCCGCCCATCTGCATGGCCGGGCACGAGACCGCGGCGGTGATCGCGGCGCTGCGCCGCATCGCGGTGCCGCCCGGGATCATCGCCGTCGGCCCGGCGCAGCCGCTGGAGGACGGCGCGGCGGCGACCCTGGCCGCGGCGCTGGCCGGCTTCGCCATCCCCCGGCCGGGGGCGCTGGTGCTGCTCGAGGATCCGGCGCTGCTCGCCGCCTGCCTGGCCGCGCCCGGCTTCGCCGCTGCCGCGCCGCGGCTGCTGGTGCCGCCGGCGCTGTTCGAGGCGGCCCAGGCCATGGTGCCCGCCGGCCTCTGGCTGCGGCCGGGGGTGGCGGAGGCGATCCCCGCCGAGGCCGGCGACCACCCCGCCGCCATCGCCGTGGTCGCCGACCTGCGCACGCAGCAGGGCCAGGCGGTCGCCGCCGAGCTCTGCCGCGTCGCCGGCCCGGGCGGGGCGGTGGCCGTCATCACCCGCGAGGGGCGGCGGCAGGGCGCGGCGCCGATGCCGGGGCAGCGCCTCCTGGCCTGGCTGCCCGACCAGGCGCCCTCCGGCGCGCCCGGCCCCTCCGTCTGCGTCCTAGAGCAGCGGCCGGCCTCCTCCGGCCCGCGGGGGCCGGCCGCGGCGCCGGCCGCCCGGCTGCAGCCGGCGGGCTAGCGGCATGGCCGGGGCAGGCAGGCCGCGCCGATGCTGACCTTTGCCGGCCGGCTGGGTGGCTTCGACCATGCCCGGCTGCGGGAGGACCTCCGCAGCATGGCGGGGCCGATCGCGGCCGCCCGCCAGCGCGGCCGCAGCCTGCTCCCGCCGATGGCGCTGCTGGAGCGCTACGGCGACGACCTGCTGCACGCGACCCGGGAGGACCAGGGTGCCTGGCAGCTGCGCACGGATGATGCGATGCAGGCCTGGATGGGTGGGCAGGGCTTCACCACGGCCCTGGGCGGCGCGGTCGAGCTGAGCTGGCTCGCCGTCGCCGTGGCGCTCGGCCGCGCCGACCTGCGCCCGCGCTTCCGCCGGGCCGGCCGCTTCGACTACGACGCGGCGCTGCACTGGCTGGTGCTCTATGGCATCCGCGAGCACGGGCTCTACGGCCTGGCGACGGCCCGGCTGGTCCGCCAGCTCCTGGTCCCGCCGCGGCCCGATGCCCCGGCGCCGCTCGGCCTGCTGCTGCTGCGCGAGCGCCCGGACCTCGCGCCGCTGTGCCGCGAGCCCTTCGCCGGGGGCTTCACCCCGGGGCTGCGGCACTGGCTGGAGCGGAGCGGCATCGCCGAATACGGGCTGCACTGGTGCCTGCCGCCGCGCGACCTGGCGGCCGGGGTGGCGCTGCCCGCGG
>NZ_JAUFPN010000144.1 GCF_030409335.1 Paeniroseomonas aquatica
CCATTCTGTGGCTACGGTAAATGTCCACAGGACCTAGCCGAGAGCGCGATCGTCTGAGGTGGAATCACCGAAAGACGTGAATCGCGCGACAAAACGATAAGCTAGACCTCGACGGCGTGCGCCTTCAGGTCGTCGAGGCCGCAGATCTCCAGCGCGGCGATGTGGGTCGCCTCGAGCAGCACGCGGGGCGCCCGCCCGGACCGCCGGGCTTCCTCCCAGCGGGCGGCGCAGAGGCACCAGCGGTCCCCGGGCCGCAGCCCGGGGAAGCCGTATTCCGGCATCGGCGTGCTGAGGTCGTTGCCCCGGCCCTTGGAGAAGGCCAGGAATTCGGCGGTCAGTTCCACGCAGACCACGTGCAGCCCCAGGTCTTCCGGCCCGGTGTTGCAGCAGCCGTCGCGGTAGAAGCCGGTCAGCGGCGCGACCGAGCAGGGCAGCAGCGCCCCGCCCAGCACGTTGGTGGCCGGGGGTTGCCGCCCCGGCCCCTCGCGTCGCGGCCCCAGCCCGCCGTCGGGCATTTACGCCGCCGCCCGGATCGCCGCGGCCAGCACCGCCTCGCTCACCTCGCCCGAGAAGCCCTCGAAGTTCTTCTCGAAGCGGCCGACCAGATCCTTCGCGGTGCGGTCGTAGGCGGATTTGTCGGCCCAGGTGTTGCGCGGGTTCAGCACCTCGGCCGGCACGCCCGGCAGAGCCTTGGGGATCGAGAGGCCGAAGAAGGGGTCGGTCTCGAACTCCACCTTGGCCAGCGAGCCGTCCAGCGCCGCCCGCAGCAGGGCGCGGGTGTGCTTAATGGACATGCGCTTGCCAGTGCCATAGGCGCCGCCGGTCCAGCCGGTGTTCACCAGCCAGCAATCGGCGCCGTGGCGGTCGATCAGGTCGGACAGCAGCTTGCCGTAGACTTCCGGGTGGCGCGGCAGGAAGGGGGCGCCGAAGCAGGTGCTGAAGGTCGCCTGCGGCTCCTTGCCCAGGCCCTTCTCGGTGCCGGCGACGCGCGCCGTGTAGCCCGAGAGGAAGTGGTACATGGCCTGCGCCGCCGAGAGCTTGGAGATCGGCGGCAGCACGCCGAAGGCATCCGCGGTCAGCATGACCACGTTCTTCGGCAGCCCGGCGCGGCCGCCCTTGGCGATGTTCGGGATGAACTCCAGCGGGTAGCAGGCCCGGGTATTCTCGGTCAGCGAGCCATCCTCGAGGTCGAGGCTGCCGCGCGCATCGGCCACCACGTTCTCCAGCACCGCGCCGAAGCGGTGGCTGGCGTCCCAGATCTGCGGCTCGGCCTCGCGCGAGAGGCGGATGACCTTGGCGTAGCAGCCGCCCTCGAAGTTGAAGACGCCGGTATCCGACCAGCCATGCTCGTCGTCGCCGATCAGGCTCCGCTCCGGGTCGCTGCTCAGCGTGGTCTTGCCGGTGCCGGACAGGCCGAAGAACAGCGCGGTGTCGCCGCCCTTTCCGACATTGGCGCTGCAATGCATCGGCAGCACGCCCTTGGCCGGCAGCAGCCAGTTCATCACGGTGAAGATCGATTTCTTGATCTCGCCGGCATAGGAGGTGCCGGCGATCAGGATGGTCTTCTGCGCGAAGGACAGCGCGATGCAGGTGGTGGTACGGCAACCGTCGGTAGCCGGGTCGGCCTCGTATTCCGGCGCATGCAGGATGGTGAAGTCCGGCGCGAAGCCGGCCAGTTCCTCGACCGGCGGGCGGATGAACATGTTGCGAGCGAACAGCGCATGCCAGGCATTGGTGGTGACCAGCCGCACGCGGATGCGGTGCGCCGGGTCGGCGCCGGCATAGAGATCCTGGGTGAACAGCACCGGCCGGGCCCCGAGCCAGCTCCGGACCTTGGCGGAGAGGCCCTTGAACTTCTCCGGCGCCATCGGCTGGTTGATCTTGCCCCACCAGATCTGGTCGTGGACCTCCGGGTCGTCGACCACGAACTTGTCCTGCACGGAGCGGCCGGTATGCACCCCGGTCACCGCCATGAAGGCGCCTTCCGCCGAGAGGCGGCCCTCACCCCGCCGCAGCGCGTGCTCGTAGAGGCCGGCGGCGGTCAGGTTGGCATGGAGGGCATTGGCGTTGGCCACCCCAGTTCCAGCGAGGGCGGTCTCAGGCGCTGACATGCAGTTTCCTCCGGAGAATACGACAGTAAGACGCCCGGTCTGCGGGCGCCTCACCTATGACAGGATGCTATTCGGCTAGTTACACGGCCAAATTAGGGCGTGATGACAGCGTGGGTCAACGCGCCGGATTGCACATTGTTGATATATCGCGTCAACTCAAGCGCAAGCGGCCCTCGCGCGCGGCCCAGACGAGTTCTGTGCGGACCTGGCCGGCATCTGTCACCGGGGCCCGGAAGGCCAGTCGACAGACTGCCTCCCCAGATGGCTCCCCAGATGGCTCCCCGGCGGCGAGGTCGGCCCCGTCCACGTCGACCGCGACCATGCGCCAGTCCCCGGGCGCCCCGCCCAGCAGCCCGGTGGCGATCGCCGCCACCGCATCCGCGTGGTCGGCGTTCACATGGCCGATGATGTCCGCGGCCGCCGCGCCGATGGCCGCCACCGCGGCCGGGTCGGGCAGCAGCTCCGCCAGCCGGATCCGGCTGGCCCGGGCGAAGCCGCCGACCAGCAGGGCACCGCCGAGGCTGACCCGCCACAGGGCGAAGTCGCCGAAATCCGCGTAGAGCGCGGCATAGGGGTGCCGGGCCAGCCAGCGCGCCTTCAGCCCCGGCACCGCCTCGGCCGGGACCTCGGCGGCGATCCCGGTCAGGGTCACCCGCGGCGCGGTCTGCGGATTGGCGCCCTCCGGCGCGCCGGTGAAGAGCAGGGCGCAGCGCGGCTCCGCCCGCAGCTGCCGGGTATGCTCGGACAGCGAGGAGAGCAGCAGCAGCGGCGAGAAGTCGGCCGCCGCCGCCGGGGTCACCAGGCTGGCGAAGGGCTGGCCGCCCGCCTGGGTGGCCAGCGTGGCCGAAGCGGCGCCCCGGGCCAGGCAGCGCGCTTGGAAGGCAAGGTTCTCGGTCACCATCTCAATCCCGTGCGGGTTGTGCCACAATGCCGCACCATATGGGGCCGCAGAGTGCCCCGATGCCAGCGCCGGCCCACCCAGGGCCGGCCCCCTATCCTTGACCCGGCCATCCCTGACCCGGCGGAGACCCGACCAATGGCTGCCACGATCGCCCTGGTGGACGACGACCGCAACATCCTCACCTCCGTCTCCATGACGCTGGAACAGGAGGGCTTCACCGTCCGCACCTACACCGATGGCGAGAGCGCGCTCCAGGGACTGCTCGCCAAGCCGGCCGACCTCGCGGTGCTCGACATCAAGATGCCGCGGATGGACGGGATGGAGCTGCTGCAGCGGCTCCGCCAGCGCAGCGCCATGCCGGTGGTCTTCCTGACCAGCAAGGACGAGGAGGTCGACGAGCTGATGGGGCTGCGGCTCGGCGCCGACGACTACATCACCAAGCCCTTCAGCCAGCGGCTGCTGCTGGAGCGCATCCGCGCCCTGCTGCGCCGCAACGAGGCCTCCCGCGCCGAGGGCTCCGGCAGCCCGGCCGGCGGCGTGCTGGTGCGCGGCGACCTGGTGCTGGACGAGACCAAGCACACCTGCGTCTGGAAGGGCACCGACATCCAGCTGACCGTCACCGAATTCCTGCTGGTGAAGGCCATGGCGCTGCGGCCGGGCATGGTGAAGAACCGCGACCAGCTGATCGATGCCGCCTACGGCGAGAACATCTACGTCGACGACCGCACCATCGACAGCCACGTGAAGCGGGTGCGCAAGAAGTTCCGCGTGGCCGACGGCGAATTCGCCCAGATCGAGACGCTCTACGGCATCGGCTACCGCTACAAGGAGAGCTGAGGGACCCCGGCCCCGGCCTGCTGGCCGCCCTGGTGCGCCCGCCGGTAGGGATGCGCCGGGTAGGTCCCGAGCACCCGCAGCTCGCGCGAGAAGAAAGCCAGCTCCTCCAGCGCCCGGGCCACCGCCGGCTCCTCCGGGTGGCCGTCCACGTCGGCCAGGAATTGCGTCGCGGTGAACTCGCCGTCGAGCATGTAGCTCTCGAGCTTGCTCATGTTCACCCCGTTGGTGGCGAAGCCGCCGAGCGCCTTGTAGAGGGCGGCCGGGATGTTGCGGACGCGGAAGACGAAGCTGGTGACGCAATCCGGCGTGCCCGGGGCGGGCATCGCCGGCGCCGGGGCGCAGACGTAGAAGCGGGTGGTGTTGTGCGCCGCATCCTCGACGTTCCGCTGGAGGATCTCGAGCCCGTAGATCTCGGCGGCCAGGGCGCTGGCGATGGCCGCGTCCTCCACCCCGCCGCGCGCCGCGATGATCTCCGCCGCGCCGGCGGTATCCGCCTCGATCACCGGGACCAGCGAGAGCTCGCGCAGGATGTTCCGCACCTGGCCCAGCGCCACCGGATGGCTGTGCGCCCGCCTCAGGCTCGCCAGCGTCGCCCCGCGGGGCGCCAGCAGGCAGTGCTCCACCCGCTCGAAATGCTCCCCCACCACCGAGAGCCCGGAGTCCGGCAGCAGCCGGTGGATGTCAGGCACCCGGCCGGCGAGCGAGTTCTCGCAGGGCAGCATCGCCAGCCCGGCCTGGCCGCCGCGCACCGCATCCATCGCCGCCTCGAAGCTGGCGCAGGGCAGGGTCGTCCAGCCGGGATAGGCGGCGCGGCAGGCCAGGTCCGAATAGGCGCCGGGCAGGCCCTGGAAAGCGATTACGTCGGTCATCGTGCGCCGTTGCCATGAGGGTGCGCGGCTTCTAATCGACGCCTCGAGACGGCGCAAACCAGGGGATCACCGATGGATGCATTCATCGCCGCGGCCGAAGCCGCGGCCGAGGCCGCCGGCGCCGCCATCCGCCCGCTGTTCCGCAGCCCGCTGCTGGTCGAGGCCAAGGGCGACGCCAGCCCGGTCACCGCCGCCGACCGCGACGCCGAGCAGGCGATGCGCGCCGTCCTCGCCGGGCGCTTCCCCGACCATGGCATCTGGGGCGAGGAATTCGGCGCGGACCGGGCGGAGGCCGAGTACCTCTGGGTGCTCGACCCCATCGACGGCACCCGCGCCTTCGTCACCGGCCGGCCGCTGTTCGGCACGCTGATCGGCCTGCTGCACCGCGGCGTGCCGGTGCTCGGGCTGATCGACCAGCCCGGCATCGGCGAGCGCTGGATCGGCGCCCGGGGCCGTCCCACCACCTTCCGCTCGCCGCTCGGCGGCACCCCCGGCACCCGCGCCTGCGCCGGCCTCGCCGCCGCCGAGCTGTCCTGCACCAGCCCCGACATGTTCGCGCCGGGGGACCGCCCGGGCTTCGCCCGGCTGCGCGCCGCCGCCCGCCGGGTCACCTGGGGCGGCGACTGCTATGCCTATGGGCTGCTCGCCCTCGGGCTGGTCGACGTGGTCGCCGAAAGCACCATGAAGCCCTGGGACTGGGCGGCGCTGGTGCCGGTGGTCGAGGGCGCCGGCGGCCGGGTCACCGACTGGGCCGGCGCGCCGCTGACCCTGGAGAGCGACGGCCGGGTCCTGGCGGTGGGTGACCCGGGCCTGCTGCCCGAGGCGATCGCCCTGCTCGCCGGCTAGCACCGGCACCGGGCGGCCGGCATAACCCGGCAGGGCTGCCGGCGCGCGGTGCCGCCGGGCCGGAGCGGCACCGGTCACGGCAGATGGCCGTGCAGCAGCCAGCGCGGCGCCGCCGCCGCGCCGCTGCGGCAGACCCAGAGCCGGGTGCCCGAGGCGAGCTCCACCCGGTAGTAGTCGCGCCGCGGCACCTCCGGGCGGGCCCGCCACCATTCGGGCTCCAGCCGCAGCGGCCCCTCGGCCTGCAGCAGGCGATGCGCCGCGCCGCGCCAGCACAGCAAGGCCGGCGGCCCCTCCTCCGCCAGCAGCGCCACCGCCTCCAGCAGGGCCGGCCGGCGCAGCAGCAGCACGGGCTGCGGCAGGGCGGCCCAGCCCGCCGGCACCGCCGGGGAGGCGGCCTGCGGCGCCAGCGCGGCGACCATGTGCTCGGGCCAGTGGCTGGCCAGAGGGGCGACCCGCTGCACCTGCAGCCGCTGCCCCAGCCGGTCCAGCAGCTGCGCCAGGGCGACCGCCGCGACCGCCTCGTCCCCGCGTCCCCCGACCCGGAGGCCGGCCTGGATGCCGGCCGCCATGGGCTCCGTCGCCCAGGCCTCCAGCGCCATCCGCTCGAAGCCGAGATCCGGCTCCAGCCGTTCCAGCCGCCCGGCGAAGAGCCGCCGCAGGTGCCCCGGCTCCCGCGCCGGCAGGCTGGTGGTGACGACCAGCTCCTGCACCGCGCCATCCACCCGCCAGGCCGAGAGCATGGCCCGGCGCAGGCCGAGCCCGGCCTGCAGCAGGTCGCGGCACAGCGCCTCGAGCAGCTGGTCGAGCGCGGCATCGATGCCGGCGCGGGTGATGATCGGCTCCGGCAGCTCCCGCACGACCCGCAGCTCGGGCGGCGGCACGGCGGGGCGCAGCGGCGGCCGGTGCCGCCCCGCCACCGCGTCGAGGCGGTCCAGCACCGCCTGGCCGAAGCGCCGCGCCAGCGGCGCCCGCGGCAGGTCGAGCAGGTCCTGCACCTGCCGCAGGCCGAGGCGCGACAGCTCCCCCGCCAGGGCGGGCGGCAGGCGCAGGGCGCGGCCGAGCGGCAAGGGACCGGCCACCCTGGCCTCGATGCCGGAGACGGCGACCGGGTTGTCGGCCCTGGTCCGCGCCAGGGCGGCGCTGGTGGCGGCCGCCCCGGCCACCGCGCCCCGCGCCGCGAGGCCGAGGCGGCGCAGCCGCGCCAGCGCGTCCCGCAGCAGCGCCGCCTCCCCGCCCAGCAGGTGGGCGCAGCCGGTGATGTCGAGCAGCAGCCCGTCCGGCGGGTCGGTGGCGGTGATCGGGGTGTAGCGCCGCGCCCAGAGCGCCAGCCCGTGCAGCGCCCGGGCATCGCCGTCCGGATCGGCCGGGCGCAGCAGCAGCGCGGGCATGATGGCCTGGGCATCCGCCAGGGCCTGCCCGGGCAGCAGGCCGGCCGCCGCGGCCACCGGATCCACCGCCAGCAGCAGCCGGCGGCTGCCCAGGCTGGCCCAGGTGGCCAGCGGCAGGCCGGGCGGCAGGCCCGGCTCGGCCCGGCGGATCCGGTCGGTGGCGAGGTCGGGCAGGTGCAGGGCCAGGAAGCGCCCGGGCCGGCCGGGCTCCGTCATCCGGCGGTGCCGCGGGCCAGGCCTTCGCGGAACGGGGCGGGCGCGGCGTCCTCGAGCTGCAGCCGCCCGGTCGCGGCGTGCCAGGTCACGCTCCAGGGGCCGCCCGGCGCGCCGCCCTTCGCCCGCAGCAATTCCAGCCGCCAGCGCGGCTCGTCCAGCCCGCCCGCCGCCCCGGCCGGCAGGGACCCGACCCGCCAGCGGGTCGCGGCGGCGCTCGGCTCGGCCCTGGATTCGGCCCCGGAAAGCCCGGCATCGGGCCGCAGCAGCAGGCCGAAGGCCCCGCCCGCCTCCGCCGCCAGCTGCAGCCGCCGGGTCGCGGTCAGGTCCAGCCGGCCCTCGCCCGCCGCCCGGCCCGGGCTGGCGGCCAGCAGGGCGCCGCCGACGGCGGGGCAGCGGAGCGCCTCCTCCATCGCCCAGAGCGCGTCGCTCCACCGCTCCGCCCGGACCAGCACCAGGCTCGCCGGCGCCAGGCCGAAGCGCAGGAGGCCCGGCGGCCAGGCCAGCAGCCCCTCCCCCCCGCAGGCGATCCACAGGATGGTGCCCCGGGCGCGGGCCAGCAGCACGGCGCAGAAGGCCGCCCCGCCGCCGGGCGAGGCGGCCAGCACGTCATGGACCGCGGCGCGGGCGAGCCCGCCGCCCGGCAGCCCCATGCCCTCGCAGACCGGAATCGCCCCGAGGTCCTGCGGCGCCCGGCCGGACCCTTCCAGCCGGGCCACGCGGGACCGCAGGGCGGCGAGGACGGCGGCCTGGTCCAACGGGACCTCAGGCCCGGCCGGCGGCATGGCCCGGCACCCCGGCCTGCCCCGCGGGCGGCGGGCCTGGCCGGGCCCGGGTGGCCTGGAGTCGGATGGGGGAGCGCTGCATCGTCGCCGACGATGACGAAGCATTTCGAACAAATCAAGAACAAAACCCTGCCGAAACCGCTTGGCGCCGGGGCCGCGCCGTCCCGGTGGGGGCGGACGACGGGCGGCTCGCCAGGCCCGGCCCGGTCCGCCATTGTCCCGGTCCCCGCAACACCTGACCGGCAAGCCCCCGATGCCCGACCTGTTCAGCCCCTACACGCTCAAGGGCGTCACCCTCCGCAACCGCATCGCGATGTCGCCCATGACCATGTACCGGTCGGTGGACGGCCGGATGGGCGACTACCACCTCATGCTGCTCGGCTCGCGCGCCGCCGGCGGCTTCGGCCTGGTCTTCCCCGAGCAGATCGCCATCACCCCCGACGGCCGCACCGGCACCTGCTGCGCCGGCCTCTGGGACGACGCCCAGGTCGAGGGCCTGGCGCGGATCTGCGCCCTGGTGAAGGAGATGGGCGCCGTCCCCGCCATCCAGCTCGGCCATACCGGGCGCAAGGGCAGCGAGCAGAAGCCCTGGGAGGGCAAGCGGCAGATCGCCCCGGACCACCCCGATGGCTGGCAGGTGCGCGGCCCCTCCGCCCTCCCCTACGGCGGCCGCTATACCTACCCGGTGCAGGAACTGAGCATCCCCGAGATCCACGCCCTGCACCGCGCCTACGCGGATGCCGCGCGGCGGGCGCTCGCGGCCGGCTTCGAGTGGCTGGAGATGCATTTCGCCCATGGCTACCTCGGCGCGAGCTTCTTCTCGCCGCTCGCCAACCAGCGGACCGATGCCTACGGCGGCAGCCTGGAGAATCGCCTCCGCTTCCACCGCGAGGCGATGGACGCGGTGCGCGCGGTCTGGCCGGAGCGGCTGCCGCTGACCATGCGGCTCGGCTCGGACGACTTCCACCCGGACGGGGTGCAGTTCGACGATGCCGTCTGGGCCGTGGGTGAGTTGAAGCGGCACGGGCTGGACCTCGCCGACCTCAGCCTCGGGATGAACACCGACGACCTGCGCGAGCCGCCCTTCTCCCAGGCCGCCTTCATGGTGGAGCGGGGCAGCCGCGTTCGGCGCGAATGCGGCATCCCGGTCGCGGTCAGCTGGAACCTCGGCACGCCGGCGATCGCCGACCGGGTGATCCGCGAGGAGCTGGTCGACCTGGTCTTCCTCGGCCGCCCGGCGCTCGCCAACCCGCACTGGCCGGTCTGGGCCGCGCGGGAGCTGGCGCAGGACGACCCCTTCTCGCTGCTGCCGCAGGACTGGTCCTGGTGGCTGCACAACCGCCCGGGCTCGGAGAACTCGCATGGCTGGCCGGCCCCCGCGGCCAGCCGCTAGGCGGCCGCGGGGATCGCCGCCCGCCGGGCCTCACTCGACCCGGACCGCCAGCTCGGCGGCGACGACGCGGCTGGCGCCGATGCCCTGGAAGGCCCGGTCGGGATCCTCCGCCAGCGCCGGCGGCAGCCGCGCGCCCTGGCCGGCGAGCAGCGCCGGCGGCAGCTCCGCGCTGATGTCCCGGTCGGCCAGCCAGCAGCGGATGCGCTCCAGCCCGGCCGGTCCCGCAGGGAAGGCGACGCCGCGGCGCGGCAGGGCGACGGTGGCCGGGGCGGTGCCGGGCCAGCGGGCGCCGTCGATGGCGCCCGCCGGGAAGACCGGCAGCGCCATCCCGTCGCTGCGCCGGGTGACGCAGTAGAGCCAGCCGTCGGTATTCGCCATGACCTCGACCGCGATGGTCTCGCCCCGCCGGGCCGTCGCGCCGTGGCCGCCGTCGAGCCACAGCTCCGGCGGCAGGATCGCGCGGGCGAGACGGCGCAGGCCGACCTCGTACTGCTCGCGGCAGCCCAGCAGGATGCCGGCGGCGATGCTGGCGGCATCCGCCGGGTTGCCGCCGGGCAGCGCATGGAAGGTCAGCGTCGACTGCGGCCGCCCCGCCACGACGACCTCGAAGCGGTCGCCGTCCTCGATCGGCACGTCGCCCGGCCATTCGATCCGCGACAGGTCCTGCGGCCAGCCGAGCCGGCGCAGGCTGCCGCGTCGGCGCAGCGCGATGTCCGCCGGCCCGGCCTGCGTCCGCTGCAGCCAGACGGTATCGGCGGCGCCGAGGCAATAGGTGCCGGACCGCTGCACGTCGACCGCGACCTCCTGCGGCACCGGCCGGCGCGCGGCCGGCAGCGTCGCCCGCGTGCCGCCGATGGCGCTGGCGTCGATGCCGCGCAGCCGCAGCGCCTCGGCCAGCGCCACGGCGGATCCCGCCTCGCGCTCCGGCGCCGCGGCGCGGTCGAGCGCCGTCTCGAGCGGCCCGCGCAGCCGCAGCACCTGGCCCGAGCGCAGCAGCAGCGTGATGCTGGCACCTTCCGGCACCAGCAGGCGGTCGCTCGCCGTGATCACCATGCCCTGGCCGTAGCCCGGCGCGGTCGAGGCCAGCAGCACCGCATCCGGCGCCGCCAGCGCCGCACTGCCGTACAGCAGCGATGCCGCCATCATCCAGAGAGAGAGCCGCATGGTCGCCTCCTTCGAATACGCAGGCAGGCTAGGCCGGCGCCGTCGCGCGGCCTGTGGCGCAGGCCACAATCCGGCCGCGCCGCCGGGACGATGCCGGAGATTTTTGTTGTAGGAAGGCTATACAAGGTTGTCGACTTCGTCACTGCCGGACGGGTGACGTCGGGGGAGACGCGATGATGCCGAAGCGCCGCCTGCTTGCAATCGCCACGAGCCTGCTGCTGCTGGCGCCAGCCGCCTACGCGCAGCTCCGCACGATGCCGGAGACGGCGCGCGTCTACATCCTGTGGCCCAGCGACGGCCAGGTGATCCGCGGCGCCTTCTGGGTGCGCATGGGCCTGGCGGATGCGGGCATCGCGCCGGCGGGCGTCGAGAAGGCCAATACCGGCCACCATCACCTGCTGATCGACGTGGACCTGCCGCCGCTCGACCAGCCCATCCCGAACGACCGCAACCACCTGCATTTCGGCCTGGGCCAGACCGAGGCGCGCATCGACCTGCCGCCCGGCCGCCACACGCTGCAACTGCTGCTCGGCGACGAGACCCATACCCCGCACCAGCCGCCGCTCCATTCCCGGCGCATCACCGTCACCGTCACGCCCTGACCCGGATCCTGCAAAGGGGACACTGATGCCCGTCCTGCGCCGCCTGCTGCTGCTCACCCCGGCCCTGACCCTGGCGGCACGCCATGCCCTCGCCCAGGGCGGCACGCACGACCACGCCGCCGCGACGCCCGCCGCGGCCAGCCAGGGCCGGGCCAAGGCGCCGCGCGATGCCTATGTCTACATCGGCTGGCCGCAGGACGGGCAGGTGATCAACGGCACCCGCTTCAAGGTCTGGTTCGGCACCCGCAATTTCGGCGTCGCGCCGGCCGGGGTCGCCACGCCGAACACCGGGCACCACCACCTGCTGGTCGATACGCCGATGCCCCCGCTCGACCAGCCGATCCCGAACGACCGCAACCACCTGCATTTCGGCCTGGGCCAGACCGAGACCATGCTCGAGCTGCCGCCGGGAACCCATACCTTGCAGCTGGTCATGGGCGATGCCGACCACGTGCCGCACGACCCGCCCGTCACCTCCCGCCGCATCACCATCCAGGTGCGCCCCGGCCGCGCCGTGCCGCCGCCGCCGCCCGCGCCGCCGCAATAGCTCACTCCAGCGCGCGGGCGACGCGGAAGCCGTTGGACTGGTATCGCACCGGCGCGTCGTAGAAGTTGCGGGCGACCGGCAGGATGTCGTCGCGGCCGGAGCGGAAGGACCCGCCGCGCAGCACCCGCTTCATGCAGCCACCGATCTCGCGCGCCGTGCCGTCCAGCGGGGCGCCCTGGTAGTTCGGCGCCCAGCAATCCTGCACCCATTGCGCGACGCCGCCGAGCATGCCGTGCAGGCCGAAGCCATTCGGCTGGAAGCGGTCCACCGGCAGCGGGCCGCGCGGATTCTGCTCGCCGCCGCAGTCCGCGCAATTGGCCTGGGCGACGCCGGGCTGGTCGCCCCACCAGTAGCGTGTGGTCGTGCCGGCGCGCGCGGCATATTCCCATTCGGCCTCGGTCGGCAGCCGGTAGGCCCGGCCGGTGCTGCGCGTGAGCCAGGCCGCGTAGCTGCGGGCATCGTCCCAGCTGACGTTGTGCAGCGGCGTCGCCGGCTCCGCCACCATCAGCCGCGGCAGCGGGCCGCAGCCGCCCTGGGCCTGGCAGGCCTGCCACTCCGCCACCGTCACCGGGAACTGGCCGAGGGCGAAGCCCGGCACCGTGACCCGGCGCACCGGCAGGGCGGCGCTGTCGCGGGCGCCCTGGCCCATCAGGAAGCTGCCGGGCGGCAGCCGCACCATCCAGGGGCAGTCCGGGCAGTCCTGGAAATAGCGCTCCCCCGTGGCGGCCGGCGCCGGGGCAGGCACCGGGAAGGCGCGCTGCGGCTCGGCCGGCACCGCCGGGGAGGGCGGCGGCGCGGGACGCACCGGCGGCGGCGCGGGCTGCACCATGGCGAGCCGTTCCGGCGCGGCGGGGCGCTCCGCCGGGGCGGGGCGCGGCACGGGGGCGGGGCGCTCCGCCGCCGCGGCGGCCACCGGCCCGGGCGGGCCGGCCAATTCCTCCCGCCGTTGCCGGGCGACGCCGGCATAGCGGGAATTCGGGTAGAAGCGGAGGAAGGCGTCGATGTCCTCCGCCTTGCCGGCGGCTCGCAGCCGGTCCCAGAGCGCCGCCTCGGCCAGCTGCCCGGCCGCCTCCGCGGCATCCATCACCTCGATCTCGAGCGCGGTCTCCGCCCGCCCGCCGCGGCCGTCCTCCACCGCATAGGCGAGGCTGCCGGCGGGGCCGCTGAAGCCCGGCTCGGGCAGGAAGACCAGCCCGCCCAGCTCCTCCGGCCGCAGCCGGTCGCCGGGGCGCAGCGCGGCGGCGCCGTTGCGGACCAGGCCGCGCGGCAGGCCCTGGACGATGACCGCCAGGGCGTCCCCGTCCGGGTCCTCCGGCCGGGCGATCTCCAGCGGGCCGGTGTAGATCCGCAGCCGCCGCGTGGCCTCCACGGTCGGCGGGCGGTTGGAGGCGATGACGCTGATCGGCAGGCTTCCCATCACGCTGCCGCCGCGGCCGTCCTCGACCAGGATGTCGAGCGTGCCGACCGGCCCCAGCACCTTGCCCTCCGGCTTGTAGGTGGCGCTGGCGAAGCGGTCGGCGGCGAAGACCGCGCCGGGGGTGACCAGGCGGCCGTCGATCCGCACCTCCCCCGAGCGCGGCAGGCCGGTGATGCGGATCGACATCGGGTCCTGGTCCGGGTCGGTCGGCCTGGCGATCGGCAGGGCGGTCGGCCCGGCGGTGTCGCGCACCTCGAGCGCCGGGATGCCGGCCAGCAGCGGCGGCCGGTTCGGCGGCCGGGGGTAGAAGTAGAAGGGCTCGGCGCCGAGCGAGCTGAAGATGAAGGGCTCCTGCCGGTTGCCGGTGGCGCGCAGCACGGTGTCGCGCACGCTGCGGAAGAACAGGCTGAGCTCCAGCCCGGGGATCTGGAAATGCGCCAGCAGGGCCTCGGCGAAGGGGCTGTGGCTGCCGCTGCCATCCTCGGCGATCTGGTCGGCCTTGGTCGCCATGACCACCAGCGTGTTGCGCGGCACGTTGTCGACGCGGGCCAGGCCCGGGCTGGTGGCGCCGCGGCCGGCGATGGTCATGGAGCGCGACATGCGGTCGACGAAGGGGTTGTTGCGGCAGGCATCGAGCAGCACGATGCCGAGCCGCGCGGCCTGCGACGCCTCGCCCAGCAGCAGCTCCAGCGGCAGCGCCTCGTACAGCAGGTCGCGCTCGCGCTCGAGCTTCGCGTCGGCGGGCAGCAGGTAATTCTCCCGCCCCACCTGCACGCCATGCCCGGCGTAGTAGACCAGCGCCACGTCGGCGCGCTGCGCCCGGATGCCGAATTCGCGCAAGGCGCGGGTGATGCGACGGAAATCGGGGTCGAGCACCTCCTCGACCTCGAAGTTGAGCCGGCGCAGGGATTCGCCGATCGACCGCGCATCCCCCACCGGATTGGCCAGCTGCGGCGCCGATTGATAGGCGCCGACGCCGATGACCAGCGCCACCCGCCGCTCGGGCGGCGCCGGCTGGGCCGGCCCCACCACCGGGATCAGCACCAGGAGCAAAGCCAGCCGAAAGACCAGGGCGGAGAAGACCGGGGCGGAGAAGACCGGGGCAGGCAGGCCGCCATGCGTCATCGTGTCACCTCGATCATGATGCGGGCATCGGTCAGCCGCACGCCCGGGATCGCCTGGAAGCGGCCGAGGATATCCTCCATGCGGCGCACCGGCAGCGGCTCCAGGTCCTGGCGCTTCAACTCGGCCGGCAGCAGCAGCCCCACCTCGCGGTCGGCGGCGAGGCAGGCGACCTGCTCGGGGGCGCCGGGCGTCTCGAAGCGGATGCTGAAGGCGCCGGCGGGCGGCACCTGCACCTGGGCATTGCCGGCGACGAAGGCATCGGGCTGGAAGCGGTTCGGATAGATGCGGGAGATGTCGCCGCCGCCGTCCTGGTAGTAGCAGTAGACGAAGGCATCCTGGGACGGCTGCAGCCGCAGGGTCATGCTCTCGTTCACCCGGTAGCTCGGGCGGCCCCGCGTCGTCGCCAGCATCAGCCGCGGCGCCGCGGCGGCGGGCGCCGGCTCGGGCAGGCTCGCGGCAACCGGCGTGGCGGGGGCCTGGCTGCGGGCCTGGCCAGTGGTCTGCCCAGTGGCCTGGCTGCTGGCCAGCAGGCGGTAGTAGAGTTCGAAATCCACCCGCCCGCTGGGCACCAGATCGGCATCCGCCTGGTAGCGGGCGATCGCCGGGGACAGGTCGCGGCTGCCGGGCTGCAGATGGCCGGTCCGGATCAGCGCGGCCTCGACGAAGCTGTTGCGCTCGCCGGGCGGCATCAGGTCGAACCACTGCCGCGCCTCGCGCCGGAAGGCGGGGTTGGTCGGCTCGATCGAGAGGCATTCCCAGTAGGGCACCCGGGCCAGCTTGCCGAGCACCTCGATGGTCGAGAGCTCGACCAGGTTGCGCACCGCCTGGGCGAAGCCCTCGGACTTGTCGAGCGAGACGCTGAAGGACAGGCCCGCCTTGCCGATCAGCCCGCCGACATCGGCGCCGCGGCCGGAGCGCACCACGGCGATCGAATTGTTCGCCGACAGGCCCGGCAGGATCTGCCGCGTCACCAGCCGGCCGACGTTGAGGTCCATCGAGACCACCGAGACCACCTGGTCGCTGGAGACGCCGAGGTCGATGCGGGCCAGCGACAGGCTGGCGCCCTGCGAGGAGGAGAGCACGCTGCTGTCGAGCTGGGTGATGGCGCCGCGGATGTAGTAGCTCGGCGCCACGAAGTCGTTGCGCAGCCCGACCAATTCGGACAGCACCTGTACGTCGAGCTGGGTGATGTCGTAGTCGACGAAGCGGAAGGCGTTGCTGCGCGCCGACATGCGGGAGACGGCGCTGATGAACATCTCCTTGGTGCCGGCGGCGATCAGCCCGGTGGCATCGGGGATGCCGGCCGTGGTGATGTAGATGTCGCGCTTGCCATTCGCCTCGAACATCGCGTCCATGCAGCGCAGGGCTTCGCTGAAGCTGCCGATGTTGCGCACCGCCGCGGTGCGCGGCTGCTGCGCGTCGAAGCTGGTCTCCGGCCGCGGGTGGCAGCCGCCGAGCAGCAGCAGCCCGGCCGCCAGGGCCCATCGAAGGCGTCGCCCCGTCCTCATCGCATCCCGCACCATGGCACGCTCCTGTCACTCGGAGCGGCGCCACCGATGGCGCCTCTGCCGGCACCGCACCGGCGGCCTGACCCCGAACCGATACCAGAAAGGCGAGCAGGGAAAGGGAAAGGCTGTGCATTGGCACACAACTGTCGCGCAATTCTGGGTGAAGCCCGCTGAGTGCGGCACGTCGCATGGCATGACACAGAACTCGGCATGAACGGTGTTGCGGGAGGCCACGAGTTCCACCGGAGATTTCAGGCGCGAAAAGCGTGGATCCTGTGGCCTGGCTCACATCGGGGTTGGGCGGGGCTGGGTAGGGTCCGTCCTGTCGATGAGCGACATCGCCGGGGCCCGTGGGGCACGGCGCCGCAGCCCAGAAGGAGCCAGTCCCATG
>NZ_JAUFPN010000145.1 GCF_030409335.1 Paeniroseomonas aquatica
CAGAACGCGCGATTCCGCGCAACCTCAATGTGCTCTAGCACATGTCCGGTCGGCCTTCGCGCTGTCCAACGGCACGTACGGCAGCCCACGCATGACGCGCGAGTTGCGCGACGGCGGCCTGACCGTTGGCCGCCGCCGGACGGCGCGCCTGATGCGCGAGAATGGGCTCAGGGCGCGACAGAAGCGGCGGTTCAAACGGACAACCGACAGCCATCACACTTGGCCGGTGGCGCCGAACCTGCTCGATCATGATTTCACGACGGCAGGCCCGGCTGAAAAATGGGGGGCCGACATCTCCACCATCTGGACGAAGAAGGGCTGTCTGTATCTCACCGTGATCATCGATTTGTTCGCTCGCCGTGTGGTCGGCTGGTCGACCAGTGATAGGCTGCACCGCGACCTGACCTGGGCGGCGCTGCGGAAAGCGGTTGTCATGCGCCGCCCGGCAGCGGGGCTGATCCATCATTCGGACCGCGGATCGCAATATTGTTCCACGGACTACCAAGCCGAGCTTGAGGCCCTGGGCATCCTGATCTCCATGTCCGGGCGGGGAAACTGCTTCGCCAACGCCATGGTCGAGACATTCTTCAAGACGCTGAAATCCGAACTCGTCTGGCGCACCGCTTTCGAGACGCGCGCCGACGCCACGGCTGCCATCGGCCGCTACATCGATGGCTTCTACAACCCCATCCGGCGCCATTCCGCGCTCGACTTCACAAGCCCTGCACAGTTCGAGAAGATGGCCGTCTCCTGACCTAATGCCTCTCCACTAAAGCGGAGCAAGTCGAGTCCCCAACCGCAGAGGTTTTCTGAAAGGCGATGTCCGGGCCATCGTCGACGCAGAAGCGAGAAGCTCAGCCGGTGAGGTCATCCGCCATGGCCGGGCATCCGGCCACAGGCGAACGGCATCCTCACCGCATACCGATGGCGCTTTCCGTCTGGAACCTATAGGGAACAGGCGGAGCGTTCGCATGACCGACCAAGTCGTCATTACGGAGAAGACCAGCCAGGCGAAGGACGTCCGGGCGGCCGTCGGCGGTCGCTACGGGGCCATCCTGCCGGCCGAGGGCCACCTGTTCGACCTCGTCGAGCCTGAGGAGGTCTCGCCCGACTGGAAGCGCTGGACAGCGGCCCTGCTGCGGCCAGACGGTCTCTACGGCACCAAGCCGGCCATCGGCGGCAACAAAGCTTCGAAGCTCAAGGCGATCCGTGACGCGCTGCGGGGCGCGAAGCGCGTCTGGCTCGCCACCGACTGCGACCGCGAGGGCCAGCTGATCGGCCAGGAGATCCTTGAGCATTACGGCTACCGCGGCACGGTCATGCGCGTGATCTTCACCGCCCAGGACCCGCAGACCATCCGCGACGCCTTTGCCAAGGCCAGGCCCAATGCCGAGTTCGCCCGCCTCTACGCGGCCGCGGTCGCGCGGCGGCAGGCGGACCAGATCTACAACCTGTCCTTGACCCGCACGGCCACCGTGACCCTGGCCCGCGGGGCGCGGACCGTCATCGGCGTTGGCCGTGTGAAGACCCCGACCCTTGCCATCGTCTGCAAGCGCGAGCTGGAAATCCGCAGCTTCGTCCCGCAGGCCTATTTCGAGGTGGTCGCCACCGCCGAGGCCGGAGCCGGGCCATTGCGGATGCGGCACGCGCCGAAGGAGCGGATCCTCAGGCGCGAGGACGCCGAGGCGATCGCCGCGGCCGCCGAGGGCTTTGCCGGGCCGCTCGCCGTGCGGGTCGAGGACAAGCGCCAGGGGCCGCCCCGGCTGCATGATCTGCCGTCGTTGCAGAAGCTGTGCGGCTCGCGCTTCGGCTGGTCGGCGGCGCGCACGCTCGAGGTGGCGCAGGAACTCTATGACGGTCAGGGCAAGAAGGTCATCACCTACCCCCGCGCCGAGACCCGCTACCTGCCGGAAAGCCTGATCCCGGATGCGCCACGGATCGTCGCCGGGCTGCGTGTCGGGCGGGCCTTCAGCGAGGTTCCGGTGCCCGAGCCACCGGTCGTCCGCCGCGGCGCGAGCGGTCATTTCCACGACAAGGGCCTCGCCGGGGCCAGCCACCATGCCGTCATCCCCAACGTCAACACGGTGGATACGCTGCGCGAGGTCTGGCCGCGCCTTTCGGGCGACGAACGGCGGCTGTTCGATGTCATCGCCCGCTCCTATCTGGCGGCTGTCATGCCGGACTTCCGCTACCGGCAGACCACCGTCACCCTGGATGTGCAGGGCCACCTGTTCCGCGCCGCCGGCCGGCAGCCCATCGAGCTCGGCTGGCGCTCGGCATTTCCGGACTGGCAGCCGGCCGAGGAAAAGGGGGAGGAGGCGCAGCTGCTGCCCGTCCTGCGGCATGGCGAGACGGCCAGGCTGCACGACGCCACGGTCGAGGACAAGGAAACCCGACCGCCGCCACGCTACAACGAGGGCACGCTGATCGAGGCGATGCAGAATGCCTGGCGCTTCGTCGCGGACGAGGCGCTGCAGGAGCGACTGAGGGAGGCCAAGGGCATCGGCACGCCGGCGACCCGCGCCGAGATCATCCGCGGGCTGAAGACGCAGGAGTTCCTCGTCGCCGACGGCAAGCACATCGTGCCGACCGAGCGCGGCTTGGCGCTCTTCGCCGTGCTGGAGCGGGCCGATCCGGCGCTGGTCGACCCCGGCGTGACCGCGCAGCTGGAGCGCCTGCTGGACGACGTGCTGGTCGGGCAGCAGGAGATGGTCGGGGCGATCGACGCCGTCTGTGCCCAGGCCAGCCGCATCATCGGCCGCCTGCAGGAGGGCGCAGGCTCCGTCGATGCGGCGCTGCTGGGCGGTGCCGCCAGGGCGGCCGGCCCGGATCGGCCGCCGACGCCGGCGATGAAGCGCTTCGTGGATAGCCTCGCCCGTCAGAAGGGGCTCAAGCCGCCGCGGGGCTACACCACCTCGGGTGCCACCTGCCGCGCCTTCCTCGACCAGCACGCAGCCAGGAAAAACGGAGCCCAGGCGACGGCCGATGCCGGGGGTGGGCGACCACCGCCCGTCCGGGCGAAGAGGCGCCCGCCGGACCATCCTGCGGCCGATGCGCCGGCAGCGGAGGTCGGGTCGGACCGTGACGACAGGCCAGCCGCGCCGGGCCGGAAGGCGGCCGCCCGGCAGCCGAAAGCCGGCACCGGGAAACCTCGGGCGAAGCGACCCGGCAAGGTCGCACCAGCCGTGATGCCCCCGGATGCCCCCAGCGGCGACACGCCGCTCCGCATTCCTTTCGGCAACAAGGAGGCGGCGCTTCAGCTCGGCGCCCGCTATCGCGCCGGCGGCTGGTATGCGCCGGCGGGCATCGATCTTGCCAGCTTCCGCGAGCGCGGCTGGCTATGATGCGATACGCTGAGACCAGCTGGCCGGGGAGGGAATGGTGTGGAACAGCGCCTGCATCGCATCGAGATCACGACGCGCGGGCGCGGCCTGGTGGCCATCACCGATCGGGTTTGTGGCTGGGCGATGCGCCAGGGATTCGTCACGGGCCTGCTGACCATCTGGTGCCGGCATACCTCGGCATCGCTGCTGGTTCAGGAAAATGCGTCGCCGGACGTCCAGACCGACCTGGAAGCATTTTTCCGCCGCCTCGTGCCCGATGGCGGCGGCGGCCGATACCGGCACGAGGACGAGGGGCCTGACGACATGCCAGCCCATATCCGCGCCGCGCTGACACAGACCCAGCTCTCGATTCCGCTCGCCGAGGGCCAGCTTGTGCTCGGGACCTGGCAGGGGATCTATCTCTGGGAACACAGGACGAGCCCCCACCCGCGCGAACTCGTGCTGCACCTGCTCGGCGATCGCGAGAGGGATTGAAGTCCGACCATCGATCGGATCCGCCGGAGCTCTCCGCCCCAGGGGCGACAGTCAGTAGCTGACCACCACGACCACGGTGTCCGTATAGACCCCGGGACCGACCAGCTGGGCGGCCGGCACCCGGCCGTAGGCGGTGAACACCGTCGTTACCGGGAAGAGGATACCCAGCACGAATCCGTCGGACGGAAACGAGGTCCCCGCGGTGCCGTCGCCCCAAGGCTGCGTCAGCGCGATGTCACGATAGATCTGATAGCGCAGCGAGCCATTCGGCCCGCTCATTGCCCGGTTCGACACCTGATTGCTGCTGCCGGCGGTGAGCTGCACTGAGTAATTGACGAAGATCGACAGCAGGCCAGGGAAGCAGGTCACCGTCACGGTCGCCGTCGAGGTATTCGCCGCCCCGGCGAGAGGCTGGTAGGTGCCGAAGGCCAGGCCGGTGGCGCTGACGCTGCAGGACACGGCCTGCGCCGGCCGCGAGGTCAGCAGCAACGCCAGGAAGGCCGCCAGCGCGAGGCGCAGGCCCGTCATGGTACGGCGCGGCATGGTGAAGCCTGCAGCCGGGGCAGGGTGCCGCCATGCCGGGCATAGGCCACCTCGGCCTGGCACCGGCGGCCATTGGCCAGCCTGACCTCGATGCGGTTCCGGGCGCCCAGGCCGGTCAGGTAGGCCTCGCCGTCGAAGCCGACCGGTGTCGCCGCAGCTGCATCCGGGCGCAGCTGCCGAACGCTGCTGCCGGCCGGGATCGGGGTGCCGGCGGCATCGGTGAGGCGGACGATGGCGCCGTCGTTGCGCCGCACCGGGAAGCGCACGACGACGCCGGAGCGGTCCTGCGGCCGGACCAGCCGGGTGGTTTCGCCGACCTCGGCATCGATCGGCACGTCGGTTGCCGCGATGCCGATGCGGTTGCGGCCGAAGGACCGCAGATCGGGCACCAGGAGCCGGCCATCCGCACCCGTCCGGCCGACCGGCCGGTTCTCGTGCAGCACGCCGACCCCCGGCAGGCCGGTATCGACCACCGCGAAGCTGTTGCGCAGCGTATTGGCGGCGAAGACGCTCCCGCCCGCCAGTGCCAGGGCGCCCTGGGCGCTGGCGCGCAACGCGGTCTGCCGGCCGGCGTGGTCGATGCCGGCGGCGAGACGTCCCCAGGGTGTCCGGTACTCACCCGTCGCCAGCTCGCGTTCGAGATCGCCGTGCAGCAGCTGGAGCTGGCCCCCGAAGTCGCCGTTGGCGACCGCCGCATGGCTGGCCTGGAGGCCGCCGTAGCTTTGCCCTCGCCCCATGTCGAGGCTTGCGCCCGCCGTGCTGCGCGGTCCGAGTGCGACGCTGATGCCCGCGACGAGCCCCGCGCTGCCCCCGAAGTCCCGGTAGCCATTCACCCAGGCATAGGCACGGCTGTCGAAGAGGGGGCGGGAGAGGCTGGCGGAGAGCAGCGAGACCCGCGTCGCCGGCACGAGCGAGGGCAGGTCGAAGCTGCTGGGCGCCCCACGGTACTGCGGCGCGGCGATCCAGGCCGGATCGCGCCGCAGGCCGATATAGGCCAGTCCGAATGTGCCGAAGCGGCCGAGGGTCCAGCCCAGGCTGGCGCGCAGCCGAAGCCGTGGATACGGGTCGCCGAAGCTGGCGGCGGTGTCGCGGAACCCCGGCGTCGAGGCCTGCACCGCGACCGCGGCGCTGAGCGCCGGACCGATCCTCTCGACCGCGACCGAGACGAGGCCGCCGGTGCGCCCGCCGGCGGTGCTGCCCGCCACGCCGAGGGACAGGCCCCCCAGCCGCGGCACGGCGGTGGCCAGCCCGCCACCGGCCATCGCCAAGGGGCCAGCACGCCGCCGCCGCCGGGGGGCGCCGTGGCCGAGGCTCGTCTCGGCATGGCCCTCGACGGTCAGCCAGTCGGCCAGGCCGCGGCGGTAGGTGACGGCCCCGGTCGGCGCCCGGTAGTCGCCGCCGGCCAGTCCATAGTTCAGGCGGACCAGGCCGGCCTCGGCGGAGAAGCTGGAGAGGCCCGGCGCCAGCATGGCGGCGCTGGCATAGATCGGCAGGCTCCGCCGCACGTCCTGGCCGCTGGCGTCGCGCGTCACCACCGAGACCTCGCCGGCGCCGGTGACGACCGGCAGCTGGCGGATCTCGAAGGGGCCGGGCTGCACCTCCTGGCCCAGCAGCCGCACGCCGTTCACCAGCACGTCCACGGTCGAGGGCACCGCGACCGTGCCGGTGATGGTCGGCGTCGGGAAGGTGACGAGGTCGGGGCGGATGGCGAAATCGGTGCTGAACTGCACCCCGCCCAGGCGCACCGGCCGCGACCACGACAGGCCGCTGCTCACCAGGTCGCCGGCGCGGGCGCGCAGCATGCTGTCGGGCTCGGAAAAGACCCAGCTCGACTCGAGGCGGGTGAATGCCGCGGCACCGGCGTCGGCGCGGCCGAGGTAGCTGGTCGCGGCGACGCCGAAGGGGCTGAACATCCGGCCATCCAGCAGGGCCTGTGCCAGCACCCTGTCCGCCAGGCCATGTCCCGGGCCGCCCTGGCTGCCGGCCCCCGGCCTCCCCAGGCCGGAGCCGAGCAGCCCGGTGCCGATCAGGTCGTAGTTCAGCACGGCGCCCCAGGCGCTCTCGAGGGCCGGCCGGCCGGCCTCCAGGGCGCCGGCCGGCCCCAGCCGGCTCGGGCGCAGCAGGTGCGGCGGCACCGTGACGTGCAGCCGCTGCGCCCTCTCGTCGAGGCGCCAGGACAGGCCGGCCCAGCCGCCGAGCGGCACCTCATCGGCCGCACCGCCCGGCCCGGGCTGCAGCCCCAGGGTCTGCAGCTCGTCGCGGCGCGCGAAGAGCTGTCCGGCCCGCTCGTGGAACTCGGCGACGATGCCGGAGGGATGCGCGTTGATGAAGACATCCAGCAGCAGCGCCCGCTCGGTGCCGCGCGCCGGGCCGCCGCCCGCCAGCAGCACGACGGCGGTGAGGCAGCGAAGGAGCGCCGGGCCGGGCCGGCGCCTGGTCATTTGTCGTCGACCCGCACCGTCGCGGTGATCGGCCCGGCATCCGAGAGCGCGGCGAGGCGCAGCCGCATGCCAGGGCTGAGCGGCGCCTGGTGGTCCAGCCGCCAGATGCGCTCGGAGTGCGGCAGGACATAGGGCAGCTGCCCGGTGGCCCCGGCGACCCGCACGCCGCTGGCCGTGGTCAGCTGCGGATTGATGATGCGGACATGGCCACCACCCGAATTCAGCGCGCTGAGATAGGCGCCGCGCGCATCCTGGCCGACCCGCCAGGTGAGCACCGGCTGCTGGCCCGGCACGGTGGCGAAGACCGGCACCGACATCCGCAAGGCGATGCGCACCGCCCCGCCGGCCGTGGGGGCGGGCAACTCGTCGAGCAGCACGCGGAAGCTGCCTTCGGTGCCGGCGGGCGGCTGCCGTAGCACCAGGCGGAAGGTCTGGGTCTGGCCGGGGGAGATCCGGGTGATCGGCGGGCTGACCGCCAGCTGGTCGGTCGGCGCCAGCAGATCCTCGCCGCCGGCCTGGCTCCAGCGGAACGGGCGGGCCTGGACGGCGACTTCCGCGGCGGCCTTGTTGGTCACCATGAGGACGGCGGCCATCTGGCCTGGCTGGAATGCCAGGGATACCGGCTCGAGTTGCAGCCCCTGGCCTTGCGCCGGGGTGGACACGCCCATCAGCGCCAGGGCGCCGAGCAGTCCGCACGCAGGTTTTTGCATGCTCGCCTTCCATGAGGATTGGTCAGTAGGTGATCGTGACCGTCACCGTGTCGGTGTAGAGGCCGGGGGCGACAGCCTGGCCGGCGGGCACCTGGCCGTAGACGGTGATCGACTGGCTGGAGCCGGTGCCGGTGCTGCTGATGGTGTTCGTGCCGATGCTGGTGCCGATCACCGTGGTCGCCCCCGCATTGCTGTAGAGGCCGTAGGTGAGCGTATTGCCGCCGAAGGTCATCTGCCGGGCGGCGACCGTGGCGCCGCTGCCGAGCCCGGCATCGATGCCGAGGTTGAAGGTGGTACCGAGCGTGCAGGTGACCGAGACGGTGGTCGACGCCGACAGCAGCGCGCCGCTGTAGTTGCCGAAGGCCAGCGGCAGGGCGGAGACCGAGCAGAAGGACAGCACCGTGGCGCTCACCGCCATGGTGGTGGTGGTGGTGGCGGCATGGACGGCCGGAGCCGGCCCGAGGAGGATCCCGGCCACGACGGCATGCGACATGCGGACTCTTGGGCGAACGACCACGGGCACCTCCGACGTCAATATCGGCGATGGCGGTTAAGAAATCGTTCTGTCGCGCGATGATGGTGCGGCCGGGCGCGACGGTGTCGGCCTGGGAGTTGATGGGGAGGTTAACGGATCATGTGGATGGTGGACCGGCTGGCCCGATCCCGGGCAGGATCCGCCCATCGCCGCGCCGTTGTCCGAAACCCGGCAATAGCAGCTGCGCGGTCACATGCAGCCAGTGGCGGGACCTTCGATCAGGACGCTACAATCCCCCGCTCAGGGGGCTGACGTCGGCCAGGAGGGGACGCAGGGCGGCGATCTTGGCTTGATCGACCGTCGTCCAATCATCGCCGAGGATGCCGCCGGTATCGCCGGAGTTGGGGTTCCAGGACCACCACGCCCAACTGATCCCTTTGTCGCCGGCCGGGATGTCCGGACGGCCATCGGCGTTGAAGTCCCCATCCAGGTAGCGGATGATCCTGTCCAGCCAAGCGAGGTCCTTCGGGTCGGCCAGCTTGCTGCCGAACTCGCCTAGCAGCACCGGGGCAATGTCCTGGCGGTAGATGAAGCCCCAGTGCTGGTCGAAGACCTGCTCGAGGTTGCCGGGAAAGCCGGCCTCGGAGAACCAGGGCTGGCCGTAGATCGAATTCGGGTAGTCGTGCGGCGAATAGACCACGTGGTTCGCCACGTTGAGCGTGATGGGACGCGTCGCCACGCCTGACAGGTCGCCGCCCCACCAGTAGCCTTGCCCGGTGCCTTCCACGACGATCAGCCAATTGGCGTTGACCGACTGGATGGCGTTGCCGGCGCGGGTGGCCGCGGCCGCCCAGTCGTTGGCGCTGCCGTCACCCCAGGTCGCCGCACCATGCGGCTCATTGGCCAGGTCGGCGCCGATGACGGTGGCATTGCCGGCATAGTGGGTGGCCAGCATCTGCCAGTTCTCGATCCACTTCGCCTCACCGTAATTCTGATCGTACCAGAGGCCGCCGCCATTGGCGCCGTCGCCGGCGGAGCTGCGGTGGTGGTCGAGGATGATCTTCAGCCCGATCGTCCCGGCGTAGGCGACGATCTTGTCCATGAGGGCAAGTCCGCTGAGGCCACGCAGGTCGGGGTTCAGGGTGTAGTCGATGCCGCCCGGCGCGTTGCGGGAGGGATCGAGCAGCTGGTCGGAGAAAGGCAGGCGGATGGTGTTGAACCCCAGCGCCTTCATCTGGTCCATCATGGCGGTATAGCTGCGCGCGAACAGCCCGTGCGGCGCCGCGGTCGCGGTCTCGAAGCCGAACCAGTTCACGCCGGCGATCTCGACCGGATGGCCGGAGGCATCGACGATCTGGTTGCCTTCGGTATGGAAGAAGCCGGCGGTGGCCGGCGGTGGCTGGCCGGTGACGGCATCGTTATCGAGGATGGTGCCGACGGCGGCGCCATCGGCGATGGTTGCGCCGGATGCGGCCGACAGCGTGACGCCGTAGGTTTCCGTCGCTTCCTGGACGGTGTCGCCCAGGACCGCAACCGTCAGGACTTTGCTCACCTCTCCCGGGTTGAAGGTGATGGTGCCGGTGGCAGCCACGAAATCCGCCCCGGCGACGGCACTGCCGGAGGCGGTTGCGAAGCCGACGGTGACGGCGGTGGTGGCGGCATGCGAGAGGGATACCGTGAAGCTCTCGCTGGCACTGCCGGCATTGCCTTCGGTCACGGTCGCATCGGCAATGGAGAGTGCCGGCAAGGCGCCCCCCGTGCCGCCTGCCGCGGCCAGGACCAGCTGACTGACGTCGTGTCCGCTCGAGGTGCTCGCCTGGAAGCCGAAGGACACCGTACCCGAGGGGGCGACCGCGCCGTTCCAGGCAGCGTTGCGGATGACGTAATGGGTGCCGACATGCGAGACGATCTCGGCATTCCACAAGTTGGTGATGCTGAAGCCGGCATCGAAGGCGACCGTCCAGCCGTCGAGCCTTGAGGCGCTGGCGGCGACCCGCACCTCTGCGGTGAAGCCATTGCCCCAATCGCTCGCAACGGCATAGCTGACCGCCCCGGTGGCGGGCGGCGTGGGCGGCGGCGGCGCATCGTTGTCCCTGATCGTCGCGGTGCCCGTGCCCCGGCCGATGGAGGCTCCGGCGGCATCCGACAGGACAAGGGCGAATGCCTCATCCCCTTCGACGGCTTGGTCGTCCTGCACCGCCACGGCGATGGTCTTGCTGGTCTCGCCTGCTGCGAAGGCGATTGTCCCGGAGGCCGCGACGTAATCCGCGCCCGCGATCGCCGTGCCGTCGCGTGTGGCGTAGCGCAGGGACACCGGGCCATCGGCCGGCCGCGTAAGGCTCACGGTGAAGATCGCCTGCACCGAGCCACGCGCATCTTCGGTGACGGCGGCGTCCGTCACCGTCGCCGCGGGCGGCGTGACGATCGCGGCATCGTCGTTGACGATGGTTGCCGTGGCGCCGGTGCCGACAAGGGTGGCGCCGACCGCGCCGGACAGGACAAGGCTGAAGGTCTCGTTCGCCTCGACCGCGGCATCGCCCTTCACCACAACCGTCACTGTCTTGTTGGTTTCCCCGGGGGCAAAGATCAGGGTGCCACTCCGGGCCTCGAAGTCCGTGCCGGCGGCGGCAGAGCCGGGAGCGGTCGCATAGGCAAGGCTGACGGCGGTCGTCGAAGGTGCGGAGAGCCTGACCGTGAAGGTCGCTGCGCCCTGGCCGGCATTCCCTTCCGCCACCGCGATGTCGGCGACGCTGATGCTGGGCAGCACAGGCGATGGCGGCGGTACGGGAGCTGTCGACAGGGGCTGGCCGTTCACGAGGTATCCCGTGGGTGCATCGCCCAGCCCAGCAATGAATCCGAAAGAAACCGTGCCTCCTTTGGCCACCGCGGCGTTCCAGTCGGCATTGGCGATGACGTAGTGATTGCCAATATGGGATATGATCCTGGCATTCCAGATCTGGCTGATCGGATAGCTTGCATCGAATTCGATGGTCCAGCCATTCAGCGCTTCTTCAGCAGACAGTGTGATTTCAGCTTGTAGTCCGCTATTCCAGCTGTTTGTTTTTGAATAGCTGACTTTGCTTGTCATGTTGTCCCCGCCACCAGAACTGAATACCGCCTTCTTTTTTGATATCGAATAAAAAACGTAATCGCAACAGAGTTTTCCATGAAAAGAACGGGCTTAAGGACTATTTCTGCGGTGCTATCAAACCGAAGCATGAAATCCATAAGATGTAGCCCCTCTGCCGATTGAATGGCGCCCGCATCAAGGAGCACTTCCCCTCCGCCGATGAGGTGCCTGGCCCGGCTGCCGCGACGCGATCGGGCATTGACGGGGTGGGGGCGATCTGACGTGCCGGCGCGCCCCGGGAGGCAATGCCGCCCTCGTACCTGCGCCGCCGGCACGGCCCTCGATTGAGGTGGATCAAGGCGCATCCCCGCCAGGCCCCTAAGCTTTTGCCATCCCGGCGACTGCAGCGAGGAGGCGAGGATGACGATGGCCTACAAGGCACTCATGGTGGAGGCCGGGCCGGGCGCCGGAACCGAAGCGCGGGTCCGGCTGGCCGCCAAACTTGCCGGAGAGTGCGGCGCCCAGCTGATCGGGCTGGCGGCCTGCGCGGTGCGCCCGCCCTTCATGCCGCCCTTCGGCGAAAGCGTCATGGTCGCGGACATCATCGAGGACGACATGCGGCGCGTCCGCGCCATGCTGGAGGCCGCTGGCGACCGGTTCCGGGCGATTGCCGGCGCGGCTGCGGAATGGCGCGCCTTCCTCGAATACCCCGGCGATGCGCTGGCACGGGAGGCGCGGGCCGCGGAGCTGGTCATCATCGGCCGCGACGCCGAGGCCCGGCCGGCCGGTGTCCGCCAAACGGCCGCACCGGGCGACGTGCTGATGCGGGCGGGACGTCCTGTGCTGGTGGTGCCGCCGGGCGTCACCGGGCTCGCGGGCCGCCGCGTCTTGGTGGCCTGGAACGAGAGCCGGGAGGCCCGGCGCGCGGTGATCGATGCCCTGCCGCTGCTGGCCCGGGCGGAGCGCGTGCAGGTCCTCGAGATCTGTGAGCCGGGGGAGGGGGCCGCATTGGGGAGCGGCACGTGCAGGACGTCGCGCAGCTGCTCCTGCGGCATGGCGCCAGGGCCTCGGGCGAGGCGGTGGTGCGGGGCGGACGCAGCGCCACGGCAGAGTTGCTCCGCGCGGCGGAGCGGCTGGACGCCGATCTCCTCGTCGCCGGCGGCTATGGCCATACGCGCCTGAGCGAGTGGGTCTTCGGCGGCGTGACCCGCGATCTGCTGACGGCCTGCCCGATATGCTGCCTGCTGAGCCACTGACCTGGGCCTCGCGGGACCGCGCTCGCGACGGCCACCGGACCAGGGTTGCTCCCATGAGCTTGGCAGAGGTCACGCAGCCGTAGCCCAAAGCCTTGAGCCCCGGCAGCGAACTGGTTCCGCTGCCCGAAGTGTGGCCAGTGCCGTCGCTGCGGCCCGCCCCCTTCACTTGCCGGTGCCGAGCGCTGCTCGGCCTGATGCTGCCGCTGCATCGAGGCGCGCATCGTGCTGGAAGCGCTGCCGGACTCCGTCACCCCCGCCACGGTCAGCGTCGTCTCGCCGCGGGCGCAGTTCACCCCAAAGCACCGGACGCCATCGCCATTAAGGGATTTTTGAAGGAGGCCGGGTGAAGAAGGCGCCCAGCCTGAGGAGGTCTCCTTTATCGTGTCGCTGCCCGCCGTCGACCTCCCCCAGTCCGTGCCGGCTCATCCGACCTCTGACGCCCTGGCTGGTTCCGTGCTCGACCTGCTCGGCCGCTGGCTGGAACTGAGCGAGATTGAACGCCGGTCCTTCATCGCCATGACGGAGGAACTCACCGCCTCAGCCGGGCTGATCGAACAGAGCACGATCGACCTCAGCGCCCGCTTCCGCGACCTCGCCACTGCTGCCGATGCGCAGACCGACCGCGTGCAGCGCGTGGCCGGCCTCGCCAAGTCCATCGAGGTGGGGGGGGATTGGATTCCGATGGCCGAAGCCACGGGCTTCGTCCGTGCCGCGCTGGTGCAGGGCATCGATGCCCTGGCCGCGGTCGCCGAACAGGCGGGCCAGATGGTCGCCGTGCTCGACGGGGTAGGCGCCGAGGTCGCGGGTGCCGAGGAATGCGTGGTGCGGATCGACACGATCAACAAGCAGGCCCGCTTCGTCGCCCTCAACGCCGCCATCGAGGCGCAGCGGGCGGAGGGCGCCGGCGGCACCTTCAAGGTCATCGCCAACGAGCTGAAGGAGCTGGCGATGGAAACCGACCGGACCTCGCGCCTGGTGCGCCAGCGCATCAATGCGGTCGGCCGCGGCCTTCGGGGGGCGCATGCCCAGTTGCAGGGCATCGCCGGCACCGACCGCTCGGCCCAGGCCTCCACCCGTGCCCGGCTGGAGGCGGTCATGGCCGGCATGGCGGCGCAGAACAACCAGCTCGCCACCGTGCTGGCCGAGGCGCTGACGGCCTCGGGCGAGATGGCCGGCACGGTCGCGCGCCTGGTCACCGGCGCGCAATTCCAGGACCGGACGACCCAGCACCTGACCCACGTGAGCCAGGCGATCGAGGCGCTGGGAGAGGCGACCGAAGCGCTGCAATGCGAGACCCGCGATGCGGTCCCGGCGCTGGCCAACAAGACGGGCGTCGATGTCGAGATGCTGCAGCGCATGCTGTCGCGGCAATCGCTGAGCAGCGTGCGGCAGCGCTTCCTGGCCCGGCTGCTCGATGACCGGGCGACGGTGCAGGAGGACGACAGCGCGGCGGGCGATGTCGAGCTTTTCTAGATTTTTCCCAGGATGTTGCAATCCGCCATCCGCCTTAGCGCTTTGCTAAGGCGTCGCCGGCCATAGTCAATGCACCCGCGCATCCCGCCGGGTGATCCATCCGCTGAGGTGAGGGCGAGGCGAATGACCGCCAGCGAAGCAGCCGCGCAAGACCGCATCGCCTACCTGATACTGCCACCATCGCTCGACCTGACCGAGGCCGAAGGCCTGTGCCAGGCCCTCCGCGACCGTCTGCATGAGGGTGCCCTGCTGCTCGATGCCAGCATGGTCGAGCGGATATCGACACCCTGCCTCCAGGTCCTGGCGGCTGCGGCCGCCAGCGCCATGCGGCGTGGCGCGGAGTTCCACCTGCGTCACGCTTCCACCGCTTTCTCCGCGGCGATCGCCGATCTCGGCCTGACCGCGGCTATCCCGTTCGAGGACTGACATGGCCAAGCGCGTAATGACCGTGGATGACAGCCGCACGATGCGGGAGATGGTGACCTTCACCCTCCGCAAGGCGGGCTTCGACGTGAGCGAGGCGGAAGACGGGCAGCAGGCGCTCGACGTCCTGAAGACGGCGCCGGTGGATGTCCTCATCACCGACCTGAACATGCCGCGGATGGACGGCGTCACGCTGATCCGGGCGCTGCGGGGGGATCCGAAATGGCGGTCCGTGCCCATCCTGATGCTGACCACCGAATCCGATGCGAACAAGAAGGCCGAGGGCAAGAGCGCCGGCGCGACCGGATGGCTGGTGAAGCCCTTCGATCCGCAGAAGCTGATCGACGTCGTCAAGCGCGTGGCCGGCTGACCCGCGATGAGCTTCGACCATCTGCGTGCGACCTACTTCGAGGAATGCGCCGAGCTGCTGGAAAGCGCCTATGCCCAGCTCGCGGCGCTGGCGCAGGGACGCGAGGATGCCGATACGGTGCATGCGCTGTTCCGCGCCATCCACTCCATCAAGGGCGGCGGCGGCGCCTTCGGCTTCGGCCGGCTGGTCGGCCTGGCCCATGCCATGGAGACGCTGCTCGACCTGTTGCGTGACGGCACCATCGCCTTCACGCCCGAACTGGTCACGCTGATGCTGCGCGGCACCGATGCCCTGGCCGATCTGCTGGCGGCGGAACGCGACGGCGCCGCTGCACCGCCCGGCCTCGAGGCCGAGCTGACCGAGGCCTTCCTAGCTGCAGCTGCCGGCACCGGCGCGCCGGCGAGCCCCGCGGCGGCACCCCCGGCTGCCGCAGCGGCTTGCGACACCGGCTGGCGGCTACGGTTCCGGCCTCATCCGGCCATGTTCCGAAACGCCAACGAGCCACTCCTGCTGGTGCGGGAGCTGCGCCGCCTGGGGCCGGTGACCGTGGCCGCCGATGCGAGCCGCCTGCCGCCCCTGGAGCGGCTGGAGGCCGAGGATGCCTACATCGCCTGGACCTTCGAGCTGACCGAACCGGCACCGCGCGACAAGGTCGAAGAAGTCTTCGAATTCGTCATCGACGACTGCGAACTGGAGATCGAGCCGTTGGCCGCCGAGTCTCCGGTCGACCTGGTGCCGGCCTCGCCGAGCGACATCGTCGCGCCCTCCGGAGAACGCCCCCCGCCGACGCGGCCCCCGGCCGAGGCGGCGAGCCCCGTCCGGGCCGAGGCCGCGGCCCCCTCCGTGCGCGTCGATGTCTCGAAGATCGACCGCCTGGTCAATCTGGTGGGCGAGCTGGTGATCAATCAGGCCATGCTGCTGCAACACGCCAGCATCCTCCCGGCCGATCTCTGTCCCGGCCTGATCAACGGGCTGGAGACCCTGGCGCAGCACTCCCGCGAACTGCAGGAGGGGGTGATGGCCATCCGCACCCAGCCCGTGAAATCGGTCTTCGCCCGCATGCCCCGGCTGGTGCGCGAGCTCTCGGCCCAGCTCGGCAAGGACGTCCGCCTGGTCATCACCGGTGAAGCGACGGAGATCGACAAAACCGTCGTCGAGCAGCTGGCCGACCCGCTGACCCATCTGCTGCGCAATGCACTGGACCACGGGATCGAGACGCCCGATGCCCGCGAGGCTGCGGGCAAGCCGCGCCAGGGCACGGTGCACCTGGGCGCCGAGCAGCGCAGCGGCCGCATCGTCATCGAGCTGAGTGACGACGGCCGGGGCATCGACCGCGCCCGGGTGCTGGCACGGGCACGCGAACGCGGTCTGGTCGCGGCCGATGCGGCCTTGAGCGAGGCGGAAATCGACGAGCTGATCTTCCTGCCCAGCTTCTCCACCGCCGCCACCGTCTCCGCCGTTTCCGGCCGGGGCGTCGGGATGGATGTGGTTCGCCGCAACATCCAGGCTTTGGGCGGGCGCATCACTCTCGAATCCCGCTTCGGCCAGGGTTCGCGCTTCGTGCTGTCGCTGCCGCTGACCTTGGCGGTGCTGGACGGGCTAGTCGTGGCGGTGGGAAGCGAGGCCTATATCGTGCCCATCTCGGCCATCGTGGAAAGCCTGCGGCCCCACGTCGAGGACATCCATGCCGTGCCCGGCCGGGGCAATGTCCTGGCCCTGCGTGGCGCCTACATCCCGTTGCTGCCGCTGCATGCGCGCTTCGGCGTCCCCGGTGCGGTTACCGATCCCTCCTGCGGTATCGTGGTCATCGTCGAGACCGACCACGCCGGCCGCCTGGGCCTGATGGTGGACGAACTGGTCGGCCAGCAGCAGGTCGTCGTCAAGAGTATCGAGGCCAACTACGGCCAAATCGGCGGTGTCGGCGGCGCCACCATCCTGGGCGACGGGCGCGTTGCCCTGATCCTCGACATACCAGGCCTCGGTGCCGGTGTGCCGCCCACGACCACCCGCACCATCCAGCCGCAACCGGCGCTGCAATAGGGACCCTAGCATGCACAACGCCTCGCCGCGGGCCTCGGCGCCCGTCGCCTTCGCTGCTCCCCCGGGTGCCGGGCCGGATCCGGTGACCATCACCGCCGGCCAGTTCATCACCTGCACGCTGGATGCGGCCGAGTACGGCATCGACATCATGGCCGTGCGTGAGATCAGGGGCTGGGCCGCGACCACGGCCATCCCGCACGCGCCGCCCTGGATCCGCGGGGTGATCAACCTGCGCGGCATCATCGTGCCGATCCTCGACCTGCGGGCGCGCTTCGGCATGCCGCTCACGGTGCCGACGCAGATGCATGTGGTGGTCATCATCCAGACCGGTACCCGCACCGCCGGCCTGCTGGTCGATGCCGTCTCAGACATCGTCTCGGTCGCGCCGGAGGAGATCCGCCCGGTGCCCGAGATCGGCGCCTCGGTACCCGAGAGGTTGCTGTGTGGCCTGGTGCCGCTGGAGCGTGGGATGGTTGCGCTGGTCTCGCTCGAAAGCCTGCTGACCTTCGACGAGGAAGCGCTGGCCGCCTCAGCCGACGCATCCGCCCTGCATTCCTGACCCGCTCCGGAGCACGTTCATGTTCGTCAGCCACACCTCGCCGGCCCAGCTGCCCGTCAGCTTTTTCGACCGCCGCGGCGCGCGTGACCGTCGCGCCGCCGTGCGTGACATGGAGGCGCGCCTCGCAGCGCTGGAGCAGGTGCTGCCGATGCTGGAGTTGGCGGCGGATGGCACGGTGCTGGATGCGAACCCGCCCCTTGCGGCGCTGCTCGCCACCGCACCCGAAACCCTGCGAGGCCAGAAGCTCGGGGCGCTGCTGATCGCGGCCGAGGTGACGGGCACGGCCCTGGTGCGCCTGCTCGAGCATGTCGGGCGTGGCGTGCCGGTTACGGTGGACCTGCGGTTGGCCCATGGCGCCGCCGGGATGGTGACCTTGCGCCTCACCGCCTCTCCTTTGCCCGGGGAAAACGGTGCACCGCATCGCGCCGTGGTGCTGGCGGCCGATGTCAGCGACGCCATCGTGGTGTTGCATGCGCAGCAGGCGCTGGAAAGCACGTCCGCCGCGGTGATGATGGTGAACCGTGACTTCAAGGTCACTTATGTCAATCGCACGACACAGGAATTGCTCAAGCGCAATGCCGACAACTTCCGGAAGATCTGGCCAAATTTCGACCCGGCGCGGATCGTGGGCATGTGCATCGACACCTTCCACCGCGACCCCTCGCACCAGCGGCGCATGCTGGCCGATGAATCGCGGCTGCCCTTCCGCACCGACATCACGGTGGGCGAGCTTAAATTCGCCCTGAACGTCCAGGCCAGCCATGATGCCGCGGGCCAGTACGACGGCAACATCCTGGAATGGATGGACGTGACCGAGCTTCGCTCGCAGCAGGGCCAGCTCGCCGCGATCGATCGTTCCCAGGCCGTGATCGAATTCACTCTCGATGGGCGGGTGCTGCATGCCAATGCCAACTTCCTGGCCGCGTTAGGCTACACGCTGGAGGAGGTGCAGGGCCAGCACCACGGCATGTTCGTCGATCCGGCCTATCGCCAGTCAGCCGATTATCGCGCCTTCTGGGACAAGCTTGGGCGCGGTGAATATGACGCGGCCCAGTACAGGCGACTGGGCAAGGGCGGCCGCGAGATATGGATCCAGGCCAGCTATAACCCGGTCTTGGACCAGAATGGCCGCCCCTTCCGGGTAGTGAAATATGCCACCGACATCACCGAACAGGTCCGCGCCGCGGAGGCGCTCAAGGCCGCGGTCTCGCAAACCAAGGATATCGTTGCGGCGGCGCAGGGCAATGATCTCAGCCGGCGG
>NZ_JAUFPN010000146.1 GCF_030409335.1 Paeniroseomonas aquatica
GCCACCGAGATCGTGCCAGTCCCCGCCCATGGCCAGTGCAGATTCCGACGTTCATCCGGCCGGGTTTCCAATCGTCATCCGGCCAGCATTCCGACGTGAAGCCGGCCAGCATTCCGATCATTATCCGGCCACCGCACGGGGTTTGACGGCCCTCCGGGTCAGCAACTGAGGCATGACGCCCTCACGCAACGTGAGGAGAGAGCGATGCCCGGCAAGAGGACGCTGACCATGAGGCAACTACGACATCTTTTGTGTTTGATCCACGGTGGCGCCAGCACGCGCGAGGTCTGCCGTATTCTGGGACTGGCGCGGAGCACGGTGCAGGACAATGTCAGGCGTGCGGCCGAGGCCGGGCTGCGCTGGCCGCTGCCGGGTGATCTCACCGACGACGCACTGGAACAGCTGCTGTTCTCCCGTCCGGGCAACAAGACCGGCGCTCGGCTGCGCGCCGAACCGGACTGGGCGTCACTGGTCGGCGAACTGAAGAAGCCCGGCGTCACCATGATGCTGCTGTGGGAGGAATACCGCGCCGTCCACCCCGACGGTTACGGCTACTCTCGTTTCTGCGATCTGTTCCGCCACTTCGAGCGGCGTCTGGCGCCGTCGATGCGCCAGGACCATGTCGCCGGCGACAAGGTGTTCGTCGACTACTCGGGCAAGAAGCTCGCCATTGCCGACCCGGCGACCGGCGAGGTGCGCGAGGCGGAGATCTTCGTCGCCGTGCTCGGCGCCTCCGGCTACACCTTCGCCGAGGCGAGCTGGACACAGACCCTGCCGGACTGGATCGGCTCGCACGTTCGGATGTTCCGCTTCTTCGGCGGCGTCCCTCGGCTGATCGTGCCCGACAACCTGAAGGCGGGCGTCAACAGGGCGAGTTTCTACGATCCGGAGATCAACCGCAGCTACGCCATGATGGCCTCCCACTACGGCACCGCCGTCCTGCCGGCTCGGCCGCGCCGCCCCAAGGACAAGGCCAAGGTCGAGAACGGCGTCCGCTTCGCCCAGACTTGCATTCTCGGCCGATTGCGCAAGCGGACTTTCTTCTCTTTGGCCGAGGCTAACGCCGCCATCGCCGAGGCCGTCGAGCGCATCAACGACCACCTGATCCGTCGTCTTGCCACCACGCGGCATGAGCTGTTCCGGACCGTGGAACTGCCGGCCCTGGCGCCGCTGCCGTCGGAGGACTACGAGTTCGCCGAATGGCGTTTCGCCCGCGTCTCGATCGACTACCACGTCGAGTTCGACGGCTACTTCTATTCCGTTCCCCACGAACTGATCCGCGAACAGGTCGACCTGCGTGCGACCGCCCGCATCATCGAGGTCTTCCATCGCGGCAGACGCATCGCCAGTCATCAGCGTCGCTACGGCGGCCGGCGCCATGGCACCGATCCTGACCATATGCCCAGTTCCCATCGCCGCTATGCCGAATGGACGCCGGATCGCTTCCGCCGTTGGGGCGCCAGCATCGGCCCCGGCACCGAAGGACTGATCACCGCCATCCTCGCCGCCCGGCCCCATCCCGAGCAGGGCTTCAGAAGCTGTCTCGGCGTGCTGCGTTTGTACAAGGAGCTCGACTTGGTGACGGCCGAAGCGGTCTCGGCCCGCGCCCTCGCGATCGGCGCTCTCACCTACAAGAGCATCGCCTCCATCATCGCCAATCGCCTCGGCAACAAGGCCGCCGGACGGCGCGGACACCAACCCGCCGTCGAGCAGCACGCCAATCTCCGTGGCCCCAGCTACTTCCATTGAGCGAGGACGGACCCATGTTGTCTCATCCCACCATCGACCTTCTCACCCAACTCGGCCTTCACGGCATGGCCAAGGCCTTCCAGGATCTCACGACTCAGCCGGAGGCGCGCAGCCTCGAACACGGCGAATGGCTCGGCCTGCTGCTCGATCGGGAGCAGACGCTACGGCGCCAGAAGCGCTTCGAGGCCAGAAGCCGAGCCGCACGGCTGCGCCACGACGCCGCCGTCGAGGATATCGACTTCCGTAGCCCACGAGGCCTCGACCGAAGCCTCTTGCTCGGCCTGACATCCTGCGACTGGATCAGGGCGCGGCACAATCTCATCATCACCGGGCCGACCGGCGTCGGCAAGAGCTGGCTGGCTTGTGCCCTCGGGCAGAAGGCTTGCCGCGAGGACTTCGCCGTCGCCTACCATCGTGTACCCAGGCTGTTCTCAGCTCTCGCACTCGCCCGCGGCGACGGCCGTCATGCCCGGCTGCTCAAGGCCATCGCCAGGGTCGACCTGCTCATCCTCGACGACTGGGGACCGGAGCGGCTCGACGACGACCAGCGCCGCGATCTCATGGAGATCGTCGAAGACCGACACGAGCGGCGTTCGACCATCGTCACCAGTCAGGTGCCGATCGATCTCTGGTATGAGATCATCGGCAACCCCACCATCGCCGACGCCATCCTCGATCGCCTCGTCCACAACGCCCACCGCATCGCGCTGTCGGGCGAGAGCCTGCGTAAGAAGCGCGCTCTCGCCGACGGCGCTGCCGTTCCCGCTTGACCAGACACCCCGGAGCAAACCACCATCAATCTTGACCCGGAGCCCCTCAACCCACCGGCCGGATAAAATTCGGAAGGTGGCCGGCTTCAAATCGGAATCCTGGCCGGACATCAATTGGAACGGTGGCCGGATAATGATTGGAATAGGTGGCCGGTTACGTCGGAATCCGCAGTC
>NZ_JAUFPN010000147.1 GCF_030409335.1 Paeniroseomonas aquatica
CACTTGCCGCCAGATCAACCTTGAGATCGTGAAGCGATCGGAGTTGCACGAGTTCGTCGTGCTGCCGAAGCACTGGATCGTCGAGCGCACCATCGCCTGGCTCAATCGCTGCCGACGATTGGCCAAAGATTGGGAATGCCTAAATCGCAGCGCGCTCGCCTTCCTGCAGTGGGCCTCCGTCTGCCGCATGCTCCGAAAGCTATGTCAGAAAACCACATGATCCCGGATGGACTCTAAGTGTCCGTCCGAGATCATCTCGTTCGCCCAAAACTGCTTCCTTGATGCGCCGACCGCCAGCTTTATCTCGGTTGGATTGAAAAATTCGTCGAAGAGTGGTGGCGCTTCGACCGGAACACATTGAAATTGTTCGTTATGTTTCGGGTCAGACACTAAGAGCTGCCGGTTTCCACGGTGCCCTGACCACCGCCGTCTTGCTAGACATTCAGCATCTCCGCGACGATGCAGCCAAGGGGAGAGCGGGCCGAAAGGAATCGGCCAGACCCATCCAGTCACAGCCATATTTGAAGATTGGCACCGCCCACATTCGCTTTTGGGCCTTGTATCCCGGGGGGAAGGCGGCGCTACGCGCCGCCGGGGGGCAGAGCCCCCGCCTGCTTGTGCCGCTGTCTTGAACTTGCACATAAAGGCGCACAAGTACGCGGGTTTTCTCAAGCTTATGGCTCACGCCTCTAGCCGCACACTGGAGCTGCTGTAGTTCAGATAAGGGTTCGAATCCCACCCCATCCGCCATGGCACCTTGTGCTTGCTGGCAACGCCGCCATCGATCCGAGACCGGCCTGCCGTTGTTGTCACGGGCCTGTGCGGTGCAGCATGGGTGCCGCCTAGGGTCAGTCGTCGAGGCCGCGCGGCAGCTCCCGCTCGATGACCCGGGCCAGCAACGCCGCGCCGTAGGGGATGGCCTCGTCGTTGAAATTATAGTGCTGGTTGTGGACCGAGGCGCTGTCGCCGTTGCCGACATGAAGATAGGCGCCGGGCACCTGCTGCATCATGAAGCTGAAGTCCTCGGAGCCCATGCCCGGCTGGTTCGTGCGGGTGATCTTGTCCTCCCCGACCAGCTCGGCCGCCGCCGCAGCGAAGCGCTCGGTCTGCTCCGGGGCATTGATGGTGGGGGCGAAGATCAGCCGGAAGTCGAGGCTGGCGCTGGCGCCGAAGCCGGCGGCGACACCCTCGGCCACGCGTTGCAGGCCGGTCTCGATCTGCGCCCGGGCCTTGTCGGAGAAGAAGCGGGCCGTGCCGGAAATCTTCGCGAACTGCGGGATGATGTTGTAGGCATCGCCGCCGGCGATCTTGGTGACGCTGACCACCACGGTATCCATCGGCGATACGGTGCGGGAGACGATGGACTGCAGCGCCGCGGTGATGTGGCAGGCGGCCAGCACCGGGTCGATGCCGGCTTCCGGCCGGGCGCCATGCGAGCCCTTGCCCTCCACGGTGATGTCGAAGAAGGCGCCGCCGGCGGCGGTCGGGCCGGGGCGGATGGCATATTGCCCGACCGGCAGGCCGGGCCGGTTGTGCATGGCGAAGATCTGGTTGCAAGGGAAACGCTCGAACAGCCCGTCCTTCAGCATGGCCAGCGCCCCGCCGCAGCCCTCCTCGCCCGGCTGGAATATGAAATTCACCGTGCCGTTGAAGGCGCGGGTCTCGGCCAGGTAGCGGGCGGCGCCCAGCAGCATGGTGGTATGGCCGTCATGGCCGCAGGCATGCATCCGGCCGTTGGCGGTGCTGCGGTAGGGCAGGTTGTTGGCCTCCTCCATCGGCAGCGCGTCCATGTCGGCGCGTAGCCCGATGGCCTGCTCGCCATTGCCCGAGCGGAGCACCCCGACCACCCCCGTGCCGCCGACGCCGCGATGCACCTCGATGCCCCATTCCTCCAACTTGCGCGCCACCAGCTCCGCGGTGCGGTGTTCCTCCATGCCGAGTTCGGGATGGGCATGGATATCCTGGCGGATGGCGACAAGCTCCGCCTGGGTGCGGGCGATGGCATCGAAGGCGGACATGTGGGCTCCTGGGGTGCGAAAGGCCCAGGAGACAGCCTCGGACAGCACGAGACAAGGGCGGGCCGGCGCGGTGGCCAAGGGGCACGGCTCTGATCAATCCACGGCGGGTTAATCAGCCGGCAACCGCCATGATCAAAAAATCGGCGTGAGGCGATAGTGCTGCCAGGACCCTGACCCATGTCCACCTCATGTCGTTTGCCATGCCCCCGGTGATGAAAGACCCCGCCGAGGGACAGAGCTCCGAGCCGCACCGGGATCCGCTGACCGGTGCCGTGACGGAGGCGGCGCTGCTCCGCTTCCTCGAGGCCGTGCTCGGCATGGCCGAGCCCTCAGGCCCGCAGATCGGGATGCTCTGCCTCGGGATCGACGGGCTGGATGCGCTGGAAGCCTTCCACGGTCCGGCGGTGCGGGATGCGGTGCTGCTCGGCATCGGCGACCGCATGCATGAGCGGGTCCGGGTGCAGGACTTGGTAGGGCGGATCGACGACGGCTTCGGCATCTGCCTGGCCGAGATCTTCCCGGCCCAGGCGGTCGGGGCGGCGGAACGGCTGCTGCGGGCGGTGCGCCGGCAGCCGGTGCCGACCTCGGTCGGGGCGCTGCCGCTGACCTGCAGCGTCGGACTGGTCCTCAGCCGCGGCGGCCTCGACAGCGCGTCCGCCCTGATGGCCCGGGCCCGGGGCCTGCGGGATACCGCCCGCCAGGCCGGCGGCAATGCCCTGTTGACCGCATAACCGGGTCCGCCCCGCCTCCAGGCCCATCGCGCTGCGGCTGCGCTTTGGCCTATGATGGTGCCGTGAACCTGCTCTCCCCACCCCGCGCCCGGCTGCCGATCGAGGTCGTCTTCGACCTGGTCTGCCCCTGGTGCTTCCTCGGCATCCGCCGGCTGCGGCGCACCCTGCGGGCGCGTCCGGACGTGGCGGCCGACCTGGTCTGGCGCCCCTTCCTGCTGAACCCGGACCTGGCGCCGCAGGGCGTGCCGCGGCACGACTACCTCATCCGGAAATTCGGCGGCGAGGACCGGGCGCGGCGGCTGCATGGCACGATCACCGACCTCGGCCGGGTGGAGGGCATCGATTTCCGCTTCGACCGCATCCGCCGGGTGCCGCATTCCCTGGATGCGCACCGGCTGGTGCGCTGGGCCGGTCGGTTCGGCGCCGCCGACCAGATGGTGGAGGCGGTCTTCGAAGCTTACTTCACCGGCGGCGCCGATATCGGCGACCACCAGGTGTTGGCGGGCATCGCCGCTCACCAGGGGCTGGAGGGCACCCTGGCGCGGCGCTTCCTGGCCACCGTGGCCGAGGTGGAGGCGGTGCATGCCGACAACCTCCGGGCCCATCGCCTCGGCATCAACGGCGTCCCCTGCTTCGTCATCGCCGGGCGCAGCGCTATCGCCGGGGCGCAGGAGCCGGAGGTACTGGAACGGCTGCTGGACGTGGCGCTGGTCGAAGGCTGAGCGAGGCTCAGCCGTTCGCTACCCTCCCCTCGATCACGTATTGCGGGTCGTTATAGCCGGGTGTCGAAGGGTGTCCCGGCGAGACCAGGCGGTTCACCAGCGCTTCATCCGCCGCGGTGAAGCGGTAGGCTAGCGCCGCCAGATAATCATCCAGATGCGCCTCGGTGCGCGGGCCGACGATGGTCCCGGTGACGAGCCGGTTGTGCAGCACCCAGCCGATGGCGAAGTGTGCCGCGGTCGTCCCCACCGACTCGGCATGCGCGCGGATTGTCTGGGCGATCTCGAGCGACTCGGCGCGCAGCTCAGTTTCCAACATGCGCTTGTCCTGGCGAGCAGCTCGGCTGCCGGCTTCCGGTGCCTCGCCGGGGCGATACTTCGCGGTCAGCACGCCGCGGGCCAGTGGGCTGTATGGCACCACGCCGAGGCCGTAGCGTATGGCCGCCGGGATTTGCTCGACTTCCGGTTGCCGGTTCATGGCGTTGTAATAGGGTTGCGAGACGATCGGGCGATCAATGCCAGCCTGGTCGCAGAGGTGGCAGATCTCGGCGATGCGCCAGGACCGGTAGTTGGATACGCCGAAGTGGCGGATCTTTCCGGCACGAACCAATTCGGCCAGGGCACGGACCGTGGTCTCGAGCGGCGTCGCATGATCCTCCTTGTGGAGGTAGAGGATGTCGATGAAGTCGGTGCCGAGCCGCTTGAGGCAGGCTTCGGTCGCCTGAATGACCCACTTGCGGGATAGGCCACCCTCATTGGGTCCCTGCCCTACCCGGTTGGCAATCTTGGTGGCCAGTACCCAGGCGTGACGGTTGGCGGCAATGGCGGCTCCTGTGACTTCCTCGGAGCGACCGGCGTTGTAGGCATCGGCGGTATCGATGAAGTTCAGGCCCGACTCGGCGGCCTTGGCGATCAAGCGGGTGCTGGTCACGGGGTCGGTCGGACCGCCGAACATCATCGTGCCAAGACAAAGTCGGCTGACCTTTATTCCGCTGCGGCCAAGGGTTCGGTATTCCATGGAATTCCTCCGAGTCAGACGTCTTTGCTGATGCTGACTCGGGGGTTCGTCAAGCTTCGTAGAAGTGTTTTTGCCGCACTATTCAAGCCGTGGCGTAACGGCTCAAGGCAAGGTCGTTGCTGTCGATCTCGGGTCGTCGTCCGGTGACGAGATCGGCCAGGAGCCGACCGCTGCCGCAGGCCATGGTCCAGCCGAGGGTGCCGTGGCCGGTGTTGAGGTGCAGGTTCCGGTAGCGGGTGGGACCGACCACCGGCGTCCCATCGGGTGTCATCGGCCGCAGGCCGGTCCAGAAACTGGCCTGGGCGATATCCCCTCCCCTGGGGAAAAGATCGGCGACTGAATGAGCCAAGGTTTCCCGTCTTGGTTTCCTCAATTTTAAAGAAAAACCAGCGAGTTCGGCAGTACCCCCAACGCGGATTTTGTTACCGAGTCGGGTGACTGCTACCTTGTATGTCTCATCCATCACAGTGGATACTGGCGCGGCAGCAGCATCAGTGATGGGAAGAGTCAGCGAATAGCCTTTCACCGGATAGACCGGAACGGCAACACCCAACGGGCGGAGCAAGGCCGTGGAATAGCTTCCCATCGCCACCACGTAACTGTCGGCCAAGACCCTCCCCTGGTCGGTGCGCACGCCGATGATCCGATCGCCCTCGGTGTCGAGACCCTCGACGGTCACGCCATGGCGGAAGATCACCCCTTCGGCCGCAGCCAAGGCTGCGAGGCGCTGGGTGAAGACATGCGCATCCCCCGTCTCGTCACCGGGCAAGCGCAGGCCACCGACATACTTGCCGGGCACCAAGCCAAGGGCCGGCTCGGCGGCGATGCAGCCGGCGGGGTCCAGCAGCTCATAGGGAACATTGAAGCTGTCCAGCACGGCGGTATCGCCGCCGACGGCATCGAGCTGCTTCTGGGTGCGAAAGAGCTGCAGCGTGCCCTGGGTGCGCTGGTCATAGGCGATGCCGGTTTCGTCCCGCAGGTCCCGCAGGCAATCGCGACTGTACTCGGCCAGCCGTACCATGCGCGCCTTGTTGGTGGCGTAGGCTTCCTCGGTGCAATTCGCCAGCATGCGGGCGAGCCAGGGGTAGAGGCCGCCGTTCGCCTGCGGCCAGAAGACCAGCGGACGATGCCGCATCATCAGCCACTTCAGCGCCTTGACCGGAATGCCCGGTCCGGCCCAGGGGGCGGAATAGCCGGGCGAAACTTGGCCGGCATTGGCGAAGCTGGTTTCGAGGCCGGCCGCAGGCTGGCGGTCCAGCACGGTCACCTGATGGCCAGCCCGGGCCAGATACCAGGCGCTGGTCACGCCGACCACGCCGCTGCCCAGGATCAACACCTGCATCACCGCCTCCGCTTCACTGCCTGACGGATCAGGGTAGATGGCGGGACCTGCGAATTTCACGCCGCATCGGCGCAGGAACTACGCAATCAAGCCAAAATATTGCATAATATGCGCCGGCTTCGCAGATAATTGCATGCAGGATACTGACGACACCGACCTCGCCATGATCCGGCTGCTCCGCGCCGATGGGCGGATGAGCAATGCTGCCCTGGCCCAGGCTATCGGGCTTTCGCCTTCGGCCTGCCTCAGGCGCCTGCGGCTTCTGGAGCATCGCGGGGTGATCCGCGGCTATACCGCGCTGGTCGGGGATCCCTCCCCCCGCGACGGTGTCGTGGTGATCGTCCAGATCACGCTGGAGCGGCAGACCGACGAACACCTGAAGCGGTTCGAGGCGGCGGTGCGGGGCTGCCCGGAAGTGCGGGAATGCTACCTCATGACGGGGATCGCCGATTACCTGGTCCGGGTGGAGGCGCGCGATGCGGCGGATTACGAGCGCATCCACAAGGAAGCGCTGTCGCGCATGCCGGGCGTTGCCCGGATCCAGTCGAGTTTCGCCATCCGCACGGTCATCCGAGGCAGTTGACGCCTGCGCCATCAGGGCGGCGCAGCATACGGATGGTAGGCTGCCGCCGGGTGATGGCAGCGGGACGGTCCGCTGTCCCCTGGAGCCGGTACAGGCATGGCACGGGTGAGGATCGCCAGCGGAGAGCTGGCAGCGGAGGTGGATCCTGCGGGTGCGGAACTGGTCCTGCTGCAGGATCGCCAGGGCCTGGACTACCTCTGGAATGCCGGCCCCGCATGGCCGCGGCACGCGCCGGTGCTGTTCCCCATCGTCGGCAAGCTGGCGGGAGATGCCTATCGCCATGCCGGGCGGCTCTACCCCATGCGGCAACATGGCTTCGCCCGGGACCGCGCCTTCACCCTGATCAGCAGCGGGGAGGCAGGCTGCGCCTTCCGGCTGGAGGACGACGCCACCACCCGGGCGGTCTATCCCTTCCGCTTTGGGCTGGAGCTGCATTACGCCGTCGAGGGCGCCAGCCTGCGGGTGCGCTACCGGCTCGACAACCCGGGCGAGGTCGCGTTGCCCGCCTCGCTCGGGGCACATCCGGGGTTCCGCTGGCCCTTGCCGGGTACGGCGGGCCGGCCGCATGCCATTCTCTTCGAGCAGCCGGAACCCGCGCCGGTGCGGCGGCTGGCCGGCGGCCTGCTGCGGCAGACCCCGGAGCCGAGCCCGGTGGTGGGACGCCGGCTTACCCTCGATGACACGCTCTTCGCCGCGGATGCGGTGATCCTCGACCACCCGGCCAGCCGCAGCCTCGCCTACGGACCGGTCGACGGAGCAAGGATGCGCTTCGCCTTCACCGGCTTCGACGTGCTCGGCCTGTGGAGCAAGCCGGGGGCCGGATTCCTCTGCATCGAACCCTGGCGCGGCTACCACAGCCCCGAGGGCTGGGACGGCGAGCTGGCGGCGAAGCCGGGAATGCTCTCGGTGCCGCCCGGTGGCCGCTTCGACGCCAGCTGGACGGTGACGCTGCCCGAGGGCTGAGGCGGCAGTGGCGCGCCCGGCAGGGTTCGAACCTGCGACATCGCGCTTAGAAGGCGCGTGCTCTATCCAGCTGAGCTACGGGCGCGAACTGGCTCAATGGGTCCAGTTGTCGGTCCGGCCGAAGCGGAAGTTGTCGGCATAGACCTTGGCCTTGATGCGGACCGGCTTCGGCTCCTCGACCTCATAGGCGAGGCCCCGGGCCTCCGCATAGGCTACGGCATCCTCCCGGCTGTTGAAATGCAGGGAAACCTGGGCGTTGGTATCGCCCGAGCCGGCCCAGCCCATCAGCGGGTCGAGACGCTGGCGCTCACCCGGCTCAAAGGACAGCACCCAGCCCTGGGCCTTGCCGCGGCCGGACTGCATGGCGGAGCGCGGCGGGACGTAGATGCGGGCAAGCTGCGACATGCGTGGTTCCCAATAAGGTATCGGGGCGAGAGGATTCGAACCTCCGACCCTCTGCTCCCAAAGCAGATGCGCTACCAGACTGCGCCACGCCCCGACCGGGGCGCAAACTAGGCTTGGCGCCGCGCCACGGCAACTACCGAAGCGCGGCGCCGGCCATGCGGCTCAGCGCATGGGCCAGGAATACATCAGCCCGCCGTCGGTCCAGAGCCGGTTCAACCCCCGGTCCAGCCCGATCGCGGTCTTCGGGCCGAGATGCCGCTCGAACAGCTCCCCGTAGTTCCCGATTGCCTTGATGACGTTGACGGCCCAGGCCGGATCCAGCTTGAGCGCATTTCCCAGCAACGGATCCACCCCGACCAGGCGGCGGATATCCGGGTTGGGGCTGGACTTCATCGCCTCAAGGTTGGTGCTGTTCACCCCCAGCTCCTCGGCCTGAATCAGGGCGGAAACCGTCCAGCGGACCACGTCGAACCATTCCTGGTCGTCGCGGCGGACCACCGGGCCGTAGGGCTCCTTGCTGAAGCGCTCCGGCAGGATGACGTAGTTGCCGGGCTGCTGGAACTGGCTGCGCAGCGCGGCGAGCTGGGTCGCATCCGTGCCGATGGCGTCGCACCGCCCGGCCTGCAGGGAGGTCGCATTGTCCTGCATGCGCTCCTGCAGCAGCGGGGTGAAGCGCAGGTTGTTGGTGCGGAACCAGTCGGCGGTCACCAGCTCGTTCGTCGTGCCGGGCGAGAGGCAGATGGTCATCCCATCCATCCCCTTGGGATCGGTCACGTTGGCGTCCCGGCGGACCATGAAGCCATGGCCGTCGTAGAGGTTCACCGTGACCATGCGCAGGCCGAGCGAGGTGTCGCGCGACATGGTCAGGGTGGTCTGGCGGATCAGCACGTCGATCTCGCCCGACTGCAGGGCGGTGAAGCGCTGCACGGCGGTCAGCGGGACGAAGCGGACCTTGGCCGGGTCGCCGAACATCGCCGCGGCGAGGCCCCGGCACAGATCGGCATCCATGCCGCGCCAGGTGCCCTGGCTATCCGGCAGGGAGAAGCCGGCGACCCCGACATTGACGCCGCAGATGAGGGTCCCGCGCGCCTTGATGGCATCGAAGGTCTGGCCCGCCTGGGCCGGGGCGCCGGAGACGAGGCCGAGCGCCAGGGCGGCGCCGGCCAGCAGCTGGGTGAAGGACCGCATGGCCTAGCGGATCGGCGAATTGGCGGTCGGCTTCAGCAGCATGGTGGTCTGCTGCTTCAGCGCGCCCAGGGATCCGGTCGCCTTCTGGAACTCGGCCCAGCCGGGGTCGGCCATCATCGCGGTGCGGCGGCGGTCGCGGTCGGCCATGGAGCTATAGGCCCAGGCGAAGACCGCCTGGTTGATCGGCCCGCATTCGGTCACGCCGAACCACAGCAGCTGGCCCAGCAGGCGGTCCTGCACCGGCTTGCCGAGCTTCTCATAGGCATCGATCCAGGCACTCGCCTTGCCGGGATGGAAGTCGTAGGTGCGGTGGTCGACGAACATGCCGGTGCCCTCGATCTTGCGCTCGAAGGGCTGGCCGACCTTCTGCAGCGGCGAGAAGGGCACGGTCTTGATGAGCTTGGCTTCCTGCATCATCAGCGCGTTGATCGGCCGGGTCTCGCCGAGGAAGCGCTGCCACTCCGGATCGGCATCGCGGCGAGCCATGCCGGCCTCGCGCTCGTCGATGTCGTCGAAGCCGCGGACGAAGAGGACGCGGTTGATCTGGCCGAATTCGACCGTGAACATGCCGATCAGCGGCGTCAGGGTGCGGCTCGAGGCCGGGCCGCCGATCTCGGCATAGGCCTTCAGCCAGGCCGGCAGCTTGCCGGGATGCGCGGTGTACATGCGCTGTTCGAGAAACATGGAATTTCCTCCGCCGGATGGGGCCGCACGAGGGCGCGGCCGGGCCGGCCGAGTGCCGCATGTTCGTGCCGCGCGGTCAATGTCGTGCCGTGGACCGGACGGCGGCGGCCGTGGGTCCCCGGGCCGGGTCCCGGGGACGCCCATGGATGCCTCAGGCGGTCAGCGGCGCCAGCTCGTCGAGCCGCCGCAGGATGCCGTCGCGGTCGAGGTCGGGGACCTCCAGCAGCACCCGGGTGATGCCGGCCGCCCGATAGGGCTCGAGCTGCGCCGCATCGGCCGGGCCGCGGAAGACGGTGACATCGAAACCCGCCATGTCCCGCCCGGACCGCTCCGCCATGGCCCGCAGCCGCCCCATGGCGACTGCCGGGTCGAAACCGGCGCCGGCCCGGGGGAACCACCCGTCGCAGAATTCGACCACCCGCCTGAGGGTGTGATCCGTCTCGCCGCCGAGCAGGATGGGCGGGTGCGGCTGGCGCAGCGGCTTCGGGTAGCACCAGACCGGGTCGAAGTTGACGAACTCGCCGTTGAAGCTGGCAGCCTCCTCGGTCCAGAGCGCCTTCATCGCCAGCACGCGCTCCCGCATCAGCTTGAACCGGGTGGGGTAGCGGGCGCCGTGGTTTTCCATCTCCTCGACGTTCCAGCCGCCGCCGATGCCGAAGACGAAGCGCCCGCCGGAAAGCCGGTCGAGGCTGGCGACCGTCTTTGCCGTGATGATCGGGTCCCGCTGCGGGACCAGGCAGACGCCGGTGCCGAGCAGCAGGGTCCTGGTCGCCGCCGCAGCGAAGGACAACGCCACGAAAGGATCGTGGGTATGGACGTAGCGCTTCGGCAGCTCTCCGCCGCCCGGGAAGGGCGATCGCCGGCTGGTCGGGATATGGGTGTGTTCGCAGAGAAAGAGCGAATCGAAGCCGCGGTCTTCCAGAGCCTTGGCAAGCTCGGCCGGGTCGATGCCGTAGTCGGTGGGGAAGTAGAAGACGCCGGTACGCATGGATCCCTCCCTGGTTTCGGCGGCAGCTTGCCCCAGCGGGAGGGTCACGCCTACTGCGGCATGGCACCGGATCCTGGGCCGAAGCGGGAAAGGATGGTGAGCCGGGTGGGACTCGAACCCACGGCCGCGAGATTAAAAGTCCCGTGCTCTACCGGCTGAGCTACCGGCTCACATCCGCCTTCGGGCGGGCGCCCCAGAAGCCCGGGATGCCCTGCCCTGTCAAGGTCTCAGGCGGCGGCCGCGTCGGCCGCGATGGTCGCCTTGATCAGCTTGTCGGGGCCCTGGACCATGCCATTGCCGCCGCCGCCGCGCTTGATCTTGTCCACGGCTTCCATGCCCGAGGTGACCTTGCCCCAGATGGTGTACTGGCCATCCAGGCTGCTGGCCGGCGCGAACATGATGAAGAACTGGCTGTTGCCGCTGTTCGGATTGCCGGACCGCGCCATGCCGCAGGTCCCGCGCACGAAGCGGGCCTTGTTCGGCGGCGAGAATTCGGCCGGCAGGTCGGCGTGGCCGGCATCGCGGGCACCGCCCATGCCGGTGCCGGTCGGGTCGCCGCCCTGGGCCATGAAGCCTTCGATGACGCGGTGGAAGACCGTGCCGTCGTAGAAGCCGGCACGGACCAGGGTCTTGATGCGCTCGACATGCAGCGGTGCCAGCTCGGGCAGCAGCTGGATGGTGACCTTGCCGTCCTTCAGCTCGAGGATCAGCGTGTTCTCCTGGGCCGGATCGGCGGCCTTGGCTTCGTTGGCCATCGCCGCCGGGGCATCGGCGGGGGGGATCTCGGTCGGGATTTCGGTGGGCGGGGTACCGGCTTCGTCGCTCATGGCGAACTCCTTTGGATCGATTGGTTCAGGCGTTGACGATGCGGGCACGGACCAGCTTGTCCGGGCCGCTGACCACGCCGCTGCCCGGGGCGCCGCGCTTGATCTTGTCCACGGCGTCCATGCCGGCGATCACCTTGCCCCAGATGGTGTACTGGTTGTCGAGGCTGGGCGCCGGCGCGAACATGATGAAGAACTGGCTATTGGCGCTGTTCGGGTTCTGGCTGCGCGCCATGCCGCAGGTACCGCGGATGAAGCGGTACTTGTTGGTAAACTCAGAGGGCAGGTCGGGGAGGTCCCGAGCGCCGCCGGTGCCGGTGCCGGTCGGGTCGCCGCCCTGGGCCATGAAGCCCTCGATCACCCGGTGGAAGGGCGTGCCGTCGTAGAAGCCGCGGCGGACCAGCAGCTTGATCCGCTCCACATGCTTCGGCGCCACATCCGGCAGGAACTGGATCGTGACGGTCCCGTCCTTGAGGTCGAGCAGCAGGCGCTCCTCGGCCCCTTGGGCCAGGGCGGGCGCGGCAAGGCTGCTGGTCGCCGCCATGGCGGCGAGCCCGGTCAGGTCGCGTCGGCGCATCATGTCTCTCCCGAGGTCTCGGTGGTGTTGGCGTGGCTCAACCCGCGGCCGGGTTGCGCACCCGGGCCAGGGTCCGCTCCAGGGTCAGTTTCGGTACGAAGGTGCTGACGTCCCCCCCCAGCCGGGCGATCTCCTTCACAAACCGCGAGGAGATGAATTGGTTCGTCTCGCTGGCCATGAGGAAGACGGTTTCAATCGACTGGTCCAGCCGGCGGTTCATGCCCGCCATCTGAAACTCATAGTCGAAGTCGGAGACCGCCCGCAGGCCGCGGACGATCATGCCGGCACCGACCTGCTGGGCGAAGCCGATCAGCAGACCTTCGAAGGGCACCACCTCGATGACCGCCCCGGTCCGCTCGGCGATGGGGCCGCATTCGGCCCGCACCAACTCGACCCGTTCCTCCAGCGGAAACAGCGGGCCCTTGCCGGTATTGATGGCGACGCCGATGACCAGCCGGTCCAGCAGCCGGGCAGCCCGGCCGATGACATCCATGTGGCCGTTGGTCACCGGGTCGAAGGTGCCGGGATAGAGGCCGACGCGCTCGGTCATGGCGTGGCCTCCGGCTCGGCAGCATCGTCGGGGGTTTCATCCACCACCGGGAAGCAGCTGGTCACGGCCTCGCCTTCATCCAGCCGCAGCAGGGTCACCCCCATCGCCTGTCGCCCGGTGACACGCACCTGGTCGGCCGGCAGACGGATCAGGCGCCCGCCGTCGGTAATCAGCATCACGCCATCCCCGGGCCGTACCGGGAAGGTGGCGACCACCGCCCGCCCCGTCCGCTTGGTCAGGGTGATCCCGGTGATCCCCTGCCCGCCGCGACCGGTGACGCGGTACTCGTAGGCCGAGGTTCGTTTGCCAAAGCCGCCGTCGGTGGCGACCAGCAGGTATTCCTCCGCCTGCTCCATCGCCTCGAATTTCTCGGGCGGCAGGGCGATCTCGGCGACCTCCTCGCCCTCCTCGGCCACCGCTTCGGGCATCGGCGCGTCGACATCCTCGCCGGTCGCCCGGCGCTTCTGCGCCGAAGCCTTCAGATAGGCCTGCCGCTCATCCGGGGAGGCATCGACATGCCGCAGCACGGCCAGGCCGATGACCCTGTCGCCCTTGCCGAGGCGAATGCCGCGCACGCCAGAGCTGTCGCGGCTGGCGAAGACCCGCAAGGTATCGTCGGTCACCTGGAAGCGGATGGCCCGGCCGAGATGCGTCGCCAGCAGCACGTCGTCGCCATCCCGGCAGGTCTGCACCCCGATCAGGCTGTCGCCGTCGTCGAGCTTCATCGCGATCAGCCCGGCGGCGCGGACATTGCGGAAGTCGGACAGCCGGTTGCGCCGGACGTTGCCCTGCAGCGTGCCGAAGACCAGGTGCAGCCCCTCCCACAGCGTCTCGTCCTGCGGCAGCGGCAGCACGGCGGTGACCTGCTCCTTCTCCTGCAGCTGGAGCACCTGGCGCAGGCTGCGGCCCTTGCCGGTGGCGCCGCCTTCGGGCAGCTGCCAGATCTTCTCGCGGAAGGCGATGCCGCGGCTGGTGAAGAACATCACCCATTGATGGGTATGGGCGATGAAGCTGCGCACCACCACATCGTCCTGCCGGGTGCCGGCGGCGTTGCGGCCGCGGCCGCCGCGATGCTGGGCGCGGAAGGTCTCGAGCGAGGTGCGCTTCACGTAGCCGTCGCGCGTCAGGGTCACCACCATGGTGCCGGGCTCGATCAGGCTCTCGTCGTCGAGGTCGGCAGCGTAGTCGACGATCTGGGTCAGGCGCGGCGAGGCGATCTGGCCGCGCACGATGCGCAGCTCCTCGGCCATCACCTCCATGCGGCGGGGATAGCTGCCGAGGATCTCCAGCAACTCGCGGATGCGGCCGCCGACCTCCTCGAGCTCCGCCGTGACCTTCTCGCGCTCGAGGCCGGTCAGCCGGTTCAGGGTCAGCGCCAGGATGCCACGGGCCTGGGCCTCGGTCAGCCGGACGGTATTCTCGGGCGTGACGATGTTGCCGGCATCGTCGATCAGCGCCAGCAGCGCGCCGACGTCGCCGGCCGGCCATTCGCGCGCCATCAGGCTGGCGCGGGCCTCGGCCGGGTCGCGGCTGGCGCGGATCAGCCGGATGACCTCGTCGATGTTGGCGACCGCGATGGCGAGGCCGATCAGCAGATGGCCGCGCTCCCGCGCCTTCGACAGCCGGAAGCGCGAGCGCCGGAGGATCACCTCCTCGCGGAAGGAGATGAAGGCGCGCAGCGCGTCGAGCAGGCCCATCTGCTGCGGCCGGCCGTTGTTCAGCGCCAGGAAATTGACCGGGAAGGAGGTCTGCAGCTGGGTCATGCGGTAAAGCTGGTTCAGCACCACCTCCGCCGTCGCGTCCCGCTTCAGCTCGATCACCACCCGCATGCCGTCGCGGTCGCTCTCGTCCCGCAGGTCGGAGATGCCCTCGATCTGCTTGGCCCGGACCAGCTCGGCGATGCGCTCCATCAGGGTCGATTTGTTGACCTGATAGGGAATCTCGGTGGCGACGATGGCCTGGCGGCCGCCGCGCATCTCCTCGATCTCGCATTTGGCCCGCAGCGGGATCGAGCCGCGCCCGGTCTCGAAGGCGCTGCGGATCCCGGCCCGGCCGAGGATGAGGCCACCGGTCGGGAAGTCGGGGCCGGGCACGATCTCCATGATCTGCGCCAGCGTCGTATCCGGATCGGCAATCAGCGCCAGCGCCGCGTCGATCACCTCGGTCGGGTTGTGCGGCGGGATATTGGTCGCCATGCCGACGGCGATGCCGTTGGCGCCGTTCACCAGCAGGTTCGGGAAGGCCGCCGGCAGCGCCTTGGGCTCCCTCTCCGACTCGTCGTAGTTCGGCTGGAACTCGACGGTGTCCTCCTCGATGCCTTCGAGGAGCGCCGTCGCGGAGCGGGCGAGGCGGACTTCGGTGTAGCGCATCTGCGCCGGCGGATCGCCGTCGACGCTGCCGAAATTGCCCTGGCCGTCGATCAGCGGCACCCGCATCGAGAAGGACTGCGCCATGCGCACCATGGCGTCGTAGATGCTGGCGTCACCATGGGGGTGATACTTGCCCATGACGTCGCCGACCACGCGGGCCGACTTGCGATGCGGCTTGTCGGCAGAATAGCCGCTTTCCTGCATGGCATAGAGGATCCGGCGATGCACCGGCTTCAGCCCGTCGCGCGCATCGGGCAGTGCCCGGGCCACGATCACGCTCATCGCGTAATCGAGGTAGCTGCGCCGCATTTCCTCTTCGAGGGCTACCGGGGCCGTGTCGCCCGTGCCGCCGTTCTCGGTGTCGCTCACGCCTATCGGCTTCCTTCGATGGGGCACCCTGCCCAGCAATTCACCCAGGCCCGGAGCGAGGCCATGGGGGATGGCCCCGGCGCGCCGGCGGCCGTGGAGTCAGGCTGCTTATATAGGCGTTCGGCGGCCATCCGCCAAATCGCCGGCGGCGATTGACACCCCCCTTCCCGGGCGAAAGACTTTTGCCTCCCGGTCGAGAGGACCCCCGTCGCATGCTCCCTATCACCGGCTATGCCGATCGCTGGAGCGCCAAGCCCGGCGAGACCATCCGTTTCATGGTCAGCGTCGAGGGCGGGGCGGACTACACGGCCCGGATCGCCCGCATCCATTGCGGCGACCCGAACCCGGCCGGCCCTGGCTACCGGGAACAGCCGATGCCCTCCGCGGTCGATGGCCGCCACGCCGGGCAGGACCAGCCGATCCGGCGGGGGAGCCGGGTGGATGTCCCGGCGGTGGCGCTGGAGGCGGGCGGGCGGCCGCTCGGCCTGGTGGCTACCGTCTGGCCGACCCTGGCCGGGACGCCGGGCGTGGTGCTGGCCTGGCAGGGGAACGGCGTCGAGGTGGCGCTGGGGGTGGGGCCGCAGGGGGCCTTCTGCCGGGTCGGCGGCGAGGTCCTCGCCACCGGGGTGCCGCTGACCGAACGCTGCTGGCACGACATCGCCCTGGTCCTCGACCCGGTGGCCGGGACCACGACCCTGGTGCAGCAGCCGCGTCGGGCCAGGCTGGACCTGGTGGAGTCGGCAACGGCAACCAGGCCGCTCGGCGCCGTGCCGGCAGGGATGGGCGCGGCGAGCATCGCCGCCGACCGGGCCGCGGCGGGCCATTTCAACGGCAAGATCGAGCGGCCGCGAATCGCCCGGGGGCTCGGCGCGGCGGCGCTGCTCGCGGCCCAGGCGGGCGGTGCGCCGCTGCCGCAGGGCTGCACCCTGGCGGACTGGGACTTCGCGCTCGGCACCACCGGCGACCGGGTGGTCGATACCGGCCCGGGCGGGTGGCATGGCCGCTGCGTCAACCTGCCGACCCGGGCCATGACCGGGTCTCGCTGGACCGGCGCGGTGCAGCGCTGGACCGAGGCACCGGCGCAATACGGCGCCATCCATTTCCACGACGACGACATGGGCGATGCCGGCTGGCAGCCCTCGCTCAGCCTCACCATCCCGGCGGACTGGCCCAGCGGCGTCTATGCGCTGCACCTCGAGGGGGCCGGCTGGAAGGACAACATCCCCTTCTACGTCCGCGCCGCGGTGCCGGGGGCGCGGGCCCGGGTGGCCTTCCTGGCGCCGACCTTCACCTACACGATCTACGGCAATTTCGCCCGGCCTGGGCGGCAGGCGGTGCTGGCTGACCGAGCGCGGGCCTGGGGCGCCCTGCGGCAATCCCCGGATGGACACCCCGAATATGGGCAGTCGACCTACAACTGGCACAGCGACGGCAGCGGCGTGGGCTATGCCTCGATGCGGCGGCCGATGATCGACAAGCGGCTGAACCACATCCAGATGATCGACCCCTCGCCCGAGGGCTCCGGCACCTATTGGCTCACCGCCGACAGCTACGTCACCGACATGCTGGAACGCGCCGGCATCGACTATGAGGTGGTGACCGACCACGACCTCCATGCCGAGGGGGCGGCGGCGCTGGCACCCTACAGCGTCGTCCTGACCGGCCAGCACCCCGAATACCATTCGGTGCAGTCCCTGGACGGGGTGGCGCAGTACATCGAGGGCGGCGGTCGCTTCATCTACCTTGGCGGCAACGGCTTTTACTGGAAGGTCGTGCCGCACGAAGACGGCCCCTGGGCCCTCGAGGTTCGCCGCGCCGAGGGCGGCATCCGGCTCTGGGCGGCGGAGCCCGGCGAATCCTACCACGCCTTCGACGGCAGCTATGGCGGGCTCTGGCGCCGGCTGGGGCGGCCGCCGCAGGGCATCGTCGGCATCGGCTTCAGCACCCAGGGAGACTATACCGGCCACCCCTACCGCTTCGCTCCCGGCATCCTGGACCCGCGCGTCGCCTTCCTGCGGGAGGGAATCGACGCCCGGCCGGGCACCGAGTTCGGCGACCGCGGCTTCATGGGCGGCGGCGCGGCGGGGCATGAGCTCGACCGGGCCGATGTGCGGCTCGGCACGCCGCGGCACGCGCTGATCGTGGCGACGGCCATCGTCACCGAACCGAGCTATGCGCCGGTGAACGAGGAACGCTACGACCACACCCTCTGGCCGCGCCGGCATGACGAGGTGATGCGCTCCGACATCACCTTCTTCGAGGCGCCGCACGGCGGGGCGGTGCTGTCCTTCGGCTCGATGAACTACATCGGCGCCCTGCCGGTGGATGGCTACACGACGGCGGCGGCGAGGCTGGTGCTGAATGCCATCCGCCGCTTCGCCGATCCGGCGCCCTTTCCTGGCCTGACCTAGCCGATGAGCCCCGTAGCCGCGGCACCCCGGCGGATTGCGGGAAGCTTCGGCTGCCGAGGACCCGGTCCTCCAGCCCCAGGTGCTCGGCCAGCACGCCCTTCATCATCGCTCGCAGGTCGGTGGTGGGCGCCAGAGCCCGCCCCTCCCGCAGCTGGTGCTCCGCTAGCCCCGGCCAAACCGCGAGCACCCGTCCGCCCTTCACCGCGTCACCGAGCAGGAAGGCGACCGTCGCGGTGCCATGGTCGGTGCCGCAGCTGCCGTTCAGCCGCACCGTGCGGCCGAATTCGGTGAGCACCACCACCACCGTATCCGCGCCAGGGTATCGTTCAGGACAACATCGACCGACCAGCCCGTCAGGACGCGGGCCAAGCCGATGACATCATCCCAGATTCTCGTTCAGCCCGGCCCTGCGGCGAATCCCGCGAGGCAAGTTCAGACCGGTGGAGGTCCGGTTGTCGAGGTAGCAGAGCATGGCCGGATGGGTCGCGGTGGCCAACAGCATATCCTCGAACTGCCCGAGGATATAGGGCCGCACGGCCTCCTGCTCGAAGGCGGAGCCGAAATAGCCGACATAGAACGGCACGGCGGTGGCCGAGACGGTGAAATGGTTCAGCCAGTGCAGCGCCAGCCGCTCCAGCAGCGGCGAGCGCGTGCCGATGGGGCTATCCATGCGATGATCGAGATCCGCCTGCAGGATCTGGGCCGGCTTGGGAAAATCGGCGACCTCGGGGGTCGACGCCGGTACCTCGGCCAAGCCCCCGGCCGTGTCCTCGGGCCAGGAGGCAACGCCCCGTGTCCTAGCGTTGCCGGATCACCAGATCCATCGCCGCGACCGTGTCCGGCAGGCCGGTCCCACGCGCAGGTGCTGCCGTTTTCGTCAACTGACGAAGCAGCCCGGCAACGGGATCCCGGCCCAGGCCAGCCACCTCACCGCTGGCGGCGCCGAGGCCAAACGCTAGACCGCAGCAAGGGGCTGCATGCCCGCATCTTACACCCAACCCAAGGGGTCAGGTGAGAGTCAAACCATCTCTCGCCTCAGGCAAGGATCAGAAAGGGATGTCGTCGTCGAGGTCGCTGCCGCCACCGCCCTTGGGCTTGTCCCAGCCACCCCCACCGCCGCGGCCGGCCGGCGCACGGTCCCCGCCTCCGTAGCCGCTGGAGCGCTCACCGCCCGAGGCCCGGCCACCGCCGTAGCCACCGCCCTCGCCGGCCTCGCCACCACCGCGGCTGTCAAGCAAGGTCAGTTCGCCCTTGAAGCGGCCCAGCACGATTTCCGTCGTCTCGCGCTCCTGGCCGTCCTTGTCGGTGTACTTCCGGGTCTCGATCGAGCCCTCCAGATACACCTTGCTGCCCTTCTTCAGATACTTCTCGGCAATCTCGCCGAGCTTCTCGTTGAAGATGGCGATGCGGTGCCACTGGGTCTTCTCCTTCCGCTCGCCGGACGCCTTGTCGTTCCAAGTGTCCGACGTGGCGATGGAGAAGGAAACCACCTTGCCACCGTTCTGCATGTTGCGGGCTTCCGGGTCGCGACCCAGATTGCCTACGAGGATTACCTTATTCACGCCGGCCATGCCGCCAAAACCCCTGGAACCGAGTTGGATGACCTAGCGCGGCCCGGTCCCAAGGACCAGCGCCGTGTCACGAAGACCCTATCCGTGGTTCCGATATAATGGCATCACCCTTAGAACACAAGGCGAACGCGGGCCCTGCGCCCCCCCTTGTTGCGCCGCCCTGGAGCACGACCCCTTATGGCCAGCCCGACCCCTCCCCCCGTTCCCATGTCCGGTGCCGGCTTCCTGCGCATCCGGGGCGCCCGCACGCATAACCTGAAGAATCTCGACCTCGACATCCCGCGCGGGACGCTGACCGTCATCACCGGCCTGTCCGGGTCGGGCAAGTCCTCGCTCGCCTTCGACACCATCTATGCCGAGGGCCAGCGCCGCTACGTCGAGTCGCTGAGCGCCTATGCCCGGCAGTTCCTCCAGCTTATGCAGAAGCCGGATGTGGACAGCATCGAGGGGCTGAGCCCGGCGATCTCGATCGAGCAGAAGACCACCAGCCACAACCCCCGCTCCACCGTCGGCACGGTGACCGAGATCCATGACTACATGCGGCTGCTCTGGGCCCGGGTCGGCGTGCCCTACAGCCCTGCCACCGGCCTGCCGATCGAGGCGCAGACCGTCTCCCAGATGGTCGACCGCGTCATGGCCATGCCGGAGGGCACCCGCCTGCTGCTGCTCGCCCCCGCGGTGCGCGGCAAGAAGGGCGAGTACAAGAAGGAACTGGCCGAATTCCAGCGCCGCGGCTTCGAGCGGGTGAAGGTCAACGGCACCCTCTACCAGATCGCCGAGGTGCCGGCGCTCAGCAAGAAGCTGAAGCACGACATCGAGGTGGTGGTGGACCGCATCGTGGTCCGCGACGGCATCGCCCCGCGCCTGGCCGACAGCTTCGAGACCGCGCTGGGTCTCGCCGACGGCATCACCTATGCCGAGAACGCGGATACCGCCGAGCGCACCGTCTTCAGCGCCAAATTCGCCTGCCCGGTCAGCGGCTTCACCATCGAGGAGATCGAGCCGCGGCTGTTCTCCTTCAACAGCCCGCAGGGCGCTTGCCCGACCTGCGACGGGCTCGGCACCCAGACCTTCTTCGACCCGATGCTGGTGGTCCCCGACGACCTCCGCACCCTGGCAGAGGGTGCCGTCGCCCCCTGGTCCGGGGCGCAATCGCCCTACTACGACCAAACCCTGGAAAGCCTGGCCCGCCACTTCAAGGTCGCCACCGCGACGCCCTGGGGCGACCTGCCCGCCAAGGTCCGCCACGCCATCCTGCACGGCAGCGGCGAGGAGGTGGTGACCCTGCGCTACAAGGACGGCCTCCGCAGCTACGACGTGAAGAAGCCCTTCGAAGGCGTGCTGCCCAACCTCGAGCGCCGCTACCGCGAGACCGACAATCCCTGGGTGCGGGAGGACCTCTCGCGCTACCAGGCGGCCAAGCCCTGCCCCGCCTGCGACGGCCACCGGCTGAAGCCCGAGGCGCTGTCGGTGAAGATCGCAGGCCGCCACATCGGCGACGCCGCCCGCCTCTCGATCCGCGACTGCGAGCGCTGGTTCGGCACGGTCTTCGAGACGCTGACGCCGCAGCGCCAGGAGATCGCCCGCCGGATTCTGAAGGAGATCGCCGAGCGGCTGAAATTCCTGGTCGACGTCGGGCTAGACTACCTCTCGCTCGGCCGCTCTTCTGCCACCCTCTCGGGCGGTGAATCCCAGCGCATCCGGCTGGCGTCCCAGATCGGCAGCGGTCTCACCGGCGTGCTCTACGTGCTGGACGAGCCCAGCATCGGCCTGCACCAGCGGGACAACGAACGCCTGCTCGGCACGCTGCGGCGCTTGCGCGACATCGGCAATACCGTGCTGGTGGTCGAGCACGACGAGGATGCGATCCGCGCCGCCGACTATCTGGTCGATATCGGCCCGGCCGCCGGCGCCGGCGGCGGCCGCGTGGTGGCCCAGGGCACCCCGGCCGAGGTCACCGCCAACCCCGCCAGCCTGACCGGCGACTACCTCTCGGGCCGCAAGCGCATCCCGGTGCCGGAAGTGCGGCGCAAGGCGGACCGCAAGCGGGTGCTGAAGGTCATCGGCGCCAGCGGCAACAACCTGAAGAACGTCAGCGCCGAGTTCCCGCTCGGCACCTTCACCTGCATCACCGGCGTCTCCGGCGGCGGCAAGTCGACGCTGGTGATCGAAACGCTGTACAAGGCCGCCGCGCGCCGGCTGATGGGCGCCGGCACCGTCCCCGGCCCCTACGAGAAGATCGAGGGGCTCGACCAGCTCGACAAGATCATCGACATCGACCAGTCGCCGATCGGCCGCACGCCACGCTCCAATCCCGCCACCTATACCGGGCTGTTCGCGCCGATCCGCGACTGGTTCAGCGAGCTGCCGGAAAGCCGCGCCCGCGGCTACAAGCCCGGCCGCTTCTCCTTCAACGTCAAGGGCGGCCGCTGCGAAGCCTGCCAGGGCGATGGTCTCGTCAAGATCGAGATGCACTTCCTGCCCGACGTCTACGTCACCTGCGACAGCTGCAAGGGCAAGCGCTACAATCGCGAGACCCTGGAGGTGAAGTTCCGCTCCAGGTCCATCGCCGACGTGCTGGAGATGACGGTGGACGAAGGGGTGGAGTTCTTCTCCGCCGTCCCCTCCATCGCCGAAAAGCTGCGGGTGCTGAAGGAGGTGGGGCTCGGCTACATCCACCTCGGCCAGCAGGCGACGACGCTTTCGGGCGGCGAGGCGCAGCGGATCAAGCTCTCGAAGGAGCTGGCGCGGCGCGCCACCGGCCGCACCCTCTACATCCTGGATGAGCCGACCACCGGGCTGCATTTCGAGGATGTGCGGAAGCTGCTGGAGCTGCTGCACCAGCTCGTCGATACCGGGAATACGGTGGTGGTGATCGAACACAACCTCGAGGTCATCAAGACCGCCGACTGGATCCTCGACCTCGGCCCGGAGGGCGGTGACGGCGGCGGGGTGATCGTCGCCCAGGGCACGCCGGAAGACGTGGCGGCCACCCCCGGCAGCCATACCGGTCGCTTCCTCGCCCCCCTGCTGGAAGCGCCCGTCCCCGCGAAAAAGCGCAAGCGCGCCTGAACTAGGAAAGATAGAAGGTAAGGCCAGGGAGGGGATACCTCCCTGGCCTTACCTTACTCCGCCGCCAACCGCTTCGCGGGCATCAGTCCCGCCGCCGCCAATGCCTCCCCGATCCGCCCGATCTCCGCGGCGCTGATCTTCTTCAGCGGCGGCCGCACCACCGCCCGCGGCAGCCTGCCCAGCAGCACCAGCGCCTCCTTCATGCGGTTGTGCATGTCGAAGAAGGGCTCGGCGTAGAAGACCTCCGTGGTCGGCCGGATGCGGACGTTCAGCGCCTGGGCCTCCGCCATGTCCCCACGCTGCACCGCCTCGAAGAGTGCGACCTGCAAACCCGCGATGACGCTGCCGGAGCCCGAGAGCAGCCCCTGGCACCCCGTTACCAGGGAGGGGAAGAGCCAGGCGCTATGGGTGCTCAACACGTTGACCGGCCGGCGCAGGGCCGAGAGCGCCACCACATGGCGTTCCGCCACGGTCGGGTCGCCGCTCCAGTCCTTGATGGCGCGGATGGTCGGCACCTCTTCCGCCAGTTCCTGCAGGGTCGCCAGCGGGTAGGTGAGGCCTGAGGCCAGCGGGTACTGGAACAGGATCAGCGGCAGGTCGGTCGCCGCGGCGATGGCGCGCACGTGGTCCGCCAGGCACTCGGGCCGCGCCTGGGTCCCCCGCGCCAGCACCGTCGGCGGGAATACCAGCAGCGCCGAGGCTCCGCCCGCCGCGGCCGCCTTGGCGAGGCGCATCGCCTGCAGCGTCCCGTCGGAATAGACGCCGGCCACTACCGGGATGCGGTCGCCCACCTCCTCCATGGACAGGGCCAGCACCGCCTCCTGCTCGGCCGGGTCGCAGGAGGCGACCTCGGAGGCATGCGCATTGGTGGTGATGGCACTGATGCCGCGCACGCCGCCGAGGTCGCGCAGATGCGCCCGGTAGCTGGCGGCATCGATGGAGAGGTCCGCGTGGAAGGGCAGCAGCGCCGCCGGGATGACCCCGGCGCAGTCGAAGGCGGGGAAGTGGGGCATCTTGGGCTCCTCAATCCATGAACAGGTTGAACTCGGTGGCGATCTGCCTGTAGCGGGCATATTCGCCGGCGATGAAGGCGCCGAAGCGCCCGGTGCCGCCGCCCTGCGGCTCGAGCCCGGCCTGGGCCAGCCGCGCCCGCACCGCGCCATCGTGGATGGCAAGGTTGGCCGCGACATTCAGCGCGCCGATGATCCCGGCCGGCGTCCCGCGCGGCGCCACCAGCCCGTTCCAGCCGACCAGATCCATGCCGCGGAAGCCGAGCTCGACCAGCGTCGGCGCCTCGGGGAAGACCGACCAGCGCGCCGACCCGGTCGTCGCCACCGGGAACAGCGCCCCGGCCTCCACCTGCGGCCGGGTCGCGGCGGCGTAATGCATGTCCAGCCGCCCGGCGAGGACTTCCTGGATCGCCGGGGCATCGCCGGCGAAGTGGATCGGCTCGAAGGTCACGCCGGTCTGCTGCGTCAGCATCAGCGCCAGGATATGCCCGGTGCCGCCCGGCCCGGTGGTGCCGAAGGTGACGCGCCCCTCCCGCCGGGCCAGCGCGATCAGGTCGTCCATGCTCCGCAGCGGCCGGTCCGCCCGCACCATCAGGGCGAAGGGGGAGATCACCCCGAGCATGACCGGGGCGAAATCCTCCACCGGATTGTAGCCGACGTTGCGCCGCAGCGCCGGCGCCTGGGCATTGCTCGCGGCATTGGCGGCCAGCAGCGTATAGCCATCCGGCGGCGCCACCCGCACCAGCGCCGCGCCGATGGTGCCGGCGGCGCCCGGCCGGTTCTCCACCACCACGCCCTGGCCAAGGGTGCGGGTCATATGGGCGGCGACCAGCCGGGCCGGGATATCGGTCAGCCCGCCCGGGGCGAAGGGCACCACCAGGCGGATCGGCCGGTTCGGAAAATCCTGCGCCAGCGCCGGTGCGGCGATAAGGGGGGCCAGCAGCAAGCCTCGGCGTCGCAGCACGGCCCCACCCTCCCTTCGCTATCCCGGCAGTTTGCTCTTCTTCGCGCCCATGCCGCGCATGAAGCGGTCGCGGATCTGCACCGGGTCGCGCTCGGTCTGGGTTACCGGCCCCTGGTCATCCAGCTTGAGGCCGATGAAATGCGGCCCGTCGGTCTCGAGGCACTGCTGCACCAGCCGCTCGAAATCCGCCTCATCCGCGGCCCAGCCGGCATTGGGCAGGCCGCAGCCGCGGGCGATGGCGGCATAGTCGGCGCCCCCCGCGGCCGGCGTCCCCTGCCCGCCGGTGATCTGGTAGACCCCGTTGTCCATCACCAGGATCGTCAGGTTCTTCGGCGCCAGGGTAGCCACGGTGGCGAGGCACCCAAGCTGCATCAGCAGCGAGCCATCGCCCTCCAGCGCGAACACCTTCCGGTCCGGCTGCGCCAGCGCCACGCCGAGGGCGATCGGGATGGCGAGCCCCATGCTGCCCAGCATGTAGAAGTTCTGCGCCCGGTGCCCGGCCGACCAGAGATCGAAATTGGTATGGCCGATGCCACCCACCACCGCCTCGTTCTTCGTCAGTCTGGCGACCAGACGCTGGGTCAGGTCGAAGCGGTACATGCGCTTGGCGTTGTGCGCCGTGGTCAGGATCTCAGCCATCACTGCGCCACCACTTTCGGGGTCACGGACTTGCCGCCGGTCAGCAGCGGCGAGAGGATCAGCGCCGCCGGCTGCTGCGTCAGATGCGCCTGGCGGATCGTCCGATCCACGACGAACTCGCATTCATCCAACCGGGTGACGACGTGATAGGGCATCGCCAGGGATTCGAGCGTCGGCCGCATGGTCCGCCAGACCGCCGCCTGGCCGATGTTGAACTCGCCGAGCGTCCCGCGCTCGCTCACCATCATCAGCACCGGGATCTGATAGGCACAGGGCAGGCTGGCCAGCACATTGGCCAGGGTGGCGAAGCCGCTGGTCTGCATCAGCACCATGCCGCGCCGCCCCGCCATGACGGCGCCGGCGACAATGCCCACGGCCTCCTCCTCCCGCGCTACGGTGAAAGCCTCGAAGAAGGGGTCGGCATGGATGCCGGCAATCAGCGGTTTCAGCACGTTGTCCGGCACATAGGGGATGAGGCGAACCTCATTCGCCTTCAGCACGTCGATGACGATCTGGTGCCAGGCGCGGCCTGCGGATTCCATGCGGTCTCTCCCTATTCAGCCGCGATCCTGGCCTGCCGGATGACCTCGCGCCAGAGGGGCACCTCCCGCGCCACCCGCGCCTTCAGCCCCGCGGCCCCCTCCGGCAGGGCGATGACCCCGCCGGCGCGGTAGCGATGCTGCACCTCCGGCCGGTGCAGCACGGCCAGCACCGCCTCGTCCAGCCGGCGGATCACCGCCGAAGGCGTTGCGGCCGGGGCGTACAAGGCGTTGAAGGTTTCCGAGACCGCATCCTTCAGCCCCAGCTCCGTCAAGGTCGGCACATCGGGAATATCCGGGGCGCGTTCCGCCCCAGTCTGCGCCAGTGCCTTGATCTGGCCGCTGCGCACCGCGATCTCCACCTGGCCACCCTGGCTGGCGATCAGAACCTCCGTCGTGCCGGCGAGGATGGCCTGCACCGCCGGCCCCGCCCCGAGGAAGGGCACATGGGTCAGGTTCACCCCGGTGCGGAGCTTCAGCACCTCGCCCGCCAGATGCGGCGTCGTGCCAATACCCGGGCTGGCGTAGTTGAAGCGCTCCGGATTGGTCCTGGCCGCGGCGATCAGCGCCGCGAAGCTGGTGATGCCACTGTCAGAGCGCACGCAGATCAGGTTGGGCGAGGCGCCCAGCGTGCCCACCGGCGCGAAGTCGCGGAACGGGTCGTAGGGCGCGGTGCGGTAGAGGCTGGCATTCACCACGAAGACGGAGGAGGCGACCAGCAGGGTATGGCCATCCGGCTGGGCCCGGGCGACCACGCCGATGCCGATATTGCCCCCCGCCCCAGGCCGGTTCTCAATCACTACCGGCTTGCCCAGCAGCTCGGACAGGCCGGGCGCCACCATGCGGGCGGAGAAATCGGTCGAGCCTCCCGGGGGGAAGCAGACGACGATGGTGACGGGGCGTTCCGGCCAGGCGGAGGACGCCCCGGTTTGCGCCCGAGTGTCGGCACCGACCAAGCCGGTGGCGGCCGCGATCAGGCCCCGGCGGCCAAGCTGGCCGGTTCCTTGCTGTTCTGCCACCGCTTCCTCCCCGCCCTTCCGTTGCCCGGCCGGGCTTCAGCGCATCAGACGGCCGCGGTCTCGTCGGATGGGTAGTTCAACTCGACCGCCACCCCGTCCGGGTCAACCAAGAACAGCTGGGTCTGCCGGTCGCGCGGAATCACCCGCTCCTCATGCTCGATCCCGCGTTCGGCCAGATTGGCCTTCATCGCGGCGAGGCCGGTGCAGGAGAAGGCGATATGGTCGAGCAGCCCGGTCGGGCCGACGTTCCGCGGGATATGCGCATCCCGCTCCCGCGGGCCGATGAGGTGCACCGTCGGCTGCCCGCCGCAATAGAGCCAGTAGCCGTCGAAGCCGAGCGGCGGCCGGTAGCCGATCTCGAGCCCCAGGATCTGCGTGTAGAAATCCTTGGTCCGTTCCAGATCCGCCGGGCGGATCGTGTAGTGGTTCAGCCCATTAAGAGCCATGTTCGCCTCTCCCCTGCATCGGTTGTCGTGCCCTGGATGAATCGCGCCTGGGGCTGCAGACCCAGGAATACCGTGCCTGACGGGCGACAGGATCATTCCGCTGGCACGGTGTCGCAGGGCCGGTCGCTTCGCATGCCGCGCACATGCTATGCCTTCCATGAAAGCAGTCGGTCGATCGACCATATCTCGGCGTCCGGGCGACCCCGTGTCAAGCCGAATGGGCCGCGGTATAGGGCGACAGCATCATGGGAAGATTGGCCAGCGTATGGCGGTAGGCGAGAAGACGAAGCTGGTGCCCGAGGCGGGGCCCAGCGTGCGGGACCGAATCCTCGACATGGCGCAGTCCCTGTTTGCGGAACATGGCTACTCCGCCGCATCGACCCGGGCGATCGCCCAGGGCGCCGGGGTCAATCTCGCCCAGCTGCACTATCATTTCGGAGCCAAGCGGGACCTCTTCAAGGCCGCCTACATGCGCGGCGCGGTGCAGGTGACCGAAGCCCGCAGCCGGGCGCTGGCCGATGCGCGGGCGCAGCACGGCGAGGGCCCGATCCCGCTGGAGGCGCTGGTCCGCAGCTTCGTCACCCCCTTCATGCTGAACGGCCAGACGCCGGAGGGGCGGGCCACCATGCGCATGCATGCCCGGCTGCACACCGAGCCGGACGACATCTCGAAGGACGTGCTCAGCACCGTCTACGACGACACGACCCTGGCCTATACCGCCGAGTTCCAGCGGGTACTGCCACAGCTGGCGCACGAGACGATCTGCTGGCGGCTGTATTTCATGATGGGCGCCTACCGCTACACCCTGCTGCGCACCGGGCGGCTGGAGGCCATGTCCGGCGGAGCCTGCGACAGCGGCGATTTCGAGCGGGCGGTGGCGGAGATCGTGCCCTTCCTCTGCGCCGGGCTGTCCGCACCGGCCTGACCGCCGCCTGGGGTGGGCGGCCGAAGCCCCCCCGAGCGAGGCCGGTCAGGCGGCCTTGGCCTGGGACACCACCTTCACCAGCGCGCCCAGAAGCTCCTTCGCCACCCGGATGCGCTGCGGCAGCTCCATCTCCCGCAGCAGCGCCAGCTTGTGGTCGGGCCTCAGCTTCACCAGCCCCTTCTGGGCGGTGACCCAGCTGATCAGCCCGCCGGGGTTGCGGAACTGGTTGCGGTGGAAGCCGAGCACCACGCCCTTCGGCCCGGCATCCAGCTTCTCCACCCCGGCAGCCCGGCAGAGCGCCTTGATGGCGACGACCTGCAGCAGGTTCTCGACCTCGGGCGGCAGGGTGCCGAAGCGGTCCGCCAGCTCGGCGGCCATCGCCTCCACCTCCGCCTCGCTGGCCAGGGTGCCGATGCGGCGATAGAGGCCGAGGCGGACCGGCAGGTCGCGAACGTACTCCTCCGGGATCAGCACGGGCAGGCCGAGGTTGATGTTGGGCGTCCAGTCGCGGGCATAGTCGGCCTCCGACTTCTTCCGGCCCTGGCCGGACTTGATCTCGGAGACGGCATCCTCGAGCATCTGCTGGTACAGCTCGATGCCGACCTCGCGGATATGGCCGGATTGCTCGTCGCCCAGCAGGTTGCCGGCCCCGCGCAGGTCGAGGTCGTGGCTGGCGAGGGTGAAGCCGGCGCCGAGGTTGTCCAGCGTCTGCATCACCTCCAGCCGCTTCTGCGCCGCGGCCGAGAGCCGGTGGCTCTGCGGCCAGGTCAGGTAGGCATAGCCACGCTGCTTGCCCCGCCCGACCCGGCCACGGAGCTGGTAGAGCTGCCCCAGGCCGAACATGTCGGCGCGGTGGATGATCAGCGTATTGACCGCCGGCATGTCGAGACCGGATTCGACGATGTTGGTCGAGAGCAGGATATCGTGCTTGCCGTCACCGAACTCGGTCATCACCTGCTCGAGCCGGGTCGGGGCGAGCTGGCCATGCGCCTCGATGATCCGGGCCTCCGGCACGATCTCCCGCATCCGGTCGGCGACCTTGGCCATGTCCTCAAGGCGGGGGACCACGCAGAAGATCTGGCCGCCACGGAAGCGCTCGCGCTGGATCGCCTCCCGCAGAACCACCCCGTCCCAGGGCATAATGAAGGTCCGCACCGCGAGCCTATCGACCGGCGGCGTGGCGATGATGCTCATCTCCCTGACGCCGGTCAGCGCCAGCTGCAGGGTGCGCGGGATCGGCGTCGCGGTCAGCGTCAGCACGTGGACGTCGGTCTTCAGCGACTTCAGCTTCTCCTTGTGGGCGACGCCGAAATGCTGCTCTTCGTCGACGATCACCAGCCCCAGTTCGGCGAACTCGACCGATTTCGCCAGCAGCGCATGGGTGCCGACGATGATGTTGATGGAGCCGTCCTTCACCCCCTCCCGCACCGCCGCCGCATCCTTGGCCGTCACCATCCGGGAGAGCTGAGCGACCTTGATCGGCAGCCCCTCGAAGCGGGCGGTGAAGGTGCGGTGGTGCTGGCGGGCCAGCAGGGTGGTCGGCACCACGACGGCCACCTGCACCCCGGCCATGGCGACGACGAAGGCGGCGCGCAGCGCCACCTCGGTCTTGCCGAAGCCGACGTCGCCGCAGATCAGCCGGTCCATCGGCCGGCCGGAGGCCAGATCCTCGATGATATCGGCGATGGCGCGCTGCTGGTCTTCGGTCTCGGCGAAGGGGAAGCGGGCGCAGAACTCGTCCCAGGCCCCCTCCGGCGGCGTCGCCAGCATCCCCTCCTTCACCTGCCGCTCGGCGGCGATGCGGATGAGCTGGCCCGCCATGTCCTGGATGCGCTGCTTGGCGCGGGCCTTGCGCGACTGCCAGGAGGTGCCGCCGAGCTTGTCGAGGGCGATGCCCGCCGTCTCGGTGCCGAAGCGCGACAGCACCTCGATGTTCTCGACCGGGACGAACAGCTTGTCGCCGCCGTCGTACAGCAGCCGGAGGCAGTCGTGCGGCGCGCCGTTCACCTCGATGGTCGAGAGCCCATCGTAGCGGCCGATGCCATGGTCCTGGTGCACCACCAGGTCGCCCTGCTCGATGCCGGTCGCATCGGCGATGAACTGGTCGGCGCGCTTGCGCCGGCGTGGTGGCCGGGCGATCCGCTCGCCCAGCAGATCCTGCTCGCCGACCACGGACAGGCCGAACTTCGCCCCGGTGGCGCTGGCCGGGGCGAGGAAGCCGCGTTCCAGCCCAAGGATCGCCAGCGCGACCACCCCGGGCTTCAGCCCGGCGATCTGGCCGATGTCGTCGACCGGCTCGGCGGCGAGCCGGTTCTCCCGCAGCAGGTTGCCCAGCCGCTCGCGCGAGCCCCGGGTCCAGGCGGCGACCACCGGGCGGCGGCCGGCCTTGACCATGGCCTCGGCATGCTCGGCATAGGCGGCGAAGACGTTCTGCCCGGCGGTGCGGGCCTCGGTGAAGAGCCGGCCGGGACGGCCGCCGGCATCGATGCCCTCGGCCTCCTCGACCCTGGCGAAGGGCGAGAGCCGGAACAGCGGGCCGCCCGAGAGCATCGCGTCCCAGCCACCCTGGGTCAGGTACAGGGCGCCGGGCGGGGACGGGCGATAGGGCACCTCGCCCTCATGGGTGCGGACCGGGGCGCGGCGCGCCTCGTAGTGGTCGGCGATCATCTCCAGCCGGGCGGCCAGCACGTCCCCGGCCTGGTGGTCCAGGCTGACGGAGGCGCCCGGCAGATAGTCCAGCAGGGTCTCCAAGCTCTCATGGAACAGCCCGGCCCAGTGCTCCATCCCCGGGTGCTTGCGCCCGGCACTGATGGAGGCATAGAGCGGATCGGAGGCGGCGGCGGCGCCGAAGAGGTCACGGTAGCCGGCGCGGAAGCGGGCGATCGATGCCTCGTCGAGGAAGACCTCGCCCACCGGCCGCAGCCACAGCTGGCCGAGGGCCTCGCCGCTGCGCTGGCTGCCGGTATCGAAGCGGCGGATGCTCTCGATCTCGTCGCCGAACATGTCGAGCCGGATCGGGTCCGGCTCGCCCGAGGGGAACAGGTCGATGATGCCGCCGCGGACGGCGTATTCACCCGGTTCCATGACGGTGCCGGAACGTCCATAGCCATTGGCCTCGAGGAAGGCGGTCAATACCTCGGGCTTCACCCGGCCGCCCTTCTTGAGCAGCAGGGTGGCACCCTGGAAGACCGCGCGCGGCGGCACCTTCTGGACCAGGGCATTGACCGTGGTGACCACGATCCGTGGCCGTGGCCCGGCCTCCAGCAGCCGGGTGAGGGTCGAGACCCGCTCGGCCACGATCTCGGGGTTGGGCGAGACCCGGTCATAGGGCAGGCAATCCCAGGCCGGGAAGCGCAGCACCTCCACGTCGGGCGCGAAGAAGCCCAGTGCCTCGATCATCCGGGCGGTACGGGCATCGTCGCGGCAGACATGGATGATCGGCGCGTCGGTCTCCGCCCGCCGGCGCGCCAGCAGCAGGGCATCGAAGCCCTCCGGCGCGCCATGGATGGTCAGGCCGCGGCTGGGTGCCTGCACCTCACTCATGGGCGGCGTAGTTCCGGTGGCAGGCCGGCGCCGAGGCCGGCGCATTCGACCAGCATCCGCTCCAGCATGGGGCTGCGGCAGTCCTCCGGGACCGGGCGGCGCCCGGTGAGCCAGTCCGAAAGCTCGACATCCGGGAAATCCAAGGTGGCCTCGAGGTCGTCAAGCTCGGCCTCGGTCAGCTCGGCCGCCCACCGCCTGACGAAGGCGCCGATCATCAGATCCGCCTCCTTGGTCCCGCGATGATGCGCGCGGAACAGCAGCCGCCGGCGCCGCGCGTCAAGGACGGGCGGGTCGGGGTCGGTTGGATCGGAAGCGGATGGACTGGCGTCTGGATCTTGGGGCATGTCGTCGATGCGTCTGGGGGCTGGCATATAGAGGCGCATGGGAATCCTGTCAGCCCGACGCAGCAGCCTCAGTGATGGTTCCGCATGACGAATGTGGAAGAAATGCCCCTGTCCCTCCCCGGGGCCGGCATCGGCGGGGCTGACCTGGCTCCGCTGCTGACGCCGCTCGCCAGCCTGACCGGGGTCGGACCGCAGATCGCCAAGCGGCTGGCCGAGGCGGTGGGGGGAGACCGGGTGCTGGACCTGCTCTTCCATATGCCCGAGCGCTATGCCCGGCGGCTGCGGATCGAGCACCCGGAGGAGGCGCTGCCGGATACCGAGGTGATTCTGCCCGCCCTGGTGCTGGGCCTGCGCGCGGCTCGGTCGAAGACCGGCCGGCCCTTCGTCGAGTTGCGCGCCGAGGCGGCCGGCGGCAAGCGGCTGATGGTGCGCTTCATCAACGGCCGGCTGGACTGGCTGAGCCGGCTGCTGCCGGAAGGCACCGACCGGCTCTTCGCCGGCAAGCTGCAGGCCGAGGGCGGCGGCTTCTCCATGATGAACCCGCTGACCGCGACCGGCCCCGAGGGCCTGCCCGAGGTGGAGCCTGTCTGGCCCCTGGTGCAGGGGCTGCGGCTGGCGACCGTGGTCCGGGCCATGGCCGCGGCGCTGGAGCGGCTGCCGAATTTCCCCGAATGGCATGACGCCGCCCTGCTGCGGCGGGAGGCTTGGCCCGGCTTTGACGCGGCGCTGCGGCTGGTCCAGGCGCCGGATGGGGCACCGCCGCCTGCCGCCCGGACCCGCCTCGCCTATGACGAGGCGCTGGCCGGGCAGCTGGCCCTGGCACTGGTCCGCCGCCGGGTCCGGCTGCGGCCCGGTCGGGCCCTGGCCGGCGATGGGCGGCTGCGGGCTGCGGCGCTGACGGCCTTCGGCCATCCGCTGACCGGGTCGCAGGCGCATGCGCTGGCCGAGATCGATGCCGATCTCACCGCGCCATACCAGATGCTGCGGCTGCTGCAGGGCGATGTCGGCTCCGGCAAGACGCTGGTCGCCCTGTTGGCCATGCTGCGGGCGGTCGAGTCGGGCGCCCAGGCGGCGCTGATGGCACCGACCGAGTTGCTGGCACGCCAGCACATCCGGACCCTAGACCGGCTCTGCACCCCGGCCGGGGTCAGGGTCGAACTGCTTGCCGGCAGCGTGAAGGGCGCCCAGCGCAGGCGGGTGCTCGGTGGCCTGGCCAGCGGCGCCGTGCAGATCATCGTCGGCACCCATGCGCTGTTCCAGGAGGGCGTGGTCTTCCGCGACCTCGCCCTGGCGGTGGTGGACGAGCAGCACCGGTTCGGCGTCGCCCAGCGCCTGCTCCTGGCGGGCAAGGGGTCCGGTGGGGAGAATCCGGCAGATCTCCTGGTCATGACCGCGACCCCCATCCCCCGCACCCTGCTGCTGACCCAGTGGGGGGAGATGGCGGTCTCCCGCCTCACCGAGAAGCCCGCGGGCCGCAAGCCCATCGCCACCACCCTGCATGGGCTGCGCAGCCTGCCCGAGGTCGTCGCCGGTATCGGCCGGGCCATGGAACGCGGTGCCCGGGTCTACTGGGTCTGCCCGCATGTCGCCGAATCCGAGCTGGTGGATATGGCGGCGGCCGAGGTCCGGTACGCCGAACTGTCCGAACGCTTCCCAGGACGGGTCGGCCTGGCGCATGGCCGGCTGGATCCGGAGGTGCGGGAGGCCGCCATCCGCGCCTTCGCCGAGGGCCGCACCCAACTGCTGGTGGCGACCACGGTCATTGAGGTCGGGGTCGACGTGCCGGAGGCAACGGTCATGGTGGTGGAGCATGCCGACCGCTTCGGCCTGGCCCAGCTGCACCAGCTGCGCGGCCGGGTCGGCCGGGGCTCGGCCGCCAGCTACTGCATGCTGCTGTACGACGAGGGCCTGGGCCTGGCCTCGCGCGAGCGGCTGTTGACGCTGCGCGACACCGAGGATGGCTTCGTCATCGCCGATGCCGACTTCCGCCTGCGCGGCGGCGGCGAGGCGCTCGGGACTCGGCAGTCCGGCGCTCCGGTCTTCCGCCTTGGCCTGCCGGAGGCCGAGGCGCAGGACGGGCTCATCACCATGGCCAACCGCGACGCGGCTTTGCTGCTGGAGAAGGACCCCACCCTGGCCAGCCCCCGGGGACAGGCCGCGCGCGTGCTCCTGAGGCTGTTCGGCCGGGAGGCGGCAATGGAAACCCTGCGGGCGGGCTAGCGGGAGGGGGGTTTTGCAACCCGGCCGTTGCGAGTAAGTGCGGCGGCCTTAGGGATTTCTCAGGGGGTATGCCTTGGCCGCACTGATCGAGATCGAGCGCCTCACCAAGCGCTTCTCCGGCTTCACCGCGGTCGACGACGTGTCCTTCACCGTGGCGCGGGGCGAGGTGCTTGGCTTCCTTGGCCCCAATGGCGCCGGCAAGTCGACCACCATGCGGATGCTGGCCGGCTTCATGCCGCCCAGCGCCGGCACCGCCCGCATCTGCGGCGCCGACGTGGTGGACCAGCCGGTGGCGGCGAAGCGGAACCTCGGCTTCCTGCCCGAGGGCGCGCCGACCTATCCGGAGATGAGCGTCACCGGCTTCCTCGCCTTCACCGGCCGCATCCGCGGCTTCCGCGGCTCGGAGCTCGACGACCGGGTGGCGCATGCCATGCTGCTGACCCAGCTCGAAGGGGTCCGGCTGCAGCCCATCGAGACCCTGTCCAAGGGCTTCAAGCGCCGCGTCGGCCTGGCCCAGGCGCTGCTGCACGACCCGCCGGTGCTGGTGCTGGACGAGCCGACCGACGGGCTCGACCCCAACCAGAAGCATGAGGTGCGCGAGCTGATCCGCCGCATGGCACCGGAGAAGGCCATCGTCATCAGCACCCATATCCTGGAGGAGGTCGGCGCGGTCTGCAGCCGCGCCATCATAATCGCCCGCGGCCGCATCGTCGTGGATGCGGCGCCGACGGTGCTGGAAGAATCCGGCCGCAGCCTGGAGGAGGTCTTCCGCAGCCTCACCCTCGGCAATCATGAGGAGGCCGCCTGATGGCGCCCGCGCTGATCGTCGCCCGGCGGGAGCTGTCCGGCTACTTCGCCACGCCCGTCGCCTATGTATTCATCGTCATCTTCCTGGTCCTGGCAGGCGCCCTGACCTTCACGCTGGGAAACTTCTTCGGCCGCGGCCAGGCCGACCTGATCCCCTTCTTCTCCTTCATCCCCTGGCTGTTTCTCTTCCTCGTGCCGGCGCTGACCATGCGGCTCTGGGCGGAGGAGCGCCGGCTCGGCACGATCGAGCTGCTGCTGACCCTGCCGCTGCCGCAGTGGCAGGCGGTGCTCGGCAAATTCCTCGCCGCCTGGGCCTTCTGCGGCATCGCCCTGGCGCTGACCTTCCCGCTCTGGATCACCGTCAACGTCCTGGGCACGCCCGACAACGGCGTCATCCTCTCGGGCTATGTCGGCTGCCTGATGGTTGCCGGCGCTTATCTCGCACTCGGCGCGGCGATCTCGGCCGGCACCAAGAACCAGGTCGTCGCCTTCGTCCTCGCCGTCGCGCTCTGCTTCGTCTTCGCGGCGGCCGGCAGCCCGGTCGTCACCGAATTCCTCGATACCCGCATTCCGCAGCTGGCCGAGCTCGCCCGGGCGCTTTCGGTCGCCGACCGCTTCGGCGGCTTCACCCGGGGCGTGATCTCGGCGCGCGACATCCTGTTCTTCGCCAGCTTCATCGGCTTCTTCCTGTTCGTGAATGCCGTCGTGCTCGACCATCGGAAGGCGGATTAGGCGCATGAGCGACACCGCACCCCTGTTCCAACCGGCCCCGCCGCCGCCGCGCGCGCGCAGCCGCCGCCTCGGCACCTCGGCGCTCGGCCTGCTCGCCGCTGCCGTGCTGGCCATCGGTATCAACATGGTCGCCGACCGGGTGCTGACCCGCGCCCGGATCGACCTCACCAGCCAGCGGCTCTACACCCTCTCGGACGGCACGCGGCAGGTCCTCGGCGGCCTGACCGACCCGGTCACCCTGCGGCTGTTCTACTCGAAGCGCCTCGGCGCCGAGATCCCGATGTATGGCGCCTATGCCGACCGGGTGCGGGAGATGCTGGCGGAATACGTCTCGCTCTCGAACGGCAAGGTGAAGCTCGAGGTCTTCGACCCCGAGCCCTTCTCGGAGACCGAGGATCGCGCCATGGCCTACGGGCTGCAGGGCGTCCCGGTCGACCAGTCCGGCGAGCAGGTCTATTTCGGCCTCGCCGGCACCAACCTGGTGGACGACGAGAAGACCGTCGCCTTCTTCCAGCCCGACCGCGAGCGCTTTCTCGAATACGATCTGACGCGGCTGGTCTACGACCTCTCGAACCCGCGCCGCCCGACCATCGGGGTGATGACCGCCCTGCCGCTGAACGGCGACCCGCGGGCGATGATGATGCGCCAGCCACAGCTCGGCCAGCCGGCGGTGGTGATGAACCAACTCCGCCAGTTCTTCACCGTGAAGGACGTCCCGCTCGATGCCCAGGTGATCGAGGCCGACGTCCAGGTCCTGGTCGTCGCCCACCCGCAGGGCCTCAGCGAGGCCGCGCAATACGCCATCGACCAATTCGTCATGCGCGGCGGCAAGCTGATGGTCCTGACCGATCCCCATTCCGAGAGCCAGGCCAGCCGCCCCGGCCCCACTGGCCAGCCGCCGGCCGAGACCGCCTCCTCGCTGGAGCGCCTGCTGAACGCCTGGGGCGTCGAGGCGCCCTCCGACAAGGTGGTGCTCGACCTCCGCGGCGCCTGGCGGGTCCGGGCCGGGCCGCAGGACCGGGTCCAGGCGGTGGACTACGTCGCCTGGTACAACCTGCAGGCCGATAGCCTGAACCGCGCCGACGTGGCGCTCGCCCAGCTCGAGCAGATAACCGTCGCCTCGGCCGGCGAACTGCGGAAGAAGGAGGGGAGCACGGTGGAGTTCACCCCGCTGCTGACCACCTCGCCGCAGTCGATGGTGGTGGATGCCGCCCGGGTCCGGCAGGACCCGAGCCCGACCCGGCTGCTGGCGGATTTCCACGCCGACAACACCCGCCACGTCATCGCCGCCCGGCTGCGCGGCCAGCTGCCGACCGCCTTCCCCGATGGCCCACCCGCCGTGTCGGAGGGCCAGGAACGCCCGGCCGACTTCCCCGCCCACCTCGCCCGGACCGAGGGTGCGGCGAACATCGTCCTCGTCAACGACACCGATATCCTCGAGGACCGCTTCTGGGTGCGGGTGCAGGACTTCTTCGGCCAGCAGGTGGCGACGCCGATCAGCGGCAATGGGGCGCTGGTGACGAATTTGGTCGATACCCTCGGCGGTTCGGATGCGCTGATCTCGCTGCGGTCGCGCGGCGAGAGCCTCAGGCCCTTCGATCTGGTCGAGGACATCCGCCGCAACGCCGATGCCCAGTATCGCCAGACCGAGCGGCAGCTGACGCAGAAGCTCGAGGAGACCGAGCGCCGCCTGCGCGACCTTCGCCAGGGCACGCCCACGGGCCCCACCGGCGAACGCAACCAGAACCAGTCGGTGATAACGCCCGAGCAGCGCGCGGAAATCGACGCGGCCCGGGAGGAGATCATCCGGACCCGCCGTCAGCTGCGCGCCGTGCAACTCGAACTGCGACAGGAAATCGAGCGACTGGAGACGGTGCTGCGGGTGTTCAACATCGCCCTGGTCCCGGCGCTGTTGACCGCCTTCGCCGTGGGCCTCGCCGTGGTCCGCACCCGCCGCCGCGCCGCGGCGCGGGCCTGAGGGGGGCCGCCGCATGGAACGCCGGACCCTGCTGCTGCTGGGCACCGCGGCCGTCGTCTCGGTCGGTGCCGCCCTGGTGCTCACGCCCGATGGCCTGCGCCAGCGGGACACCTCCCCCGGGACCCTCGCCTTCGAGGGCCTGGCCCCGAAGCTGCGGGACGCGACCAGGATCGAGGTCCGCAAGTCCGATGCGACCCTGGTGCTGCTGCGCCAGGGCGAGGCCTGGGTGCTGCCGGACCGCGGCAATTATCCGGTCCGCCCCGAGAAGCTGCGCGAGATGCTGGTGGGCCTGACCGAGCTGCGGCTGGTCGAAGCCCGCACCGCTGACCGCGCCCAGCTCGACCGCCTTGGCGTCGACGACCCGGCGCGGCCGGGCAGCACCGCGGTGCTGCTGCGCATCCTTGGCCCGCAGGATCAGCCGATCGCCGAGCTGGTGGTCGGCCGCCGCCGCGTCCGCACGCAGGGCAATGTGCCCGAGACCATCTACGTGCGCCGGCCGGCGGAGGCCCAGGCCTGGCTGGCCGAGGGGCGGCTGGCGGTGGATGCCGACCCGCAGCTCTGGGTCGACCGGGATATCGCAAACTTCCCCCAGGACCGGATCCGCCGCGTGGTGGTCAGGCGCCTGGGGGAGCCGGAGCTGGTGCTGGGCCGCGGCGAAGGGCCGGAGGACAAGCTGCGTGTAACAATCCCGGCCGACCCGCCCCCCTTGGACGAGGTGGCGCTGGACGAGGTGGCCCGCAGCTTCGAGTACCTGACCTTCCTCGATGTGAAGCCCGAAGGCGCGGTACAGGGCACCGCCCTTGGCGAGGCTCGCTTCGAGCTGACCGAGGGCATGGCGGTGACGGTCTGGCCGAGCCGCGAGGCGGAGACATTGTGGATCCGGCTGCGCGCCGAGGATGGCCCTGATGCCGCCGCGTTGAACGCCCGCTGGACTGGCTGGGCTTATCAACTCGGGGTTTGGAAGGAGAAAGCTTTCACCCCGCGGCTGCAGGAATTGCTGGAACGTGAGGCCGCTCCCGAGACGGCCCCGGCACGGTGACCGGACGGGAGTTTCCGGACCGGCCCTGGGTCGGCATCGGCATGATCGTCTTCGACGGCGAACGGGTGCTGCTGGCCCGTCGCGGCAAGGCGCCGCGTATCGGCAGCTGGTCCCTGCCCGGCGGCGCCCAGCACCTGGGCGAGCGGGCCGAGGCCGCCGCTCGGCGCGAGCTGCTGGAGGAGACCGGCATCGAGGTCGGCCCGCTGGAGCTGGCGGCCGTTGTCGATGCCATCACCACCGATGTGGCCGGTGGTGTCCTCTACCATTATACCATCGTCGATTACTGCGCCCGCTGGGCGAGCGGCGAGGCCCGCCCCGGCGACGACGTCGCCGCCGTCGCCTGGGTGCTGCCCGAGGAGCTGCCCAGCTACGACCTGACGCCAGACGTGCTGCGGGTCATCGCCGAAGCGCGCCGCCGGCTGTAGGCTTTCCGGAAAAGGAGACCAACCCATGCCGGGACGTCGTGATTTCCTGCTCGCTGGGGCCGCGTCGCTGATCGTTCCGCTGCGCGTGTCGGCGCAGCCAATCGCCGGCGGCCGGGCGCTGCGGCTGATCGTCCCGTTCCCGCCTGGCGGCGCCGTCGACATCCTGGGGCGGTTGCTGGCCGAGCGGCTTGGCCCGGCGCTCGGGCAGACGGTCATCGTCGAGAACCGGGGCGGCGCCGGCGGCAACATCGGTGCCGATGCGCTGGCCAAGGCGGCCCCGGATGGCAGCAGCATCGGGCTGATCAGCGCCACCACGCTCTGCGCCGCGACCGCGCTCTACCGATCCATGGCCTATGACCCGCAGCGGGACCTGGCCCCCGTCTCGATGATCACCACCGGCGCGGTGCTCTGCGTGGTCAATGCCGAGACGGCGGCGAAGCGCGGCTGGAGCGATTTCGCCAGCCTCATCGCCTGGGCCAGGGCGCATCCGGAGGAGGTGCGGATGGGCTCCTCCGGCACCGGCACCACCAGCCACCTGACCATCGCCGCGGTGAACCAGGCGACCGGCGCGCGAATCACCCATGTGCCCTATCGCGGCGGCGGCCCGGCCATCAACGACCTGCTGGCGGGGACGATCGACATGATGTTCGACGTGATGCCAGCGCTGATGCCGCATGTGGAAAGCGGCAAGGTCAGGCCCCTGGCGGTGAGCAGCGCCCGGCGGCTGGCGGTTCTGCCGGAGGTCCCCGGCATGGCCGACCTGGCCCCGCTCGGCCTCGGCGACCTCGATATCCAGAGCTGGAATGCGGTGATGACCACTACCGGCACGCCTGCGCCGGTCATCGCCCGCCTGGCCGAGGCGGTGCGGGCGGTGGCGGCCGAGCCCGCCTTCGTCGAGCGGCTGCGGCCGCTGGGCTACCAGGTCATCACCAGCGAGACGCCGGCGGCGCTGACGGCGCGTATCCAGGCCGAGACGCCGCGTTGGCAGCGGCTGGTGGAAATCTCCGGCGCCCGGCTCGACTGAGTCCCGGGCCGGCCCCTGGCCTGCGTGGTCCAGCCAGGGGAATGCCGCCAGGAAGGGCCGCGGCGCTGCCCCCTGGCCGGACACCAAGGGGATCAGCGGCTCAGCTTTAGGCCCACAGCCTTTCGCTCTGCAGGCCGGTATAGAGGTCGCTGACGAACTCGCCGTAGCCGTTGAACAGCTTGGTCGGCACCCTTTCCCCGGTTCCGAGGATCCGCTCGCTCGCCTGGCTCCAGCGGGGATGCGGGACCTCAGGGTTGATGTTGCCCCAGAAGCCGTATTCCTGTGCTTGGATCGCCTCCCAGAAGGTCTTCGGCCGTTCGGCAACGAGGCTGATCCTGACCAGCGACTTGCCGGCCTTGAAGCCGTATTTCCAAGGCTGGTGGAAGCGGATCGGCGCGCCATTCTGCGGCAGCAACGGCTTGCCATAGGCACCAAGCACCACGAAGGAAAGGTCGTTGCCTGCCTCCGCCACGGTGCAACCCTCGATATAAGGCCAAGGGTACCAGCTCTGCCGGAGCCCCGGCATGACCGCCGGCATTGCCGCGGTCTCGAAACGGACGTATTTCGCACCGGACTTCACCCCGACCTGGGCGAGCAGCGCCGACAGCGGGAACCCGGTCCAGGGCACCACCATCGACCATGCCTCGACGCAGCGCAGGCGATAGGCGCGCTCCTCCATCGGCATGCTGCGGATCAGTTCGTCCACCGAGAACTCTCGGGGGGTATCGACCAGCCCATCCACCTTCACCGTCCAGGGCCGCAGCGGCAGCTTCTGGGCAGCCCGGTAGATCCCCTTGTCGGTGCCGAACTCGTAGAAGTTGTTGTAGGTGGTCGCCTCCCGCTCGGCGGTGAGGCCACGCTCGGGTTGGTACCGTGGGTTGCGAGCCGGGGTCGGAAACTCCGGCGTGGCGGCCGTCTGGGCCTGTCCGTGGCTGGGCAAAGCAAGACCCGACAGCGCGATGCCGGCTGCACCGCCCGCTTGCAGCAAGGCACGGCGGTTGAACACCAGCGCCTCTGGGGTGACCTCGCGGTCCGGGATTTCCCAGCCGCGGCGAATACGGATCAGCATGTCTGGCCTCCTTCGAACCTAGAAGGGCTGGCCCAGGCCTGCGTCAAGCGCTCCTTGCCCCGCCGCCTCCAGGGCGCCTCTGTCTTGGGTGTTTCGCCGGGGCCACAGCGCTGGTTACGTATGCACCCATAACGCGAATTAGATTGTATTCTTTATCCTTAACACTATCCTGTGAGGACAGGTGGTTCCCCTCCTCGTGATCATAGCCCATCGGCGGAGCAGCGCATGCATATCCTCCTCGCCTCCCTCTCGACCAGCACCACGACGCTCGTGGCCGGGCTTGCCGATCTCGGCATCCGTTGCGACGAAATCGATCAGCTGGACGATCTGGCTTCGGTCCTTGCGCTTAGCGGCCCCTACGACGCGCTGCTGCTCCGGCTCGATGGTCCGACGGGGGAGGCGCAGGCCGCAGTCTGCGATCTGCGGCGCCGTGGCCTTGCCGTGCCGGTTGCGATCCTTTGCGGTCGCAGCCCGCTGCCGGCGGAGGAAGAGGCCCTGCTGCACGCCGGCGCCGACGACGTGCTGCACAATCCCATCCACCTGCGCGTCCTGCTGGCCCGGCTGCAGGCCTTGGCCCGGCGCGCCCGCGGTCATTCCTGTGCGCGGCTGCTCTGCGGCAATGTCGTGCTCGATCAGGCCCAGCATGCCGCCTCGGTCGACGGCCGCCGCGTCCCCCTGACCGCCCGGGAATTCGATTTCCTCGAGACCCTGATGCTGCACAAGGGCGTCCTTCTCACGAAGGAGCGCTTCATGACCAACCTCTACGCCGACGGGACTGCGCCGGATTCCAAGATCGTCGACGTCTTCGTCTGCAAGCTGCGGCGCAAGCTGGCCGAATGCGGCGCGGCCGAGATGATCCGCACGGTCTGGGGCCGGGGCTATGTCGCCTTCGAGCCGAGCCCGGCGACCATCGAATCCGCCCGGCGCGACCGACGGCCCGAAGCGGCCATCGACCCGGTGCCGCGCGGCTGGACCCGGCGCAGCGAGGTGCTGGCCACCGCCTGAACCATGGCCAGCGCTGCCCGGGCGCTGGCATGCCGGTTGCTGCAGCACCGGCGCCCGCATCCGGCGGGTGCTGGATCCCATGATGCCCCGCTGTCCCACCCCGCGGCCACTGCCGCCCCGTGCCGGCGCCCGTCTTCCCATCCGGGCCGTGTTCCTTGCCGCAGGCCTCGCCTCGCCAGCCTTGGCCGATCCACCGCCAGGCGCCGACGCCGGGCGCCTGTGCCAGGCCGCACTGGCGACGGCGGAGCGCGAGGCCGGCCTGCCGCCCCGTCTCCTCGCTGCCATCGCCCGGGTCGAGTCCGGCCGGCGGGACCCTGTCAGCGGCGCCGTGCAGCCCTGGCCCTGGACCATCAATGCCGAGGGTCGCGGCAGCTTCTACCCGGACAAGCCGGCAGCAATTGCCGCGGTGCGGGCGCTGCAGGCCCAGGGGGTTCGCTCGATCGACATCGGCTGCCTGCAGGTGAACCTACGGCATCACCCACAGGCCTTCGCCAGCCTGGAAGAGGCCTTCGATCCATTGGCCAATGCCCGCTACGCCGCCCGCTTCCTCAATGAGTTGCAGCTCGGCCGCAACGACTGGATGGGCGCGGCCGGCGCCTATCACTCCCAGACGCCCGCATACGCCTCCCCCTACCGTGCCCGGGTCGCCGCCGCCTGGGCGCTGGAGCGGGATTTGCCGGCAACGCCGCCAATCGCCAGCCTGCCTGGCCCGGCCCGGCCCAGCCTGGCCGCGCCGAGCCAGGCAGGGGGCGGCTTCATGCTCTCGAACGGGGCCGAACGCGTCACCGTGCTGGCCAATGCCAACCCCGGCAGCGGCCGTGGCCTGGAGGCCTATCGGGCCATGCCGATCCCGCTCGCCGGCCGTGTCCTGCCGCCGCGGCGGCTGTAGCGATCGACCTGGACCGTCAGGGCGCGGTGCCGAAGATCCGCTGGATCACCCGGTCGCCGACCCTGAGGCCGAGCCGCTCCGCCGTGCCTGCCGCCAGTTCCAGGGTCGCCCGCACCGGGCCGCGGCTGTCGATGGCCGCCAGGGAATAGGGCACGGTGCGCTCGGCGATGCGGTGGATGTGGCCATCCGCGGTGATGAAGATCATGTCGAGCGAGGTGATGGTGTTGCGCATCCACATGCTGGATTCGCGGGGCACGCCCCAGTCGAAGAGCATGCCCTCGGCGGCGCCGACGCTCGGGCGGAACATCAGCCCGACCATCTGCTGCTCCGGCGCGAGGGCCATCTCGACCTTGAACTCGTGCCGGCGGCCATCCCGGGTGATGAAGGCCAGCGGCTCCTCCGGCAGGCGGGGCTGGGGTTCGGTCTGCGCCATCGCCCGATCGGCGAGCGGTGGCGCGGCGAGGAGCAGCCCGGCGAGGCCGAGCACTGAGCGGCGGAGCATGAAGCCAGCATGGCACCGCCTGCCCCGCCCGGCCATACTCGGCGGATGATCCACAGCGTCCAGACCCCAGTCCTTGACATCGCCTATACGCAGCACGGCCCCGAGGATGGCCCGGCGGTGGTGCTGCTGCACGGCTTCCCCTATGGCCCCCAGGGGTATGATGCGGTGGTGCCGCCGCTGGTCGATGCCGGCCGGCGCTGCATCATCCCTTGGCTGCGCGGCCATGGCCCGACCCGCTACCGCGACCCCGCCACCCTGCGCTCCGGCCAGCAGGCCGCCCTGGGCAAGGACCTGCTGGACCTGCTGGATGCGCTCGCCATCCCCCGCGCCGTGGTCGCCGGCTATGATTGGGGCGGCCGCGCCGCCTGCATCCTGGCCGCGCTGTGGCCCGAGCGCGCGGCCGGCCTGGTCACCTGCACCGGGTACAACATCCAGGACATCGCCGCTGCCGCCCGCCCCGCCCCGCCCGAGCAGGAGCACCGCTGGTGGTACCAGTACTATTTCCACACCGAGCGCGGGCGGGCCGGGCTGGAAGCCGACCGCCAGGGCATTGCCCGGCTGCTCTGGCGCCTCTGGTCGCCCAACTGGGCCTTTGACGAAGCGACGTTCCAGGCCAGCGCCGGCGCCTTCGACAACCCCGATTACGTCGCAACCGTCATCCAGTCCTACCGCCACCGCTTCGGCTACGCCTCCGGCGACCCGGCGCTGGAGCCCATCGAGGCGGCGCTGGCGGCGAAGCCCGCCATCCCGGTCCCGACCATCTGCCTGCATGGCGCCGGCGACGGCGTCGGCCCCGTGCAATCCTCCGCCGGCCACGCCCGCCACTTCACCGGCTCCTATGAGCGCCGGGTGATTCCGCTTGTCGGTCACAACATTCCGCAGGAGGCCCCGGCGGAATTCGCCAAGGCCATCCTCGACCTTCCGCTGCTTTGAGCGGCGATCCGCCTTGCCGGCCTTAGCGCAAGGCGAACGCCGGTCCCGTCAACAGGGGCACCGCACGTCCGAAGCCTCCCGCCGCGCCCTTCCCGGCGCGATGGCCGCCCTGGTACGCCCCGCGGTCGCCTTCAGCCTGCGGACCATGTCGTCGGCTCTGCGCCGGCGGGCTCAATGCCATCGTCAGCCGCGCCATGGCCCAGGCCTCGACACCGGGTGACCGTCGCGATGCCGGACTGATCCTTCAGCCCCTCACCGCCGCTGCAACCACCCGCTGCACCGCGGCCCGCACCACCCCGGGCCGCGGTGCATCGCGCATGGTGGTGAACCAATGCTCGGGCGGCGCCCGCCCGGCGGCGCGATGGAAGCTCAAGCCCCGCAACACCGCCTCCGCCGCCGGCGTCGTCCGCTCCGGCACTGCGATGCCGTTGAGGGTGGCCCAGACCCCGGCCCAGCAGCGGCCGACCGACCAGGGGTTGTAGCCACCGCCTCCCAGCACGACGAGGCGCGGCGCCAGCCCCATCAGCGCCCGCACCACCCCCCAGTGCGCGTTGTTGGACAGCGCCAAGCGGGAGAGCGGATCCTCCTCCAGCGCATCGGCGCCGCATTGCAGCATGATCGCCTGCGGCCGCAGCGCCCGGGCGATCGGCAGGATGGCCTGGTGCAGCACCCAGAGCATCTCGCTGTCGTTGAAGCCGGCCGGCATCGGCAGGTTGCGCGCCTGACCGCCTGCCCGGTCGTCGCTGCCCCCGGTGAAGGGCCATCGCCCGGCCTCGTGCACCGAGACGGTGTAGACCCGCCGGTCGTAGTGGAAGGCATCCTGCACGCCGTCGCCGTGATGGGCATCGATGTCGACGTACAGGATGTTGCCCAGCCCCTGGTCCAGCCAGGTCAGCAGGCCGAGCACCGGGTCGTTCAGATAGCAGAAGCCGCTGGCCCGATCCGGCCTGCCGTGATGGGTGCCGCCGCCGGGGCAGAAGACCACGCCGCCGTCCGCCGTCAGCCGCGCCGCCAGCATGCAGCCGCCGGCGCTGGTCGCGGGGCGGGAGAACACCTCGCGGTACACCGGGTTGCCATGGGCGCCGATGTGGAAGCGGGCGCGGTCCTCGGGGTCGGCCTGCTGCGCCGCCTCGGCCCGCTGCAGCGCGGCGACGTATTCTGGCGCATGGAAACGGGCGAGCGCCTCCGGACTGGCCCTGGGCGCCTCGATCCAGCCCCCGGGCGGCAGCCAGCCCATCGCCTCGATCAGGTCCAGCGCGGTCGAAACCCGCGGGATGGCCAGCGGGTGCTTCGGCCCGTAGCTGGACCGCCGGTAAATCTCGGAGCCGATGAGCAGCGGGCTCACGCGCCGGCGGCAGCCCCCGCGGCGATGGCCAGGAAATCCGCCGCGACGAGGCTCGCGCCGCCGACCAGCCCGCCGTCGACATTGGCCAGCGCCAGGATGGCGGCGGCGTTCGAGGGCTTCATCGACCCGCCGTAGAGAATGCGCAGCCCACCCCCGGCCGCACCGAAGCGGGCCAGGAGCTTGCCGCGGATCGCCTGGTGGATGGCGGCGATCTCCGCCTCGGTCGGGGTTCGCCCGGTGCCGATCGCCCAGACGGGCTCGTAAGCCACCACGCCGCCGGCGGCGGCGAAGCCCTCCGGCAGGCTGCCGTCGAGCTGGCCGGTCACCACCGGCTCCGCCTCGCCCGCCAGCCGCTGCGCCTCGCTCTCGCCGACGCAGACCACCGGGGTGAGCCCCGCCGCCAGCGCCGCCTCGGCCTTGGCCCGCACCACGGCGTCGGTCTCGCCATGGTTTGCCCGGCGCTCGGAATGACCGAGGATCACATGCGTCGCGCCGATGTCGCGCAGCATCGCCGCCGCCACGTCCCCGGTATGGGCGCCCTTGGCCGCCGCATGGCAGTCCTGGCCGCCGACCGCGATGGCGGCCCCGGCCAGGGCGGCGATCACCGGCTGAACATAGGGAAACGGAGGGCAGACCAGCAGCTCGGCCGCACCGGCCTCGGCCAAACCGGCCTTGATGGCGCCAGCGAGCGCCGCGGCCTCGCTGAGGCTTCCGTGCATCTTCCAGTTGCCGGCGATCAGCGGGCGCACTCCGGGGGTCATGGCAAAATCCTTCCTGGCTGGCTGCATGGGCCGGCAGTCCGGTATCCGGCGCAGCCTCGTTTGGCAACGGGGCCCGGCTCGGCTATGGACCGGGCACAAACGCCGCACGGATCAAGATGCTCACCGCACTCCGCCGTCTCGCCTCGACCTGGGTCGCCAAGCTGCTCTTCATCGTGCTGATCGCCTCCTTCGCGTTCTGGGGCATCGGCGACACCGTGCGCAACTTCGGCCGGGACAACGCCGTCGCCCGGGTCGGCGGCGATCCGATCGAGCTGGAGGAAGCCCAGGCGGCCATCCGCCGCGAAATGCAGCGCCTGGCCCGCCAGGTCGGCGCCGCCTTCGAGAACGACCCCCGCATCCGCCGCGCCGTCGCCAACCAGGCGATGGAACAGCTGGTCCTGGACCGGGTGCTGCGCGCCGAGGCGAACCGCCTCGGGATCGCGGTGCCGGATGCCTCGGTGCGCGATTTCATCTTTTCGATTCAGGGCTTCCGCGGCATGGACGGGCAGTTCTCCCGCGCGGTCTTCGAGAATTTCCTCCGCTCCAACGATCTGACCGAGCCGGCATTCCTGGCCCTGGTGCGGTCCGACCTGGCGCGGCAGCAGGTCTCGCTCGCGGTCCGTTCCGGTGCCGCCGCGCCGGCGGCCTTGGCCCGGCCGCTGCTGCAGTGGCAGCTTGAGCAGCGCAGCGCCACGCTGGTCGCCCTGCCGCTGGCCGCGGCGGCGGAACCGCCAGCGCCGGAGGAGGCGCAGCTCCGCCGCTACCACGAGAACAACCCGGAACGCTTCTCCAGTCCGGAGTACCGCGACGCCGCCGTGGCGGTCCTGACCGCCCAGCTGATCAGCCGCGAGGTCGAGATCTCCGATGCCGAGCTTGCCGCCGCCTATGAGGCCCGGCACAGCCAGTTCGAGACGCCGGAGAAGCGCACCCTGGCGCAGGTGCTGGTCCAGGACGAGGGGAAGGCCAAGGCCATCGCTGCCGCCTGGGCCGCGGGCGCCGATTTCGCCGCGATCAATGCCCAGGCCGAGGCCGCCGGTGGCCAGGCCATCGAGCTCGGCAGCCTCGACCGCGGTGGCCTGCCTGTGCCGGACCTGGCGGAGGCCGCCTTTGCCCAGCCCGAGGGCGGCATCACGGCCCCCGTCCGAAGCGACTTCGGCTGGCATGTCGTGAAGATCGAGAAGATCGAGGCCGGCTCGACCCGCAGCCTCGCCGAGGTGCGCGACCAGCTGCTGGAGGACCTCAAGCAGGAGAAAGCCGCCGATCTTGCATTCGAGCGGGCCAACCGGGTCGAGGATGCGCTGGCCGGAGGCGCCACGCTGGCCGAAGTGGCCCAGCGCTTCAACCTCGGCTTCGCCAGCGTCAAGGTCGATGCCACCGGCCGCGGCGAGGATGGCCAGCCGGTGACCCTGCCGGTGATCGAGGCCGCCCGCCCGCCTCTGCTGCAGGCGATCTTCCGTGCCGAGCGCGGCACCGCGCCGCGGCTCGCCGAGACCGAGGCCGGCTTCGTGGCGGTCGAGATCAAGGAGATCGTCCCGCCAGCGCTGCGCCCCTACGAAAGCGTCCAGGCCGAGGTGCTGGCCGCATTCCAGGCCGAGGCTCGCCGCCGGGCGCAGGAGGAGAAGGCCGCCGGCCTGCTCGCCGCCGTCAAGGGCGGCAAGGCCCTGGCCGATGCAGCCCGTGAGGCCGGGCTCGGCTTCCGCGAGGTCGGCGCCATCACCCGCGACCAGCAGCGCGACCCGACCGTGCCGCCCGAGCTGCTGGCGCCGCTCTTCGAGTTGAAGGCGAAGGAGCCGACCATGGTCCAGACCCGTGACGGCTATGCGGTCGCGCAGTTGCTAGAGGTCACCGCCGCCAACCCGGATGCCGACCCGGCGGGCCTGACCCGGCTGAGCGGGGAGGTCAGCCAGGCCATGGCGCAGGACCTCGAGACGCAGTTCATGCTGGCCTTGCGGGCCCGGGCCGATGTCCGGATCAATGCAAGGCTCGTCGATACCCTCGCCCAACCCTGACCTCGACCGAAGGAACCACCCCCATGCCGCTTCCCGACTTCGCCGCCTTCAGCGCTGGTCTTGCCGCCGGGCAGGGTCAGGTGCTGTGGCGGGAGCGGGTGGCGGACCTGGACACGCCGGTCGGGGTCTTCCTCAAGCTGGCCGCAGGCAAGCCCAACAGCTTCCTGCTCGAGAGCGTCGAGGGCGGCGCCGCCCGTGGGCGGTATTCCGCAGTGGGCATGGAGCCGGACCTGATCTGGCGCTGCCGCGATGGCCGCGCCGAGGTCAACCGCCACGCCCAGGCCGCGCCGCATGCCTTCGAGCCAGCGGCGGAGGATGCGCTGGCGAGCCTGCGCGCCGCGCTCGATGCAATGCGCATGACGCTGCCGGCCGGGCTGCCGCCGATCGCCGTCGGGCTGTTCGGCTACCTCGGCTACGACATGGTCCGGCTGATGGAGACGCTGCCGGCGCTGAAGCCGGACGTGCTGGGCGTGCCCGACGCGGTGCTGATGCGGCCGACCCTGATCGCGGTATTCGACCATGTGCGCGACGCGCTGAGCCTGTTCACGACGGTCTGGCCGCAACCGGGCCTCGACGCGCAGGCCGCCTGGGATGCGGCGCAGGCCCGGCTGGACGAGGCGGAGGCGGCGCTCGACCGGCCGCTGCCACGGCCCGCCGCGCCGGTGAGCCTGCCGAAGCCACCTGAGCCTGCCAGCAATTTCACCCGCGAAGGCTTCCTCGCCGCGGTGGAGACGGCGAAGGAGTACATCCGCGCCGGCGACTGCTTCCAGATCGTCCCCAGCCAGCGCTTCTCGGCGCCCTTCGCCCTGCCGCCCTTCGCGCTGTATCGGGCGCTGCGGCGGATCAACCCGGCGCCCTTCCTGTTCTTCTTCGATTTCGCCGGCTTCGCCGCGGTGGGCGCCTCGCCCGAGATCCTGGTCCGGCTGCGCGACGGCGAGGTGACCATCCGGCCGCTCGCCGGCACCCGCCGCCGCGGCGCGACGCCCGAGGAGGACAAGGAGCTCGAGGCCGAGCTGCTGGCCGACCCGAAGGAGCGGGCCGAGCACCTGATGCTGCTCGACCTCGGCCGCAACGACGTCGGCCGGGTCTCGGCGATCGGCAGCGTCAAGGTCACCAGCCAGTTTCAGGTCGAGCGCTATTCCCAGGTCATGCACATCGGCTCCGAGGTCCGGGGCCGGCTGCGGCCCGGGCTCTCGGCGCTGGAGGCGCTGGCCGGCGGCTTCCCCGCCGGCACCCTGACCGGGGCGCCCAAGGTACGCGCCATGGCGATCATCGAGGAGCTGGAGCCCTCCCGCCGGGGGATCTATGCCGGCGGCTTCGGCTATTTCGGCGCCGATGGCGGCATGGATACCTGCATCGGCCTCCGCACCGCCCTGGTGAAGGATGGGGTGATGTACGTCCAGGCCGGCGCCGGCGTGGTGGCCGACAGCGACCCGGTGGCCGAGTACGAGGAAACCCACCAGAAGGCCCGCGCCCTCTTCCGCGCTGCCGAGGAAGCCGTGCGCTTCGCCGCCGGACGTCGCTAGGGCCGCTTCGACGGAATGCTGCGGCGGCGGATTGACGTCCGGCCACGGTCGGCTCCAGGCTCCGGTGCCGCCCGGAGCTCCTTGCCGCATGACCCCCATCGCCGCCCTCAGCTCCGCCCTCGCAGATCCCGAGACCGGCTGGGGCATCGGCGTGCTCGGTGCCATCGGCGAGTTCTGCCGCGACGCGGGCGAAGCCTGCGAGGACGCCGACACCGCCGCCGGCTTCCGCCGCGTCACGCCACGCGGCGGCATCGCCATCCGGCCCGACCACCCGGCGTTCCGGCTGATCGCCTGGGAAGAGCCCTCCCCGGCTGCCGGGCTCTGGCGCCAGGGGGCCGGGATGTGCCTTCCGGAGGCTGAGGCGGCCATCGGCGGCGCCGCGGTGGTGACCGAGCTGGGGCCCGACACCATGGCGCTGCGTCCAGAGGACCGGGGCGATATCCTGTTCGACATGGGAGTTGGTTTCGCCCATCTGCGCGCCTGCGTCCGCACCGCGGATCCGGTGCTGCTGGCGGCACTGCGGGCGGGCGCCGGGACGCCGCTGTTCGACCCCGAGAACCCGGGCGGCGCGGCCATCCTGGTCGCCTCGCCGCACCGGGTCTTCCTGTCGCGGCTGGCGCGGATCGAGGTGTACCAGCCTATTCCGCCACCGGATGGGAAGTCCCCGGTCGGGCCGCATACGCATCTGCTGCCCGGGCTGCTGCGGGCCCACCGGGCGCATGGCGCGACCCGGCCGCTGCCCGAGGGCTGGGTCTCCTGCCTCGACCTCTACCCCGCCCATCCGCTGCGCGACGCGGTGGAGGCGCCGCGCCCCTTCGATCCTGCCCGGCATGCTGCCTTCCAGGCCCTGCTGGCCGACTTCGGCCTGCCCGAGCTGCGAGCCGAGAAGGCCCGGCTGGCCGCGGCGGTGCGGGCCAACATGGCGCCGGCCGAATTCATCCCCGCCGGTGACCGGCACGGCCGCGCTGCCGCGCGCATCACCCTCCGCCAGCTCGGCTGGACCGAGCCGACACTGCCTGCCCTGCCGGCTTGGCAGGTGGCGCTGGAGCCGGCTGCCGCAGGTTGACTCCGAGGACCCGGCATTGCCCGATGCCGCAAACGGAGGACCGATCCATGACCCGCCCCTGCCCCGGCGCCCGCGCCGTGACCAGCACCCCGAACTGGCAACCACCGGCGAACAGCACCGATTGCCACATGCATATCTTCGGCCCCTACGACCGCTATCCGCTCTCGCCGGGCCGCGGCTATACCCCGCCCGAGGCCTCCATCCAGGCCTACCAGGCGATGTGCACGGCCATCGGGCTCCGCCGCACCATCGTGGTCCAGCCCAGCATCTACGGCACCGACAATGCGGTGACGCTGGATGCCGTCGCGGCCCTGGGCCACGACCGGGCCAGGGCGGTGGTGGTGGTGGATGACAGCTTCGACCTCGAGGCACTCAGGGCGATGGGCGCGCAGGGCGCCTGCGGCGTCCGCTTCAACGCCGTCAGCGGCAACGGCACGCCGCTTGAGCAGCTCGAGGCGCTCGGCGAGCGGCTGGCGAGCCTCGGGTGGCATCTGCAGCTCTATGCCCACGCGGCCGAAATGGTGGCCCTCGAGCCGGTGCTGGCGAGGCTGCCCTGCCCCCTGGTGATCGACCACATGGGCGGCGTGAAGACCGCCGAGGGCGGGCTTGGGAACCCAGGTTTCAAGGCATTGCTCCGCCTGCTCGACGGCGGCGCCTGGGCCAAGCTCTGCGGCTACCGGTCGTCCACCGGCCACCCCTATGCCGACGTGCGCAGCATGGCCGAGGCCATGATCGCCGCCGCGCCGGACCGCTGCCTCTGGGGCACCGACTGGCCGCATCCTTCGCTGCTGACCCCGGAGGAAGTCCCCGACGACGGCCATCTGATGGATCTGCTGGGCGAATGGGCGCCGGCGGAGGCGCAGCGGCAGGCGATCCTGGTCGACAATCCCGCCCGCCTCTACGGCTTCTGATGCGCCTTGCCTTGCGGCGCCGGTCGTGGCTAGTCTGACCGCATGGTCAGGAACACCATCCCCGCGGCGCGATTTTGGTATAGCTGGTACACACCGGCGGCCTAGGATCAGCGCATTCATCGCAGACCCCCGAAGCCGCCACCTGCTGGCGGCTTTCGTGTTCCTGGACCAGTCCCACGACCCCCGCCTGCCTGGTGACGGCCCCCAAGCCCAGGAGGCCCTCATGCAACGCAGCGACTTCGACTTCGACGTGATCAGCGGACCATCCAGCCCGCCGCCGCGGCCCTCGGCCGGACCCGCCGCGCCTGCGCCAGTCCTTGCGCAGCCGGTCGCGCTTGACCCGGCTGCGCCACGGGACGAGATTCAGAAACCATGATCCTTCTGATCGACAACTACGACAGCTTCACCTTCAATCTCTATCACTTCCTGGGTGACCTTGGAGTGGAGGTCGAAGTCCGGCGCAATGACCAGCTGACAAGCCAGGAAGCCCTGGCCCTGCAGCCTGAGGCGATCCTGCTGTCCCCCGGTCCCTGCACGCCGAACGAGGCCGGCATCTGCCTGCCGCTGATCGGTGCGGCCGCCTCCGCCGGGGTGCCGTTGCTCGGCGTCTGCCTTGGGCATCAGGCCATCGGCCAGGCCTTCGGCGGCACCGTCGTCCGGGCACCGGACCCGGTGCACGGCAAGGTCTGGGAGATCCACCACCGCGGGACCGATGTCTTCGCCGGCCTACCGAGCCCCTTCCGCGCCACCCGCTACCACTCGCTGGTGGTGCGCCGCGCGGACCTGCCGGCCGAACTGGTGGCGACGGCCTGGACCGAGGATGGGCTGGTCATGGGCCTCGCTCATCGCGACCTGCCGATCTGGGGCGTGCAGTTCCACCCGGAAAGCATCGCCAGCCAGCACGGCCATGATATCCTGCGAAACTTCCTGACCCTGGCCAAGGCACGGCTGCCCGCAGCCGTGAGGGCTGCGTGAACAGCCTGAAGCCGATCCTGGCCCGCCTCGCTGCCGGCGAAACCATGGCGGAAAGCGAGGCCGAAGCGGCCTTCGGGATCATCATGGCCGGGGAGGCCACCCCGGCGCAGATCGCCGCCTTGCTGATGGCGATGCGGGTCCGCGGCGAGACGGTGCCCGAACTCACCGGCGCCGTCCGCGCCATGCGGGCGCGCATGCTGGCGATCGAGGCGCCGGTCGGCGCCATCGACATCGTCGGCACCGGCGGCGATTCGTCGGGCAGCCTCAATATCTCCACCGCGACGGCCCTGGTGGTCGCCGGCTGCGGCGTTCCGGTGGCCAAGCACGGCAATCGGGCGCTATCCTCCAAGTCCGGCGCCGCGGATGCGCTGGCGGCGCTCGGCATCAACCTCGATGTGCCGCTCGACCGGCTGGAGGCCGTGCTGGCCAAGGCCGGCATGGTCTTCCTGATGGCGCCCCGGCATCATGCGAGCATGCGCCACGCCGCCGGCCCGCGGGTCGAGCTGGGGACAAGGACGATCTTCAACCTTCTGGGACCCTTGGCAAACCCGGCCCGGGTCAAGCGCCAGCTGACTGGCGCCTATGCCACCGCCTGGCTGCGGCCGATGGCCGAGTCCTTGCTGCGGCTCGGCACCGAGGCGGCCTGGGTGGTGCACGGCCAGGGGCTGGATGAGATCGCGCTCTCCGGCGAAACCCAGGTCGTGGCGCTGGAAGCCGGCCGGCTGCGCGAGTTCACCATCGCCCCCGAGGATGCCGGGCTGCAGCGCGCGCCGCCGGAAGCCATTCGCGGTGGTGAGCCAGCGGAGAACGCCCTGGCCCTGACCGCGTTGCTGGCGGGTGCCTCCGGCCCCTACCGCGACATCGTGCTGCTCAATGCGGCGGCTGGTCTGGTTGTCGCCGGCCGCACGCGGGACCTCCGCGACGGGGCTGCGCAAGCCGCGCGTGCCATCGACAGCGGTGCCGCTTCTGCCGTACTGGGCCGCCTCAAGGACGCGACAGCAGCATGATTGCCCCCCAATGAACGCCCCGATCATCGTCACCCCCAGCCACGCCGTGCCGGACACCCTCGCCCGGATCCTGGCCGATAAGTACGAGGAGGTCCGCGCCCGTTCCGCCGCCACCCCCATGGCCGAGATCGAGCGCCAGGCCCATGCCGCGACGCCGCCGCGCGACTTCGTCGCGGCGCTCTGTGAGGTCGTGGCGGATGGCCGCGTCGGCCTCATCGCCGAAATCAAGCGCGCCTCGCCCTCCGGCGGCCTGATTCGAGACCCCTTCGAGCCGGCGGCCCTGGCGCAGGATTATGCCCGCGGCGGCGCCACCTGCCTCTCGGTGCTGACCGACGCGCCCTATTTCCAGGGCACCACCGAGCATCTGAAGACCGCCCGCGCCGCCTGTACCCTGCCGGTGCTGCGCAAGGACTTCATGGTGCACCCCTGGCAGGTCTTCGAGGCCCGGGCGATGGGAGCCGATTGCATCCTGCTCATCATGGCAGCGCTCGCCGACCGCCAGGCCGAGGAGCTGGAGGAGATCGCCCGCAGCCTCGACATGGCGGTGCTGGTCGAAGTGCATGACCGCGCCGAGCTGGACCGGGCGCTTGGCCTGCAGACCCGCTTGGTGGGCATCAACAACCGCAACCTCAGGACCTTGCAGACCGATATCGCGACGTCCGAGGCGCTTTGCCCCTTGGTGCCGGCAGACCGCATCCCGGTCGCCGAGAGCGGCATCCGCACCCCGGACGACGTGCGGCGCATGGCCGCGGTCGGCGCCCGCTGCATCCTGGTCGGCGAAAGCCTGATGCGGCAGCCGGATGTGGCCGCCGCGGCGGGCGAACTCGTGCACGCCCTCTAGCATGGCCGAGGCCCTCACCCACTTCGACGCCGAAGGCCGAGCCGCCATGGTGGATGTCGCCGGCAAGGCGGAGACCTCCCGCCGGGCGGTGGCGCGCGGCCGCGTGGTCATGGCGCCGGCGACGCTGGAGCGCATCCGCGAAGGGCAGATCGGCAAGGGTGACGTGCTCGGCGTGGCACGGATCGCCGGCATCATGGCGGCGAAGCGGACCAGCGATCTGATCCCGCTCTGCCACCCGTTGATGCTGTCCAAGGTCGCGGTAGACCTCACCCCCGTGGCGCCCGATGCGGTCGAGATCGAGGCCACCGTCAGCCTCACCGGCCGCACCGGCGTCGAGATGGAGGCGCTGACCGCGGTCACCGTGGCGGCGCTGACCATCTACGACATGTGCAAGGCGATCGACCGCGGCATGCGGATCGAGGATGTCCGGCTCTCCCATAAATCCGGCGGCAAATCCGGGGTCTACGAGGCAGAGTGATGCTGACGGTCGAGGAAGCCCGGGCCCGCATCCTCGGCGCCCTCACCGCCACCCCGGCCGAAACCGTCCCCCTGCCGGCGGGCTGGGGGCGGGTGCTGGCCCGCCCGGTGCTCTCCCGCGTGACCCAGCCTCCCGCCGATGTGTCGGCCATGGACGGCTACGCGGTGCGGGCCGCCGATGCGGAACTGGGCGCCAGCCTTGCCGTCACCGGCACCGCCCCGGCCGGCCACCCCTACGCGGGCTCGGTCGGGCGGGGCGAAGCGGTGCGCATCTTCACCGGTGGCATCATCCCGGACGGCGCCGATGCGATCCTGCTGCAGGAGGATGCCGAGCCCGCCGCAGGCCGTGTTCAGGTCAAGGAAGCGGTGCGCCCCGGCCGCTGGGTCCGCCGCCGTGGGCTCGACTTTGCCGAAGGCGAGGAATTGCTGCCGGCCGGCCGGCGTCTCACCGCCCGGGACATCGGCCTGGCCGCCGCCGCCAATACCCCCTGGCTCGCGGTGCACCGGGCGCCGCGGATCGGCATCCTGGCGACCGGCGACGAGATCGCCCTGCCCGGCGACCCGATCCCCGCCGGCGGCATCGTCAGCAGCAATGCCCATGCCCTCGCCGCCCTGGTGCGGGCGGCCGGCGGCGAACCTCTGGTCCTGCCCATCGCCCCGGACGACAGCCGGGCGATCGCCGAGGCCGCCGTCGCCGCCCGGGCCTGCGACCTGCTGGTGACCACCGGCGGCGCCAGCGTCGGCGATCATGACCTGGTCCAGAGCGCCCTCGGCCCGCAGGGCTTCGCGCTGGACTTCTGGAAGATCGCGATGCGGCCGGGCAAGCCGCTGATCTGGGGCAGGCTTGGTCCGACGCCGGTGCTGGGCCTGCCGGGCAATCCCGTCTCGGCCCTGGTCTGCAGCGTGCTGTTCCTGTTGCCGGCGCTCGACCGGCTTTCCGGCCTGCCGGGTGCGGCGCCACGGACCGTCCGCGCCCTGGCCGGAGCGCCCCTGCCCGCCAATGACGGCCGCTTCGACCACCTCCGGGCAATCCTGCAGCCGGGGCCGGATGGCGTGCCGGTCGCCACCCCCTTTCCGGTTCAGGACAGTTCGATGATGAAGACCTTGGCGCGGGCCGAGGCACTGATCCTGCGGGCGCCGGGTGCCCCGGCCGTGCCGGCGGGGGCGCCGGTTGCGGTCATCCCATTGGGCGAACTCGGGATCTGAAAAAGCCATATCGCGTCTGTGCTTGACCCGATTTTGGAACTTCCGTAGAACATCCACACGATTCGTGGTTTGTTCGCCGAACCATGCCGAGGTTTAGCCGCGGCTCCTGGGCCGCAGACGGAGGGGACGTATGCTCACCCGCAAGCAGCATGAGCTGCTGATCTTCATCGACAAGCATCTGCGCGCGACCGGCTTCTCTCCCTCCTTCGAGGAGATGAAGGACGCGTTGAAGCTGAAATCGAAATCCGGCATCCACCGGTTGATCACCGCCCTCGAGGAGCGCGGCTTCCTGCGGCGGCGGGCGCATCGTGCCCGGGCGCTGGAGGTTATCCGGCTGCCGGAGAACGTGGCGCCGCGCCGCGCAGCCGAGGCAGCCGCCCCACCGGCCCCGGCGGGGCGGGAGGCCTCCTTCGCGCCCAATGTCATCCATGGCCGCTTCGCCCCCAACCTGCCGGGCGTGGCCCGGACGGGCCATGAGGGCATGGCGGTCCAGCTGCCGCTCTATGGCCGCATCGCCGCCGGCCTTGCCATCGAGGCGCTGCGCGACAGCGGCACCAGTGTCGAGGTGCCCGCGGGGCTGTTGGCGAGCGGCGAGCACTACGCGCTGGAAGTCGCCGGCGATTCGATGATCGAGGCCGGCATCATGGACGGCGACACCGTGATCATCCGGCGCGGTGAGACGGCGGACAACGGTGCCATCGTCGTCGCCCTGGTCGATGAGAACGAGGTGACGCTGAAGCGGCTGCGCCGGCGCGGCAATTCCATCGCGCTCGAGGCAGCGAACCCGCGCTACGAGACCCGGATCTTTGGGCCGGACCGGGTGAAGGTGCAGGGCCGGCTGGTGGGGCTGCTCCGCAAGTACTGACTATTCGACCGCGGCCGGCGGTGCGGCCGAGGCCATGCCGCGCGGCAGCGGCACCGGTGGCACCCAGGGGCGGTCGCCGCGGAAGGCCCGGTCGCTGACCACCCGCACGCCATCCGGGCGCAGCCAGATGGCATGCGGGCCATCCCGCCATACGGCAAAGCGGTCCACCACCTGGGCCAGGCAGGGGCCCCTGATCGGCTCCGCGGAGACCACCACGGCAGCGCTGGCGCAGCCCTCCCGCGGGGAATCCCCCCGCAGCACCACGGCGGCGGGTATCGTGTCGCCGAGGCTGATGCGGCAGGCACCGGCCGTGCATTGCACGCTGCCCTGCGCCAGGGCCCCTTCGCGTGGCAGGGCTTCGGTCTCGGTGACTGCGTAGAGCCGCTGCCAGTTCTCCCGCGTCATGGCCGAAGCGCCGGACAGCCTTTGGGTGAACAGCGTCGCCCCGGCATGGACGCCGATCAGCCGGCCATCACCGGAAACCAGGAGGTCCGGTCGCCGGTCCAGGGAAGCGCTGGCAAGGCCCACCAGCAGGAACGGCAGGCCGAACAGGCGCCAGCCGGTGCGCCACAGGCATAGCCAGATCAGTCCGAAGGTGCAGAGGCCGAGCCCCCAGCCCGGGATCGGCACGGCCGACATTGCCGCGCCGGGCCAGCCGGCGACCCAATGGGCGATGGCGAGGATCGCCTCCACCCCCCAGCCCATCGGCACCAGCGCCAGCCGTTCAAGGCCAAGCGGCATGAGCAGGGCCGCGACCATGCCGGCCGGCATGACCAGCATCGTGGTGACCGGCACCGCGATCGCATTGGCCAGGACCCCATAGACCTGCAGGCGGCCGAAGTGATGCAGCCCGAAGGGCGTGGTGGCGGCGCCTGCGAGGATGGAGGTCATCACCAGGCCGAAGCCGGCGAGGAGCAGCCGGCGCCGCCAATCGGCCCCGGTGCCGGCGACCGGTACGTGCGGCCGCAGCCATTCCCAGCCGGCGATCAGCGCCAGCACCGCCGCGAAGCTCATCTGGAAGCTGGCGCCGAGGATCGCCGCCGGCTGCAACAGCAGCACCGCCGCCGCGGCCATCGCCAGCCCGCGCAGGGTCAGCGCCCGCCGCCCCGCCAGCAGCGCCGCGGTGGTCAGCACCGCCATGGCGACGCTGCGCTGCATCGGCACCTGGGAGCCGCTGAGCAGCAGGTAGAAGCCGCCGGCGCCAAGGGCCAGCAGCGCCGCGAGCGCCTTCACCGGCAGGCGCAGCGCGGCCCAGGGCAACAGAGCCAGCATCCAGCGCAGTCCGGTGAAGGTGATGCCCATGACGATGGCGATATGCAGGCCGGATACGCTCAGCAGATGCGCCAGGCCCGAATCCCGCATGGCGGCGAGGTCGTCCGGGGCGATGGCGGTCTGTCCCCCGGTAAGCAGGGCGCTGGCCACCGCACCCGCGGCCCCCGGCACCGCTGCCGCGACCCTGGCCTCGATGTCGGCGCGCAGGGCGGCGAAGGCCGGTGGGGGAGCCAGGCCGGGAGAGACCTCGGCCGGCCCCAGGGCATAGCCGCTGGCGCCGAGACCGGAGAACCAGGACGCCCGCTGGAAGTCGAAGCCGCCGGGGACGGACGGCCCGACCGGTGCCCGCAGCAGGGCACGGACCCGCAGCCTGTCGCCTGGCGCCGGTGCGGCGGCATCCTGCCGCTTCAGCCGGATGCGGATGGTTCGCTCCTCCATCGCACCACCGTCGAACCGTGCCTCGGCCAGGGTGACGCGGCGGCCTTCCGCCAGCAGCTCCACGGTCAGCACACGGCCGGTGACGATCGTGGCGGTGCGCGGCACATCCAGCGCCGGAGCCTGTCGCCCGGCATGCCACGTGGCGCTGGCGAAGCCTGCCAGGCCGGCCGCGGCCAGGCCAAGCGCCCAGCCAGCCATTGGCCGGCGCAGGCCCAGCCAGACGGCGAGCAGCACCATGGGCGGGGCGACCCAGATCACCGCCGCCGGCGGTTCGCCCGGCAGAGCAAAATAGGCCAGCACACCCGCACCAAGGGCGACAGCGAGCCAGGGCGCGAGACGCGACCGCTCGTTCACCAAATGGGTGGTCCATTTGGCGGCCTGTGGAACGGGCCTGCTGGGCCACCGGACGGTCGGCCAAGCAAGCGAGATGCTCATTCGACTCGACGAATAAGGCTGCGAATCGGGAATTGCAACCAAAAGGCGAGCAAGAATTTAATCCGAGTCGATGAACCGGCTCGGCCACATGACAAAACTTTCAGAAAATACTTCACAAATTTATAGGACTAAGTTCCACCAAGTTAAGAATGCCTTGTCCTTCCGGACGTCGCATTTCCCCGCAAGCCGGGTTCCGGTAAGCTTGGCCTCCTCCGGCCAAGGTTTCCCATGAGCGTCCGTACCCGCTTCGCACCTTCTCCCACCGGCTTCCTGCACATCGGGGGGGCCCGCACGGCGCTGTTCAACATGCTGTTTGCCCGCCACCACGGTGGCCAGTACCTCCTGCGCGTGGAGGACACCGACCGGGCCCGCAGCACCGAGGATGCGGTGCAGCAGATCCTGCACAGCCTCGACTGGCTCGGCCTCAGCCCGGACGAGGCGCCGGTCTTCCAGAGCAGCCGCGCCGCCCGCCACGCGGAGGTGGCGCGCGAGATGCTGGCCGCGGGGCGGGCCTATCACTGCTGGTGTACAAGTGAGGAACTCGTGGCGATGCGGGAACAGGCCGTGAAAGAAGGCCGCCCGCCCCGCTACGACGGTCGCTGGCGTGACCGCGACCCGGCCGAGGCCCCCGCCGGCGTCCAGCCCTCCATCCGGCTGAAGGCCCCTCGGGAGGGATCGACCGTGGTCGAGGACCTGGTCCAGGGCCGGGTCGAGGTGCAGAACGCCGAGCTGGACGACATGATCATCCTCCGCTCGGACGGCACGCCGACCTACCTGCATGCGGTGGTGGTGGACGACCACGACATGGGCATCACCCATGTCATCCGCGGCGACGACCACCTGACCAACACCTTCCGCCAGGTTCAGGTCTATGACGCCATGGGCTGGTACCGCCCCCACTTCGCCCATATCCCGCTGATTCACGGCGCCGACGGCGCCAAGCTCAGCAAGCGCCACGGCGCCGTGGGCGTGATGGAATTCGACGCCCAGGGCTTCCTGCCGGAGGCCGTCTGCAACTACCTGCTCCGCCTGGGCTGGGGCCATGGCGACGAGGAGATCCTCGACCGCGACCGTGCCATCGCGCTCTTCGACCTGAAGGATGTCGGCCGCGCCGCCTCCCGCATGGATTATGCCAAGCTGACGCACCTCAACGGCGTCTATCTCCGGCAGGCCGATGACGACCGGCTGGCCAAGGAAGTGCTGAAGCGCCTTGCCGCCCGCGGCGTCCTGTTCGGCACCCTCGGCGGGGACCGGGTGAAGGCGCTGATGCCGGCGCTGAAGGAGCGGGCCAAGACCCTGGAGGAGCTGACCGGCGCCGCCGTCTTCGCCGCCCAGGAAGGCCCGCCGAAGCTGGAGGCCAAGGCCGCCGCCATGCTGACGCCGGAGGTCAAGGCGCTGCTCGCCGATCTCGCCCAGTTCCTGAACACCGCACCCTGGGAGCGGGAGGATCTGATGAACTGGCTGCGCGACTACGCCGACGTGAAGGGCGTCAAGCTCGGCCAGGTCGCCCAGCCGCTGCGCATCGCCCTCGCCGGCAGCACCCAGAGCCCGCCGATCGACGCCGTGCTCTGGGCCCTCGGGCGGACCGAGGCGATGGACCGGATCCTGGCGGCCGCGGAGTAGCGCGCGGCCGCGTCAGGCGGCCGCCAGCAGCCGCTCCCCGAGCCCCGTTCCCAGCACCACCCGCAGCGGGGCCGCGGCTGTCGCGACCTCCACCGGCAGGCGGCCGGCCGGGTCGCCATCGGCCTGCACCGCCACCCCGTCGCCCTCGATCCGTACCCAATCCGCCCGCCGCAGCACCACCCCGGGCATATGCGGCAGCAGGTTCAGCGGCAGGGCCGCGCCGTAGGCCGCGGTCGCCAGCGGCCCGGCCCCGGGGAACAGCGCCACCTGGAAGCTTGGCCGCGCCATCGCCGCGGCCGGAGCCAGCAGATGCCGACCGGCATAGAAGCGCCCCTTGGTGACGATGACGGACCGCGCCGCCACCGCCCCATCGGCGAAGACCACGCGCAGCGGCGGGAAGCCGTAGCGGCGCAGCTGCCGCATCGCTCCCCAGACATAGGCACCGCGTCCGAAGCGACGCTTCAGCCCGAGGTCCAGCGCCTCGACCACCGCCGCGTCGAAGCCCGCCCCCAGCATCTGCACGAAGAGCCGGACCGAGCCATCGCCGAAGCGGGCGACGCCCGGATGCACGCAGGCGGTTCGCCCCGTCGCCAGCAAGGCCGCCGCCGCCTCCGGCCGGATCGGAATGCCGAGCTCCCACGCAAAGACATTGGCGGTGCCGAGCGGCAGCACCCCCATCGCCGCGCCGCTGCCATCGAGCCCCGCGGCAACCTCGGCAATGGTCCCGTCGCCGCCCGCGGCAACCACCAGCGTCGCCCCGGCGGCGGCGGCCGTCCGGGCGAGCGCTGCGGCATGGCCAGGATGCGTCGTCTCGGCTACGGCATGCGTGCAGCCATGCCGGTCGAGCCAGGCCAGGGCCCGGTTCAGCCGCTGCCGGCGCCGCTGCCCCGCGGCGGGATTGTAGATGATCAACATGCCGATCTTATCGCAATCACCCATGACGTTTTTCTGTCAATCCTCGGTCACGCCGCGGTCAAGCCAGTGTATTCGCGGAAACGACCCGTATCCAGACTGACGTGCGGGTGACCCACAGGGCCCGTTACTGCACGGTTTCATGAAGGGTTCACGGCACGCCCGCAGCTTCCGCGTTACGGCCCCGTTGAGACCGTGACCGGGATTCGGCCCACCATCGGCCGGGCCCGGCGGACAGCGAGGGCAACGCGATGCAAGCCGCTCATCCCAAACGCCGGTACCGGGGCGTCTTCCTCTCCGACACCCACCTCGGCATGCGCGGCTGCCGTGCCGACTTCCTGGCCGACTTTCTCCGCCACACCGAATGCGAGCAGCTCTACCTCGTCGGCGACATCATCGACGGCTGGCGACTGCGCAAGTCCTGGTACTGGGATCCCGACCATGACGAGGCGATCCGCCTGATCCTGAAGCTGGCGCGATCGGGCACCGAGGTCACCTACATCCCGGGCAACCACGACGAGCTCTTCCGCAACTGGATGGCCCAGGGCCTCGAGGTCGCCGGCGTCCGGCTGTTGCGGGAGGCGGTCCACCACTCGGCCGACGGCCGGCGCTTCCTGGTCATCCACGGCGACGAATTCGACGGTGTCATCCGCTATGCCAAGCTGCTCGCCCACCTGGGCGACTGGGCCTATGACGCCGCCCTGGTCCTGAACCGCTGGTTCAACGCCGTCCGCCGCCGCCTCGGCTACCCCTACTGGTCGCTGTCGCAGTGGCTGAAGCGCCAGGTCAAGGAAGCGGTGAAGGCGATCGACCGCTTCGAGGAGGCTCTGGCGAACGAGGCGCGGCGCCGCGGCCTCGACGGCGTCATCTGCGGCCACATCCACCATGCCGAGATGCGCGAGGTCCACGGCATCACCTACATGAACGACGGCGACTGGGTGGAGAGCTGCACCGCGCTCGTCGAGCACGCCGATGGCCGCTTCGAGCTGATCGACTGGGCGCGCGAGATGCGCCTTGCCGCCGCCGCGGCGGACGACCAGCGGATGGCCATCGCCCGTGCCTGACCTTGCCCTGCCGGTCGCGGAAGGCGGCGCCGCTGCCGCGGCCGGGCCGCTTCGCCTGCTGATCGTCACCGATGCCTGGACCCCCCAGGTCAACGGCGTGGTCCGTACCCTCGGGATCATGGCCAGCATGCTGCGGGCGGCGGGGGATACCGTCGAGGTCATCGGCCCCGATCGCTTCTTCAACCTCCCCATGCCCGGCTACCGGGAGATCCGCCTGGCCGTCGTCCCGCCGCGCAAGCTGGCGCGGCTGGTCGACGCCGCCATGCCCTGCGCCGTGCATATCGCCACCGAGGGACCATTGGGCTGGGCGATGCGGGCACTCTGCCGCCGCCGTGGCTGGCCCTTCACCACTGCCTTCCACACGAAATTCGCTGAGTACCTGCAAACCCGCATCGGCGTGCCCGCCGCCTGGTCCTGGCGGGTGCTGCGGCACTTCCACCAGCCGGCCGAGGCGACCATGGCCGCCACCCCCAGCCTGCGGGCCGAGCTCGCCGCGCGCGGCTTCACCAAGGTGCGGGCCTGGACCCGCGGCGTTGACCTCGAGCGGTTCCGGCCGGCGCCGCGCGACCCGTTCGAGGGCCTGGCGCGGCCGATCTTCCTCCATGCCGGGCGGATCGCGGTGGAGAAGAACATCGCCGCCTTCCTGGCGCTCGACCTGCCCGGCAGCAAGGTCGTGGTGGGCGACGGGCCGCAGCGCGCGGCGCTGATGCAGCGCTTTCCCGCCGCCCACTTCCTCGGCTGGCGGGACAATGGGGTGCTGGCACGGGCCTATGCCGGGGCCGATGTCTTCGTCTTCCCCTCCCGCACGGATACCTTCGGGCTGGTGCTGCTGGAGGCCATGGCCAGCGGCACGCCGGTCGCCGCCTTCCCGGTCACCGGCCCGCTGGACGTGGTGACCGACCCCCGCGCCGGCGTGCTGCACGCCGACCTGCGCACCGCCTGCCTCGCCGCCCTCGACTGCGACCGCGCCGCCGCCCGGACCCATGCCGAACGCTTCTCCTGGGCGGCATCCGTGGCGCAATTCCGCGGCGCCCTCGCCCCCTTCAAGCCATGACCACGCACCGGAGCAACCCTTGATGCGGACCACCAGCAGCCTTGGCCAGGATGCCGACCGCCCCGGCACGGCGAACCTCCCGCTGTTCTTCCGCCGCTGGCTGTCCGACCCGCTGCAGATGGGCTCGATCGTCCCCTCCTCCCGCACCCTCTGCCGCCGCATCGCCCGCCTGGTCGCCGCCGGCGGCGAGGGGCCGGTGGTCGAGATCGGCGCCGGGACCGGGGTCATCTCCCGGGCGCTGATCGAGGCTGGCATCGCCCCCGAGCGGCTGGTGCTGGTCGAGATCGTGCCGGAGATGGCCGACCACCTGCGCGCCAGCCTGCCCGGGACCACCGTGGTCTGCGCCGATGCCTTCGCCTTGCCGCAGCACCTCGTGGCGCGGCTGCCAGGGCCAGTCGGCACCGTCATCTGCGGCATCCCGCTGGTGATGCTGCCGCTCGAGCGGCAGCGGCAGTTCGTCGCGCAGGTCGAGCGGATCGCCCCCGGCCTCGGCTTCCTGCTCTACACCTACTGCATCACCTCGCCGCTGCCATACCGCAAGCTCGGCCTCGAGGCGGTGCGGGAGGCCTGGACGCCGCGCAACTTCCCTCCCGCCAGCGTCTGGCGTTACCGTCCGCTCGGTCCGCCGGCCGGCTGAAACCCAGCTGCCATCGATGCGCCACGCAGCGGTAACATGGCCCGGCTAGGAGCAGTGCCGAACCGAACCGGATGGAATTTCCATGCGCAAGCTGCTGCTGCTCGCCACCGCCGCCCTGATGCAGGCCGCGCCCGCGCTGGCCGAGATGCGTTTTGAGGCAACCCTGGCCGGGCATGCGATCCTGCCGGCGCAGAGCATGACACTGCCGCCGGGAGATGCGCCGCGGGACGCGCTGATCGCCGGCAAATTCACCAGCCCCGGCAACCTTCGCACCGACCGCACGGGCAGCATCCCCGGCACCACCGGCCCCGCCCCTTCCGGCCGTCCCACCGGCATCGCCCTGCCCTTCGTCGGCCAGGCCATTCAGGGCTTCTCCGGCATCAAGCCGGTCGAGGGCCAACCGGGCGCCTATTGGGTGCTGACCGACAACGGCTTCGGCAACAAGCGCAACAGCCCCGACGCGTTGCTGATGCTGCACCGTATCCGGCCGGATTGGCAGAGCGGCCAGGTCGCGGTCGAGCAGACCATCTTCCTCTCCGACCCCGACCGCCGCGTGCCCTTCCGCATCACCCATGAGGCGACGGGCCCGCGCTACCTGACCGGCAGCGACTTCGACCCGGAAGCGGTCCAGCCCGTTGCCGACGGCTTCTGGATCGGCGAGGAGTTCGGCCCCTTCCTGATCAAGATCGACCGGGAGGGCCGGGTCCGGCAGGTGGTGGAGACGGTGATCGAGGGCCGCGCCATTCGCAGCCCGGACCACCCGGCGCTGCAGGTCCCGGCCAGCCCGGCCGCCACCACCGCCTTCGACTCCGCCCGCAGCGGTGGCTACGAAGGGCTGGCCGCCAGGCCGGACGGCAGCCGACTGTTCGCGCTGCTGGAGAAGCCGCTGCTCACCGCCGCCGGCACGCCGGAAGGCCGCTTCCTCCGCATCGTCCAGTTCGACACCGCTCGCGCCACCTGGACGGGCCGCGTCCTGCGCTACCGCACCGAGGAAGGCACCACCTCGATCGGCGACTTCAACATGATCGACGACCGCCGCGCCCTGGTCATCGAGCGAGACGATGGCGAGGGCGACCCCTCGCTCGCCTGCGCCGCCGGCAGCAACCCGCCCGGCTGCTTCGCCAATCCGTCGCGGCTGAAGCGGATCTACGTCGTCGACCTCGGCGCCACCGATGCCGAGGGCTTCGTGCGGAAGCTCGGCCATATCGACCTGATGGCCATCCGCGACCCCGAGGGCCTGGCCCGCACCCAGGGCGATCGCGCCGCAAGCCTCCCGCGCGACCGCTTCGGCTTCCCGTTCTTCACCATCGAGAATGTCGCCGTGGTGGATGCCGACCACATCATCGTCGGCAACGACAACAACCTCCCCTTCAGCGCCGGCCGCCACCTGACGCGAGCGGACGACAACGAGCTGGTCCTGCTGCGGGTGCCAGAGCTGCTGCGCGCGCGCTGAGGATCCCAGACCGGGGGAGGATGAGGCTGCTCCGCCCCCAGTCCCGGCTTTGGCGCGGTCGTCAGGACCGTTCGATCGGCCACCCATGGGCCCGGCGGACGCGCCGCCGCAAGGCCAGCAGCCCGGCTGCTGCCAGGATAGCCACGGCGCCCAACAGCCAGACCGCCGGACCCCAGCCGCTTCCCTGGCCACCTTCCATGCCAAGCCGCAGCCGAAGCGAGCCGAAACCCGCCCAGGCCAATTCCGCCAGCACGGCACAATGGAAAGCCGACAGGCTCACGGAAGCGCATCCATCGCCAGGTTCAGTTCGAGCACGTTGACCCGCGGGTCGCCGAAGATGCCCCATTCCGGCCCTTCGGTATGCGCGGCCAGCAACGCCCTCACCCGCGCCTCCGGCAGGCCCCGCGCCGCGGCGACCCGGGCCACCTGCCGCGCCGCATTCGCCGGGCTGATATGCGGGTCGAGCCCGGAGGCGGAAGCGGTCACCGCATCTGCCGGCACCGGCGCCGGTCCAGCCTCGGCCACCCGCGCCGTCACGCCCTGCAGCAGCGCCGCGCTCGTCGGCCCTGCCTGAGACGCCGCCGAGGCGGCTCCGTTGTATGGCGCGGCCCGGGTGCCGCCGGGCTGATCCGGGTCGGCCTCGGTCGTTACCGAGGGCCGCGGGTGGAAATAGCGCATCCCGGTGAACTGCTGACCGAGGAGCCTGGATCCCACCAGCTTTCCCCCGGCCTCCACCAGGCTGCCATTGGCAGGCCCCGGCAGCACCAATTGGGCGAAGCCCGTGAAAGCCAGCGGCACCAGGAGCCCCAGCAGCAGGGTCATACTGCCGACCATCGCAAAGGCCGGACGCAACATCGCAACCATGACTCAGGCAATCCCCATGACGGTCAGGACAAGGTCGATCAGCTTGATGCCGACGAAGGGCGCGACGATGCCGCCCAGCCCGTAGATCAGCAGGTTCCGCCGCAGCAGCGCCGCCGCGCCCACCGGCGTATAGGCCACGCCCCGCAGCGCCAGCGGCACCAGCCCCGCGATGATCAGCGCATTGAAGATCACCGCCGAGAGAATGGCGCTTTCGGGCGAGGCGAGGTGCATGACGTTGAGCGCCTGCAGCTCCGGATAGCTGGCGACGAAGATCGCCGGCAAAATAGCGAAGTACTTCGCCACGTCATTGGCGATCGAGAAGGTGGTCAGCGCCCCGCGGGTGATCAGCAGCTGCTTGCCGATCTCCACCACCTCGATCAGCTTGGTCGGATCGCTGTCGAGGTCGACCATGTTGCCGGCCTCGCGCGCCGCCTGGGTGCCGGTCTGCATCGCCAAGCCCACATCCGCCTGGGCCAGCGCCGGGGCATCGTTGGTGCCGTCCCCGGCCATGGCCACCAGCCGCCCCTCCGCCTGGGCGTGGCGGATATAGCCCAGCTTGTCCTCCGGCGTCGCCTGGGCGAGGAAGTCGTCCACCCCCGCCTCCGCCGCGATGGCCGCCGCGGTCAGCCGGTTGTCGCCGGTCACCATCACCGTGCGGATGCCCATCTGCCGCAGCGCGGCGAAGCGCTCGCGCATGCCGGGCTTGACGATGTCCTTCAGCTCGATCGCGCCGAGCACCACCCCGTCACGGCCGACCGCCAGCGGCGTCGCCCCCTGGCGCGAGATGCGGTCGATCGCCTCGGCCAGCGCCGGCGGGATCGGCACGCCGAGGCTCTGCGCCAGGCTGCCCACCGCGCCCTTGCGATAGCTGCGCCCATCGGTATCCAGGCCGGAGAGCCGGGTCTGCGCGGTGAAGGCCACCACCTTGGCCTCGGCCGGCAACCCCGGCGCGGCGACACCGTACTTCTCCCGCGCGAAGGCGAGGATGGACCGCCCCTCCGGTGTCTCGTCGCCAAGGCTGGCCAGCACCGCCGCCTCAGCCAACTCCTGTTCGCCCACCCCCGGCGCCGGCACGAAGCCCGCCGCCTGGCGGTTGCCGAAGGTGATGGTGCCGGTCTTGTCCAGCAGCAGCACGTCGACGTCGCCCGCGGCCTCCACCGCCCGGCCGCTGGTCGCCAGCACGTTGAAGCGCACCAGCCGGTCCATGCCGGCGATGCCGATGGCCGAGAGCAGCCCGCCGATCGTCGTCGGGATCAGGGTCACCAGCAGCGCCGCCAGCACGGTGACGGAGGGAGGCTCCCCGCCCCAGCTGGCGAAGCCTACCAAGGTGGCGACGGCGATCAGGAAGATGATCGTCATCCCCGCCAGGAGGATGTCGAGCGCGATCTCGTTCGGCGTCTTCTGCCGCGAGGCGCCCTCGACCAGCGCGATCATCCGGTCGAGGAAGGTCGAGCCCGGCGCCGCGGTGATCCGCACCACCAGCCAGTCGGAAACCACCAGCGTGCCGCCGGTGACGGCACTGCGGTCGCCGCCGGACTCGCGGATGACCGGTGCGCTCTCGCCCGTCACCGCCGCCTCGTTCACGCTGGCGATGCCCTCGACGATCTCGCCGTCGGAGGGCACCAGGTCGCCCGCCTCCACCAGCACCAGGTCGCCGACCTTCAGGTCGGTCGCCCCGCGCGGCTGCCACAGCGTGCGGTCATCCGCCCGCAGCAGCAGCTTGGCTCGCGCATCGCCGCGGGCGCGCCGCAGGCTTTCCGCCTGGGCCCGGCCGCGGCCCTCGGCGACGGCCTCGGCGAAGGTGGCGAAGACCACCGTCAACCAGAGCCAGGCGCCGATGCCCGCCTGGAAGCCCCAGGGCGCGCCATCGACGGCGGCCAGCACCGCCAGAAGGGTGACGAGGATCGCCACCACCTCGGTGACGAAGATCACCGGATTGCGGATGAGCTTCGCCGGGTTGAGCTTGCGCAGCGCATCCAGCGCCGCGCGCCCCAGCAGCTGCCGGTCGGTGAAGGCCGCCACGCGCAGCCGGCGCGTGGCAGTGCCCTGCGGAATCATCATGTCCATCGGATTGCGCCTCAGAAGGTCTTGCCGGCGAGCATCGAGAAATGTTCGGCCAGCGGGCCGAGCGCGAGGGCGGGCATGAACTGCAGCCCGCCGAGGATCAGGATCACCCCCGCCAGCAGGCCGGCGAACAGCGGCCCATGCGTCGGGAAGGTGCCCGGCCCCTCCGCCGCCTTCACCTTGGCGGCCAACGAGCCCGCGATCGCCATCACCGGCACCACATAGGCGAAGCGCCCCAGCAGCATGGCGATGCCGAGAGTCGTGTTCAGCCAGGGCGTATCCGCGGTCAGCCCGCCGAAGGCCGAGCCGTTGTTCCCCGCCGCCGAGGTATAGGCATAGAGCATCTCGCTCAGCCCATGCGGCCCCGCCGCCGGGATCGAGGCGACCGCCACCGGCAGCACCAGCGAGGCCGCGGCGAAGCCGAGGATGGTCGCCGGCAGCACAAGCACCGCCAGCATCGCCAGCTTAATCTCCCGCGCCTGCACCTTCTTGCCGAGGTACTCCGGCGTCCGCCCCACCATCAGCCCGGCGACGAAGACCGCCAGCAGCGCGAAGACGAGGATGCCGTAGAGGCCCGAGCCGGTGCCGCCCGGCAGCACCTCACCGAGCTGGATGAGAAACAGCGGCACCAGCCCGCCCAGCGGGGTGAAGCTGTCGAACATCGCATTCACCGCGCCGCAGGAGGCACCGGTGGTGGTCGCGGTGAACAGCGCCGTCAGCGCCATGCCGAAGCGGACCTCCTTGCCCTCCATGTTGCCGAGTGCCGGGTCCACCCCCAGCGCCAGGTGCAGCGGGTTGCCGCCGGCCTCCGCCGCATAGACCGCGAGCGTGCCCACCAGCACGTAGCCCAGCATCACCAGCAGCAGCGCGCGGCCCTGGCGGATGTCGCCGACGATGGCGCCGAAGGTCAGCGCCAGCGCGAAGGGGATCACCTGGTGCGACCAGATCTGCAGCGCCGTCGCCAGCGCGCTCGGCCCCTCGAAAGGATGCGCCGAGTTCACCCCGAAGAAGCCGCCGCCATTGGTGCCGAGATGCTTGATGGCGATCTGCAGCGCCGCCGGGCCGAGCGGGATGACCTGCGTCGCCCCCTCGAGCGTCGTCGCCTCGGCATAGGCCGCGAGCGTCTGCGGCATCCCCATCGCCACGAAGGCGAGGCCGACCAGGATGGTCAGCGGCAGCAGCACATAGAGCGTGACGCGGACGAAATCCGCCCAGAAATTGCCGAGGTCGCGCACCCCGCCCTTGGCGAAGGCCCGCGAGACGGCGAGTGCCAGGGCGATGCCGGTCGCCGCCGAGAGGAAGTTCTGCACGCCGAGCCCGGCCATCTGGCTGAGGTAGGACATGGCTTGCTCGCCGCTGTAGGCCTGCCAATTCGTGTTGGTCACGAAGGAGACCGCGGTATTGAAGGCGAGCCAGGGGCTCAGGCCCCCGAAGCCTTGCGGGTTGAAGGGCAGCAGCCCCTGGAAGCGCAGCAGCGCGTACAGCACGACGAAGCCCGCGGCATTGGCCGCCAGCATCGCCAGCGTATAGCCCTGCCAGCCTTGGCCGCGGGCCGGTTCTACCCCGGCGAGGCCGAAGATCGCCCGCTCCAGCGGCGCAAGGAAGGTGACACGCCCCGCGGCGACCGCGGCGATGTAGCGCCCAAGCGGGATCGCCGCCGTGACGACGGCGGCGAGCACGAGCGCGATCTGCGCCCATCCGATCAGGGTCATGGGATCAGAGATCCTCGGGGCGCAGCAGCGCCCACAGCAGGTAGAACAGCAGGCCGGTGGCGACGACGCCGCCCAGGATCAGGCCGAACATGGCGGTCTCCCGGGTCAGACGCGGTCGCAGGCGGCGGCATAGGCGGCCAGCAGGCCGAAGAGGCCAATGCCGAGGGCAAGCAGGATCAGGTCAGGCATGTTGGCTCCAGGCCGGAACGAAGGGTCCGGCTGGGAGGGAGCCTGCCTAACGAGGGCGAAAGCCCGCCATGCGGAAGCGGCGGGGGCGGTGTAAGGCCGGCGTAAGGACCGGCAGCCTCAGACCCGCTTGGTGTTGCGCCAGGACGCGCGCGGCCGGGCCGCACCGCTGCCGCCACGCCGGACGACCTGGGCGCCGCCGCGGGCGGCAGCCGATTCGCCCGCCATCTCCAGCGCCGCCTCGGCATCCGCCGCCACCGCCTGCTGGGCGGTCTCCTCGACGCGCGGGGCCTCGCCGGCGATCAGCATGGCGATGGCGCCATGCGTCTCCTTGACCGCGCCGTCGTTGCGGGTCGCCACATGCGGTTCGCCGGCGATGGTGAAGATGCGGCGCTGCATCGTCAGCCGGGCAACCTGTTCATCGGTGGCGGGAAGGAAGGCGCAGCCGCTGGCCTTGGCCGCGGCGATCTGCTCAGGGGTCAGTTCCATGCCGCCAGCATAGCACTTCCGTCGCGGAGGGCGACTGCCGGCGGGGCCGGCGCCCTTCATGCTGCATCGCATCACGAAATCCTGCGTTACGCGTCCGCGCCTTGACCGATCACTGGAAACGGCAGAGTTTCCATGCTCGGAAACTATTGCGTTTCCCATTTCACCGGATGCCGCCGATGTCCCGCGCCCTCTCCTTTCCCCGCGCCGCCGTGGACCGCCGCCGCTGGTCGTTCCTCCCGGCCGGGCTGCTGGCAGGGCTCGTCCTGCCCCTGGCCGCCTGCCAGGAAGAGGCGGCCAAGCCTGCCGCGCCGCCGCCGGCCGCCGTCACCGTGCTGCCCCTCAAGCCCGAGACCGTCGCCATCACGACCGAGCTGCCGGGCCGCACCACGCCCTTCCGCACCGCCGAGGTCCGCCCCCAGGTCGGCGGCGTGATCAAGGAGCGGCTCTTCACCGAGGGCGCCGCCACCGAAGCCGGCAAGCCGCTCTACCAGATCGATCCCGCACCGTTCCAGGCGAGCCTGCAGAGCGCCGAGGCCAGCCAGGCCCGGGCCGAGGCCGCGGCCACCTCGGCCCGCACCACCGTCAACCGCTATCAGCCCCTGGTCCGCGCCCGGGCGGTCAGCCAGCAGGACCTCGACAATGCGCTGGCGACCCTCCGCCAGGCCGAGGCGGACATTGCCTCCGCCAAGGCCAGTGTTACCACCGCCCGGCTGAACCTCGGCTATACCCGGGTCGATGCGCCGATCCCCGGTCGGACCGGGCGGTCCTCGGTCACCCCCGGCGCGCTGGTGACGGCGGACCAGACCAATGCCCTGGTCACCATCACCCAGCTCGATCCGATCTACGTCGACGTCACCCAGCCCAGCTCCACCCTGCTGCGGCTGAAGCGGGAACTGGCCGCCGGGCGGCTGCGCCGGGTCGCCGACGACCAGGCCGAGGTCCATCTGACGCTCGAGGACGGCAGCGACTATGCCCAGGCCGGGCGGTTGCAGTTCAGCGAGGTGATCGTCGATCCCGGCACCGGCTCCGTCACCCTCCGCGCCGTCTTCCCCAACCCCGACGGCGTGCTGATGCCCGGCATGTTCGTTCGCGCAAAGCTCGAGGAGGGCACCGCCGAAGGGGTCATCCTGGTCCCGCAGCAGGCGGTCGCCCGCAATGCTAAGGGCGAGGCGACGGCGATGGTGGTCGATGCCGAGGGCAAGGTGCAGCCCCGGATCATCCGGGCCGACCGCGCCATCGGCAATCGCTGGCTGGTCTCGGAGGGGCTGCAGGCGAATGACCGCGTCATCGTCGAGGGGCTGCAGCGGGCCCGTCCGGGCGCCCAGGTGCAGGCGACCGAGACGACGCAGCAGGCGCTCGACAACCCGGCGAAGCCGGCCGAGGGCCCCGGCCCGCAGCAACGCGCCGCGCGCTGAAGAGGGCCCCGCATGTCACGCTTCTTCATCGACCGCCCGGTCTTTGCCTGGGTGCTCGCCATCGTCACCATGCTGGCCGGCATCCTGGCGATCCGGTCGCTGCCCATCGCGCAGTATCCCTCGGTCGCGCCGCCTGCCATTGCGATCACCGTCGTCTATCCCGGCGCCTCGGCCGAGACGGTGCAGAGCACCGTTGTGCAGGTGATCGAGCAGCAGCTCAGCGGTCTCGACAACCTGCTGTACTTCTCCTCGCAATCCGCCAAAGACGGCAGCGTCCAGATCACCCTGAGCTTCGCCCAGGGCACCGACCCGGACACGGCCCAGGTGCAGGTGCAGAACAAGGTGCAGCTGGCCGTCCCGCGGCTGCCGCAGGCGGTGCAGCAGCAGGGTCTGCGCGTCGCCAAGGCCACCCGCAACTTCCTGATGGTGGTCGGCTTCGTCTCAACCGACGGCAGCATGACCAGCGGCGACATCGGCGACTTCATCGCCTCCACCGTCCAGGACCCGCTGAGCCGCACCCCCGGCGTCGGCGACTATCAGCTGTTCGGCGCGCAATACGCCATGCGCATCTGGCTCGATCCGGCCAAGCTGGTGAATTTCGGGATGACGCCGGCCGATGTCGCCGCCGCCATCCAGGCCGAGAACGTCCAGGTCGCCTCCGGCGAGCTGGGCGCCCTGCCCGCCACCCCCGGCCAGCAGCTCAATGCCACCATCATCGGCCCCTCCTACCTGCAGACGCCGGAGCAGTTCGGCCGCATCCTGCTGCGGGCCGACCCCGGCGGTGCGCAGGTGCGCCTGCGCGATGTCGCCCGGGTCGAGCTGGGCAACGAGAACTATGCGACCTCCACCAAGTTCAACGGCAGCCCCTCCGCCGCCATCGCGGTGAACCTCGCCCCCGGCGCCAATGCGCTGGCGACCGATACCGCGGTGCGCGAGACCCTGGCCCAGCTGCGTCCGAGCTTCCCCACCGGCATCGAGGCGGTCTTCCCCTACGACACCACGCCCTTCGTGCGGCTGTCGATCGAGGAGGTGGTGAAGACCCTGGCGGAAGCGGTCGGCCTGGTCTTCCTGGTGATGCTGGTCTTCCTGCAGAACTTCCGGGCGACGTTGATCCCGACGCTCGCGGTCCCGGTCGTGCTGCTCGGCACCTTCGCCCTGCTGCTGGTCTTCGGCTTCACCATCAACACGCTCACGATGTTCGGCGTGGTGCTGGCGATCGGCCTGCTGGTGGATGACGCCATCGTGGTGGTCGAGAACGTCGAGCGGGTGATGGAGGAGGAGCACCTCAGCCCGCTCGAGGCGACGCGGAAATCGATGGACCAGATCAGCGGCGCCCTGGTCGGCATCGCCCTGGTGCTCTCGGCGGTGTTCCTGCCGATGGCCTTCCTCGGCGGCTCCACCGGCGTCATCTACCGCCAGTTCGCCGTCACCATCGCGACGGCCATGGGGCTCTCGGTGCTGGTCGCGCTGATCTTCACCCCGGCGCTCTGCGTCACCCTGCTGCGCCCGCGCAAGCATGGCGCCGGCACCACCGGCCTGACCGGCTGGTTCAACCGCAATTTCGACCGCGGCAACCGCGGCTATGTCGCCGCCCTGACCCGGATGCTGCGCAAGCCGCTGCGCTGGCTGCTGGTCTATGGCGTGCTGGTTGGCGGCATGGCCTTCCTGTTCCTACGGCTGCCCGTGTCCTTCCTGCCCGATGAGGACCAGGGCGTGCTCTTCATGCAGGTGAGCACCCCGCCCGGCGCCACCGCGGACCGCACCCAGCGGGCGCTCGATGCGGTGAACGACTACCTCCAGACCGAGGAGAAGGGCGTCATCGGCTCGGTGCTTACGGTCAACGGCTTCAGCTTCGGTGGCCGCGGCCAGAATGCCGGCATCGGCTTCGTCACCATGCGGCCCTGGGACGAGCGGCCAGGGGCGGCCAACAGCACCGCGGCGCTGGCCGGACGCATCATGCAGAAATTCGCCGGCTACCAGGACGCGCTGATCTTCGCCTTCCCGCCGCCGCCGATCATCGAGCTCGGCAATGCCACCGGCTTCGACATGATGCTGGTCGACCAGACCGGCGTCGGCCATGCCGCCCTGCTCGGGGCCCGCAACCAGCTGCTGGGCATGGCGGCGCAGAGCCCGCTGCTCGCCGGCGTCCGTCCCAACGGCCAGGACGACGAGGCGCAGTATCGCCTGGTGATGGACTGGGAGAAGGCCCGCGTCCTCGGCGTCACTGCGGCGGCCATCAACAGCACCATCTCCGCGGCCTGGGGCTCCAGCTACGTGAACGACTTCATCGATCGCGGCCGGGTCAAGCGCGTCTACATGCAGGGCGATGCCTCCTCCCGCATGCGACCGGACGACCTCGAGCGCTGGTTCGTCCGCAACACCGCCGGGCAGATGGTGCCCTTCTCCGCCTTCGCCCGGGCCGAGTGGACGCAGGGCTCGCCCCGGCTCGAGCGCTACAATGGCCGCCCCTCCATGGAGATCCTCGGTACCCCGGCTCCCGGCCAGTCGACCGGTGCCGCCATGGCCGAGATCGAACGCCTGGCCAAGCAGCTGCCCGCCGGCATCGGAGTGGAATGGACCGGCCTCTCCTTCGAGGAGCGGCTGTCCGGCAACCAGGCGCCGGCGCTCTATGCCATCTCGCTGCTGGTCGTCTTCCTCTGCCTCGCGGCACTCTACGAGAGCTGGGCGATCCCGGCCGCGGTCATGCTCGTGGTGCCGCTTGGCATCCTCGGCGCGGTCGCCGCGACCTATCTTCGTGGCCTGAACAACGACGTCTACTTCCAGGTCGGGCTGCTCACGACCATCGGCCTTGCCGCCAAGAACGCCATCCTCATCGTGGAATTCGCCAAGGAGGAGTTCGACCGGGGCGCCAGCCTGATGGACAGCGCGCTCACCGCCTCGCGCCAGCGGCTGCGGCCCATCCTGATGACCTCGCTGGCCTTCATCCTCGGCGTCATGCCGCTGGCGATCTCGACCGGGGCTGGCTCCGGCGGGCAGAATGCCATCGGCACCGGGGTGATCGGCGGCATGCTGGCCGGCACCGTCCTGGCGCTGCTGTTCGTGCCGGTCTTCTTCCTGGTGGTGCTGCGCACCTTCAAGGTCGGGGACAAGGCCCCCGAGGCCGATGCCAGGCCGAGCAGTGCCCATCCCCCTGCCCATCCCCCTGCCCATCCCCCTGCCCACCCCCAGCCGGCGGCGGGAGAATGATCATGCGCGCTACCCTTCCTGCCCTGACCCTGACGGCCATCCTGCTCTCGGGCTGCAGCCTGATCCCCGACATCCTGCGCCCGGCGGCGCCTGTCCCGACCGGCTGGCCGGAAGGTCCCGCCTACCAGCGGCCGCCCGAGGCGCAGGACGCGACCACCGCCGACAACATCGGCTGGGAAGACTTCTTCCGCGATAGCCGGCTGCGCCGGACACTGGGCCTGGCGCTCGAGGGCAACCGCGACCTGCGGGTGGCGGCGCTCAACGTCGCCCAGGCCGAGGCGCAGTTCCGCGTGCAGCGCGGCGCCATCCTGCCGGAGTTCGGTGCCACCGGCAGCCTTTCGGCGACGCGGACGCCGCGCGCGGCCTCCTCCTTCGCCGGCCTCATTCCCGGCGGCGGCGTCGAGAGCACCGGCGGGCTGAACTACCGGCTCTGGAGCGCCGGCCTCGGCTTCACCTCCTATGAGATCGACCTGTTCGGCCGGGTCCGCAGCCTGACGGCCCAGGCCTTCCAGCAATACCTCGGCTATGCCGAGACCCGGCGCAGCACCCAGCTCAGCCTCGTCTCGCAGGTCGCCAATGCCTGGCTGGCGGTCGCAGCCGACCAGGAGCTGCTGGACCTGACGCGCTCCACCCTGGCCAACCAGGAGGATGCCTACCGTCTGACCAAGGCCGGCTACGACGGCGGCAATTCCACCGCCCTGGCGCTGCGCCAGGCGCAGACCTCGGTCGAGACCGCCAAGGCCAACCTGGCGCAATACACCCGCCAGCTGGCCCAGGACCGCAACGCGCTGGACCTGCTGGTCGGCCAGCCGGTGCCGGTCGCCCTCCTGCCCGCGACCAAGCTGGAGTCGACCCTGCTGCCGCCCCGGATCCCGGAGGGCCTCTCCTCCGAGCTGCTGCTGCGCCGGCCGGACGTGCTGGCAGCCGAGCACAACCTGCTGGCGGCCAATGCCAATATCGGTGCGGCGCGGGCGGCCTTCTTCCCCTCGCTCAGCCTCACCGCCAGCTACGGGTCCTCGAGCTCGGGGCTGAACCGCCTGTTCAGCCCGGGGTCCAGCGCCTGGACCTTCGCGCCGGCCGTCAACATCCCGATCTTCAACGGCGGCATCAACCGCGCCAACCTCGATCTGTCCAAGCTGCAGCGGGACAGTAACGTCGCCCAGTACGAGAAGGCGATCCAGACCGCCTTCCGCGAGGTGGCCGATGCCCTCGCCGCCCGGGGCACCTACGACGAGCAGATCGCGGCGCAGACCCGGCTGGTGGATGCCTATGCCGACGCCTATCGGCTGGCGCTGCTCCGCTTCCGCGGCGGGCTGGATACCTACCAGGCGCCGCTCGACAGCCAGCGCTCCCTGTTCACCGCGCAGCAGACCCTCATCAGTTTGCGACTGGCACGGCTGCAAAACCTCGTTACGCTGTACAAGACCCTGGGCGGCGGCTGGAGCCGCCAGACGGTCGCGGCGGCCGCCATGGCACCGCCACGGTAGCGAGGGAACAGAGCCGCGTGAGCACCTCCACCACCATCGCCCCGCGTCGGCTGAGCGAAGCCGAGCGGCGCAGCGCTCTGATCCAGGCGGCGGAGACGGTCTTCCTTCGCCAGGGCTATGCCGCCGCCAACATGGACGACGTCGCCCAGGCGGTGGGGATGTCGAAAAAGACCCTGTACCAGCTCTACCCTTCCAAGGAAGCGCTGTTCGATGCGGTGGTGACGCGCTTCTGCGCGCCGATGCAGGTCGCCGCCGAGCCCACCGCGCGGGGCGATGCGGCGGCGCTGGCCGGTCTGCTGGCGGATGTCGCGCTGCATATCCTGTCGCCGCGCCACGTGGCGCTGTTCCGGGTCATCGCCTCGGAGGTCAACCGGGCGCCGGAGCTTGCCGCCGCGGTGCAGCGCAGCCGCGGCCGCGGCACCGGCGTGGTCGAGCAATGGCTGGCGGAACAGGCCGCCCTCGGCTGGCTTCGGCTCGAGGATCCGGAACAGGCCGCCGGCATGCTGATCGGCATGGTGGTCGGCGAGCCGCACATGCTGATGCTGCTCGGCCAGCGCCCGCCGCCCGATGCCGAGGAGATCCGGAAGCGGGCCGGTCAGGCGGTCGCCATCTTCCTCGAAGGCGCCGCTTCCGGGGCTTGAACCCTACTCCGCCGCCGCCACCCGCGGGGCGAGGTCGGTGCTGTAGTCGAGGCTGACCGGCGTCTCCGCCTCGAAGGGGCTCTTGAGGTCGAGCGCCTTCGCCGTCTCCCGCAGCGCCGGCAGCACCTCCTCGCCGAACAGCCGGATGCAGGTCAGGCTGTCGGCATGGCTCACCGCGCCGTCATTGGCCCAGAGCGCCATGATCCCCGGCCGCGTCGCCTCCATCACCTGCCGCAGCTTGGCGATGACCGTCTTCGGCGTGCCGGCGATGATCATGTTGTCGCGGATCTGCTCGTCGAAGGTGGGACGCTTCCGCGGGCTGGTCCCCCGCCCGGTCGAGAATTCGACGAAGCCGCGCCGGTTCTCCGGCGAGGAATACCCCGCCGGCGTGCTCCAGACCGGATGCGCAAGGCCGGTGAACTCGCCCTGCATCCAGGTGAACTGCCGGGCATTCTCCAGCGCCTTCTCCTCGGTTTCGGCCACATGCACCTGCTTGAGGTAGCCGTGGTATTCCGGTCCGCCCTGGAAGCCGACCTCGGCGGCGGTGTCGTCGTAGAGCTTCCAGATCTTCTGCGTCTGCTCGACGGTCGTGTTCAGCGCGATATAGGGGTAGCGGTGCTGCGCCGCCCAGATCACGGTCTCGCGGCTGATGACGCCGGGCACCCAGACGCGCGGATAGGGCTTCTGCAGCGGCACCGCCCAGGGGTTCACCACCCGGTGCTGATAATGCGTCCCCTCCCAGCGGAAGGGCCCCGGCTGGGTCCAGGCCTTGACGATCAGGTCATGCGCCTCCTCGAAGCGTTCCCGGTTGAAGGCCGGGTTCACCCCGACCGCCAGCTGCTCCTGCCCGCCGCCGCGGACGAAGCCGGAGACGAGGCGCCCCTTCGAGATCATGTCGATCATCGCCAGCTCCTCGGCCAGGCGGATCGGGTTCTCCGCCAGCGGCAGCGGATTGCCGAGCATGACGATCTTCACCCGCTTGGTCAGGCCGGCCAGGAGTGCGGCGAAGATGTTGGCCTTCGCCTGCATGCAGAAGGGCGCGTTGTGGTGCTCGTTCAGCATGATGCCGTCGAAGCCGACGGTCTCGGCCAGCACGTACTGCTCGATGTACTCGTTGTAGAGCCTGCTGCCCTCGGCGGGGTCGAAGTGGCTGTTCGAGAACATCAGCGCCGTCGCGCCGAACTCCAGCCCCTTGTCGGCGGGGTAGGTCGCCATCGGCTGTTCGGTGAAATACATGATGTGCATGGCGCTCTCCCCTCAGCCGATGAAATCGGTGACGAGCCGGGCGAATTCCGCCGGCTTCTCCATCTCGACGCAGGCGCCGCAGGCCGGCACCACCGCCAGCCTGGCTCCCACCAGCCCCGCCATGACGCGATCGGCGGCGCTGATCGGCACCACCTTGTCCTCGCCGCCCCAGACCACCAGCGCCGGTGCCCGGATGGCGCCCAGCAGATGCGGCAAGGTCTGGCTATGCATGTAGGGCTTCCAGGCGAGGCGGAAATTCATCTCCCGGCAGAGGTCCCATTCGACGAGCTGGTCGGTGCTCGGCTCCGCGCCGTACACAGCCTCGAATGCCTTTTGCTCGTGGAAACCGGCCCGCGCATAATCGATATGGCTCACCAGCGCCTGGTCGAGGATATCCCCCTGCGGCGGCTTGAACCCCATCGGCCCGACCAGCACGAGCTTTTCGAAATCCCGCGGCGCCAGGCTCGCCATCTCCGCGGCGATCCAGCCGCCGAAGCCCAGGCCCAGCAGGCTGGCACGTGGGATGTCGAGCGCCGCGAGCAGCCCCTGGTACACCGCCGCCAGGTCGCGCGGATGCCGCATCCAGGCCGCACGCTCCGAGGCGCCATAGCCCGGATGCTCCGGCAGCAGCAGGTCGTAGCGCTCGGCCAGCGCCACGTAGATGGGCAGTTGGTCCGGCGTGCCGATATCCCGGTGCAGCACCAGCAGCGGAGCGCCGCTTCCCGCCCGTCGCAGCCGCAACTGCAAACCGGCGACGGCCACATGGGATTCCTGCCATTCGAGTGGCGCGGCCATTCCGTTTCTCCCGTGTTCTTGCCCGAACGCTCGCAGCCGGAACCGGGCCTGTCAATGCGACCGATCTGCGTGATTCCGTTGACGACGACTGGCATTGCACCGCAGCATTACGCTCCCAAGTCGACCGGAGGCTGCATCATGCGCCGTCGCCACCTGCTCGCCGCCAGCGTGTCCCTGGCCGCCCCACGCCTCGCCGCCGCACAGGGCGCCTCGGGCCGGCGCACCCTCCGCTTCGTGCCCCAGGCCGACCTCGCCCTGCTGGACCCGATCCACAGCGTCGCCTTCGTCACCCGCAACCACGCGCTGATGGTCTTCGACACGCTCTATGGCTGGGACAGCGAACTCCGCGCCCGGCCGCAGATGGCCGAAGGCCATACCGTGGAGGACGACGGCAGGACCGTCACCATCACCCTGCGCGAGGGCCTGAGATTCCACGATGGCGAGCCGGTTCGCGGCCGCGACGCCGCCGCTTCCATCCGCCGCTGGGCGACCCGCGACGCCTTCGGCCAGGCGCTCTTCGCGGCCACCGACGAGGTGGATGCGCCGGATGACCGCCGCATCCGCTTCCGGCTGAAGAAGCCCTTCCCGCTGCTGCCGGATGCCCTCGCCAAGGTCGGCACCCATGTCTGCGCCATCATGCCGGAGCGTTTCGCCGCCCTGCCCTCCTCCCAGGCGGTGCCGGAGCTGATCGGCAGCGGCCCCTTCCGCTACGTCGCGGAGGAGCGCATGGCCGGCTCCCGCAACATCTACGCGAGATTCGAGGGCTACCAGCCGCGGCAGGAAGCCGCCTCCTACCTCTCGGGCGGCAAGGTGGCGCATTTCGACCGCGTCGAATGGCTCACCATCCCGGATGGCGCCACCGCCGGCGCGGCCCTGCAACGCGGCGAGGTCGACTGGATCGAGATGCCGACCATCGACCTGGTGCCGCAGCTCAGGCGCGCCCGCAGCGTGAAGATCGACATTCTCGACCCGCACGGCAGCATCGGCTTCTTCCGCCCCAACTGCCTGCACCCGCCCTTCGACAACCCGGCCATCCGCCGCGCCATCCTCCGCGCCACCAACCAGGCGGATTTCATGCTCGCCGCCGCCGGCGACGACCGCAGCTTCTGGCGCGTGCCCTACGGCTTCTTCGCCCCCGGCAGCGTCATGGCCAGCGACGTGGGGATGGAGGCCCTGGCCACGCCCACCGACGCCGCGGCCGCGAAGCGCGAGCTGGAAGCCGCCGGCTACAGGGGCGAGCGCGTTACCTTCCTCGCCGCCACCGACTTCCCCGTCATCAACGCCATGTCGGAGGTGCAGGGCGACCTGCTCCGCCGCATCGGCATCAACCTCGACTACGTCGCGACCGACTGGGGCAGCGTTGTCCGCCGCATCCTGAACCAGGACCCACCGGACAAGGGCGGCTGGAACGCGACCGTCAGCTTCACCGCCGGCAGCGCCCAGGTGAACCCGGCGGCCAACAACCTCATCCGCGGCCATGGCAGGGGCGCCATCTTCGGCTGGCCCACCGCGCCCGAGCTGGAGGCGCTGCGCAACGCCTGGTTCGACGCCCCCGACGACGCCGCCCGCGCCGGCATCGGCCGCCGCATGCAGCGCCAGGCCTTCGAGGACGTGCCCTATGTCCCGCTCGGCCAGTTCTTCTCGCCGACGGCGCTGCGCACCGACCTCGAGGGCATGCTGAAGGGCATCGCCCTCTTCTGGGGCATCAGGCGGGTTTGACGCCCCGGCTTCTCCCGCCGCACCATCCCGGCCAAAGGCAGGAGGAGACCACGATGCCCCGCTTCACCGGCAAGACCATACTCATCTCCGGCGGCGCCCGCGGCCAGGGCGCCGTCGAGGCCCGGATGATCGTCGCCGAGGGCGGCCGCGTCGTCATCACCGACGTGCTCGCCGAGGAAGGCCAGGCGCTGGCCATCAGCCTCGGTGCTGCGGCGCAATTCCTGCGCCACGATGTCACCGATGCGGCCGGCTGGGCCGCCGCCGTCGCCGCCGCCGAGGCCATGGGCGGGTTGCACGGGCTGGTGAACAACGCCGGGATCTATGTCCCGGCCTCGCTGATGGACACCGACGCCGCGCTGTTCGAGCGGCACATGCGCATCAACCAGCTCGGCTGTTTCCTCGGGATGCAGGCGGTGGTGCCGGCGATGGAGCGTGCCGGCGGCGGCGCCATCGTCAACATCTCCTCGACCGCGGGGCTGCGCGGGTCGCCCGGCGCCATCGCCTACAGCGCGACCAAATGGGCGCTCCGCGGCATGACCAAGGCCGCCGCCATCGACCTGGCCCCGCGCAACATCCGGGTGAATTCCGTCCACCCCGGCCCGATCGACACGAAGATGCTCGAGGTCCGCACGCCCGAGCAGAACGCCATCCGCCTGCAGTCCGTGCCGATGCGCCGCCAGGGCACGCCCGAGGAGGTGGCGAAGCTGGTGCTGTTCCTGCTCTCCGACGACAGCAGCTACATGACCGGCTCGGAACTCGCCATCGACGGCGGCGCCTCGCTGTAGCTTGTCGTCTCCAGCTTGTCGTCTCCCTTGGGCCGGGCCAGACTGACCTGAAGCAAAACGAACGGGGAGGCACCGATGACGCTGATCGCACGGCGAAGCCTGCTGGCCGGGGCACTCCTCGCCCCGGCCCTGGCGGGGGCGCAATCCGCCTATCCCGGCCGCACCGTCCGCGTGATCAACGCCTATAGCCCCGGCGGGACCGCGGATGTCGTCTGCCGCATCCTCTTCGCCAGGCTGTCGGAACGCCTCGGCCAGAGCTTCGCGGTCGAGAACCGCCCCGGCGCCGCCGGCACCATCGCCGCCCAGGCGGTCGCCCGTGCCCCGGCCGATGGCTACACGCTGCTGTACGACGCGACCGCCCATTCGGTGAACCCGGCGCTGTTCGGCAGCCGGCTGCCCTACGACACGCGGCGGGACCTGCTGCCGGTCTTCCTTGCCATGGTCACGCCGAACACGCTCATGGTGACCAACGGCTTCGGCCCGAGAACCGTCCCCGAGCTCATCGCCCATGCCAAGGCCAATCCCGGCAGGCTCGACTGCGCCTCCACCGGGATCGGCACCGTGCAGCATGTCTCGCTGGAATTGCTGAACCACCGGGCGGAGATCCGCATCAACCACGTGGTCTACCGCGAGATCGCCGCGGCGCGGAACGACCTCACCTCCGGCCGGGTCCCGATGCAGTTCAGCAACGTCCCCTCCACCCTGCCGGTGACCCAGGCCAACCAGGCGCGCTGCCTGGCCCATTGCGGCCCGGCGCCGATCGCCCAACTGCCCGGCATCCCCGGCTTCGCCGAGACCCTGCCGGGCTTCGAGACCTGGGAATGGAACGGCGTCTTCACCCCGGCCGGCACCCCGGGCGAGGTCATCACCCGGCTGAATGCGGAGCTGAACGCCACCATTCGCGACAGCGTGGTGATCGAACGCCTGACCGGGCTCGGCGCCCTCACCCGGCCCAACACGGTCGAGGAATTCGCCGCCTTCCGCGACCAGCAGACCGAGTTCTTCACCGGCATGGTCCGGATGGCGAATATCCGCATCGACTGATCGACAGGCCCCGGCTTCGCCGGTGCCAGGATTGCAGCCGAATCCGCCGCGCTTCGGCTACACTCCCGCCGCATGACCGCTTGCGCCCAAGCCCCGCTCGTCATCTGCCTCGGCCATCTGGTGGCCGATCACACCTTCTGGGTCGAGGATATCCCGCAGCCCCCGGCCAAGGCGGTGGCGCGGCGCTACAGCCTCGGCGTCGGCGGCCTGGCCGCCAATGCCGCCATCGCCGTCGCCCGGCTGGGCGGCCGGGTGCGCTTCTGGGGCCGCATCGGCGACGACCGCAACGGCGGCCCGCTGGCGGCGGAACTGGCCGGTTTCGGCGTCGATGTCAGCGCCATCCGCATCGCCCCCGGCGCCCGCACCCCGGTCTCCTCCGTCCTGCTCGACCCGGTGGGCGAGCGGGTCATCTTCGCCTTCCGCGGCGAGGGGCTGGACCTCGACCCCGAGGTGCTGCCGATGGGGACGCTGGGCGAAGCCGGTGCCCTGCTCTGCGACCCTCGCTGGCCGCGCGCCGCCGAGGCCGCCCTCCGCCGGGCCCGCGCCATCGGCGTGCCCAGCGTGCTGGACGCGGAGAAGTCCGAGGCCCGGCTGCTCGCGGCCCTGGTGCCGCTGGCCGACCACGCGATCTTCTCCCAGCCCGGGCTGCAGATCTTCGCCCCGGGCGTCGCCCCCGCCGAGGGGCTGCGCCGGGCGCTGGCCGCCGGCGCGCGGGTCGCCGCCGTCACCCGCGGCGAGCATGGAACGCTCTGGCTCACCGACGGCATGGAGCGCCCGGCCGAGACCCCGGCCTTTCCGGTCGAGGCGACCAACACCGCCGGCGCAGGCGACGTCTTCCATGGCGCCTATGCGCTGGCCCTGGCGGAGGGACAGCCGCTGCCGGCCCTCATGCGCTTCGCCTCGGCCGCGGGGGCGCTGCGGGCGCAGGATGGGGTGACGCCGGACCGGACGGAGGTCGAGACGCTGATCCGGGGCTGAGCGCGGAAGCTGCCGCTCCCGCGTCACGGTTCAATCCAGGGCGATGCCGAGCGGCGCCGCAACCCGGCTCCAGCGCGCCAGATCCTCCCGCTGCATCGCGCCGAAGGCCGCGCCATCCGCGCCATTGGGCATGGCGCCGAGCAGATCGAGGCGCGACCGCACCAGCGCCGAGCCCAGCGCCGTGGTGAAGGCCGCCGCCAGCCGGGCCACCACCGGTGCCGGGGTTGGCGCCGGGGCGGAAAGCCCGGTCCAGATGCTGGCCTCGAAATCCTCGACGCCGGCCTCCGCCAGGGTCGGCACCTCGGGCGTCGCCGGGAAGCGCGCGGCGGAGGTGACGGCCAGTACCTTGAACTGCCCACCGGCCGCGGCGAGCACCGAGGGGACGGAGACGAACATCAGCGCGATCCGCCCGGCCTGCAGGTCGTTGAAGGCCGCCGCCGCGCCGCGATAGGGCACGTGCTCCACCTGCAGACCCTGTCGGGCCTTCAGATCCTCCATGATGAGATGGGTATTGGTGCCGATGCCCGTGGAGGCATAGGGCAGCGGCCGCGATGCCTCGCGGGCGTAGCGCAGCAGCGCCGGGGCATCGGCGACGGGCAGGTCGGGGGATGCCAGCAGCGCCACCGGGCTATCGGTGAGATGCAGGATGGGGGTGAAATCGGCGATGGGGTCATAGGGCAGCCGCCGGCCGATCGCCTTGGCGATGGTGAGCTGCCCCGCGGTGGACAGCAGAAGGGTCAGCCCATCCGGGGCGGCGCGCGCCACCGTTTCCGCCCCCAGCACGCCGCCGGCGCCGGCGCGGTTCTCGACCACCACCTGCTGCCCGAGCGGCCCGGCCACGCCCTGGGCCAGCAGCCGCCCCAGCACGTCCTGGGAGCCGCCGGGGGCGAAGGGGATCACCAGCCGCACCGGCCGGTCCGGCACCCAGCCCTCAGCGAGGGCCGCCCCGGGGATGACGGCGCCGAGTAGCGCCCGCCGCCCGATCACGGCGCCACCGAGGCGCCGAGCGACTGCATCAGCCGGTTGGCATTGGCGAACATTGCGATGGCATGGATCAGGTCCAGCACCTCCAGGTCCTCCAGCCCCGCCGCCCGCAACGGCGCGAGATCGGCACCGGTGATGGCGCCCGGCGTCGCCGTCAGCTTCGCGGCGAAATCGACGATGGCGCGGCGCCGCGGCGGCAGCGCGGTGCCGATGCCCTCATCCAGCAGCGCCTGCATCGCCGCCGGCTCCCGCGTCAGCTCGGCGAAGCGCCGGGCATGGACCGAGGTGCAGTAGATGCAGCCGTTGACGAGGGAGACCACCGCCGTCGCCAGCTCCCGCTCCGCCCGCGGCAGCCCGCGCGGCGCATACATCACGCTGTTGAACAACGCCCCGCGCTCGCCGAGCGATCCCGGGTCGTTGGCCAGCGTCAGGAAATAGGTCGAGCGGCGCTGCGCCGGCGGGCAGGCCTCGAGCGCGGCGAGCTGCGCCGGGGTGGCCTGCTCGGCCGCGACGGGCGGAATGCGCGGGTGCCAGGCGACCTCGTCCATGGTGAAGCGGCTCATGCGGCGGCCTCCTCCTGCAACGCGCGCAGGCCGGCGAGCAGCCGGATCTGAAAGGGGATGAAGGCGATCAACTGCGTCACCGCGACGATATCCTGCGGCGAGAGGCCGGCGGCGCCGAGGGCATCGATCTCCGCCTGGCCGCAGCGCTCCGGCGCCTCGGCGACGAGGTCGGCGTAGCGCAGCAGCAGACCGAGCCGTCCCTCCGCCCGCACCGGGTCCTCGGCTGCCGCCAGTGCCTCGGCCGGCACCGGCAGGGTGCGGATATGCGCCGCCAGCCCGTCATGGCCACCGAGCCGCGCCACCCGCAGCGCCAGCGCCGCCCGCTCGGCCAGGCTGACGCCGCCAGGCTCCGCCGGCAGCACCAGCTCGCGCCAGGCGCCCTCGGTATGCTGGCGGATCCCCGCCCTCTGCCCGCGCAATTCGGCGAGCGGCGAGCCGGGGGCGATCCCCAGCAGCGTCTCGACCAGATCCATCAGACGATCCTTTCCGCGGGCCATTCATCGCCCTGCAACTCGGGGGTGGCGAAGGCCTCAAGGGTGGCGAAATGCGCCTCCCGGTCGGCGACGAAGAAGTCCCGCGTGATGGCCAGCGCCAGCCGCCGGGCGCCGGCGCTGACCGCCGGGATATCCCCGGTCAGCTTGCCGTGGCTGAGGGTCGCCGGATAGGTGAAGCAGTGGATGCGGGCCAGCGCCGGGCAGGCGCCGGGGACCCGTTCCTGGAAGCTGAGGTCGGAGGCGAGGTCCGGCGAGGCCGCCAGCTCCGCCTGCTCCTGGCCCGGCCTCGGGGTGAAGCGGTCGCCCCAGCGGCGAATCTGCGGCGCCACCAGCCGCAGCTCCGGCCGAAGCGTCGCATCGACGCCAAAGCCGGTGCCGAAGATGAGGAAGTCGAGCTCGAAGGCGCCCTTCGGCGTCTCCACCCGCAACGCCCGGTCCCGCTCGGCCAGGCCCAGGATCGGGCTCGAGAGGTGCAGCCGCGCCCCGGGGTGGCGGGAGACGCGGAGCGTGCTGTCGCGCGGCGGCGGGGTCTGGGCGCCGAGCACGTGATGCAGGAAGCGCCATTTCCAATCGTCCGGCAGGGCGGCGAAGCCATGCACCACGCCGGGGCTGCCGATGCCGGTGAACTTGTTGACCCGCGGCAGCGCGGCGCGGCGGACGAAGAGCTCGAGGCTCACCGCCCCCGCCTCCAGCGCCGTCGCCGCATTGTCCATGGCCGAGGCCCCGGCGCCCACCACCCCGACCCGCCTGCCGCGCAGCGCGGCGAAGTCGATCTCATCCCGCGTATGCGCCCAGAAGCGCCGGTCGATGCCGCGCGCGATCTCCGGCACGAAGGGCCCGCCCATGCCGTCCCGGCCGCTGGCCAGCACCGCCCGCCGGGCGAGGATCTCGCCCGCGCTGGTCTCGACCCCGACCAGCTCATCGGTACGCGGCCGCAGCAGCGAGACCGCGATGCCGTTCTCCACCGGCACCGCCATCACCCGCCGGTACCAGCCGAGGTAGTCCATCCATTGCCCGCGCGGGATCTTGCCGAGCGCCTCCCAGGCGGCGGTGCCATGCTGCGCCTCGAACCAAGCGCGGAAGGTGAGAGAGGGCAGGCCGAGGGCGGGGCCGGCCAGGCCCTTCGGCGAGCGCAGGGTCTCCATCCGGGCGAAGGTGACCCAGGGCCCCTCCTGCCCGGCCGGCGCCCGGTCCAGCACCCGGATGTTGTCGATGCCGAGCAGCCGCAGCGAGGCGGCGATGGCGAGACCCGACATGCCGGCGCCGATGATGACGACATCGACCACTGGCACGCCCTCGGCCTGCCGCCGGGGCACCCAGGCCTTGGCCGGCAGTTCGAGGTAGTCGAGGTCCTGGCGAAGCCGGGCCTCCAGCGCGGGGAGGCCGATCGGGGCAGCGGGGCTGGTCATGCCCCGCTTCTTAGCAAGAAATCAGCCGTGCAGCGCGGTGGGCACGTCCTGGCCGAAATAGGCGCGTTCCAGCCGGTGCGGCAGATCCGCCTCCTGCGCCCCGGCCTCCAGCACCACCTGCCCCTGGGCCATGGCATAAACCCGGTCGGAAACGGCCAGTGCCTTCTCGATGAGCTGCTCGACCAGCAGCACGGCGGTGCCCTTAGACCGCAACTCCCGCACCACGCCGAGCACCCGGTCGACCAGCACCGGCGAGAGGCCGGCCGAGGGCTCATCGAGCATGAGCAACTTCGGCCGCTGCACCAACCCCTGCGCCACCGCCAGCATCTGCTGCTGCCCGCCGCTGAGCGCGCCGCCCTTGTCGGCCCGCTTGGCGGCGATCTCGGGGAAATACTCCAGAGCCTCCTCGATCCGCGCCATGCGTTCCCGCCGCGGCAGGTCGTAGCCGGCCAGCAGCAGGTTGTCGGTGACCGAGATCTGGGTGAAGACGCGGTGGCCCTCGATCACATGCACCAGCCCGGCGCGGGCCGCGGTGCGCGGATCGGCGCCGGCCATGTCGGCCCCGCCGAAGCGCACCGTGCCGCCATTGACCGGCAGCAGGCCGGAGATGGCGCGCAGCAGGGTGGTCTTGCCGGCGCCGTTCGGGCCGAGCAGCGCCACCACCTCGCCGGCGGCGATCGCCAGGTCGATGCCGTGCAGCACCGCGATCTTGCCGTAGCCAGACCGCAGGCCGGCCACCGCCAACAGGGGCTCACCCACCGAGATAGGCACTGACAACCTCCTTGTGCACGCGGATCTCGGCCGGCGTGCCGGCGGCCAGCACCTTGCCGAGGTTCAGCACCGTCACCTGGTCGCAGATGTCGAAGATCAGGTCGGCATGGTGCTCCACCAGCAGCACGCCGGTGCCCTGGCGGCTGACCGATTTGATCAGCGCGCCGAGCCGCTTGATCTCCTCCACCGAAAGCCCCGCCGCCGGCTCGTCCAGCAGCAAGAAGCCGGGCTTGAGCATCAGCGCCCGGGCGATCTCCATGAAGCGCAGCTCGCTGTGCTGCAGCCGGTCGGCGCGGACCTCGGCCAGCGCCGAAAGCCCCACCGCGGCCAGGGCCAGCCGCGCCTGCGCCTTCATCCGCCGCTCGTCCGCCATGTGCCGCGGCAGCGAGAGCAGGGATTCGACGAAGGTCGCGGTGCCGCTGATGCTGGCGCCGATCATGACGTTCTGCAGCACGCTGGCCTCGCCGATCAGCCGCGGCGTCTGATAGGTGCGGGCGATGCCCCGCGCCGCGCGGCCCTCGGGCGCGCCGGGCGGCAGCGCCGCAGCACCAATCGTCATGCTGCCCGCCTCCGGCTTGTAGTAGCCGGAGATGACGTTCAGCGTGGTGGTCTTGCCGCTGCCGTTCGGGCCGATCAGCCCATGCACCTCGCCCTGGCGGACGTCGAGGTCGACGCCGTCGATGGCGCGGACCCCGCCGAAGGCCAGCACGATGCCGCGCAGCGCCATGGTCTCCGGCGCGCCACGCTGGCCGATCAAGGGCTCCAGCGCCGCCGCATCCGGGCGGATGTCGCGGTTCTCCGGCAGCGCCAGGCGGTTGCGCCGATCGAGCAGCGCGGCGATGCCGCCCGGGATGGCAAGGACGATGACCAGCAGCAGCGCCGCGTAGAGGAAGGTGGACCAGGCCGCGAGCGGTGCCGCAATCTCCGGCAGCAGCGTCAGCAGGATGGTGCCGAGCAGCGGCCCGAGGATGGAGCCGCGCCCGCCGATCAGCACCGCGATGAAGAAGAGCAGCGACAGCTCGAAGGTGAAGGCATCCGGGGTGATGTAGGTCTGCAGCGAGGCAAACAGCCCGCCGGCGAAGGCCGCGAGCGCGCCGGCCAGGATGAAGACCAGCACCAGCATCCGCGGCTTGTCGATGCCGGCGGCCTCGGCCGCGACTTCCGTATCGCGGATCGCCACCAGCGCCCGGCCGAAGCGGCTATGCGCGATATTGGCCGTCGCCCAGGTGCAGACGACGGCGACCGCGAGGCAGAACCAGTAAAGGCCCCAGGCGGTATCCATCGGCGCCGGCAGCGCCGGGCCGGGGATGCCGATGCCGCCCCCCGTCACGTCCTGCCAGGCCAGGGTGATCTGGGTGACGATGGTGGCGAAGCCGAGCGTCGTCATGGCGAAGTAGAAGGTTCGCAGCCGCAGCGCCGGCAGGCCGACGATGACGCCGAAGAAGGCCCCGGCCACGGCGGCGATGCCAAGTGCGGGGAAGGCCCCGATCGGCGCCATCACCGTGCCAGCGGTCAGCACGCTGGCGGTATAGGCGCCGATGGTCAGCAGCGCGACATAGCCGATGGCGAGCTGCCCGGCATAGCCGACGATCAGGTTCAGCCCGGCGACCAGGATCCAGTAGATCGCCGCCCGCGTGGCGATCAGCGCCCAGTATTCATTGCCCGAGAGCGGCAGCAGCGCGGCGAGCGCCAGCAGCAGGGCGAATGGCCATAATGCGCGGACCATCAGACCCTCCGCGCCACGGGCGCGCCGAACATGCCCTGCGGCCGCAGCAGCAGGACGATGATGAACAGGGTGAAGACGGCGACCGAGGAGAAGATGCCACCGACGGTGAAGTTCGCCGCCTGCTGGAACAGCCCGAGCAGGATGCCGCCAATGACCGCACCGCGGTTGTTGCCCAAGCCCCCCAGCGCCACCGGGATGAAGCCGTAGAAGTTGAGCAAAGGTCCGTTGGCAAAGAAGGCCAGCAGGAGCTGCCCACCGGCGAAGCCCGCCAGCGCGCCGACGGCGCCGGCCAGCGCATAGCTGGCGATGCGCAGGTTGCGCTCGGGCAGGCCGAGGGCGCGGGCGGCGAAGTTGTCCTCGGCGATGGCGACGAAGGCGCGGCCGACCAGCGTGTGGCGATAGAGGTATTCGAGCCCGACGATGGTGACGACGCAGGCGCCGACCGGCAGCCAGTATTTCTCGTCCCAGATGCCGGAGCCCATCTCCAGCAGCCGCGGGAAGGGTTGCGGCTCCGTGCTCCACTGAAGCGCGGTCAGGTTCTGGATCAGCAGCGCGACGGCCAGCGTCGAGAGCACGTAGAGGTGCTGGTCGAGGCTTTTCAACACCGGCCGCACCGCGACGAATTCGGTGACGACGCCGAGCAGCGCGCAGGCCGTGAGCGTCAGCACCAGCGCCACCGGCCAGGGCAGCCCCAGCCGCAGCATGAACAGCGAGCCGAAGACGCCGCCGAGCATCCCGAGCTGCCCGGCGGTAAAGCTCATCACCCGGGAGGTCGAGTACATGGTGTTGTAGGTGATGCCGATCAGCGCATAGACCGCGCCGACCGCCAGGCCCGAGGCCAGGATGGAGGCGAGCATGCGGTCAGCCGTAGCCGGGGGCGAGGGCGAAGGTGCCGTTCTTGCCGGTCGAGGCCGCCGACATGACGATATCCGAGACGGGGAAGCCGTTGTGGTCGGTCGGGGTGTAGCTGTAGTCGCCGAAGTAGCCGGGGTAGTCCTTCAGGGCGTTCCAGGTCTTGATGATGGATTCGGAGGAGGAGGAGCCGCCGGTCTCGACCGCCTTGGCCACCAGGTTCACCGCATCGATGCCGCAGGCGACCCACCAGAGCAGCGTATCCTGCAGGTTCACCTTGCCCTGGAGCTTGGCCAGCAGCTCCTCGTTGCGCGGCGGCAGCTTGCCGGCGGCGTCGTAGCTGCAGCTCTTGTAGCCGATGGCGTAGACCTTCTCCCAATTCGCCGGCTTGTCGATCAGCGTGCCGATCTCGCCGGACGCCAGCGAGGGATGGCCGATGAAGGGCACGTCCCAGCCCATGGTGGCGCGGGTGTTCAGCAGCCGGGCGATCATGCCGGTGGAGACGGACCAGATGACGATGGCCTGGGCGCCGGCATTGCGGGCGCGCAGCATATCGGGGGTCATGTCCGGCTGGGTCGCGTCGATGTTCGCCTTGACGACGACCTCGGCCCCATCCTTGGCCAGGGCGGCGGCCGAGGCATTGGCGGCGCTGACGCCATAGCCGGTGGTATCGCCGAAGACCGCGACCTTCTTCGCCTTGGCGATGTTCAGCGTATAGCCGCGCACCGCGTCGTCCCATTGGGCGTTGGAGGGGGCGATGCGGAAGGCATTCGGGTAGCGCGTGGTATCGATCAGGCTGTCGACGACGCAGGGGTGGATGTTCGGCATCTTGCCGCGGGCCATGATGGCGGTGACGGCGAGCGACTCACCGGAGTTGGTCGGACCCCAGATGGCATGCACCTTGAGCTGGCTGATCATCTCCTGCGTCGCGTTCACCGCCTTGGTCGGGTCGCCCTGGGTGTCGCGGGTGATGATCTCGACCTTGCGGCCCTTCACGCCGCCGGCCGCGTTCAGCGCCTCCGCGGCATAGACCACGCCGCGGTTGAAGCCTACGGCGGGGGCGGAGCTCGGGCCGGTGAGTGCCGCGAGCCAGCCGATCTTGATCGGCTCGGACTGCGCGAGGGCGGGGGCGGCGAGGCTGCTGGCGGCGGCGAGGCCGGCACTGGCCTGGACCAGGCCGCGGCGGGTGATGGTCATGCTGGGTTATCCCTTGCTTGTCTTGGACGTCAGGCGGTGATGCGGGTCGGCGTGCCGAGGGTGGTGCGGGCCAGCAGGTCAGGGTCCGGATCGGCGCCAAGGCCGGGGCCGGTCGGCACCGCGACCCGCCCGTCCCTGCTGCGGACCCAGGGATCGAAGGGGTTCGGCGCCATCTCCAGCCAGAGCACCTCGACCAGCGGGTTCTCCACCAGCGCGGCGGCGATGTGCAGCGTGGCGACGAAGCCCGGGCCGAAGTAGGGGCTGTGCGGTGTGACGGCGACGCCGGCCGCCTCGCAGAGGCGGATGACCCGCACCATCTCGCCGATGCCGCCGACTTTCGTCACGCTGGGCTGGGCGATGTCGATGGCGCCGGCCTCGATCAGCGCCTTGAAGCCGAAGAGCCCGGCGGTGTTCTCCCCGGCCGAGAGCGGGATGCCGTGGCGGCGCAGGCTGGCGAGGCCGGCCGCATCCTCCGGTGGCCAGACCGGCTCCTCCAGCCAGAGCAGCCCGTCGGCGGCCAGCGATTCCGCCATGCCGCGGGCGACCGGCGGGGTCCAGGCGCAGTTCACGTCGAGCATGATGCGCGCCTCGGGTGCGGCGGATTGCGCCGCCAGCACCGCGTCGCGGGTCAGCTCGTGCAGCTTGATGTGGCGGTAGCCCCGGGCCACCGCATCGGCGGTATTGCGCGCGACCAGGCCAAGGTCGCCGCCATAGGAGAGCAGGCTGGCATAGGCCGGCAGGCTCTCCGGCGCGGCGCCGCCCAGCAGCCGCCAGACCGGCTGGCCGCAGCGCTTGCCCATGATGTCCCAGAGGGCGATCTCGATGCCGGAGAAGGCATAGACGAATGGCCCGTTCCGCCCCAGCAGGTGCACCCCGTGCAGCACGCGGCGGGTCAGCCCGGCGATATCGGCCGAGTCCCGGCCCACCACCAGCGGCGCGACGATGGTATCGAGCGCCGCCCTGGTGCTGGCAATGGCGGCATGGCCGAAGGCCTCGCCCCAGCCAACCAGCCCGTCCGCGGTCTCGACCCGGACCAGCAGGATCTCCATGCGGTCCCAGCGCTGCCCGGCGAAGCTGGAATGCGGGCCGCCCATGGTGAAGGGCATCGAGACCACGGAGGATTCGACGGCGGTGATCAGCATGGCGGGAAATTCATGATCCTGGATGGTCCTCCGACGCGGCCATCTCCGGGCCGTCGCGGCGCATCCTGCGGCGGGCGGGCAGCCAGTTCAACCGCCCCCCCGGGCGAATTCCCGCCTACCGCCCGGTGAACACGGGCTTGCGCTTCTCGGCGAACGCCCGCTGCGCCTCCCGCGTGTCCTCGCTGGTCGAGAGCGCCACGGTCTGCGACTGCTCGTAGCGATAGCCCTCGTGCAGCGGCAGGTCCTCGACCAGATTGAAGGACCGCTTGGCCGCCCGCACCGCCAGCGGCACCTTGCCGGCGATCTCGCGGGCGATGCCCATCGCCGTCTCGAGCAGCTCGGCATCGGGGACGCAGGCGGAGACGACGTTCATCCGCAGCAGCTCCGGCCCGGTGATGCGGCGCGCCGTCATGATCATCAGCCGCGCATCGGACTGGCCGAAGTGGCGCAGCACATGCTTCACCCCGCCGGCCAGGCCGACGTCCACCTCCGTCATCGACAGGAAGGCGCTCTCTCCGGCGATGAGGATATCGGCCGAGAGCGCCAGGGCGCAGCCGGCGCCGATGGCCGCGCCGTTGATGGCGCAGATGACCGGCTTCTCGCATTCCATGACGCAGGCAAAGGCAGCCCGCACCAGCCGGTTGTGCCGCGGATAGGCGCCTGGCTCACCCGACAGGCCCGGCCGTTCCTTCAGGTCGGCGCCGGCGGAGAAGACCCGGCCGGCGCCGGTCAGCACGATGGCCAGCACCTCCGGCGTGTCGTGCAGCAGGTCGAAGATACGGATGATCTCGTCGCGGAAGCGGCCGTTCTGGGCATTCACCGGCGGCCGGGCGATGGTCACCGTGGCGATCCCCTCGGCGACGGTCAGGGTGAAGCATTGCAGATCCTGCAGCGTGTTCATGGTGTTTCCTTGTACTGGGCGGCGAAGGCGATGACCGCCGCCGCGGTTGCGGCCGGCTGTTCGGGCAGCAGCGCATGGCCGGCCTCGGCGATGCTGACCATGGTGACCTGCGGGCCGAGCGCGGCACGGAGCGCCTCGAGGCTCGGCGGCGGCGCGATGGTGTCCTGCGCAGCGGAGACATAGAGCGTCGGCACGCGCTCCGCGACGCGGCGCCAGGTCTGGTCGGGCGTCGCCGCGGTCGCCGCCCGCTGCATCGCGGCCACCGACGGGTGCCAGCCGCCGAGCCAGACCCGGGCATCATGGCCCGGGGCGAAATAGCCGCGCCGGAGGTGGCCGAGCCGCTCCGCCTCGCTCAGCGCCGGGTCGAAACTGCCATCGATGGAGGCGCGAACATCCGCCGGCATCTCCGTGGTGACGGAGGCGGCAAGCAGCACCACGCCCCGGACCAGCGCCGGCCGAGAGACCGCCAGCGCCCGGGCCACCCAGTTGCCGAAGGCATGGCCGGCGACGATGGCCGGCGCCTCGCCCGCCGCATCGACCAGCGCCGCCGCCGCATCCGCCGCGAGGTCATAGAGGGTAAGCCCCTCCATCGGCCCCACGGAGCAGCCGATCCCGCGGGGGTCCGGCCGCACCACCTGGAAGCCGGCGGCGGCGATCCGCGGCGCGACCTCGTCGAAATCCTCGGCCCCGCGGCCGAGCGAGGCGAGCAGCAGCACCGGCGGCCCCTCGCCTTCCACCCGGTATGCGATGCGCGCCGGACCACGCCGAACCTCGGCCATGGGCCTATCCCCTCTCCCTTGGGGTGTCAGCCTGTCCGCATCCCGCCCGGCTTTCAATCCACCCCGGTTCGGCGGCATGCTGGCAGGGAGGGAGGAACAGCCATGCAGCCGCCGGATCGCTTCGACCCATGGCCCGAGGGCATCGAGCCGGCGGTCCCCATCCCCGGCTATGCCAATACCTTCACCCACCTGCCCTCCCAGCCGCTGATCCGCCGCCCGGCGACCCGCACCGAGGCGACCGGCCCCTTCCGCCTCGACCGCAAGCTGCCCTGCGGCGACGACAACCTGGCGGTGCCCGGACCCGGCCGCATCGCCCTGGGCCAGCTCATCCACATCGCCGGCCGGGTGCTGGACGAGGATGCCCGCCCGGTGCCCGGCGCCGTGGTGGAGCTGTGGCAGGCCAATGCCGCCGGTCGCTACTTCCACCCGATCGATACCCGGGACGCCCCGCTCGATGCGAACTTCATCGGCAGCGGCCGGGTGCTGAGCGATGCCGAGGGGCGCTATGGATTCTTCACCATCCGGCCCGGCGCCTATCCGGTGCCCGGGCCGGCGACCTGGTGGCGGCCGCCGCATGTGCATTTTTCGGTGCTCGGCCCGGCCTCGCTCTCCCGCCTCGTGACCCAGATGTACTTCCCGGGGGACCCGCTGAACCCGCTCGACCGCATCCTGATGTCGGTGCCGGATGCTGCGGCGCGGGAGCGGCTGGTGGCGCGGCTGGTGCCCCCGGCGGAGGTCGGCCTGGGCTGGCTCGGCTATGCCTTCGACCTCGTGCTGCGCGGCCGCGCCGCGACGCCGGCGATGCCATGAGCCGCCCGCCCCTCTCCCAGCACACCATCGGGCCCTTCTTCCCGCGCAGCTTCGTCCGGCCCGACGACAACGACCTGGCGCGCATCGGCGCCGGGGCGCCGCCCAGCACCCGGGGCGAGCGCATCACCCTGCGCGGCCGGGTCACCCGCGAGGCCGGTGCGGCCTGCGTGAACGCGCTGGTCGAGGCCTGGCAGGCCGATGCCGCCGGCCGCTTCCGCCACCCGGCCGACCCGGCGCATGCGCTGGCGGATCCGGACTTCCTCGGCTGGGGCCGGGCGGCGACCGATGCCGACGGCGCCTTCGAATTCCGCAGCCTGATGCCGGGCGGCTATGCCGAGGGCAATCATCACCGCGCCCCGCACATCAACCTGACCGTCATGGCCTCCGGGTTGATGCGGCCTTTGGTCACCTGCCTGTTCTTCCCCGACCACCCCGCGGAGAATGCCGGCGACCCGGTGCTGGCCCTGGTCCCGCCGGCGGCCCGGGCCCGGCTCCTGGCGCGGCCGGAAGGCCTGGCCGATGGCAGCCGCTGCTTCCGCTTCGACCTGCGGCTGCGCGGCGGCGCCACGGAGGAGACGCCCTTCTTCTGCGAGTGAGCCGGCCTGAGGCCGGCGCAGCCCGGACGACGGGAGACGGAAAGGAAATGCATGCCTTGGTTGACCAAGGAGGGGAAGGGATTCGAACCCTCGAAGGGCCTTGACGACCCTTAACGGTTTAGCAAACCGTCGCCTTCAGCCACTCGGCCACCCCTCCATCGGTGTGACAGGCCCACGACGTATGCAGGCCGCTACATACAGGCGGGCCGGCGGGTCGTCAAACCCGCAGCGGTGATGTCCCGGCCACGTTGACCCCGCCCCAATCCCTCCGCACTCTGCCCGGCGGGAGACAGGAGGCTGGATGAGAGGGTCGCGTTGGCGGCGGATGGCGTTTGTCCTGGTGGTGGCGGGGGCCTATGGGCTGGTCCTGGCGCCGGTGCTTGCCGTGGTGGTCATCAGCGTCTTCGCCCAGGAGATCGTCAGCTTCCCGCCCGAGGGATTCACCCTCCGCTGGTATGCCAATGCCTGGGAGAAGCGGGAATTCGCCCGCGGCTTCGTCACCTCGCTGCAGGTTGCCTTCGCCGCCTCGGCGATCGGCGTCCCGCTCGGCACCGCCGCGGCGCTGGCCATCAACCGCGGCTTCGGCCGGATGGACGGGCTGCGGGGGGCGATGAACACGCTGCTGCTCGGGCCGCTGGCCGTCCCCGGCGTGGTCGCGGGCACCGCGCTCTACCTCTTCTACGTCCGGGCCGAGTTCTGGATCGACGACGACATCAAGGGCACCACCCTCGGCCTGGTCGCGGCGCATGTGCTGCTGACCATCCCCTGGACGGTCCGGCTGGTCTCGGCCTCCCTCCAGGGCCTCGACCGCTCGGCGGAGGAGGCTGCGGCCAACCTCGGCGCCCGGCCGCTGACGGTCTTCTGGCGGGTCACCCTGCCGATGCTGCGGCCCGGCGTGGTCGCCGCCTGCCTCTTCAGCTTCATCCAGAGCTTCGAGAACCTCGAGCTCACCCTGCTGCTGGTCGGCCCGGGCCGGGTCACCCTGCCGGTCGCCATGCTCAACTACCTGGAGTTCCGCGTGGACCCGACGCTTGCCGCCGTCGCCACCGTGCAGATCGTGCTGGTCGGTGCGCTGATGCTGATCACCGACCGCTTCGTCAAACTCAGCCGGGTGGTCTGAGCATGGGCACCCTCGTCCTCGAAGGCCTCGCCCGCCGCTACGGCGCCACCGTGGCGGTGGAGCGGGTCGACCTCGACGTGCAGGACGGCGAGCTGGTGGCCTTGCTCGGCCCCTCCGGCTGCGGCAAGACGACCACCCTGCGGATGGTCGCGGGCTTTGTCCCGCCGAGTGCCGGCCGGGTGCTGATCGGCGGCCGGGACGTGACCCGGGCGGCGCCGCATGGCCGCGATACCGGCATGGTCTTCCAGTCCTATGCGCTGTTCCCGCACATGAGCGTCGGCCAGAACGTCGCCTTCGGGCTCGAGATGCGGAAGGTCGGCCGCGCCGAGCGCGAGCGGCGCGTGACGGAGGCGTTGCGCCTAGTCCGGCTGGAGGGGCTGGCGGACCGGCTGCCGCGGCAGCTCTCGGGCGGGCAGCAGCAGCGGGTGGCACTGGCCCGCGCCCTGGTGGTGAACCCGGCGGTCTTTCTGCTGGACGAGCCGCTGTCGAACCTCGATGCCAAGCTGCGCGCCGAGGTCCGCTTCGAGATCCGCGCCCTGCAGCAGCGGCTCGGCCTGACCACGCTGTTCGTGACGCATGACCAGGAGGAGGCGCTGACCATGGCCGACCGTCTCGTCGTCATGGACCGCGGCCGCGTCCGCCAGATCGGCAATGCCGAGGCGCTCTACGAACGCCCGGCCGATGCCTTCGTCGCCGGCTTCATCGGCCGCTGCAACCTGCTGCGCGGGGCCCTCGAGTCGCCCGGACGCTTCCGCGCCGCCGGCGGCGCCACCCTGCCCTGCGCCCCCGGCGCCGCCCCGGCCGATTCGGTGCTGGCGCTCCGGCCGGAGCGCGTCTCGGTCGAGACCCGGGGCGAGGGCCTTCCCGCCCGGCTGCTCGCGGTGACCTATCTCGGGGCCCAGACCGAGTACCACCTGGATCTGGGCGGCACCAAGCTGCTCGCCATCCGGGCGACGCCGGCCGAGGACGACCCCCGCCGCGCCCTGGCCCCCGGGGATGCCGTGACGGTGCACTGGAGCCCGGCCGAGGCGCGGCTGCTGCCGGCCCTGCCCGGCGACCTCGTGGAGGAGGCCGCGTGAGCCTGACCCGTCGCGGGTTGATCGCCGCCGCCCTGGCGACGCCGGCGCTGGCGCAGGCGCCGAGCGAGGTGGTGGTCGGCACCTGGGGCGGCGACTACGGACGGCGCGCTGCTCGGCAGCGAGATCGAGGGGCCGCTGCTGCGCCCGCTGGGCATCACGGCGCAGCAGGATGTCGGGACCCCGGCCGCCCGCCGGACCAGGCTGATCGCCGAGCGAACCTCCCGCCGGGCCAGCATGGACGTGGTCTGCCTCGGCGACGCGGATACCCATGCCATGGGACAGCTGGGGTTGCTGGAGGAGCTGACGCCGGAGAAGGTGCCCAACCTCGCCAAGGTCATCCCGGCGCTGCGGCTGCCCTTCACCCTGCCGCACATCTATTCGGTGCGGACCATCCTGACCAACCCGGCCCGCATCCAGCTGGCGCCGGCGCGCTATGCCGATCTGTTCGAGGAGCGCTTCCGCAACCGCATCGGCTTCTCCGACCTGCTCTTCACCCACATGACCGAGGCGGCCGCCATCGCCGCCGGCGGCGACGAGCGCAACCACCAGCCGGGCTATGCCAAGCTGCTGGAGTGGAAGCGGCTGGGCGCCCGGGTCTATCCCTCGAACGAGGCCCTGGCGGCGGCGCTGAAGTCGGAGGAGGTGAGCGCCACCATCATGTGGCTCGGCCGCGCCTACATGTGGAAGAAGGCCGGCATCCCGGTGCAGGCGGTGATCCCGGCGGAGGGGGCCACGCCCTATATCTCCTGCGCCTGCGTGCCGCGGAATGCGCGCAACAAGGCGGCGGCCTTCGCCTATCTCGATGCGATGCTCGACCCCCGCGCCGCGCTGGGCTTCGCCGAGCGGATGGGCTTCCTGCCGACCACCGACACGCCGCTGCCCGCCGCCCTGCAGGCCGAGATCGGCCTGACGCCGGCGCAGCAGGCCGCGTTGCGGGTGCAGGATTTCGATTATCTGGCGCGGAGCAATGCCGCGACGCTCGACTTCTGGAACAGGGAATTCAAGGGATGATCACCCGCCGCGGCGCGCTTGCCACCAGCCTCCTCGCCGGCCTGCCCGGCCTGTCCGCGGCCCAATCCGCCCAGGTCGTCGTCGGCACCTGGGGCGGCGACTATGGCGACCTGCTCGCCGGCAACATCGACAAGCCGCTGCTGGCGCCGCGCGGCACCGAGGTGATCCAGGACGTCGGCCCGCAGGACCCGCGCAAGACCAAACTGATCGCCGAGCGCAGCGCCCGGCGCGGCAGCATGGATGTCTGCTGCCTGTCGGACGTCGACATGTTCAGCATGGCGCAGCAGGGCGTCTTCGAGCCGATCGACGAGGCCCGGGTGCCAAACCTGGCCAAGGCCATCCCCTCGCTGAAGCGGCCCTACTCGATCCCGCACATCTATTCGGCCAAGGTCATCCTCTACAACCCGGCCAAGGTCACCGCCGCGCCGCAGAGCTATGCCGACCTCTGGGACCCGAAGTACCGCGGCAAGGTGGGCCTGGTGGACATCCTGCACCTGCAAAACATGGAGACGGCGGCCATCGTCGCCGGCGGCGACCACCACGACTACGAGCCGGGCAAGCGCAAGCTGATGGAGCTGCGCAGCCTCGACGTGAAGGTCTATCCCTCGAACGAGGCCCTGGCAGCGGCGCTGAAATCCGAGGAGGTCTGGCTCAGCCTGATGTGGCTGGCGCGCGGCTTCATGTGGAAGAAGTCGGGCATTCCGGTGGAGGCCGCGGTGCCCTCCGAGGGCGCGACCAGCATCTGCTTCGAGATGGCGGTGCCGAAGAATGCCCGCAACCGCGAGGGCGGGCTCGGCTACCTCAATGCCGCGCTCGACGCCAAGGCGCAGGGGGCCTTCGCCGACCGCATGGGCTATGCCCCGACCGTCACCGACGCGACCCTGCCGCCCGACCTTGCCCGGCAGATCAGCCTGACGCCGGAGCAGCAGGCCAAGCTGCGCACGCCGGACTACGAGTACATCGCCAGGAACCAGGTCGCGCTGATCGACTTCTGGAACAAGGAATTCAAGCGTTGAGGCGGCGGGATCTCGCGCTTGCGGTCGCCGCGCTGACGGCGGGGGCGCCGCGCCTGCCGCGGGCCCAGGGCTCCCAGGTCGTGGTCGGCACCTGGGGCGGCGACTACGGCGAGATCCTGCAGCAGGGCCTCGATGCCCCCCTCGCCCGCCCGGCCGGGTTGGAGCCGGTGCAGGACGTGGCGCCGGCGCCGCCGCGCAAGGCCAAGCTGCTGGCCGAGCGCCAAGCGCGCCGCGGCAGCATGGATGTCGCGGCGCTGTCCGACGTCGACATGTACGAGCTCTCCCAGCATGGGCTGTTCGAGCCGGTGCCGGCGCTGACGCGCGCCGCCGCCGTCATCCCGGCGCTGCGCAAGCCCTATGCGGTGCCGCACATCTATTCCGCCCGCGTCATCCTCTACAATCCGGCCCGGGTAGCGACGCCGCCGCGCAGCTATGCCGACCTCTGGGACCCGCGGTACCGCGGCCGGGTCGGCCTCTCCGACCTGCTCTACGCGCAATACGCGGAGACGGCCGCCATCGTCGGCGGCGGCGGCCCCGGCGACTTCGCCCCGGCATGGAACAAGCTGCGGGAGTGGAAGCGCCTCGGCGCCCGGGTCTATCCCTCGAACGAGGCGCTGGCGGCGGGGCTGAAGTCCGAGGAGGTCTGGCTGACCGTCATGTGGCTGGCCCGCGGCTACATGTGGAAGCAGGCCGGCCTGCAGATCGAGCATGTGGTGCCCGAGGAGGGCGCCACCTCGATCACCTACGAGATGGGGGTGCCGAAGAACAGCCGCGGCAAGGACCAGGCCTGGCGCTACATCGACCTGATGCTGGACCCGCGCGCCCAGGGCGCCTTCGCCCGCCGCATGGGCTACGTCCCGACCGTGAGCGATGCGCCGCTGCCGCCCGATCTGGCGCGGCAGATCAGCCTCTCCGAGGCCGACCAGGCGAGGCTCCGCACCCCGGACTACGGCTACATGGCGCGCATGGCGCCGGACGTGCTGGAGTTCTGGAACCGCGAGTTCAAGGCCTGAGCATGGCGGCCCTGGTCCTCCCGGCGGCACTGCTGGTGCTGGTCCTGCTGGTCGCGCCGATGGCGATGCTCTTCCGCATCAGCCTGAACCAGTACAGCCCGACCGAGCTGATGATCGAGGCGCTGTCGCCGGAGAACTACCTCCGCGCCATCGCCGACCCCTACTACCAGGACGTGCTGGCGACCACGATGGGGGTGGCGCTGTCCTGCACCCTGATCGCCCTGCTGCTCGGCTTCCCCGCCGCTTACTGGCTGGCGCGGATGGAGAGCCGCTGGAAGAGCCTCGCCGTCATCCTGACGCTCTTTCCGCTGCTGGTCGGCAACGTGGTCCGCGCCGCCGGCTGGATGGCGCTGCTCGGCCGCGACGGCGCCATCAACGCCGGGCTGATGGGCCTCGGGCTGATCGCGGAGCCGCTGACGCTGCTCTACACCCGCGGCGCCGTCATCCTCGGCATCGTCGCGGTGGTGGCGCCCTACATGATCCTGACGCTCGCCTCGGTGATCGAGGCGATCCCCCGCCAGGTCGAGGAGGCCGCCGCCAACCTCGGGGCCGGGCCGCTGACCGGCTTCCGCCGGGTGGTGCTGCCGCTGGCGCTGCCGGGGGTCGCGGCCGGCAGCGTGCTGGTCTTCATCCTCTGCATGAACGCCTATGCGACGCCGGTGCTGCTGGGCGGGCCGCAGTTCAAGATGATGGCGCCGGCGGTCTACGACCAGTTCGTCAAGGGTACCAACTGGCCCTTCGGCGCGGCGCTGGCCTTCGTCCTGCTGGTGGTGACCCTGACCCTGACCATCGCCGGCAGCGCCCTGCTCGCCCGCCGCAGCCGCCGCGGCTGATCCCGGCGCGCCGCGCCGCTCGGCACCCGGCGCGGCGCCGCTCGGCAACAGCCAGCGCCCAGGCGCGTTGCATGCGGCGAACCCAGGAGGAAAGCCGTGTCCGATACCGTCACCCCGTCCAGCCCGAACCCTGGCCCGGAAATCCCGGCGCCCTCGCCCTCCCCGGCGCCGTCGCCCGGCCCCGGACCGCTCGACCCCTCCCCCGGCCCGGGTCCGGAACTGCCGCCGACCAGCCCGCCGATGCCTCCGACCATGCCTCCGCCGCAGGCTGCAGCATATTGATTTTGCAGTATTATGTTCCGGTAATCCGGGGCGGCTGACGCATCTGGCCGGGGTCCGCCACGTTGGCGCGGGGCGGGCCGCATCGGGTGGCCCCAGAGCAGCGGAAGGAGCGGATCCCATGGCCCAGACCGGCAAGCGCAATCCAGGCAATTTCGCCAACGACCGAGAGCGTGCGGCGGCCGCCGGCCGCCTGGGCGGACTTCACCAGGGCAAGGCGACCAATCCCGGCAATTTCGCCAACGACCGCGAGCGGGCCGCCAGTGCCGGCCACGCCGGCGGGCAGAGCCAGGGCAAGGCCAACAACCCCGGCAATTTCGCCAATGACCGCGCCAAGGCCGCCCTGGCCGGCCGCGCCGGCGGCCGCGGCTGAGCAGGCAGGGCCGGGCGCGCCTCAGATCCGCCCGAGCAGCCCGGCCCCGATGACGGCCAGCCGGTCGCCGAGGCCGCGCCCCGGCGGCACCGCCCGGCCCAGCCGCAGGCGCCGCAGGTCGCGCCGTGCCAGCACCAGCGGCAGGCCGGCGGCGGTGACCAGCCGGCCGAGGCCCAGCCGCCGCGCCTCCGCCGGCCGTGCTCCGGCTGCCGCCAGTGCCGCCACGACGGGCCCGGCGGCGCCGGGCGCCGCCGCCGCCGCCTCCGCCGACAGGCCATGCCGGGCCAGCGTCTCGGCCGGCAGCAGGCAGCGGCCCTGCCCGGCCAGGGCCGGGACGCTGCGCAGGACCCCGGCCAGGCCATAGGCCACGCCGGCCTCCTGCAGCGCCACCAGCGCCGCCCCCGAGGCGCCGAGCAGCCGCCCGACGGCCACCGCGAAACCGCCGGCCGTGCCGCGCAGATAGGCCTGGAAGGCGGCCTCCGTCGGCATGCCCTCCTCCTCGGCCTCGGCTTCGCGGGCATCCGCCAGGGCCAGCAGCGCCGCCGGCTCCAGCAGTCCCGCGGTGATCGCCGCATGCAGCGGCCCGGCCACCTCGTGCAGCCGCGGCGGCTTGCCGGCGGCGGCCTCCGCCACCACGTCGCGCCACCACTGCAGGCGGATCAGCGCCAGCAATGGCGTCCGCGCCGCCTCCCGGGCGCGGGCCAGCTCGTGGTTGAAGCCGATCAGGGTGAACAACGCCTCCCGCTTCGCCGCGGGGGCGAAGAGGGCGCAGAGGAATCGGTCGGGATCGCGGGCCCGGGCGAGGGCGGCGATTCCGGAAAGCGACGACGGCGCGGGGGTCTCGGGCATATGCGGCTTCATGCCCGCTTGCTTGACGCGCGGGAAGCCGCCGCCTAGCTGTCCTTCAGCCCCCGGGCCTGCCGGGTGCACCACCCACAAACGGGAGAGACCCCATGGCCTTCAGCCTGCCTGCGCTGCCTTACGATACCAGCGCGCTCGCCGCCCAGGGCATGTGCCAGGAGACGCTCGAGCTCCATCACGGCAAGCACCACAACGCCTATGTCACCGCGCTGAACGGCCTGGTCGAGAGCAAGGGCCTGGCCGGCAAGTCGCTCGAGGCCATCGTCGCCGAGGCCGGCAAGGCCGGGGCCGACGGCGCCCCGGTGCTCAACCAGGCCGGCCAGCACTGGAACCACATCCTGTTCTGGCAGGTGATGTCGCCCAAGGGCGGCGGCGACAAGCTGCCGGCCACGCTGGCGGCCAAGATCGAGCAGGACCTCGGCGGCTTGGCGACCTTCAAGGAGGCCTTCAAGCAGGCCGGCGTCACCCAGTTCGGCTCCGGCTGGGCCTGGCTGATCGTCGGCGCCGACGGCAAGCTGAAGGTGACCAAGACCCCGAACGGCTCCAACCCGATCGCCACCGGCGAGGGCACGCCGATCCTCGGCGTCGACGTCTGGGAGCACGCCTACTACCTCGACTTCCGCAACGTCCGGCCGAACTACCTCGACAACTTCCTGAACAAGCTGGTCGACTGGGAAGTGGTCGAGGGCCTGCTGAAGAACGGCGGGCTGAAGTCCGGCCAGGCGGCCTGAGCAGGACGTCTGGGAGACGGTGTCTCCCGGATGCTTGTTCGTCGATGCCGGCTGGTCGGCATCGACGGATGAAGGGCCCGAGGGATTTCGCCTCCCCGGGCCCGCGCTGCTGCTTAGTCGGTGAACCTTGGCCCCCGTTCGAGGCCCGGGGCGAAGCGATGGAAGGGCTCGGCCAGCTCCTCCGGCCAGACCGCGACGCGCGGCGGTGCGAGGTAGATGGGCCCGCCATCGACCAGCAGCATCAGGTACAGCCGCTCGCCCTCGGCGTCGAAGGCCATGAACAGGCCGCGGTCGCCCTCGCTGCCCCAGCCCACCAGCCAGCGGTCGGCGACAAGCGCCACCGGCGGCCCCGGCAGCCGCATGCCCTCGTAGACCGATTGCTGCCGGCCGCGTGCGGCGCCGCGCAGCAGCACGGCGACCGAGCCCAGTGCACCCAGCTGCACCAGCGTGCCGCCGGCAACCGCCCGGGCTTCCGGGTCCGCCGCCCGGGCAGCGCACGGGGCGAGCAGCCGCGCCCCGCAGGCCGCCGGCAGCAGGACCGCCAGCGCCCGGCGCGACGGCGTCACCCCTTGGCCGGGGCGTCGCTGCCGGTGATCGGCTTCAGCACGTCGCCGATGGTCGCCCGCAGGACGCTGACGCGCACGTTGGGGGCGATCTCCACCTCGACCTCGTCCACGCCGTCCTTCACGGTGATGACCTTGGCGATGATGCCGCCCGCGGTCAGCACGCGGTCGCCGCGCTTGAGCGAGGCCAGCAGCGCGCGGTGCTCCTTCTGCTTCTTCTGCTGCGGGCGGATGAGCAGGAAGTAGAAGACGCCGAAGATGAGCAGGAGCGGCGCGAGCTGCATGACCAGCGCCATCGGGCCGCCGGCGGCGTCCTGGGCATAAGCGGGGGAGATGAACATCCCGGGGATTTCCTTGTTGGGCCGGCTTGGCGTATGCGGCGGGGCGCAAACTAGCGGGCGCCCCCCCAGCGTCAAGTGCGGCCGGCGGCAGGCGGGGCTCGCCCGCGGGATCACGGATGGACAATCACATGGACAATGCCCTGCTGACCCGCATCGCCGAGGCCCTGGAGCGGCTGGCCCCGCCGCCCCCCGCCCCGCCCCGGGTCGAGGGCGCCGATGCCTTCGTCTGGCACGCCGAGCCGGTGGCGCGCCTCGCCCCGGTCGCCCGCGTCTCCCGCGTCGAGCTCGGGCTGCTGCAGGGCGTGGAGCGGCAGAAGGGCATCCTGCTGGAGAACACCCTGCGCTTCGCCCGCGGCCATGCCGCCAACAACGTCATGCTCTGGGGCGCCCGCGGCATGGGCAAGTCCTCGCTCATCAAGGCCGCGCATGCCGCCGCCAATGCCGAGATCCCCGGCAGCCTGGCGCTGATCGAGATCCAGCGGGAGGACATCCGCACCCTGCCGGAGCTGCTGAACATCCTCCGGGCCCAGCCGCGCCGCTGCCTGGTCTTCTGCGACGACCTCTCCTTCGAGAAGGAGGACGCCGACTACAAGGCGCTGAAATCCGTGCTCGACGGCGGCATCGAGGGCCGCCCGGTCAACGTGCTGTTCTACGCGACCTCCAACCGCCGCCACCTGATGTCCCGCGACATGATCGAGAACGAGCGCAGCACCGCCATCCACGGCCAGGAGGCGGTGGAGGAGAAGGTCTCGCTCAGCGACCGCTTCGGGCTCTGGATCGGCTTCCACAACTGCGACCAGCCGACCTACTTCGCCATGGTCGAGGGCTATGCCGCATCCTTCGGCATCGCGCTGTCGCCGGAGGAGCTGCGGCGCCAGGCGAATGAGTGGTCGGTGACCCGCGGCGGCCGTTCCGGCCGGGTCGCCTGGCAGTTCATCCAGGACCTCGGCGGCCGGCTCGGCGTGGCGACCTGAGGCCGGGCGGCGGCCTCACCCCGCGTCGAGCCAGTCGACATCGCCATCGTCGAGGTCGTAGCGGGCGGCGACGATCCTGAGCCGCCCGGCGGCGACCGCATCCCGGAGGATGCCGCTCTGCGTCGCAAGCCGGGTGGCGACCCGGCGGGCATTGGCCCGCACCGCATTGTCGAGCGGATCGCCCGCCGCGCCGCGCACCGACAGCACGGCCGGGATGATGGGCTGCACCATCTCCCCGATCACCCCGGGGAAGACCGCGTTCCGCTCGACCACGTCGAGCGCCGCGGCGACGGCGCCGCAGCCCTCGTGCCCCAGCACCACCACCAGCGGGCAGCCGAGCACGCCCACGCCGTATTCCACGCTGCCGAGCGCCGCCGTGTCGATGGTGTTGCCGGCGTTGCGGACGATGAACAACTCGCCCAGGCCGCGGCCGAACAGCAGCTCGGGCGGCACCCGGCTGTCGGAACAGCCGACCAGCACCGCGAAGGGCGCCTGCCCCCGGGCCAGCTCGACCCGCCGCTCCCGCCCCTGGGTGCTCCGGAAGGGCGCCTCGGTCAGGAAGCGGTCGTTGCCGTCCTGCAGCTGGCGCAGGGCCTGGTCCGGGGTGAGGCTGGTGCGGGCCACCACCTCGGCCGTCCGCCCTGACGCCGGCGCCAGAGCCGCGGTGGCCGCGAGCAGGCCGGCCGCGGCGAAACGGCGGCGGCCCCAGCCCTGGCCCGCGGGTCGATCCTGGGCCGGAGGATGAGGATGGGCGCTGCCGCAGCAGCGGCACGAGGCGTCAGGCATAGGAAGGTACTCCCGGTTCTCGGTCAGAACGCCGCAGGCGGCCGGCGCTGGCATCGGGCCGGGCGCCGAAGCCCCGACCGCTCAGGAAATCCGCTCGGCCCCGCCCATCCAGGGCCGCAGCACCTCGGGGATCAACACGCTGCCATCGGCCTGCTGGTGGGTCTCGAGCACCGCGATCAGCGCGCGACCCACCGCCACGCCGCTGCCGTTCAAGGTATGGAGGAAGGCGGTGCCCTTGCCCTCGGCCGGGCGGTAGCGGGCGTTCATGCGCCGGGCCTGGAAGTCGCGGCAATTGGAGCAGGAGGAAATCTCCCGCCACATCTGCTGCCCCGGCAGCCAGACCTCGAGGTCATAGGTCCGCGCCGCGCTGAAGCCGGTATCCCCGGCGCAGAGGAACAACCGCCGCCAGACCAGCCCGAGCTCGGTCAGCACCCGCTCGGCGCAGGCGGTCATGCGCTCGTGCTCGGCGTCGCTGTCCTCCGGCCGGGTGACCGAGACCAGCTCGACCTTCTGGAACTGGTGCTGCCGCAGCATCCCCCGCGTATCCCGCCCCGCGCTGCCGGCCTCGGAGCGGAAGCTGGGCGAGAGCGCGGTGAGGCGGAGCGGCAGCGCCGATTCGGCGAGGATCTCCTCCCGCACCAGGTTGGTCAGCGGCACCTCGGCGGTCGGGATGAGGTAGCGGCCGTCGGTGGTCTTGAAGAGGTCGTCCTCGAATTTCGGCAGCTGGCCGGTGCCGTACATGGTCGCGGCATTGACCAGGTAGGGCACCGCGGTCTCGGTGTAGCCGTGCTGCTCGCTGTGCAGGGTCAGCATCCACTGCCCGAGCGCCCGCTCCAGCCGCGCCAGCGCGCCGCGGAGCACGGTGAAGCGGGTGCCGGCGAGCTTGGCCGCCGCCGCGAAATCCATCAGCCCGAGGGCCTCGCCCAGCTCGAAATGCTGCTTCGGCGCGAAGTTGGGGCGCGGCGGCTCGCCGTGCTGGTGGAGCACGACGTTGGCGGTCTCGTCGCGGCCTTCGGGGACCTCGGCGTCGAGGATGTTCGGCAGGGATTCCAGCACCTGCTTGAGCTCGGCATCGAGGCCGATGCGCGCTTCGGTCGCCGCGGCGTCGAGGCCGGCACCGGCCTCGGCCATGAGCCGGGCGACCTCCGCCTCGTCGCCCTTGCCCTTGGCCCGGCCGATGGCCTTGGCGCGCTCGTTGCGACGCTTCTGCGCCGCCTCCTCGCCGGCGATGGCGTCCCGCCGCCGGGCGTCGATCCCGACGATGGTGCCGCCGATCGCTGCCACGCCCCGCCGCGCCATCGCCGCGTCGAAGGCCTCGGGCGCCTCGCGGATTCGCCGGATGTCGTGCATGGCTCAGGTCTTCTTCGTGTCGTCGGGCTTGGCCTCGGGCTTCTTCCGGGCCATCCAGGTCGCCGCCAGGATCGAGAGCTCGTAGAGCGCCAGCAGCGGCACCGCCAGGCCCACCTGGCTGATGACGTCGGGCGGCGTCAGCACCGCCGCCACCACGAACATGCCGACGATGGCGTAGCGCCGCCCCTTCTTCAGCGTCTCGACGCTGAGGATGCCGACGCGGCACAGCAGGGTCAGCAGCACCGGCATCTGGAAGGAGATGCCGAAGGCCAGGATCATCTGCATGACCAGCGAGAGGTACTCGCTGACCTTCGCCTCGAGCTGGATCGGCAGGCTGCCGGCGCCGGGCGGCGTCTCGAAGGTGATGAAGAAGCGCCAGGCCAGCGGGAAGATGAAGTAATAGGCCAGCGCCGCCCCCGCCACGAACAGGAAGGGCGAGGCCACCAGGAAGGGCGTCACCGCCCGCTTCTCGGAGCGGTAGAGGCCGGGGGCGATGAACAGCCAGAGCTGCGTCGCCCAGACCGGGAAGCTGAAGAAGGTCGCGCCGAAGAAGGCCACCTTCAGGTAGGTGAAGAAGGCCTCGTACAGCGCGGTGAAGATCATCCGCCGCTCGCCGCCGCCCTGCTGCTGCAGGATGTCGGCCAGCGGCTGGGCCAGGAAGCCGTAGATCTGCGCCGAGAAGTAGTAGCAGATCGCGAAGGCGATGCCGAAGGCACCGACCGACCAGAGCAGCCGCGTGCGCAGCTCCATCAGGTGGTCGAGCAGCGGCATCGGCTTGTCGTCGATGATATCGTCCGGATCGCGCGACACTGGTTCGGGTGCTCAGCTCTGGGTCTGGGTGGGCGCCGGCGGCGCGGCCGGCGCCACCGGCGCCGGTCCGGCGGGCGGCACGAAGGCAGGGGCGGCGGGCGGCGCGGCGGCCAAGGCCGGCGGCGGCACGAAGGCGGGCGGGATGAAGGCCGGCGCCGCCGGCGGGGCGAGGCCTTCCGTGCCGGCGCCGCCGGGTCTGGCGCTGGCCCCTTCCATGGCAGCCGGCGGCGGCTCGAGGCCCGGCCCCATCGGCTCGCCGGCGGGCGTGGCCGGCGGCGGCGGGGAATAGGGGGTGTAGTCCGGCTTCAGCGGGTCCTCGGTGAAGGTCTTGCGGATCGAGCCGTCCTTGTCCACCGCCTTGGTGAACTGGTCGCGCACGTTGAAATTGCGGATCTCGTTGATGGAGTTGCGGACCTCGTCGAGGTTCGCCTCGCGCACCAGCTCGTCGGCCTGGCCCTGGAACTCGCTGGCCATGCGGCGCAGCTTCGCGATGCCGCGCGCCACGCCGCGGATCGCCTCGGGCAGGTCCTTCGGACCGATGACGACCAGCGCCACCACGCCCACCAGCGCTATCTCGGACCAGGCAAGATCGAACATACCGTCTCCCGCCACGCTGTGGGGCTACTCCCCGGATCGCGCGGCCCCTCCCGTTAGCAGGATAGCCCCGCGGCGCCAATCTAGGGAGGCGGGGGCGGAAATACGAAGGCCCGTTCGGGATCCAAAGCGACCGTCACCCGCTGTCCACGTGCCAGCCGGGCGCCGGGCGGCAGCCGGGCATGCAGATGCAGCACCCCGCCCGCCCCGTCCGCCACCGCCAGATGCACCAGGGTGGTCGCCCCCAGCAGCCGGCAGGCCTCCACCTCGGCGGGGGTACCCGCATGGCTCCCCCCGGCGGCATCGACCCGCAGCCCCTCCGGACGCAGCAGCAGCTCGGCCGGGCCATCCGGCAGGCGGCAGTCCTCCGGCCGCGGCATCGGCCCGATCGCCGTCTCCACCCGCCCGTCGCGCAGCCGCGCCGGCAGCCGGTTCACCTCGCCGAGGAAGGTGGCGACGAAGGGATCGGCCGGCCGGAGATAGAGCGCCTCCGGCGTCCCGAGCTGCACCACCCGCCCGGCCCGCATCAGGGCGATGCGGTCGGCCAGGAACATCGCCTCCTCGGCGTCGTGGGTCACGATCAGCGCCGGGATGCCGGCGGTCTGGAGCACGTGCAGGGTGTCGTCCCGCACCTGCTCCCGCAGCCGGGCATCGAGCGAGGCGAAGGCCTCGTCCAGCAGCAGCACCTGCGGCCGCGGCGCCAGCGCCCGGGCCAGCGCCACCCGCTGCTGCTGCCCGCCCGAGAGCATGTGCGGGAAGGCATTGGCGTGGGTCTCCAGCCCCACCCGGGCCAGCGCCTCGGCCACCTGCCAGGCCCGTTCCCCCTTCGGGATGCGGCCGAGCCCGAAGGCGACGTTCTGGGCGACGGTCAGATGCGGGAAGAGCGCGTAATCCTGGAACACGAAGCCGACGCGGCGGGCCTCCGGCGGCAGGTCCCGCCCCGGCTCGCCGACCACCACCCCGCCCAGCTCGATCCGCCCGGCCTGCAGCGGCTCCAGCCCGGCCACCAGCCGCAGCAGCGTGGTCTTGCCGTCGCCCGAGGGGCCCAGGAGACAGAGGATCTCCCCCGCCGCCACCTGCAGGTCGATGCCGCGCAGCACCTCCCGCCCGCCATAGGCGTGGCGGATGCCCGCGAGCCGCAGGGTCATCCCTGCGGCTGGCCGCCGGCCTGGAGCCGCGGCGCCTGGAACAGCCCGCCGGGCTCGTTGACCAGCTCCTCCCGCCGCGGCAGGTCGCCGAGGCCCTGCAGCCCGAATTGCTCGAGGAAGCGCGGGGTGGTGCCCCAGAGGCTGGGCCGCCCCGGCACTTCCTTGCGGCCGCGCGGAGCGATCAGCCCGTGCTCCAGCAGTGCCTCGAGCGTGGCCTGGGACAGCGCCGCGCCGCGGATCTCCTCGATCTCCGGCCGGGTCACCGGCTGGTGGTAGGCGATGATGGCCAGCGTCTCCATCGCCACCCGCGGCAGCTTGCGCGGCACCTCGACCACCCGGGTCAGCGCCGGGGCGAGGTCGGCGGCGGTGCGGAAGGCGTAGCCGCCGCCCACCTCGACCAGCTCGACCGGCCGGCCGGCGGTGGTCGCCAGCAGCGAGGTCAGCACCGCCCGCGCATCCACCCCGGGCGGCAGCGCCTGCTGCACCTTGGCGGCGGCGATCGGCCGGTCGCTGGCGAAGACCAGCGCCTCGGCGATCCGCAGGGCATGGGCGAAGAGCGCCGGGTCGGCCGCCGCATCCGCGCCGGGCGCGGCCTCCGGGGCGTCAGGCTGCTCGGACATCGGGTAGCGCCTCCTCCATCGGGGTCGACCGGCGGACCAGGATCGGCCCGAAGGCCCGTTCCTGGCGCAGCTCGATGCCGCCGCCGCGGGCCGTCTCCAGCGCCGCGATCAGGGTGCTGGCGAGCGCCGCCCGCCGCTCGACCGGATCGGTCAGCCCCTCCGGCAGGAAGCGGGTCAGGGTGGCCCAGTCCGGCAGGGCGCCGACCATGCCGCCGAGCCGGGCCAGGGCATCCTGCACGGTCCAGAGCTTGCGGTGCTTCGGCGCATAGGGTCGCCGCGCCAGGGCCCGGCGGCGGGCCGCGGCATAGGCCTGCAGCAGCGCCGGCAGGTCGGCGTTCAGCCCGCTGCGGTCCTCGACCCGGAGGTTCTCGGCCGCGCCGCGGGCGAAGATCTCGCGGCCGAGCTGCTGCCGGCCGCCGAGGAAGGCGGCCGCCAGCCGCATCCGGTCCAGCTCGGCCAAGCGGTCGGTCAGCGCCGCCGCCAGCGCCTCGGCATCCAGCTCCTCGGCCGGGTCCTGCGGCACCAGCAGGCGGGATTTCAGCCAGGCCAGCCAGGCGGCCATCACCAGCCAGTCCGCCGCCAGCTCGAGCCGCACCCGGCGCGCCTGGTCCAGCACCGCCAGGAACTGGTCCACCAGGGCGATGATGGAGATCCTCTCGAGGTCGACCTTCTGCGCCCGCGCCAGGTCGAGCAGCAGGTCGAGCGGCCCCTCGAAGCCCTCGAGCCGGAGATGCATGACCGGCTGGGTCATCAAGTGCCGCCCGGGGGCCGGGGCATCAGCCATTGCCCGAGGCGCGCAGCACGAGCTCGAAGCCGCGCGCCACCACGTTCCGCAGCGCCCAGCCGACCGGGTCGAAGCCGTCCGTCAGCCGCGGCAGCAGGAAGACGCCGAACAGCACGATGAGGATCCCCCAGCGTTCCAGCCGCATATAGGGCAGCACCAGCGCCCGCGGCAGCAGCCCGGCGACGATCCGCCCGCCATCCAGCGGCGGAATCGGCAGCAGGTTGAACAAGCCAAGCACCAAATTCGCCAGGATGGAAAGCTGGATGAAGTGGATGCCGACCTGCATCGCCTCCCGCGGCGCGATACCCTCGAGCGCCAGCAGCGGATGCGCCAGCAGGCCGGCGATCATCGCCAGGGCGAAATTCATCGCCGGCCCGGCGGCGGCCACCAGCATCATGCCGGTGCGCGGATTGGCCAGGGCCCGGAGGTCCACCGGCACCGGCTTGGCCCAGCCGAACATGAACTCCACCCGCCCGAGGGTCAGCAGCTGCCCGAGCAGCAGCACCCCCGGCACCAGCACCGTCCCGACGCGGTCGACGTGCCGCAGCGGGTTGAGGCTGAGCCGCCCCATCCGCTTGGCCGTGTCATCCCCGAGCCAGAGCGCCGCGTAGCCATGCGCCGCCTCGTGCAGGGTGATCGCCAGGACGGAGGCCACCACCGCGACCAGCAGCTCCGGCAGCCAGCCGAGGAATTCCGTCACGCCGCCGCCGCAAGCTGCGCATCGCGCTCCGCCAGCAGCAGGGTTGGGTCGAGCGCCCGGCGCGCCGCCAGCACCCGCGCCCGGGTCGCCGCCAGCCGCTCCGCCGCCCGGTCGTCGAGCATCGGGCATTCCTCGAGCAGCGCCGCCGTATCGGCCAGCACGCCGTTGCAATGCAGCACCAGGTCGCAGCCCGCGGCGATGGACTGCACCGCCAGCGACCCGGGATCGCCGCGCAGCGCCTTCATGCAGAGGTCGTCGCTGACCAGGATGCCCTCGAAGCCGATCGCCCGGCGGATCACCTGGCCGATGACGCGCGGCGACAGCGTCGCCGGCAGGTCGGGGTCGAGCGCCTCGTAGACGATATGCGCCGTCATCGCCCAGGCGGCGATCCCGGCCAGCGCCGCGAAGGGCCCGCAATCGGCGGCCAGCGCCTCCCGCGGCGCGGCCACCCGCGGCAGGTCGAGATGGCTGTCCACCAGCGCCCGGCCATGCCCCGGCACATGCTTCACCACCGGGATGCAGCCGGCCTGCTGCAGCCCCTCGGCCCAGGCGAGGCCGAGCCGCGCCACCTCCTCGGGGTCGGCGCTGAAGGCGCGGTCGCCGATCACCGCATGCGCGCCGGGCAGCCGCAGGTCGAGCACCGGGGCGCAGACCACGTCGAAGCCGGCCTCGCGGCACATCAGCCCGTGCAGCGCGGCATTGGCCCGCGCCGCCGCCTCCGGCAGGCCCTCGAAGGCCGCCGCCGGCGGGCAGTCGGCCCAGTGCGGCGCCCGCAGCCGGGCCACCCGGCCGCCCTCCTGGTCCACCAGGATCGGCGCCGCCTCCCCCAGCAGGTCGCGGATCGCGGCGGTCAGCGCCCGCAGCTGCACGGGGTCGGCGATGTTGCGGGCGAACAGGATGACCCCGAGCGGCGGGGCGAGGCGGAACAGCGCCACCTCCGCCGCGCTCAGCTCCGTCCCGGCCAGCCCGACGAGGGCGGCCCGGGGCACGATGCGCGGTGACATGCTCAGCCCCCGATCGGCGTGCAGGGGGCGGCCTTGGCGCGCATCGCCTCGCACAGCGACCGCGCCGCGGCGATGCCGGCGAGGCCGCCGGTCCGCAGCCGGTACAGCGGCGCCTGGCCCTCGCCCCGGTCGAAGCGAGTGATCTGCGGCTGGAAGGCGGCCAGCTCGGGCACCCGGCGCTGCAGCCGCTCCCACTCGCCCCGTGCCGATTCCTCGGAGCTGAGGGCCGCGAGCTGTACCATGGCGCGGCCACCGGCAACCGGCGCGAGGCCCGGCCGCACCACGGCGGGGGGCGGCGGCGCGGGCACCGGCGCGGCGGGCGCCTGGGCGCTGGGGGCCGGGGCGGCGGGCACCGTCGGCGCCGGTGCGGGCGATGCCGCCACCGGTGGCAAACGCGGCGCCATGGGGGGCGCCATGGCGGGTGCCTCCGGCACGAGCGAGGGCACCGGCACGGGCGGCGCCATCGCCACCGGCGGCGGGGCCGGCGGGGCGGCCTGCTGGCGCAGCTGCTCCAGCGCCGGCATCTCGGGTCCCTGGTCCAGCCGGGCGCTGACGCCGGCGTTGCGCTCCGCCGCGCGGCGCACCGAGGGCGGCTCCAGCACGAGCTGGTCCTGGTTCGGCACGATCATGCCGCCCGGCGACTCCGGCCGGATCTTCACCGGCCGCGCATCGGGCTCGATCAGCGGGACCGTCCGCGGCCCCATGCGCGAGATGCCCCAGCCCACCGCGCCCGCCACCGCGACCGCACCGAGCAGACCGCCCGCCACCGCCAGCATCCGCCAGTTGGGACCGGGATTTTCCGGGCGCGCGCGCCAGGATGGAATCGTAATGTCGCTCACCGCATCTCCTCGACGGGCGTGACCCCCATGACCTGGAGGCCCGATCTGATCACCGTCGCCGTCGCGGCAACCAACGCGAGCCTGGCCCGCGTCGCCTCCGGCTCATCCCCCCGGATGAAGCGGAGGGTCGAATCCTCTCGTCCCCTGTTCCAGAGTACATGAAAATCGCCGGCCAAGTCATGGAGAAAGAAGGCGATTCGGTGCGGTTCGCGGGCCAGGGCGGCGGCTTCCACGGTGCGCGGCCAGGCCGCCAGCCGGCGGATCAATGCCAATTCGGCGGGATCGGTCAGCGACTCGAGCGGCGCCGCCGCGAGGTCGCCCAGGCCGCCCGGCGCCTCGTCGCCGCTGCGCAGCACGGAGCGGCAGCGGGCATGAGCGTATTGCACGTAGAAGACCGGATTCTCGCGCGACTGCTCGACCACCTTGTCGAGGTCGAACTCCATCTGTGCATCCGCCTTGCGGGTCAGCATGGTGAAGCGCACCGCGTCGCGCCCGACCTCCTCGATCAGGTCGGCCAGAGTCACGTAGGTGCCGGCGCGCTTGCTCATCCGCACCGGCTCGCCGTTCTTCACCACCTTGACGATCTGGGTCAGCACCACGTCGAGCGGCACCGGATGCCCGTCCGACAGCGCCTTCACCGCCGCCACCATGCGCCGGACGTAGCCGCCGTGGTCGGCGCCCCAGACCTGCACCAGCTCGGCGAAGCCGCGCGCCAGCTTGTCGGCGTGGTTGCCGATGTCGTTGGCGAAATAGGTGTTGCTGCCGTCGGACTTCCGCAGCGGCCGGTCGACATCGTCGCCGAATTTTGTGGAGGCGAACAGCGTCTGCGGCCGCGGCTCCCAGTCCTCGGGCAGCTTGCCCTTGGGCGGCTCGAGCACGCCCTCGTAGACCAGGCCCTTGGCGGCGAGGTCGGCGATCGCCCGGTCGGCGACCCCGGCGCGGACCAGCGCCGCCTCGCTGATGAAGACATCCTGCCGCACGCCGAGCGCGGCGAGGTCCTGGCGGATCTCGGCCATCATGGCATCGACCGTGAAGGCGCGGATCAGCTCCAGCACCTCGGCCGAAGGCGGCCCCGCCGCCGGCACCAGCCCGGTGCCATGCGCGGTGAACAGCGCCTGCCCCACCGGCACCAGGTAGTCGCCGCCGTATTGCAGGGCGATGCCGAAGGCCTGCTCGAACGCCTCCCGGCCCTGGGCCGAGGCGGCGAATCCGGCCAGCGCCGGGTTGCCGGCCGCCAGCACCTGCCCCTCCGGCGTCGCCACCAGCACCTGCAGGTAGCGCCAGTAGGCGGCTAGCGCCAGCGCCTGCACCTGCGCCCCGGCGTCGTTGATGTAGTATTCCTTTGTCACGTCCCAGCCGGCCTTGCCCAGTAGGTTGGCCAGCGCATCGCCGACCACCGCGCCGCGGCAATGCCCGACATGCATCGGCCCGGTCGGATTGGCCGAGACGTACTCGACGTTCACGCGGCGGCCGCCGCCGATGCCGCTGTCGCCGTAGCCCTCCCCGGCCGCCAGGATCGCCGGCAATTGGGCGCGGAGGAAATCCTCCCGCAGGCGCAGGTTGACGAAGCCCGGCCCGGCCGGGGCGGCGCTCTCGACCTCGGGCAGCGCCGCCAGCCGCCCGGCCAGGGCCTGGGCCAGCGCTGCGGGAGGCTGCCGCGCCGCCTTGCCGACGACCAGCGCCGCATTGGTCGCCATGTCGCCATGCGCGGCATCGCGCGGCGGCTCCATCTGGACCCTGGCGAAGGCCTCGGCCGGCAGGTCCGGCAGCAGGGCCTCGAGGGCGGCGACGGTACGGGCGCGGAGGGCGGCGAAGATATCGGTGCTGGTCATCGTGGGCCGGGTGTAGCGCGGGCCGCCGCCCGCCGCCATGCCGGGGTTGATTCGGGCTTGGCCCCGGCCGCTAGCCCGGGATGTTCGGGTCGGTCAGCCGCCGGTGCTCCTCGAGTGCGTAGCGGTCGGTCATGCCGGCGATGTAGTCGCAGACCACCCGGGCGCAGCTCGCGCTCCCCGGCTCCCCGGCCTTGGCCCGCCAGTCGTCGGGCAGCATCTGCGGCCCCCCGTGCAGCAGCTGGAACAGCAGCTGGCTCACCCGCTTCGACTTCTGCATCGCCCGGTTCACCCGCCAGTGCCGGTACATCCGGCTGAACAGGAACTCGCGGATCTCCTGGTTGGCCTCCGCCATGCCGCGGGAGAAGCCGACCACCGGCTCGCCGGCGGCGCGGATGTCGTCGGCGCTGCGCGGCGCCAGCCGGGCGATCCGCCGCCCCGCCTCCTCGACCACGTCCTGCACCATGCGGTTGATCACCCGCCGCACCGTCTCGGTCACCATCCGGTCGCGGGCGATGTTCGGATGGGTGGTCCGCACGTCCTGGAAGGCCTCGCCCACCAGCGGCAGCGAGGCCGCCTCCTCCAAGGTGAAGATCCGGGCGCGGATGCCGTCGTCGAGGTCGTGGTTGTTGTAGGCGATGTCATCGGCCAGCGCCGCCACCTGGGCCTCGGCCGAGGCATGGGTGGTGAGCTCCAGCGGGTGCAGCCGGTCGTACTCGGCCATGTAGGCGGTCGGGCGGCGCAGCGGGCCGTTGTGCTTGGCCAGGCCCTCCAGCGTCTCCCAGGTCAGGTTGAGGCCGTCGAAGGCGGCGTAGCGCCCCTCCAGGCTGGTCACCACCTTCAGCGACTGGGCATTGTGGTCGAAGCCGCCGTAGGGGCGCATCTGGGCATCCAGCGCCTCCTCCCCGGCATGGCCGAAGGGCGGGTGGCCGAGGTCGTGCGCCAGGGCCAGCGCCTCGGCCAGGTCCTCGTCCAGCCGCAGCCGGCGGGCGATGGCCCGGGCGATCTGCGCCACCTCGATGCTATGGGTCAGCCGGGTGCGGAAGTAGTCGCCCTCATGGAAGATGAAGACCTGGGTCTTGTACTGCAGCCGGCGGAAGGCCCCGGTATGGATGATCCGGTCGCGGTCGCGCTGCCAGGGCGAGCGCGCATCGCCCCCCGGCTCCGGGTGCAGCCGGCCGCGGGAGGTTGCGGGATGCACGGCCCAGGGTGCCAGCGGTTCCATCGCCATGCGCCCCTAGCAGCCCGGTCCAGCGCCGGGGCCGGCATCGCCCGATTGGAAATCCGCCATGTCGTCCCCTATGTTAGCGGCAACAGACTTGGGTGGCCGCCCGCAGTCGGACAACTTAGCCTCGACACCCTGCCCGCGGCCACCGCCCAGGAGAATGCGCCCGATGCCGGACGGCACCAACCTTCCCCGCTTCCACGTCACGCCCCGCGCCGCCGCGCAGGTGGCCGAGATCGCCAAGCGCGAGGGCAAGCCCGGCGCCGGGCTGCGTGTCTCGGTGAGCGCCGGCGGCTGTTCCGGCTTCCAGTATAATTTCGACCTCGAGGACAAGGCCGGCGCGGACGACCTGGTGATCGAGACCGGCGCCGCGCCGGTCTTCATCGATGCCACGTCGCTCGACCTGCTGGCCGGCTCCGAGCTCGACTGGAACGAGGCGCTGATCGGCGCCCATTTCGCCGTCCGCAACCCCCAGGCGGTCTCCGGCTGCGGCTGCGGCGTCAGCTTCGCGGTCGCCTGACCCCTTACGTCGGGCGGCCGGCCGGGCGATGCTGGCGGCATGATCCGCCTCGCCAGCTTCAACGTGAACTCCATCCGCCGCCGGGTGCCGCACCTGCGGCGCTTCCTCGACCGGCATGCCCCGGACGTGGTCTTCCTCCAGGAACTCAAGTGCCAGACGGCCGAGTTTCCGGCGCTGGAGCTGGCCGACAGCGGCTACCGCCTCCATGCCGTGGGCCAGACCGGCGGCCGCAACGGTGTCGCCGTGCTCGGCCGCATCCCCTTCGAGGTGACCGCCGAGACCCTCCCCGGCGAGGATGAGGATGGCCACGCCCGCTTCGTCTCGGTCGCGGCCGAGGGCATGGAGGTGGCCGGCATCTACCTGCCGAACGGCAATTCCGGCGGCGAGGCCGGCTATGCCTACAAGCTGCGCTGGATGGAGCGCCTCGGCGGCTGGATCAGCGAGCGGCTGGACCGCTTCACCCCGGTCGCGGTCCTCGGCGACTTCAACGTCTGCCCGACCGATGCCGACCTCGCCCCCGGCAGCCTGCCGCCGACCGATGCCCTGGTCCGGCCGGAGACCCGCGCCCGGTTCCGCGCCCTGACCAACCTCGGCATGACGGATGCGCTGCGCGCCCTGCACCCGCAGGATGCGCCGTACACCTATTGGGACTACGGCCCGGCCTTCAACATGAACCGCGGCCTCCGCATCGACCATGCGCTGCTCAGCCCCGAGCTGGCCGAGCGGCTGGTCAGCTGCGGCGTCGATACCGTCGCCCGCTCGGAAGAGGCCCCGAGCGACCATGCCCCGGTCTGGTGCGAGCTGCGCTGACCCGCCGCACCCGGCTCAGCGCCAGCCGCCGGGGATCCAGACCGGCCCGCGGCGGCGTTCCTCCCAATGGCCATGCACCCAGCCGCCACGCCGGATCCGCACCCATTGGCCGGGCACCCAGACATAGTCCCGGCGGGCGCGGACCCAGTGGCCGGGCTGCCACACCAGCCGCGGCCCCGGCGGCCGGCCGGGGGGCGGCTCGAGCCGCAGGGGTGGTGGCGGCGGCGGCCGGCCGTAGGCGGGTTGGGCGCTGGCCGGCCGGGCCAGAAGCCCGGCGAGCAGCCCGGCGGCGAACCGCCGGCGGCCTACCACCGGCGATAGCCGTACCCGTAGCCATAGGGCCGGGCGTAGTACGGCCGGGCATAGACCACCGGCGGCGGCGGCGCATAGGCCCGGCCGTAGTAGCCGGGCGCCGGCGCGACCACGCATCCGGAGAGCAGGGCCAGCGCCGGCAGCAGCAGCAGGGGCAGGAGGCGTTTCATGGGACACTCACTCCTCGTGACAGACCTGCACTCCAACGCCGATCTGTGACGAAAAGCAGGCGGCGGCGATGAAACTCCCGCCATGCGCCCACGGCGCAGGGCGGGATCACGCTTTATTGGTCGGCGTAACAATGCGTCTCGGCCGCGCCGCCCGGATGGGTCACCGCGCCGCGATGCGCCGGACCGACCAGCTGGGCGTATTTCCACAGCGCCCCGGCGTTGTAGTCGGTCCGCCGCGGGGTCCAGGCCGCCTTGCGCTTCGCCAGCTCGGACTCGTCGACCAGCATGTCGATGGTGCCCTGGGCGGCATCGATCACGATCCGGTCGCCGTTGCGCAGCAGGGCGATCGGCCCGCCGACCGCGGCTTCCGGCCCGACGTGGCCGATGCAGAAGCCGCGCGTCGCGCCCGAGAAGCGCCCGTCGGTGATGAGCGCGACCGATTCGCCCATGCCCTGGCCGTAGATGGCGGCGGTGGTCGAGAGCATCTCCCGCATCCCCGGCCCGCCCTTCGGACCCTCGTAGCGGATGACGATGATATCGCCGGCCTTGTAGGCGCGCTGGTCGACGGCGTGGAAGGCCTCCTCCTCGCTGTCGAAGCAGAGCGCACTGCCCTCGAAGCGCAGGGTCTTCATCCCCGCGACCTTCACGATGGCGCCGTCGGGCGCCAGGTTGCCCTTGAGCCCGACCACGCCGCCGGTGGGCGAGATCGCCTTGCTGACGGGGTAGATGACATCCTGGTCGAGCGGGAAGACCACGTCCTTGTGGTTCTCGGCGAGCGTCTTGCCGGTGACGGTCATGCAGTCGCCGTGCAGCAGCCCGGCATCGAGCAGCGCCTTGATGATCACCGGGATGCCGCCGACCTTGTAGACGTCGTAGGCGACGTATTTCCCGCCCGGCTTCAGGTCGGCGATATAGGGCGTGCGCCGCATGATCTCGACCACGTCGTCCATGGTGAAGTCGATGCCGGCCTCATGCGCGATCGCCGGCAGGTGCAGCCCGGCATTCGTGGAACCACCGGTGGCGCCGACCACGACGGCGGCATTCTCCAGCGACCTGCGGGTGACGATGTCGCGCGGGCGGAGGTTCAGCCGCAGCAGCTCCATGACAGCCTTGCCGGATTCCGCCGCCCAGCGGTCGCGCTCCTCGTAGGGCGCGGGGGTGCCGGCCGAGCCCGGCAGCGCCAGGCCGATCGCCTCGCTCACCGTCGCCATGGTATTGGCGGTGAACTGGCCGCCGCAGGCGCCGGCGCTCGGGCAGGCGACGCATTCCAGCTCGTGCAGCTCCTCGTCCGACATGTTGCCGGCGGCGTGCTGGCCGACCGCCTCGAAGACGTCCACCACGGTGACGTCGCGGCCCTTGAACTTGCCCGGCAGGATCGAGCCGCCGTACATGAAGACGCTCGGCACGTTCAGCCGCAGCATGGCCATCATCATCCCCGGCAGCGACTTGTCGCAGCCGGCCAGCCCCACCAGCGCATCGTAGCAATGCCCGCGCATGGTGAGCTCGACCGTATCGGCGATGGCATCGCGCGAGGCGAGCGAGGACTTCATCCCCTGGTGGCCCATGGCGAGGCCGTCGGTCACGGTGATGGTCGTGAATTCGCGCGGCGTGCCGCCGCCCTCCTTCACGCCCTTCTTCACCGACTGCGCCTGGCGGCTCAGGTCGATGTTGCAGGGCGCCGCCTCGTTCCAGCAGGTGGCGACGCCGACGAAGGGCTGGTCGATCTCGGCCTCGGTCAGGCCCATGGCATAGTAGTAGCTGCGATGCGGGGCGCGCTCCGGCCCGACGGTGGTGTGGCGGCTGGGAAGCCTGGACTTGTCCCACGCGGTCATTGCGGTCCTCCATATCTTGGGGCGATGGCCCTTCCGCAGCTTTAGGCAGTCGGGCGAGGGCTGCCAAGGCTTCCGCCCTTTATGCTGGCCCCGCGGCCCCCGGGCGCGGCAGACTGCCCGGCAAGACGGCCAGAGAGCCGCATCGAGGGAGACCCAGCGTGCTTGATCCCCGCCTCCGCCGCCGTGCCCTGCTGGCCGGCCTCGCCGCCCCTGCCCTGCTGCCTGCTCTTGCCCGGGCGCAATCCGGCCCCTGGCCGCAGCAGACCTTCCGCTTCATCAATCTCTATGCCCCGGGCGGCGCCAACGACATCCTCTGCCGGGTCTTCTGCCAGGCGATGACCACGATCACCGGCCAGCAGTTCATCGTCGAGAACCGCACCGGCGCCGGCGGCACGGTGGGCAGCGATGCCATCGCAAAATCCCGGGCAGACGGCTATACCGGCGGCCTTGGCGGCGTCGCCAACCTGGCGATCGCGCCCTCGCTCTTTCCCGGCCTGCCCTACGACCCGGCCCGGGACTACAGCTTCGTCACCGGGCTCTACCGGCAGCCCAATATCCTCTTCGTCAACAACGACCTGCCGGCCCGCGACGTGCCCGGGTTGATCGCGCTGCTGAAGGCCAATCCGGGGAAGTACAACTACGCGACCGGCGGGGCCGGCACGACGCCGCATCTCTCGGCCGAGATGTTCAAGATGCGGACCGGCACCGAGATGCCCTTCGTGCAGTATCGCGGCGGCGCCCCGGCGCTGATCGACCTCATGGCCGGGCAGGTGCAGGTGATGGTCGACAACCTCGCCGGGCCAATCGGGGCGATCCGCGACGGCAAGGTAAGGGCGATCGCGGTGACCAGCCCGGAGCGCAGCCCGGTGCTGCCCGAGGTTCCGGCGCTGGCCGAGTTCCTGCCCGGCTTCGACCTTACCAGCTGGAACGGCATGATCGCCCCGGCGGGGCTCGCCCCCGCCCTGGTGCAGCGGATGGCCGAGCTGTCCCACCAGGCGCTGCGCCGGCCGGAGCTGGTGAAGACCTTCACCGAGAACGGCGCGACCCCCTGGGCGGTGGGGCCCGAGGATTACGCCAGCTACGCCCGGTCGCAGGAGCCGATCATGCGGCGGCTGGTGCAGGTCAGCGGGGCGACGCCGGGCTAGCCGGCGATCCGCGCCATCGCCGCATCCAGGCGGGCGATCTCGGCCTGGAAATTCGCCAGCCGCTCGCGGTTCTCCTCGATCACCTCCGGCTTGGCCCGCGCCACGAAATCGGCGTTGCCGAATTTGGCCTCGACCTTCCGCACCTCGGCCTCGGCCTTGGCCCGGTCCTTGGCGAGGCGGGCGCGTTCGGCGCCGAGGTCGATGACGCCGGCCAGCGGCAGCATCAGCGTCGCCTCGCCCAGCACCGCCTGGATGACGCCCTTCGGCGCCTCGCCCGCCAGCGCCTGGATCTCGGTGATGCGGCCGAGCCGGCGGATGGCGTCGATCCAGCGCCCGGCCCGCGCCAGGCTCTCCGGTGCCGCATCCTTGACCAGCAGCGGCGTGGTGATGGAGGGGGCGACATTCACCTCGGCCCGCACCGTGCGCACCTCGGAGATCAGCCGCACCACCCAGTCCAGCTCCTCGCGCGCCGCCGCGGCCTCGGCCACCGGCGAGGCCGCGGGCCAAGCGGCGCCGATCAGGCTGCACTCCGCGCCGTAGCCGAAGCGGTCCCAGAGCTCCTCGGTGACGAAGGGGATCGCCGGATGCAGCAGCCGCAGGATCACGCCCAGCACATGCTGCGCCGCGCCCTTGACCTCGTCCTTCTCGGCGCCATCCGGGCCGTTGAAGACCGGCTTGGCGAATTCGAGGAACCAGTCGCAGAAGCTGCCCCAGACGAAGCGGTAGCAGGCCGCGGCGTATTCATCGAAGCGATAGGCCTCGAGCGCCGCCGTCGCCTCGGCCACCGCGGCATTGGCGGCATCGAGGATCCAGCGCGAGAGCGGCGCCCGCGCGCTCGCCGGGTCCCAGCCCGGCTGCGGCGCGATGCCGTTCATCTCGCAGAAGCGCGCGGCATTCCACAGCTTGGTGGTGAAGCTGCGGAAATCCTCGACCCGCTTGCGGCCCAGCTTCACGTCCCGCCCCGGCCCCGCCAGCGAGCAGATGGTGAAGCGCAGCGCATCGGCGCCATAGGCGTCGATCAGCTCCAGGGGGTCCATGACGTTGCCCTTGGACTTCGACATCTTCTGGCCCTTCTCGTCGCGGACGAGGCCATGGATGTAGACGGTGCGGAAGGGCACCTCGCCCATGAAGTGCAGCCCCATCATCATCATCCGGGCGACCCAGAAGAAGATGATGTCGAAGCCGGTCACCAGCACGTCGCCGGGGTAGTAGCGCGCGACTTCCGGCGTCCGCTCCGGCCAGCCGAGGGTGCTGAAGGGCCAGAGCGCGCTGCTGAACCAGGTGTCCAGCACGTCCGGGTCGCGCTCCAGCGCGACGTCATGGCCGAACTTCGCCCGCGCCGCCGCCTGCGCCTCGGCCTCGGTCTTCTCGACGAAGATGGTCCCGTCCGGCGCGTACCAGGCCGGGATCTGGTGCCCCCACCAGAGCTGGCGGGAGACGCACCAGGGCTGGATGTCGCGCATCCAGGCGAAGAAGGTGTTCTCCCACTGCTTCGGCACGAATTGGGTGCGGCCGCTCTCGACCGCCTCGATCGCCGGCTTGGCCAGGGTGGCGGCATCGGCATACCATTGCAGCGTCAGCCGGGGCTCCAGCGGCACGCCGCCGCGGTCGCCATGCGGGACCTGGTGCGTATGCGGCTCGACCCGCACCAGCAGACCGAGCTCCTCCAGCTTCGCCACGATGGCCTTCCGCGCGGCGAAGCGGTCCTGGCCTTCCAGCCCGCGGACGAACGCCGGGTCGGCCAGCCCCTCGGCCGCCACAAGTTCGGCCTCGATCTCGCCGATCGCCATCCGCGCCTCGGCGTCCAGCACCGCGGGCATCGCCAGCCCGTGCCGGCGGCCGACCTCGAAGTCGTTGAAGTCGTGCGCCGGGGTGATCTTCACCGCGCCGGTGCCCTTCTCCGGGTCCGAGTAGTCGTCGGCGATGATGGGAATGCGCCGCCCGGTCAGCGGCAGCAGCACCATCTTGCCGACGAGGTCGGCGAAGCGCGCGTCGGAGGGGTGCACCGCGACCGCGGTATCGCCCAGCATCGTCTCCGGCCGGGTGGTGGCGACGGTGATCTCGCCGCCGCCCTCCACCGGGTAGCGGATATGCCAGAGGCTGCCCTTCACCTCGCGGCTCTCGACCTCGAGGTCGGAGATCGCGGTCTGCAGCTTCGGGTCCCAGTTCACCAGCCGCTTGTCGCGGTAGATCAGCCCCTGCCGGTGCAGGGTGACGAAGACCTCGCGCACCGCCGCCGACAGGCCCTCGTCCATGGTGAAGCGCTCGCGCGGCCAGTCGAGGCTGGCGCCGAGGCGGCGGAGCTGGCGGGTGATGGTGCCGCCCGATTCTCCCTTCCACTGCCAGACCCGCTCGACGAAGGCCTCGCGGCCCATCCGCTTGCGGTCCGGCTGGCCCTCGGCCGCCAGCAGGCGCTCGACCACCATCTGGGTGGCGATGCCGGCATGGTCGGTGCCCGGCTGCCAGAGCGCATCCCGCCCCTGCATCCGCCGCCAGCGGGTCAGGGTGTCCTGGATGGTCATGGTCAGCGCATGGCCGATGTGGAGGCTGCCGGTGACGTTCGGCGGCGGGATCATGATGGTGAAGGGCGCGGCATCCGAGGCCGGGTCGCAGGCGAAGGCGCCCGAGCGCTCCCAGCCTTCGTAGAGGCGGGTCTCGAAGCTGGCCGGGGTGAGGTTCTTGTCCAACATGGCGGCATCCGTCCCCTGCCGCCCCGCCCCCGTCAAGGGGTCAGCGGCCCGGGACGGCCGCGGCCGCCCGGATCAGCCCAGGCCGCGGCCGACCACCCGCTCGATCTCGGCCCGCACCAGCCGCTCGACCAGGCCGGGCAGGTGCTGGTCGAGCCAGTCCTTCAGCAGGGGCCGCAGTTCCTCCCGCACCACGTCCTCGATGCTCGGCCCGCCGCGGGTCACGCCGGCGCCGCGGTCCTGCGAGACCGCCCGCATCAGCGTGCCGATCGAGGCACTCGCCGCGGCGGCGACCGCCGGAGCCAGCAGGGCCCCGGCCGGCAACACCTCGGCCGGCGGCGCCAGGGGCGGTGGCGGCGGCTCCGGCTCAGACACCGGCCCCGCCTCGGGCACGGAGTGGAACCCGGCCTCGGGCTCGGGTGCCGGCAGGGCGACCGGCTCGGCCTCCACGGCCATGGCCGGCGCCGCCGGCATCGCCTCGGCCGCCGGCACCGCCACCAGCATGTCCTCGGTGAGGGTCAGCGGCTGGTCGGCGGCCGCGGCCGGCGTGCCCGGCTCGTCCTCGTTCAGGATGCGCCGGATCGAGGCGAGGATATCCTCCATGCTCGGGTCGCCGCCGGGGGCGGCGGGCGCCGAGGGGCCGGCCGGGGCGGGGCGGTCCTCGGCCATCAGCGCCGTTCCGCGACGCCGGAATAATCGCCGAGCCCGAACCAGCGATTGCGCACCTCGTTGTAGTAGGCCCGCATGTCGTAGGGCTCCACCGCCAGCCCCAGGTCGCCGGCCGTCAGCCGGCCGACGGTCGAGGCCAGGGCATAGGACTGCGAGACCACGGTCGAGAGCGCCTGCACCAGGCTGGTGCGCGCGTTCAGCAATTCCTGCTCGGCGTTCAGCACGTCGAGGGTGGTGCGGCTGCCGACGATCGCCTCCCGCTGCACGCCGTCGAGCGCGATCTCGGCGGCGCGGATCTGCGCCCGCACGCTGTCGACCTGGGCCTTGGAGCTCTGCAGCTGCTCCCAGGCCTGGGTGGCGGACTGCCCGACGATGCGGCGCTGGTCCTCGACCTGCTGGCGGGCCTGCTGCGCCGACTGCCGGGCCTGCCGCACCACCGCGTATTCGGCGCCGCCCTGGTAGATCGGCACGGTCAGGCTGGCGGTGAGCTGGGTGCCGGTCTGGCGGGTATTGGGCAGGGCCGCGCCGTCGTTGCGGAAGGTCTGGCCGGAGACGTTCACCTGCGGCAGCAGGGTCGCCAGCTGCAGGTTGATGTTGTCCCGCGCGCCCGCCTCGTCGAACAGCAGGGCGACCACGTTCGGGTTGTTCTGCGCCGCCGCCAGGGCGGCGTCCTGGGCATTGAGCACCGGCGGCCGCAGCGGCTGCGGCGCCAGCAGGTTCTGCGGCGGCAGCCCGACCAGGCGCTGGAAGACGGAGCGCGAGATCTGCAGCGTCCCCTCGGCCTGGGCGCGGTTGGAGCGGGCGCCGGCGAGGCGGGACTCCGCCTGGGCGACGTCGGTCCGGGTGATCTCGCCGACCCGGAAGCGCTCGTTGGTCGCGCGCAGCTGCTCGGTCAGCACCTGCTCGTTGTTGATGTTCAGCCGCAGCAATTCCTGGTCGCGGATGACGTTGACATAGGCCGTCACCGTGTCCTGCATCACCTGCTGCTCGGTCGCCAGCAGCCGGGCGCGCTGCGCCAGGACCTGGTTCTCCGCCCGCCGCGTCCCGGCCACCGTCCGGCCGCCGCGGAACACCGGCTGGGTGATGGTGACGGAGTTCTGGTAAATCTGCCGGTCGGAATCCGTATAGGTCGCGCCCGGGGCGCCGCGCGGCCGGCTCCGGGTGGAGGCATCCAGCACGCTGGCGCTGCTGCTGATCGAGACGGTCGGCCGCCAGCCGGCCAGGGCCTGGGGCACGTTCTCGTCCACCGCGCGCAGCTGGGCCCGGGCCGCCAGCAGGGTCGGGTTGTTCGCATAGGCCTGGGCCAGCGCATCCGGCAGGGTCTGCGCCGCCGCCGAGGGCATCAGGCCCGGCAGCGCGGCCGGCGCCAGCAGGGCGGTGGCCAGGGCCAAAAGGGGGCGGGTCAGCTTCATCGTGGCCTGATCCTTACGGCGCGGCATCCGAAATGTCCTACAGCAGTCGGCCCCCGGGTGCGAGCCGAAGCTGCCGGCCCGGCCGGCAGCGTCGGCCCCGGGTGGTACGAGCCTAGAAAACGAAACCCACGCTGCGGGCGAAGGCCGGCAGCGGCGCCGCGGCGCAGTCGAAGACGGCGCTGGTGGTGAAGCTGCCGCCCAGCTTCTGGCCGAGCACCGCCCGGCCGTTCCGCCGGCCGTCGCCGATGACGCCGACCAGCCGGCCGCCCTCGGCCAGCTGCTTGGCCAGCGCCGGCGGGACCTCCGGCACCTCGCCCTCGATCAGCACCACGTCGTAGGGCGCCGAGCCGGCGAAGCCCGCCGCCGGGCTGGCGGCCTCGAGCCGCACCGCACCGGCCGGCAGGCAGGCCGGCAGCGCCACCCGGGCGACCGCCAGCAGCGCCGCGTCGGACTCGACCGCGGTGACGCGCGCGCCCATGCGCGCCAGCACCGCGGCGCCGTAGCCGGTGCCGGCACCCAGCACCAGCGCCCGGTCGCCCGGCCGCACCGCGGCGAGCTGGAGCAGCCGCGCCAGGATCATCGGCTCGAGCAGGGCGCGCCCGCCGGGCAGCGGCACCTCCTCGTCGGTATAGGCGCGGGCCTGCACGGCGGGCGGCAGGAAGCTCTCCCGCGGCAGCTCCCGCATGGCCTCGAGCAGCCGCAGGTCGGTCACCTTGTTGGGGCGGAGCTGTCCATCCACCATGCGCTTGCGCGCATCCGCGTAGTCCATGAAGCCACAACCTCCGAACGCCCCCTGGACCCTTGCCCGGGGTGATGGGCGAGGCGGTCCTGCCGGCACACCATGGGGCCGGCCGGCCCGCGCGCAGGCCGCAGCGGGGGACGGGCGCCGCAGCGCCGGCCCGTCGCGGTCCGCGGCGGTTATAGGGTCCGCCCTGCCATGCCGCCAAGCCGCCCTGTTGCAGCGCAGCGCCGCCGAGGCCCTCCGCACCGCTTGACCTGCCGCGCCACTGGCCCGATAGAGGCGCACCGCATGGGGATTCCCCGGACGGTCCGGTGGCCGAGTGGTTAGGCACAGGTCTGCAAAACCTGCTACGGCGGTTCAATTCCGCCCCGGACCTCCAGAGACGCCCCGATTTGCGGCAGCCCCCGTTTCGGGCTTCCACCAGCAGCGGCGCCCTGCTATAGGCGCCGCCTCGCGGCTGATCCGGTGTGGCGCAGCGGTAGCGCAGCGGACTGTTAATCCGTTGGTCGTTGGTTCGAATCCAACCGCCGGAGCCAGCGAGGCTTCTTCCTATCATCCCGGTCCCGCCGCAGCCTCCGCCTGACAGGGTCCTGGGGCTGGACGGCATGGACTGATTCCTTCCAGGGCGACGATCCTCCGCCATCCGGGCCGTTGCGGGCCGCCTCACTCTGCGGTGGAAGAGTGAGCGACTGATGAATCCCCCGCCCCGGCTTGCGCCGGACCCGGCCGCCGCCCTATCGCTGCCGCATGAGCATCCCCCGACGGCGGCCCCCTGCCCCTCCGGCCCAGGCATGAGCCCGCTGTCCGGGCTCCGCCTCGCCATCGCCCTCGGCGGCCTGGTCCCGGTCTCGGCCGGGCTGGCCGGGGCGCTGCTGGGCCCGGCGATGCTGGAGCCGGCCAGCGTCGCCAGCCCCGCCGCCGCGGCCGCCGCCGACAGCCATTTCCGCTACCTCTCCGGCCTGCTGCTCGGCCTCGGCCTCGGCTTCTGGAGCACCCTGCCCGACCCGGCCCGCCATACCGCGCGCTTCCGCCTGCTGACCGCCGTCGTGGTGCTCGGCGGCCTGGCCCGGCTGCTCGGGCTGATCCTGCACGGCGACCCCGGCGGCCCGATGCTGGCGGCGCTCGGGATGGAGCTGGTGGTGACGCCGCTGCTCTGCCTGTGGCAGGGCCGACTCGCGGGCGCCCGGGCGTGAGCCGCCGCCTGCTGGTCGCGCTCGCCGGGGCCCTCGCGGTTGCCTTCTTCTTCCGCAACCAGCTCGGCAACGGCTTCACCCTGCTGCTGGGCGACCGCCACGACGCGGTCATCGAGCTCGCCATCCTCGAGCACTGGGCCAATGTGCTGCGCGGCCTGTCGCCCTGGAACCTGACCGACTACTTCCACCCGGTCCCCGGCACCCTCGGGTACAACGACGGCTACCTGCTGTTCGGCCTGCTGCATGCCGGCTTCCGCGGCCTCGGCGCCGACCCCTTCCTGAGCGGGGAGCTGGTCAATGCCAGCACCCGCGCCATCGGCTTCGCCGCCACCTATGCCCTGGCGCGGCGGGCACTGGGGCTGGCCCCCGGCTGGGCGGTGCTGGCGGCGGTGCTCTTCACCATCAGCAACAACCTCTTCATCCGCGGCAGCCATGCGCAGCTCTTCAGCATCGGCTTCGTCCCGGTGCTGGCGCTGCTGATCCACGGGATGCTGCGATCGCTGATCGATGGGCGCCGCGCCGCGCTGCTCGGCTGGGGCGCGGGCCTCGCGCTGGGCTTCGCCGCCTGCCTGCTGACCGGCTTCTACATGGCCTGGTACCTCGCCTTCTTCTGCGCCGCGGCGCTGCCGGCCTGGCTGCTGGTCGCCGGCCGCCCGGCCCGGCGCCGCCTCGGCGCGGCGGCCCGCGCCCAGGCGCTGCCGCTGCTGGCGATCGCCCTCCTGGCCGTCGTCGCCGAGCTGCCCTTCCTCAGCCTCTATCTGCCCAAGGCGGCCGAGACCGGGATGCATCCCTGGGCCGATGTCCTCCGCCACGTCCCCGGCCCGCTCGACACCTTCCACGTCGGCGAGCGGAACTACCTCTGGGGCTGGCTGGTGCGCCTGGCGAACGAGACCTTCCGCCCCGGCTTCCCCGCCTGGTCGGAGCGGATGACCGGCCTGCCGCCGCTGCTGCTGCTGGTCTTCGCCGCGGCGCTGGCCTGGCTCTGGCGCGGCGGCGGCGAGCAGCCCCCGGCCCGGGTCGCCCTGCTGCGCGCCCTGGCGCTGGCGACGCTGGTCACCTGGGCGCTCACGCTCCAGGTCGGGGGCATCACGCCCTGGTCCCTGGTCTATCGGGTCCTCCCCGGCGCCAAGGCCGCCCGGGTGGTCGCCCGCTACCAGATCTTCCTGACCCTGCCGGTGGTGCTGCTCGCGGTCACGCTGCTGGCGGCCGAGGCGCGCCGCCTGCCCCGCGCCGCCCTGGCGCTGCTCTGCGCCCTGCTGCTGGCCGAGCAGGCCAATGCCTATGCACCGCTCTTCCTCGACCGCACCGAGGAGGCCGGGCGCCTCGCCGCCATCCCGCCGGCCCCGGCGGAGTGCCGCGCCTTCTATGTCTCCGCCGCCCGCACCGGCAGCCGCTTCGGCGAGGCGGTCGCCGATCCCTACAACCACAACACCGAGGCGATGCTCATCGCCGCGGTGCTGCACCTGCCGACCATCAACGGCATCTCGACCTTCAACCCGCCGTTCTGGCCGGCCGCCATCCCGGAGGACCCGGCCTACCTGCCCCAGATCCGCGCCTATGCCGCGCATTGGGGGGTGGTGGGACTCTGCGGCCTGGACCTGCGGCGCTTCACCTGGAGCCCGCCGCTGGACTGACCGGCCGGGCTAGCCCAGCCGCGCGACCGCCGCCGCCGTCAGCAGCGCCGCCTCCCCGGCGCAGAAGACCGCGACCACCGCCGGCCCGGCCGGATCGACCAGCACCGCATCGCCCCGCAGCCCCGGCGCCAGCGCGCCGCGGTCGCGCAGCCCGGCCGCCGCCGCCGGGTTGGCCGAGACCAGCGCCCAGGCCTCGGCCAGCCCCAGCCGCCCACGGGCCGCCATGGCGAAGGGCGCCGCCAGCAGCGCCGGCCAGTGGTAGTCGCTCGCCAGCACCGTCACCAGGCCGCGCTCGGCCAGCGGCGCGGCGCTGGCCCAGCCGAGGTGGCTGCCGCCGCGCACCACGTTCGGCGCCCCCATGACCACATGCTCGCCCTGCGCCCGCGCTTCGGCCGCCACCGCCTCGGCCATCGGGAATTCGCAGAGCCGCGCGCCGAGCCCGCGGAAGCAGGCGCGGTCCTCGAGGCTGGCGTCGTCGTGGCTGAGCATCGGGATGCCGGCAGCCGCGGCCGCCGCCGCCAGCCGCGCCCGGGCCGCCGGCACCTCGCCCCGCCGGGCCGCCACCGCCTCGACGAGGGCGCGGAATTCCTCCGCCCCCATCCCGGCCCGCCCGGCGTATTTCGCCACCTCCTTCGCATTCCCCAGCTTCTTCAGGATCGACGGGGTGTGGTCGTTGAAGCCGAGCAGGTGCACCCGCCCGGCGGCGATATCCGCCAGCGCCTCCTCCAGCGCCTCGAGGTTGTCCGCCTCGAAGCGGAGGTGCACCCGCAGGTCCAGCGGATGCGGCCGCGCCGCCGCCAGCGCCGCCAGCAGCGCCCGCCAGGTCGCCAGGGACCGCAGCCCCGGCTCCCAGGACAGGGTGACGCCGAGGAAGGCCGTGGTGATGCCGGAGGCCAGCAGCTGCGCCGCGCTGTCCCGCAGCGCCAGCGCCGGCGGGAAGCCGATTCCCGGCCGCGGCTGCAGCCCGCGCTCATGGGCGTCGCCATGGAGGTCGACCAGCCCCGGCAGCACCAGCAGCCCGGCGGCATCGAGCCGCCGCGCGGCGGCCGGCGCGGTGGCGGCGACCATCCCCCCGTCGAGCGCCAGGTCGCCGCGCCCGAGGGCGCCGTCGCGCAGCACCTCGCCGCCCTGCAGCAGCCAGGCCATGCTCAGCTCTCCACCACGATCTGCATGCGCCCGGCCGCGTAGCAGGCGAAGCTGACCTCGACCGGCTGGCCCTCGGGATCGACGTTCACCGCCTCGGTCACCAGCACCGGCCGGGTGCGGGACTGCTCCAGCAGCGCGGCCTCCTCCGGCGTCGGCATGCGGGCGGTGATGCGGGTCACCTGCCGGCGGTAGTCCGGCACCCCGAGCAAGGCCAGCGCCCGGGTGACCGAGGGATCCTCGGCCAGCAGCGCGGCGATGCCGGGGAAGCGCGCGGCGGAGAACCAGTGGCTGCCGAGCACCACCGGCCGGCCGTCGACCAGCCCCAGCCGCTCCGCCAACACCACCGGCCGGCCGCGGCGCAGCTTCAGCGTCTCGGCGACCCCCGCCTCGGCCGGCAGCTCCTCGATCCGCACCATCCGCCCCTGCGGCTCGCGGTTCTGCCGGCGGATGGTCTCGGAGAAGCGGGTGCGCGGCCCGACCGGGTAGTCCAGCACGTCCTCGGCGACGAAGCTGCCGCGGCCCTGCTCGATCCGCACCAGGCCGCGGCCTTCCAGCTCCTCCATGGCGCGGCGGACGGTGTGGCGGTTGACCGCGAAGCGGGCCGAGAGCTCCGCCTCGGTCGGCAGCCGGGCGCCGGGGCCGAGCTTGCCGGCGCCGATGTCCGTCTCCATCGCCGCGGCGATCTGGCGCCACAGCGCGATGCCCTGGCCACGCGCCAGCGCCGCGGAGGCCGTGCCGGCAGGTTTCATGAAAGCTTCAACCATGGAATTGCGCCGCCATGCGATTTTGCGGCGAACTTAATGAGCTGGACGTCCGCTTGTCTAGACTTTATCATGTCCCGATGCCGACCACCCCGACCGAACCGGATCCCACGGCCGCCCGCCGGCGCTGGATGGGCGTCCTGGCCCGCGCCGATGCCGCCACGCTGCGGACCCGCCTGGCCGAGGCCCCGCCCCTGCCGCCGCATACCCGGCTGCGCGGGCCGGAGACCGGGCTGGTCATGGCCCGCGGCCGCCAGGGCGGCGACGGCGCCCCCTTCAACCTCGGCGAGATCACCGTGACGCGCTGCAGCATACGCCTGCAGGATGGCACGGTGGGGCACGCCTATGCCACCGGCCGCGACTCCGCCCAGGCGGAGCTCGCCGCGGTGCTGGACGCGGCGCTCCAGGATGCCGGCCGGCGCCCCGCCCTGCTCGCCGCGGTGATCGAGCCGCTGGCCGCGGCCCAGGCCGCGCGCCGGGCCGCCGATGCCGCCCGCGCCGCCGCCACCCGCGTGGAGTTCTTCACCATGGCGACCATGCGATGACCGCCGCCGACCCCAGCCCCGGGCTCACCCCCGGCTTCGCCGCGCCGGTCCCCGCCGCGCAGTCCTGCTTCCGCGCCCTGCTTGAGGCGATGTCCCGCCCCGGCCTGATCCAGACCCTCACCGCGCTGCCCGAGGCGCCGGCGCCGCTCGCCCCGGCCGCCGCCGCCGCGATCCTGACCCTGGCCGATGCCGATACCCCGGTCTGGACCGACGCCGGCCCGGCGGCCGAGGCCTGGCTCCGCTTCCACGCCGGCTGCCCGCTGGTCGCCGACCCCGCCGCCGCCAGCTTCCTGCTGGCCACCGCATCGCCGCCCGACCTCGCGCTGCCGGACGCCGGCACCGAGGAGGAGCCGCACCGCTCCGCCACCCTCGTCCTGCAGGTCGCGGCGCTCGAGGCCGGCGCCGGCTGGACCCTGAGCGGCCCCGGCATCGAGACCACCCACCGCCTGCATGCCGCCGGCCTGCCCGCCGGCTTCGCCGCCGCCTGGGCCGCCAATGCCGCCCGCTTCCCGCGCGGCGTCGATCTCGTCCTCTGCGCCGGGGACAGCCTCGCCGCGCTGCCGCGCACCACCCGCCTCGAGGAGACGCGGTAATGGCCTATGTCGCCGTCAAGGGCGGGGAGCGCGCCATCGAGGCCGCCCATGCCTGGCTTGCCGAGGAACGCCGCGGCGACCCCGCGCTGGCCGAACTCTCGCTGGCGCAGATCGAGGCGCAACTCGGCCTCGCGGTCGACCGCGTCATGGCCGAGGGCGCCTGCCACGACCGCGGCCTCGCCGCGCTGGCCATCAAGCAGTCGCGCGGCGACCTGATCGAGGCGGCCTTCCTGCTGCGGGCCTATCGCACCACCCTGGCCCGCTTCGGCGCCAGCGAGCCGCTCGACACCGGCGCCATGCGCATCCGGCGGCGGATCAGCGCCACCTACAAGGAGCTGCCCGGCGGCCAGGTGCTGGGCCCCACCTTCGATTACACCCACCGGCTGCTCGACTTCGCCCTCGCGGCCGAGGGCGCGCCGCCGCCGCCCGCGCCGCGCGCCGCGGCGGCGGAGGCGACCATGCCGCGCGTCACCGGCATCCTCGCCGCCGAAGGGCTGATGGCGCCCGAGCCCGCCTCCGAGGCCGAGCCCGGCGACCTGACGCGCGAGCCGCTGGCCTTCCCCGCCGACCGGGCCCTGCGGCTGCAGGCGTTGGCCCGCGGCGACGAGGGCTTCCTGCTCTCGCTCGGCTATTCCACCCAACGCGGCTACGGCAACGCCCATCCCTTCGTCGGCGAGATCCGCATGGGCGCCGTGACAGTCGAATTCGCCCCGCCCGAGCTGGGCTTCGCCATCGAGCTCGGCGAGATCACCGTCACCGAATGCCAGATGGTGAACCAGTTCGCGGGCTCGAAGACCGAGCCGCCGCAGTTCACCCGCGGCTACGGCCTGGTCTTCGGCCATGGCGAGCGCAAATCCATGGCCATGGCGCTGGTCGACCGCGCCCTGCGGGCGGAGGAGCTGGGCGAGGCGGTCGACGCCCCGGCGCAGGTGCAGGAATTCGTGCTGCTGCACTGCGACAACGTCGAGGCGACCGGCTTCGTCGAGCACCTCAAGCTGCCGCATTACGTCGACTTCCAGTCCGAGCTGGAGAAGCTGCGCGAGCTGCGCGCGACCGCCCAGATGGCGGGCCAGCGGGAGGCCGCGGAATGACCGCGCTCGGCTACAATTTCGGCTACCTCGACGAGAACACCAAGCGGATGATCCGCCGCGCCATCCTGAAGGCGGTCGCCATCCCCGGCCACCAGGTGCCCTTCGGGGCGCGGGAGATGCCGCTGCCCTATGGCTGGGGCACCGGCGGCATCGCCGTCACCGCCAGCATCATCGGCACCGCCGATACGCTGAAGGTGATCGACCAGGGCGCCGACGACACCACCAACGCCGTCTCCATCCGCCGCTTCTTCGCCAAGGTGACGGGCGTCGCCACCACCGAGCGCACCGGCGAGGCCAGCATCATCCAGACCCGCCACCGGATCCCCGAGACGCCGCTGCGCCAGGGCCAGATCCTGGTCTACCAGGTGCCGATGCCCGAGCCGCTGTTCCGCCTGGAACCCCGCCTCGCCGAGACCCGGCGCATGCATGCGCTGGCCGACTACGGGCTGATGCATGTCAAACTCTACGAGGACATCGCCCGGCACGGCCATGTCGCCATCAGCTACGGCTATCCCGTCCTGGTCGGTGGCCGCTACCTGATGTCGCCCTCGCCGATCCCGGCCTTCGACAACCCGAAGATGGACCGCATGCCGGCGCTGCAGCTGTTCGGCGCTGGGCGGGAGAAGCGGATCTACGCGGTGCCGCCCTATACCAGCGTCCGCAGCCTCGACTTCGAGGACCATCCCTTCGTGCCGGTCCGCGCCGATGCCGCCTGCGCGCTGTGCCAGAGCCGCGAGAGCTACCTCGACGAGGTGGTGGTCGACGACCAGGGGGGGCGCATGTTCGTCTGTTCCGACACCGACTACTGCGGCACCCGCCAGTCCCACCGGGAGGCCGCGGAATGAGCGCCCCGCTGCTGCAGGCCTCCGGCCTGTCGCTCCGCTTCGGCGCCATCGCCGCGCTCGATGACGTGGCGCTCGAGATCCACCCCGGCGAGGTGGTCGCCATCGTCGGCGAATCGGGGTCGGGCAAGACCACCCTGCTCCGCGTCCTCTCGGGGCTGATGCGCCCCGAGGCCGGCACCGTCCGCTACCGCGACCCCGCCGGTGCGGTGCATTCGGTCCACGACATGGGCGAGGCCGCCATGCGCCGGCTGCACCGCAGCGACTGGGGCTTCGTCCACCAGAACCCGCGCGACGGGCTGCGCATGCGCGTCTCGGCGGGCGGCAACATCGGCGAGCGGCTGATGGCGGTCGGTGCCCGCCACTACGGCGGCATCCGGGCCGAGGCTACGGCCTGGCTGCAGCGCGTCGAGATCGACCCGGAACGGATCGATGGCATGCCGGACAAATTCTCGGGCGGCATGCAGCAGCGGCTGCAGATCGCCCGCACCCTGGTCACCCACCCCCGGCTGGTCTTCATGGACGAGCCGACCGGCGGCCTCGATGTCTCGGTCCAGGCCAAGCTGCTCGACATGATCCGCGGCCTGGTCGCCGACCTCGGCCTCGCGGTGCTGATCGTCACCCACGACATCGCCGCAGCCCGGCTGCTGGCGCACCGGCTGCTGGTGATGCGCCACGGCCGCGTGGTGGAGCAGGGGCTGACCGACCGGGTGCTGGACGACCCGCAGCACGAATATACCCAGCTGCTGGTCGCCTCGGTGCTGGCGGCATGACCATGGGCATGAGCTGGTCGATCCGCACCGAGGGCCTCGGCAAGGCCTTCACCCTCCACCTCCAGGGCGGCACCCGCATCCCCGTGCTCGGCGGGGTCGACCTCGGCGTCGCCCCCGGCGAATGCGTGGCGCTCTCCGGCCCCTCCGGCGCCGGCAAGTCGACGCTGATGCGCTGCCTCTACGGCAACTACGGCGCCGGCGAGGGCCGCATCCTGCTGCGCCACCAGGGCGAGATCCTCGACCTTGCCGCCGCCGATGCCCGGGCGGTACGGGCGATCCGCCGCGAGACGCTGGGCTACGTCTCGCAGTTCCTCCGCGTCATCCCCCGCGTCCCGACGCTCGAGATCGTCGCCGAGCCGCTGATCGCCCGCGGCACCCCGCGCGAGGCGGCGCTGGCCGCGGCCCGCGCCCTGCTGCTCCGGCTCAACCTGCCGGCCAGGCTGCACGGCCTGCCGCCGGCCACCTTCTCCGGCGGCGAGCAGCAGCGGGTGAACCTCGCGCGCGGCTTCGCGCCGGGCTATCCCGTACTGCTGCTCGACGAGCCCACCGCCAGCCTCGATGCCGCCAACCGGGAGGTGGTCATCGGCCTGATCGAGGCCGCCAAGCTTGCCGGCACCGCCATCATCGGCATCTTCCATGACACCGAGGTCCGCGACCGCGTCGCCGACCGCCTGTTCGAGGTCCTTCCCATGCCGGCCGCCGCCTGATGTCCGAGACCATCCTCACCAACGCAATGCTGGTCCTGCCCGATGCGGTCGTCGCCGGCACGATCGTCATCCGCGACGGGCTGATCGCCGAGGTCCAGCCCGGCCGCAGCAGCCTGCCCGGCGCCGTCGACTGCGGCGGCGACCACCTCATCCCCGGGGTGGTCGATGTCCATACCGACAACCTGGAACGCCAGGTCCAGCCCCGCGCCAATGCCCGCTGGCCGAGCCGCTCCGCCCTGCTGGCGCATGACGCGCAATGCGCCGCGGCCGGCGTCACCACGGTCTTCGACGCGCTCTGCCTCGGCGACCTCGGCTTCGACCCCGGCCGGGTGCAGACCTTCCGCGAAGGCGTCGCCGACCTCACCGCCCTGGTCCCGACCGGGCTGCTGAAGTCCGACCATTTCCTCCACCTCCGCTGCGAGCTGCCGGCGGTCGACATGGTCGCCTCGGTCGAATCGGTGGCCGACCACCCGCTGGTCCGCATGGTCAGCCTGATGGACCACTCCCCGGGCATCGGCCAGTACCGCGACATGGCCCGCTACCGGGTGCTGCGGCAGAAGCAGCAGCAGATGAGCGACACAGCGGTTGATGCCCGCATCGCCGAGCTGCTGGAACGCCGTGCCAGGCTGCGCGAGCCGCAGCGCCGCTGGCTGCTGGACCGGCTGGCCCACCGCGACCTGCCGCTGGCCAGCCACGACGACGACGAGATCGCCGAGGTCGCCCGCAACGCCCGTGACGGCATCCGCATCAGCGAATTCCCGGTGACGCTGGCCGCCGCCCAGGCGGCGCGGGAGATCGGCGTCGAGATCATCGCCGGCGCGCCGAACATCGTCCGCGGCGGCAGCCATTCCGGCAATGTCGCGGTCACCGAGCTGATCGCCGCCGGCGCGGTGGATGCGCTGGCCAGCGACTATGTCCCCGCCGCGCTGATCGAGGCCGCCTTCACCGCCGCGACCGGCACCGGCATCGGCCTGCCCGCGGCCGTCGCCATGATCACCGACCGCCCCGCCCGCATGGCCCGGCTGGCCGATCGCGGCCGGCTCGAGGCCGGGCTCCGCGCCGACCTCGTCCGACTGGCCGCGATCGGGGCCATTCCGGTGGTGCGCGAGGTCTGGCGCGGCGGGGCCCGCGTGGCATAATCCATGGCTGGCCCGTCCCGGGTCGCGGATATCAGCCATGCAGTTGTACCCGGCGTCCCGATGATCGGCGCCCCCGCTCCCGAGGCCCGGCTCGCCCTCTACTGGGCTCCCGGCTACGACGATCCGCTGCACCGCCTCGGCTCTGCCTGGCTCGGCCGGGACGCCGAGAGCGGCGCCCCGATGCACCAGCCGGTCCTGCCCGGCCTGGATATCGCCGAACTCACCGCCGACCCGCGCGGCTATGGCCTGCACGCGACCCTGAAGCCCCCCTTCCGCCTGGCGGTGAGCTGGGTCGAGGCCGTCGCCGCCGCCGAGGCGCTGGCCGCCCGCACCGCCCCCTTCGCGCTTCCGCCGCTGGCGGTCGCCGACCTCGACGGCTTCCTGGCGCTGCGCGAGACCACCCCCTGCCCGGCCCTGCACGCGCTGGCCGATGCCTGCGTCGAGGCGCTCGATGCCTGCCGTGCCCCGCCGGGCGAGGCCGAGCTGGCCCGCCGCCGCCGGCATGGCCTGACAGCCCGGCAGGAGGCGCTGCTCACCCGGTTCGGCTATCCGCACGTGCTGGAGGAATGGCGTTTCCACGTCACCCTCACCCGCCGCCTGAGCGCGGCGGAGAAGGCGGTGGTGCTGCCCGCCGTCACCGAGTTCCTCGGCGATGCCCCGGCCCGGCCGCGCCTGGTCAGCGAACTCGCCCTCTTCACCCAGGCGAAGGCCGGCGCCCCCTTCCTGATCGCCGAGCGCCTGCCGCTGCGCGGCGCGGCATGACCCTGGCCGCGCCGCGCCACCTCTTCCCGCGCGGCGAGGATTTCCTGCTGCTGCCGCCGACCCGGCAGCCGCATGCCTACGCGAACGTCGACCGGATGTTCGCGACCCGCGCCATCCGCCGCGGCGACCATGTCCTGCCACTTCCCTATGGCCCCGAGCTCACCCCCGGCGACGTCGCCGCCCATGTCGAACGCACCGATATCGCCGGGCTGCTGGTGCTGCACCGCGGCCAGATCCGGCTGGAGCGCTATGCCCTCGGCCTGACGGAAGCGACCCGCTGGTCCACCATGTCCATGGTGAAGTCGATGACCTCGACGCTGGTCGGCGCCGCCATCCGCGAAGGCCGCATCGGCGGGCTGGCGGACGACGTCATCCGCTACCTGCCCGCGCTGCGCGGCTCCGCCTACGATGGCGTCTCGGTGCGCGACCTGCTGACCATGTCTTCCGGCACCGCCTGGGTGGAGGATTACGCCGACCGCGGCTCGCACGTGAACCGCTACAGCAAGGCGCTGGGCGACCGGCAGCCGGGTGGCGTCGTCGCGCTGCTGCGCAGCCTCGGCCGCGCCGCGCCGCCGGGCACCCGCTTCAACTACAATACCGGCGACACCTACCTGCTCGGCTGCCTGCTCACCGCCGCCACCGGCCGTCCGCTGGCCGAGTACATGGCCGAGCGCATCTGGTCCCGCTGGGGCATGGAGCACGACGCCTACTACACCCTGGACCAGGAGGGCGGGCAGGAGATCGGCGGCAGCCGCGCCGGCATGGCGCTGCGCGACCTCGGCCGCTTCGGCCAGTTCATCCTCGCGGGCGGCGGCGATATCCTGCCCATGGGCTGGGTCGAGCAGGCCGCCCGCCCCGCCTTCGCCCTGGACCCGGCGCAGAATTCCTACGGCGCCACCGGCTACGGCTTCAGCTGGTGGATCGACCCGAACGGCGCCATGGTCGCGGTCGGCTTCGCCGGCCAGACGCTCTACGTCAACCGCGCGGCGGAGGTGGTGATCGTCACCCTCTCCTGCTGGCCGCAGCCGCCGCATGTCACCGATGGCATCGACCGCAAGGCCGAGCGCCTGGCCTTCTGCGCGGCCGTCGTGGCGGCGCTCAGCCGGGGTTGAGGCCGCGCAGCGCGGCCACCACCCGCGCCACGCCCTGCTCCACCGGCCCGTCGTTCAGCACCCGTACCACCCGCAGCCCCGGCGGCAGCCCGACCTGGCGCGCCAGCCGCGCCGCGACATCCGCCGCATCCTCCCGCCCCCGCGCCGCCAGCCGCGCCGCCAGCACCTCCGGCGGGGCGGTGATCTCCAGCACCCGCAGCGGGAAGCGCGCCGCCGCCTCGGCCAGGACGCCGCGGGAGAGGTTGGCGATGCTCGCCTGGCGCGCGTCGAGGTCCGCCGGGATGCCGTAGAGCAGCCCATGCGCCTCCCACCACAGGGCGAAGCCGCCCGCCGCCCGCTCGGCCGCGAAGCCCGCGCGGTCCAGCGCCCGGTGGTCCTCGCCCCCGGCCTCGGCCGGGCGGGTGATGGCGCGCCGGACGAAGCGGAAGCGCGGGTCGTCGGCGAGGGCCGCCCGCGCCCCCGCCATCAGCGTATCCTTCCCCGCCCCCGAGGGACCCACCACCGCCACCAGCATCCCGCGCTCTTCCGGATTGACCGGTGCCTCTCTGCCTGCCCCTATCACCGCAGGCAACGCCCCACGGAGACCGGCATCCAATGTTCACGACCCGCCCCGAGATCGCCGGCACCTTCGGCGCCGTCGCCACCACCCACTGGATCGCCTCCCAGGTCGGCATGTCGGTGCTGGAGCGCGGCGGCAATGCCTTCGATGCGGCAGCCGCCGCCGGCTTCACCCTGCAGATCGTCGAGCCGCACCTGAACGGCCCCGGCGGCGACTGCCCGATCATCCTGCACAGCGCCAGGACCGGCGCCCAGAGCGTGATCTGCGGCCAGGGCCCGGCGCCGGCCGCGCTGACGGTCGCCAAGCTGAAGGGCGAGCTCGGCCTCGACATCGTCCCCGGCACCGGCTTCCTCTGCGCCCCGATCCCCGGCGCCTTCGATGCCTGGGCGCTGATGCTGCGCGACCACGGCACCTGGCGCCTGCGCGACGTCCTCGACTACGCCATCGGCTATGCCAGCCGCGGCGCCCATGTGGTCGGCCGGGTCGCCGCCACGATCGAGACGGTCCGCCCGCTGTTCGAGACCCATTGGCCGACCTCGGCCGCCCTCTGGCTGCGCGGCATCACCCCGGGCGCGCTCTACACCAACCCCGAGCTGGCCGAGACCTATGCCCGGGTGGTGCGGGAGGCCGAGGCCGCCAGCGGCGACCGCGAGGGCCAGATCGAGGCCGCCCGCAACATCTGGTACGGCGGCTTCGTCGCCGAGGCGATCGACAGGTTCGGCCGCGAATTCGCGGCACTCGACACCTCCGGCCGCAAGCACACCAGCCTGCTGACCGGGCAGGACATGGCCGGCTGGCGCGCCGGCACCGAGGCGCCGCTGACCCACGACTACCGCGGCCATACCGTCCTGAAATGCGGCCCCTGGAGCCAGGGCCCCGCCATGCTCCAGGCGCTCGCCCTGCTCGAAGGCTTCGACCTCGCCGCCATGGACCCGGTCGGCGCCGACTATGCCCATACCGTCACCGAGGCCATGAAGCTCGCCTTCGCCGACCGCGAGGCCTTTTACGGCGACCCGGACTTCACCGACGTGCCCATGGCGACGCTGCTCTCGGCCGCCTACACGGAAGCCCGCCGCGCCCTGATCGGCCGCGAGGCCAACAACGACTTCCGCCCCGGCAGCCCGGACGGCATCGCCCCCCGCACCGACTACGCGGCCGCCATCGCCCGCTCCGGCGCGCTGGCCATGGCCGCCGGCACCGGCGAGCCCACCGTCTCCCGCCTCGGCGCCTCGGGCGGCGATACCTGCCACATCGACGTCATCGACCGCTGGGGCAATTTCGTCTCGGCCACACCCTCCGCCGGCTGGCTGCAATCCTCGCCGGCCATCCCGGGCCTGGGCTTCTGCCTCGGCTCCCGCTGCCAGATGTTCTGGCTGGACGAGAGCCTGCCCAACGGCCTCAGGCCCGGCAAGCGGCCGCGCACCACCCTCTCGCCCAGCATGGTGCTGCGCGACGGCCGCCCCTGGCTCAGCTTCGGCACCCCGGGCGGCGAGCAGCAGGACCAGTGGCAGCCCATCATGCTGACGCGGATGATCGACCACCGCTTCGGCATCCAGCAGGCCATCGACCTGCCGAGCTTCCACAGCGAACACTGGATCAGCAGCTTCTGGCCGCGCGGCGCCAAACCGGGGAAGCTGGTGCTGGAAGGCCGCTATGCGCCGGAGGTGCTGGCGGAGCTCACGGCGCGCGGTCATGGCGCGGAGATGGGCGGCGAGTGGTCCGAGGGCCGGCTGACCGGGGCGCGGCTGGAGGCGGATGGGCAGATCTTCGCCGGGGCCAATCCGCGGGGGATGCAGGGGTATGCGGTGGGACGATGAAGGTTGAAGGGGCGTTGCCCCTTCAAACTACCCCACCAAAGGCCGAAAGGCCTCTGGACACCGATCGTTAAAACTCATGGTTTCCAAAGGCCCTTCGGCCTTTGGCGGGGGTTGGCGGCACTGCTGCCAACGGGCAGAGCCCCTGCCTCTTTAGCGCGTCCGCGGCCCAACCCGCCGCGGCGCCGGGGCCGGCCCGGCCTTCGCCGCCGGCTCCTTCTCCGCCGCGCCCTCGGCCGCCTTCCGCGCCTGCTCGCGCAGCTGCGCGATGGTGCTGCGGTTGGTCACCTGCTCCGGGTTGGTCCGCACCTCGACCAGCGCCGGCTTGCCGCTGGCGATCGCCCGCTGCACCGCCGGCACCAGCTGCTCCGTCGTCTCGACGATCTCGCCATGCCCGCCGAAGCTCTCGATGAACTTCGAGAAGTCCGGATTGGTCAGCGCCGTCGCGGAGACGCGCCCCGGATAGGTCCGCTCCTGGTGCATGCGGATGGTGCCGTACATCTGGTTGTTGAAGACCAGGATGATCGGGTTGACCGAGTGGTGGAAGGCGGTGGCGATCTCCTGGCCCGTCATCATGAAGCCGCCGTCGCCGACGAAGCAGATCACGGTCCGCCCGGGGAAGGTGATCTTCGCCCCGATGGCCGCCGGCACGCCGTAGCCCATGGCGCCGTTCGTGGGCCCGAGGAAGTCCTGCTTCTCGCTGATGTGCATGAAGCGGTTCGGCCAGGTGGCGAAGTTGCCGGCATCGGTGGTGAAGATGGTATCGGCGGGCAGCACCGCCTCCAGCTCCTGCAGCGCGACGGCCAGGTTCAGCGGCCCCTCGTACTGCGCCGGCCTGGCCTGCGCCTCGCGCGCCGCCCGCAGCTCCGCGCGCCAGCCGGCCCAGGCCGGGTTGGCGATCGGCTTGGTCGCCTTGGCGGCGGCCGCGAAGGCGTTCATGTCCGAGGTGATGCCGAGCGCCGGCCGGTAGACCCGGCCGATCTCCGCCTGATCGGGGTAGACCTGAACAATGGGCGTACCGCCGGCCATGTCGAACAGGGTGTAGCCCTGGCTGATCGGCTCGCCCATGCGGGTGCCGATGGCGAGGAACAGGTCGCTCTCGCGCGCCTTGGCGACCAGCGTCGCATCCGCGCCGACGCCGAGGTCGCCGACGAAATTCGGGGAGGTGCCGTCGAACAGCCCCTGCCGGCGGAAGCTGACCGCGACGGGGATGTCGTTGGCGACGAGGAAGTCGCGGATGTCGGCGCGGCCCTGCTCGGTCCAGCAGGCGCCGCCGCCGAGCACCGCCAGCGGCTTCTGGGACTTGGCCAGCAGCCCCATCAGCCGGTCCATGGCATCGGGCGCCGGATGCGGCGGCAGCACCGCCGCCGGGCCGATGTCGGGCACCGAGGCCATGTGCTTCTGCATCTCCTCGGAGATGGCGACCACCACCGGCCCGGGCCGGCCGCTGGTCGCCACGTCGAAGGCATGCGCTATCAGCTCCGGGATGCGCGCGGCGTCGTCGATCTGCGTCACCCACTTGGCGAGCGGGGCGAACATCTTGCGGTAGTCGACCTCCTGGAAGCTCTCCCGGTCGGTCTCCTCGAAGGGGATCTGGCCGATGATGAGCACCAGCGGCGTGCTGTCCTGGAAGGCCACGTGCACGCCGATGGCGGCATGGCAGGCGCCGGGGCCGCGGGTGACGATGGCCACGCCCGCCTTGCCCGTCAGCTTGCCATAGGCCTCGGCCATGTGGACGGCGCCCGCCTCGAAGCGGCAGGTCACCAGCTGGATGCGGTTGCGCTGGGCATAGAGCCCGTCGAGCAGGTCGAGGTAGCTTTCCCCCGGCACGCAGAAGGCATGGCTGACGCCCTGCGCCACCAGCGCATCCGCCAGGATATGCCCGCCGAGACGTGCCTCGGTCCGCCGTGCCTGCGTCATGCTGTGTTCCCGTCCCATTGGTCAGAAGAAGTGCGGCGGACCATACCGGGGCGATGCCGGCGCGTCACCCCGCCCTGCCTATCCGCCCCCCAGGGCCCCGCTCTCCGTCCCGGCATAGAGCAGCCGCAACTCCCGCTTCAGCAGCTTGCCCGCGGTGTTCTTCGGCAGCGCCTCCGCGATGATGATCCGCTTCGGCAGCTTGTAGGGCGCCAGGCGCTCCCGCGCATGCGCCAGCAGCAACGCCTCGATATCCGGGGCCGCCGCGCCGCGCAGCACCACGACGGCCGCGACCGCCTCGATCCACTTCGGATCCGGCACCGCGATCACCGCCACCTCGGCCACCTCCGGGTGGGTGAAGAGCGCCTCCTCCACCTCCCGGCTGGCCACCAGCACGCCGCCGGTGTTGATCAGGTCCTTGGTGCGGTCGACGATCGCCAGGTACCCCTCGGCATCGATGGTGGCGACGTCGCCGCTGTGGAACCAGCCGCCCTCGAAGGCCTTGGCCGTCTCCTCCGGCATCCTCCAGTAGCCCAGCAGCAGCTGCGGCGAGCGGTGCACCACCTCGCCCCGCTCGCCGGGCGCCACGTCGCGCATCCCGGCATCGACCACCCGCGTCTCGACATTCATCACGGCACGCCCGATCGAGCCCGGCCGCGCCGCGTGCTCCTCCGGCCGCAGCACCGTCGCCAGCGGCGCGATCTCGGTCTGGCCGTAGCAGTTGAAGGGCCGCGCCTGCGGCAGCCGGGCGCGCAGCTCCTGCAGCACCGGCACCGGCATGATGGAGGCGCCGTACTGCACCTTCTCGAGGCTGCTCAGGTCGCGCGTGGCGAAGTCCGGGTGCTGCAGCAGGCTGATCCAGACCGTCGGCGGGGCGAAGAAGGTGGTGATCCTCGCGGACTCGATCAGCTCCAGCACCAGCGCCGGCTGCGGCGCATCGATCAGCAGGGTGAAGGCGCCGTTCAGCAGCTGCGGCATGGTGAAGGCATGCATCTGCGCGGTGTGGTACAGCGGCAGCGCCGCCAGCCCGCGGTCGTTGCGCAGCATCTCCAGCTCGACGATGCAGCTCGCGTATTCCGAGAGCAGCCCGCGATGCGACATCATCGCGCCCTTCGGCGCCCCGGTGGTGCCGGAGGTGTACATGATCTGGACGAGGTCCTCCTCGCCCACCGCCTCGCCCAGGGGCGCATCCCCGTCCCAGGACGGGTCCAGCGCGGCGGCGAGCACATCGAGCCCGGCCCCGCCCGCGTCGATGGTCCCGCCCCGCACGCCCGGCGACAGCGCCAGCGCCGCCTCGGCCGGGCCGGCCAGCGCCGGCTGGTAGAGCAGCATGGCGGCGCCGCTCTGGCGCAGCACGTAGTCCAGCTCGGCCGTGGTCAGGGCGAAATTCACCGGGACATGCACCAGGCCGGCGCGGGCGCAGCCCAGCCAGAGCAGCAGGTAGGCATCGGAGTTGCGGCCATAGGCGACCACCCGGTCGCCCGGCGCCAGGCCGGAGGCCAGCAGCCGCCGCCCGACCCGCCCCGCCGCCTGGTGCAGCGCCGCATAGCTCCAGTCCCGCCCGGCGAAGCGCAGCGCCGGCCGCGCCCCGAAGCGGGCGGCGGCCCGTTGCAGCGCGTCGCCGATGGTATTGCGCCTGGCACGGCCGATGGCATCCGACATCTCTTGCCTCCCCTGGTCGGGCCAGCTTAGGGCCCGCAGGGAAATGCGCCACCGGCCGCAGGGGGCCGCGGCCTCAGGCCAAATCTGCGTTATCGGGCGGGTTTCCATGGACCGGGCCGCCGCGCTCCGGCTTCGTGAACAGCGACGCCGCCACTTCCGGCCGCGCCGAAGCGAGGTCGCCATGCGCGTCGACTCCAAGATCCGCCGGGGCGGCCCCGGCGCCCCGCTGCTCGCCGCCGTCATCCTGCTGGCCACCGCTTCGGCCGGCCTGGCCCAAGGCCAGGGCGTGGCCGCGCCTGAGGCCGGCGCGGCGACGCGTCAGCCGAGCGCGGCGCAGGCCGCTCAGCAGGGCCGGATGCGCGACTGCAACGCCGAGGCGGGCCGACGCGATCTGACCGGCGATGCCCGCCGCCCCTTCATGAGCGAATGCCTGGCCGGGCGGATGCCGCCAGCCGCGGCCGGCAGCCCCAGCCCGGCCCAGGCGGCCCAGCGCGAGAGGATGTCCCACTGCAACGCCGAGGCCGCGACCCGCACCCTGGCGGCCGAGGCCCGCCGCGGGTTCATGCGCGACTGCCTGGCGGGCAAGACGCCGGCCGCCCCGCCTGCCACCGGCGGACGCGGCGGCTAGCGCCGGGCCTCAGCCCAGGGTCGCTTCCAGCGTGATGCTGGCGGTCAGCACCTTGGACACCGGGCAGTTCGCCTTGGCCGTCTCGGCGAGCTTGGTGAACTCCTCCTGCGACAGGCCGGGCACCTTGGCCTTCAGCACCAGCGCCACGGCCGCGATCTTCCAGCCGCCGCCTTCCTGCTCGAGCGAGACCTTCGCCTCGGTGTCGAGGCTCTCCGGCGTGTGGCCGGCGCCCGAGAGCTGGAAGGCCAGCGCCATGGTGAAGCAGCCGGCATGGGCGGCGGCGATCAGCTCCTCCGGGTTGGTTCCCGGGCCATTCTCGAAGCGGGTGTTGAAGCCGTACTGGCTGTCCTTGAGGATGCCGGACTGGGTGGTGAGGCTGCCCTTGCCCTCCTTGCCGGTGCCGGTCCAATGGGCGCTGGCGGAACGCTTGATGCTGGCCATGGGTCTGTCTCCTGTGGTTGCCACTCGTTCCGCAGAACGGGGTGCCAGGTCCGGCGTTCCCCCGGGCAGAACAGATAGGCCGCCGGTCCTATTCCGCGGCCGGCTCGCGCAGCGCCAGCCGGCGCAGCGCCGCGGTCTCGGCGCGCAACGCCGCCACCTCGGCCCGCAGCCCGGCCAGTTCCTCGCCCACCGGGTCGCAGGGCGCATCGAGCAGGCCATACCCGGGGCTCGGGGCCTGCGGCACGGCCGGCGGGCGGCCGGCCAGCGCCGGCTGCTCGCGCGGCGGCCGGGCCGGGATGCCCACCACCGTCTCCCCCGCCGGCACCTCGGCGACCACCACGGCATTGGCGCCGATCCGGGCATTGTCGCCGACCCGGATCGGCCCCAGCACCTGCGCCCCGGCGCCGATCGCCACGCCATGGCCGATGGTCGGGTGCCGCTTGCCCGGCTGGCCCGAGAGCCCGCCGAGCGTCACCCCGTGGTAGATCAGCACGTCGTCGCCGACCTCGGCGGTCTCGCCGATCACCACCCCCATGCCGTGGTCGATGAAGAGCCGCCGCCCGAGCCGGGCGCCGGGGTGGATCTCGATGCCGGTGATGAAGCGGTTGGTATGCGAGATCATCCGCGCCGGCGCCTTCAGCCCGGCCCGGTAGAGCGCATGCGCGAGGCGGTGCATCAGCACCGCCTGCAGCCCGGCATAGCAGGTGAAGGCCTCGATCCAGCCCGGCCGCGCCGGGTCCCGCGCGCGGATGCTGCGGGCCAGCTCGATCAGCTCCATCACCGCCGCCTCAGGCCAGCCAAGGCGGCACCGGCAGGCCGCGCTCGCGCAGGAATTCCGGGTTGAAGAGCTTGCTCTGGTAGCGGGCGCCGCCGTCGCAGAGGATGGTGATGATGGTATGCCCCGGCCCCATGGCGCGGGCGACGCGGATCGCCGCCGCCACGTTGATGCCGGCCGAGCCGCCGACCGAGATCCCCTCGTGGATCTGCAGGTCGAAGACCTGCTCCAGCGCCTCCGGATCGGCCACCTGCACCGCGTCGTCGATGAACTCGCGGGCGATCTCGAGGTTGCCCGGGACCCGGGCCGCCTGGCCGATGCCCTCGGTGATGGAATTCCCCTCGGCCTTCAGCACCCCGGTCTTGATCCAGCTGTACAGCGCGCTGCCCATCGGGTCGGCGAGGATGATGCGCACCCCGGGATTGCGCGCCTTCAGCGCCCGGGCGATGCCGGCCAGCGTGCCGCCGGTGCCGGCGGCGCAGGTGAAGGCATCGACTCGCCCGCCGCACTGGTCCCAGATCTCCGGGCCGGTCACCGCCTCGTGCGCCGCGCCATTGGCCAGGTTGTCGAACTGGTTGGCCCAGATCACCCGCTCCCCGGCCGCCGCCAGCTCCTCGGCGATGCGGCGCGAGACATGGACGTAATTGCCGGGGTCGCTGAAGGGCTTGGCCTCGGTCAGCCGCAGCTCGGCGCCGATCATCCGCAGGAAGTCGATCTTCTCCCGGCTCTGGGTCTTCGGGATGGCGATGATGGTGCGGTAGCCCCGGGCATTGGCCACCAGGGTCAGGCCGATGCCGGTGTTGCCGGCGGTGCCCTCCACCACGATCCCGGGCTGGCCGGGGATCAGCGTCCCGCGCCGCTCGGCATCCTCGATGATCCCGAGCCCTGCCCGGTCCTTCACGCTGCCGCCGGGCTGCATGAATTCGGCCTTGCCGAGGATCTCGCAGCCGGTGGCGGCGCTGGCCCGCGCCAGCCGGATCAGCGGGGTATTCCCGATGGCGCCGGCGAGGCCCCGGACGATATGGCCCGCAGGGGGCGCCGCGGAGGGCGCCGCGGGCGGTGTCGGCTGCTGGCGTGTCATGGCGTCTCCGGTATCTTGGGCCGTTCGGGCTGATCTGCGGCCGAGGCCGGGCGGTATTCAAGGGCTTGGCGGCGGAGAATGCCAAGATCCCCCCCGCAGGGCAGCCCCGCGTCCCGCCCCTAGCTGGCCGGGCCGCCCGGCCGGCGGGGAGGAAAGCCTTGACCGGAGGCACCGCCGTACTGGAACATAATACGAACGACATGCCCAAGCCCCCCGACGATCCCCCTCCCGGCCGCCCGGGACCGCCACGGCTCGACCGCCTCGGCCTTTCGGCGCTGCTGCGGGCGCGGGCGGCGCGCGCCATCCCCGCCCCGGACGGGGAGGGCATTCCGCTCTGCCCGCCGATCGACGGGGTCCTGCCCGGCGGCGGCCTCGCCCGGGCGGCGCTGCACGAGGTGCTGGCCGCCGACCCCGCCGCCGCCGCCGGCTTCTGCGCCCTGGTCCTCGCCCGTGCCGCCGCCGGCCGCGGCCCCGTGCTCTGGATCGCCGCCGCCCCCGGCGAGCGGCCGCCGGGCCTGGGCCGCTTCGGCCTCGCCCCGGCCGAGCTCGTGCTGGTGCGGGCGCCGCGACCGGCCGATGCCTTCTGGGCGATGGAGGAAGGCCTGCGCTGCCCCGGCGTCGCCGCCGCGGTGCTGGTCCTGCCGGAGCCCGGCCCCGAGACGGGTTGCGAGCCCGAGTCCGGCCCCGACTCCGGCTGGCCCGACCGCCTGCGCCTAGCGGCGGGGACCGGCGGCGCGCTCGGGCTGCTGCTGCGGCCGGACCATGAAGGGCCGGGGCTGGCCGCCGCCCTCACCCGCTGGCGGGTCGCCGCCCTCTCCGGCCATGCCTCGCCGCTCGACGACCCCCGCTGGCGCCTCGCGCTGCTGCGCGGCCGCGGCACCCAGCCGGCCGCCTGGGCGGTGACCTGGCGCCCGGCGGCGGAGCGGCTGGACGTCGAGGGCGCCGAGCAGTCGCCGCCGCCGCCCCGCCGCGCCCTCGGCCGCCGCGGCGGCTGACCGGCCGGGGAGGCCGGACCGCCTGCCATGCTTCTCCGGCCGCGGCTTTATTTGCGAATGCTTCTCAGTTGCGGTAGCCTCGCCCAACACGACGGAGATCGCGCAATGGCGACACATGGCCTCCCCGCCTGGCCCTGGGCCGGCACCGAAACCGCCGACCTGCCCCCGGCCGAGTCGCTGCTGCTGGAGGCGATCCGCCGCTGGGCCGGCGCGGCGCGCGAGGGCGCCCCGGCGCGCGCCGCCTGCCGCCTGCCCCTGATCGCCGAGGACGCCGGCGCCGCCGCCCTGCCGCTCGACGGCCTGCTGCATGCCGTCGCCGCCGCCGGACGGGGCGGCGGCCTGCCGCCCATCGGCTGCCCGCTCTGCCCCTGCGTCACCCCGGCCGAGGCCGACCTGCTGCTCGCCGCCGCCCTGGCCCAGCGCGGCTGCCGCGCCCAGGCGCTGGGCCTGCTGCTGCGCCACCTGCCGCTGGCGGCGGCGGCGGCGGCGGTGCCCCAGGCCATGCTGCTCGGCGCCCGGCTGCGGACCGCGGGCCTGGTGCTGCGCAACCCGCTGCGCTGAGCGCCCCGCGGCTAGCCCAGCCCGCCCAGCCGCAACCCCTGGCGGTAGAGCGCCCGGTCCCCGGCCAGGCGCAGCGGCGTGCGCTGCAGCGCCTGCTCCAGCGTGAAGCCGGGCTCGATCGCCAGCAGCCTCGCGCGCACCGCCGCCGCGGCCTCCCGGTCGCCGAGATGCCCGAGTGCCGCCAGCAGCACCTTCTGCGGGAAGCTGAAGCCCGGCTGCAGCGCGATCGCCGCGCGGCAGACCGCGGCCGCCTCGGCGTGCCGGCCCAGCAGCAGCAGCGGCACCGCCCGCGCCGCGTCGAAGAAGAAGGCGTGCGGGTGGCAGGGCGCCAGCGCCCGGTAGCGGTCCAGCCGCCGCAGCGCCGCCGCATGCTCGCCGAGGTAGCTCTCGGCCATGCCGAGGAAGACCCAGGCCATCGCCAGGTTCGGGTTCAGCGCCAGCGCCCGCCGGTGCAGCGCCGCCGCCTCCTCGACCCGGTGGTGCACGAAGGCATGGACATGGCCGAGGATGGTCAGCGCCTGGGCATCCAGCGGGTCGAGCGCGATGGCCCGGCTCGCCAGCCGCTCCGCCGCCGCCATCGCCTCCTGCTCCTGCCCCGCGGCCCAGCCCTGGCCGAGCAGGAACACATGCCAGTAGGCGTGCCAGGCCAGGGCCGGGGCGTAGTCCGGCTCCAGCGCCGTCGCCTGCCGCAGCCAGTCGCCGGCGGCGAGGAAGCCGGCCTGGTCCAGCCGGTGGATCGCCGGGATCGCCCGCAGCAGCAGCTCATAGGCCGAGGCGCCGGTGGCCGCCCCGGCCCGGACCTGCGCCCGCCCGGCCTCGATCAGCAGGATGTCCGGGTCGATCCGGGCGACCACCGCCGCCGCCACCTCGTCCTGCAGGTCCAGCAGGTCGCCCGCCTCCCGCTCGAAGCGCTGGGTCCAGACCACCCCCGCCGGCGGCCGCAGGTCGGTCAGCCGCAGCGAGATCCGCACCCGCGCCCCCTCCGGGCCGGTGCCGGGCGCCGGCCCGCCCCGCCGCACCGTGCCGGTCAGCAGGAAATCGAGCCCGAGGGTCCGGGCCGCCGCCGCCGCCCCCTCCCGCGCCGCGGCGGCGGCGAGGGAGCTGCTGTCCACCACGAACATCCAGCGCAGGCAGGCCAGGGCCGCGGTGATCTCCTCGGCCAGCCCGACCGAGAGGTCCTCCTCCGGCAGCGGTCCCGGCGCGGCCAGCGGCAGCACCTCGATCCGCGCCCGCCGCGCCGCCAGCCTGGCCGGCGCCGGCGCCTC